>JAJDZB010000039.1:0-81054 GCA_022824835.1 Candidatus Poribacteria bacterium | reverse complement strand
TAATTAAGCTCGCTGCGGACCTATCCCACTGAGCGACAACAATTTGCCGTGGTATTTTACCGGTTTCCCAATAGTACTCCAGCACATCACGCCTCTGATATTTCTGAAGCAGTGAGATAAGTGTCGTAGAAAAACCTATAGGAGACACCAGAAATGAATATATAGGTTGTGCAATGCGACTATAACCCAACAACTGTGACAAGTGTGACAATGTAAGTTTGGTGTTTTTGCATTCCACAAAAACTAAATCAGATGGCTTATTTGCATGATGTACAAATCCGACAACATCAACTTTTATGTTCCATGTAACCCATTCTTTAGGGAAGTTTCCCCGGTTGTATGTTCTGAGAAAACGTGAGATTGGCTTTTGGGAAAGTTCATACACCTCAATATGTGCCTTACTGAAACGGTCCTTTAGGAAATCCTCTAACCATCTGCAAACTTCAATATACATATCTTTTTCAGATTTATATTTCATTTTCTTTTGTTTCCTCAGATGCATTCTTTCCGTATTTTTGCCAGGTTCCTTTTTGAAAGATCTTTGAGGTGCGCGGACATCCTAATTTTTTACAAATTTGCCAATAAGCATTAAAATGTTTTCCATTTAACCGATCATCAAGTTTATCAGAGTTTTCTCTACTATCCTTCGGTTTTTGCTTTCGCAACTTTCTTCTACCAGGGCAAGGACTGTAAGACTTATTAGGATAATTTTTCTTGTCTTGTTTAATGAATTCTTCCAAAATGGTTTGCTTATGTGGTAATGAAAAACCAATAATTTCAAATGGCACAGCAAAGATATTAATTTGATGTTCACGAAAGTTCCTGCCTAAATTTGGATGTCCCCAGGTAATTAACTGAACAGGAACTGTTAAATGTTCCTCTAATAAATTACAAAGCTGAACAGGCATGTCCCAATTGGTTGGATAATTCAATACATCAAGTCGAACTCGGTTTGAATCATCTATATAGCGATTTGCTCGACGGATGTTTCCAGCAACATCAGCAAACCCTCTGAGAAATTCGCGCTTCCAGTCGTAAGGAACAGATGTTGAAAAAAATATTTCAGGTACTCCAAAATACTCATAGCCTGTCCGGTTTTGTGTATGCATCAGGATATTTCTCCACACCATTGTATTTCTCAGAAAACGTAACACAAGACTGACACTTTTCTCACCACTAACAATGCTGACATCGCTTCCCGTTAACTCCAAAACACGTTCCTGAATCTGCTGTAAACCGAGTTTGATTGCGTCACTGGTGTGAACAGTGCCTGCAAACCCATCAACTTCTAAAGATCTATAGGGGAATTCGATAATAACCTGCTTCACGCCGCCGCTTTCAGATATTCTACCGCGTGCCATAATCAAACCTAACAGATAGGCAACATCCGCATCAATATAGTCTATTTCCTCGATTAAACTCATTTGATATGTCCTATTTCTAAGATATAGTTGTTTCTACTGGCTTCTGGAATATCAAGATAAATTCATGGACTTTATTAACACGAAATACACTTGGATATCCTAAAGGTCGTAAATTGTTATATTCTTGCGCTCGGTCCCATATAATGGTATCGTCAAAAATAAAACCTATTTCAGTCATCAATTGTGCAATATCAATATGATACGGATAAAACTGGTTCTTTTTTCGTATGTCCATTACGATAACACAACAATAACATTTAGATTTCATCACACCATATACTTGCTCAAAAATCTTGCGAAGTTCTAACAGAAATTTTTCATAATCTCGAATTTTTCCTAAATCTGCTTCTGTGTCACCGTAGTCCCGTTGTTCTTTATTATCTGCTGTCCTTTTCTGCAGCAGTATATCCCAATAAGGCGGTGAGGTTATGACCATATCCACACTGTTTTGGGAAACATAGCGATAAAGTTCTCTACTATCAGCAGCATGTATTTCTGTCTCCGTTTTTTCACCAAATAGTGTCAATTGACTTAAGCGTCTTTGCGTAATTTGTACGAATTCTGGTGAAATTTCTAATCCAATACTTGGTTTACCTAATTCTCTTGCTGCAAGTAGTGTAGAACCGACACCAGCGAAAGGATCAAAAATAACTGAATCTTCGGAATTTGTAAAACACTCAATAAGACGACTTGCTAAGGTAACAGGAAACATTGCAGGATGTTTCAGTGCAATTTCTTCTTTTGTTTTTCTAATATCATCCCAAACCGATACTGAATATTTCAACCATGTTTTGCCATCAAGGCTATTAGCGCGTTTTCGTGAGATGCCTTTTTGCGGTATGTTTTCATATTCTTGTTTCAATTCAGTCATAGTCTTCTCCTACTTTACGTAAACCCCTCAAGTGCTTTTCGTGCTTCGGGGGTTCCAATCTTACTTAACGCAAAAGCGACATGGTGTTTAACCCGATCAGACTCGTCTTCAAGTGCTTGGATAAGCGCAGGAACAGCATCTGCTGCAGCAGCTTCCATTTTAGATAGCGCATAGGCAGCATAAGTTCTAACTTCGTCTTCTGGATCTGATAAAACTTCAATGAGTGTGGGAATGGCACTTGTCGCTTTTGTCCCCATACCACCGAGTGCACGAACAGCATATTCCCTTAAATCTTCATTGACTCGATTTGTCGCTGCTTTTAAGAGAACAGGGATTGCTGGTTCTCCTATTCGGGTAAGCGTACTCGCAATGGCATAAGCCTGATGTCTTGCTGTATCCTCAAGTTCATCCATGAGTGGTGGTATTGCCGGTTCTCCGATCGCTGCTAAGACATCAGCTGCTTGATCAGCGACCTCATACAAGTTGTGGGCAAGTGTGTCAATCAATTGCGGTATGGCAGGTTCACCTATTGCGATGAGTTCTTTCTTTGCGGCATCTCTGGTATCTTCGTCATACTCCTCAAAATCATCCAATAAATTAGCAATTTCCTGTTCTAAATTCATCATATTCTTCCCAGATAGTTTGGTTATTTCTCTATTCCACGATCTTTACGTACATCAAAGATCTCTGTGAGTCGGTCTGTCTGTTCTTTACGCAATCGGTTATATACCCGATCAGATATCGCCTCATTTTCATGCAATTCGTCAAGTCGTGTTACGATCTCTAAACGCGTCATACGTGCAAATTCAAGGTCTGCATCGTTTAGTTTTCGCAACCACCCTGCATCATGTTGCCCAACATTATGCTGAAAGTCTTGTGAAGTATCTGTTTCCACAGGTTTATTTTTTGCAGATCGAAGTGTAAAAATAGCAGCGGCAAGGAAACCTCCTGCCAATGCCGCAGCAAGTGCAATGAAGATTAACTGTCCAACATTAGACGCTTGCCTAACTTCAGAACCTGGTCTGACTGCTTCTAAACTCAAATCAACGGCCTTACCGACAGGAAATCCTACTGGTGATGACGTACTATATATCGTATAAATTGCTGTATGTATAGGTAGACGTTGAACCGCAGTGAAAAGCTTCGGATTTGGTACAAGATTGAAACCATCAGGCACATATATTGATATCTCATCTGTATGGAAACTCATTGAACGAGAAAGATCAAGTGTCGTTTCCTTTCCATGTATGATATAGGTGAATCCGATCTGTGTTCTACCAGCAGGCAGTGGTTTGGTGAAGATGGCATGGCCCGCTTTGGCATTTAACATCAACGCCTCTGTTTCGCGAGGGGCAAATCCTTCATATCCATCGGGAAGTGGGAGATAAATACCTACCTTTTCGGTTTCATGTATATCCAAAAACAGCTTGTCACTGCTATTCTCAACATCAATTGCTTCCATTATTGACAAAGCACCATCATCTGGATGATCATCGGGCGCGCGTCCGAGGACAATGGTATACGATTTTATCCGTATAGCTGATTGATCGTCAGTAAACCCCATAAAATCAATGTTAACAGTAACATTCGGCACCAATGATGAAAGTGCTATCTCCTTCTCTTCATAGTCGAATCCGTCATAGTTTGTGGTTATTGTGTAGTGTGTCTGGAAATCAATCGTTAAGTCTTCAAAACGATATTCACCGTTATTATTGGTCGTTGTCTCTTGTCGTGTCGTAACACCTGCTTTATGGATATGGAGTGTTAATTTATGGTTGCCGACAGGTTCTTCTGTCTGCTTATCTGTCAGCTTCCCATTAATAACGCCAAGACTATCTTGGGAATAGGAGATTGATACACCTAACAAAATAATAAGTGCAATTGTCAACAAGAGATTAAAAAGGTAGATGGAGCGAAAACGGCTTAAAATATTAGTTCTCCTTTTAGATTCAATTCTGAGTTAGATACACAACCGAAGTATCAATTATCCCTGTTGCTGTCGTTTATATTTCTCAATTTCAGATTCAACATCTATGTCCGCATCGGCTTCCAATTGACTAACAATTTCTGCTGTTTCCTGCAAAAGTTCGGTACGCAATTTTTGATAGTCTTGAATAGACAGTTTCCCAGTTTCAAAATCTTCATCAAGGTCCGCTAAGGCAGTATAACTCTGTTCACGTTCAAGGGCAAGTGTTTGCCTTCGCTCTTCAACAGGGTCTATTTCAGGAAAGTCTTGGTTACTTTCAAGAAACGGATAGTATAGGTAGACGAGGAGCATTGTACTAAGAATAAACAACCAGAGTATCAAATAAATCATATATATATACCTCTAATTGCGATCTTTAAATTGTTCCAATTCTGATTCAATCTTTTGCTGAAGTTCATCAGAAAGCTGCCTATTGTCTTGTTGCGGAAATGGTTTGTTCTCTCGTGATTGACGTCGGACAATGTAGATAACCCCACCGATAACGAATAGAATAACGACCGGCATTGAAAATGCAAGAATATTGATGCCTTCAGCTTTCATGACTGCAGAAAACTGAGGTCCGTAGGTCTCAAGGTAAGCTACGGTAATCTCCTCCACTGATTGTCCATCCGTTAGTGCCTGACGGAACTCCTTCTTGAATTGTTCTGCGGTCTGGCAATGGCATATCTCAAATGTCATACGATCACACCCGCAAGGACAGTACAAAATCTTTTTGAGTTGTTCTAATTGGGTTTCAACGTCTTGACTCTCTGGAGCATTAGATTCTTCTGAGTTAGCATCACTCTCTTGGCTTTCTGATGTAATTTGATCATCTTGTTGTTCTTGCGCTATTGAAGCAGGTATTAGGGTGAATATACATACAAGCACAATCAAAATACGAATTCTATTCTCAATGTGAATTAGGTTTCGGTATCTCATTATTGTCACCTATACCAGTTACCTATGCCGTAGATGGACGTGGTTTGAATTCCTGTTTTTCAGCAATTGCGACGAGTCCGCCGATCACCATTGCAGCGATACCGATCCAGACAAGTTTGATAAGTGGATTATGATATATTTGTACGTTGACAAATCCGCCATTTCTAATATTCGGTGGTATGTCCCCAAGTGCAATATAGAGGTCGTTCATACCGATGCTATGTATTGCGGATTCAATTGTGTTATCGTCACCTTGTCCTGTTGTATAGTAGTAGTGTCGCGCTGGTTTCATAGTGGCAACATGTTTCCCGTTTTTTTCAACATCAAAAATCAACCCTAAGCGATCATAATTTCCATGCTTTTCCTGATATGTGTCTAAGAGTGTGAAACGGTAATCTCCTACTGTCATTGCGTCTCCAAGTTGTAAACTTTTGGACTCAAGTTGGAAATATCCTTTTGATCCCATAATACCGATATACACGATAACGATACCGATATGTATAATGTATCCCCCGTATCTCCTCTTATTGCGTTGTATAAGTTGCCATAGACCTTTTAGAAGGCTCGCTGTCTGCCGTTTTGCTCTGAGTCTTGCCCCGCGATAGAACTCATTGAAAATAGCGACTAATACAAATACACTTGCAAAAATACAGAGCAGCGAATAGATAGGTATAGTCTTTTCGCCGAAAGTAAGAAAGTTCCACATATTTGAAAATATATTCCCTGTTGTCTCCGTTCCAACTTGCGGATCATTTGAAACTTGAACAACCACTTCATCTAAAGGAACAACCGCTGTGTTTGCACTGAAGGCAAGAATAGGCCAGGAAATTACTGCTGCTATCAAACCGATAAAGATAGGGGACAGGAACATTCTGCGAAAGTTATTCGGGGTGATCTTTCTCCAAGATATAATTGGACCTGCACCTGTTAAAAACAGCAGTAACAAGCCGGGAATTATGACGACCTGATTGAAAAATGCTTCTGGAACTGCAGCCTTTTTGTCCTGAATTGCTTCTGAGACGATGGGCCACAAAGTTCCCCACAGAATGATCAATGTTAATCCAACCAACAACCAATTGTTTAGAACAAACGCGCTTTCACGAGAGAGAAGTGATTCCAGCCTATTTGCACTTTTGAGGCGTCGCCAACGATAGACAACAAGACCTATCACACCTGCAGTTGAGACAAGAATAAATCCAAGAAAATACCAGCTAATATCCGACTGCTGTGCAAAAGCGTGTACTGATTCTATGATGCCGCTACGTGTGATGTAAGTGCCTAAGATTGTAAATTGGAATGCTAATGTAATCAGTAGAATATTCCATATCTTCAACATACTCCGCTTTTCCTGTATCATAACAGAGTGTAGAAAAGCGGTGGCAAGTAGCCACGGTAAGAATGAGACATTTTCAACGGGATCCCATGCCCAGTATCCACCCCATCCGAGTTCTTGATAAGCCCAATGTCCACCAAGTGTAATACCGATTGTTAATACGATCCATGAAAAGAGTGTCCATCTGCGAGAACGCAGAATCCATTCGCTTGAGATTCTACCAGAGGCAAGTGAACCGACAGCAAAAGCAAAGGGTACCGTAAGACTGATCCAACCAACATATAGTGTAGGGGGATGAAACGCCATGCTGGGTGTTTGTAGTAGTGGGTTCATGCCCTGCCCGTCGGGTGCTACCAGACCATTGGGAAACCGTTCAAGAGGATTATATATACCTTCAAGTATCCCTGTGACAAGCATTATAAAGAAGAGCTCAACTACTGCGATAGGAATAAGTGCGTAATCTGCAAGTGTATCGTTTGCTTTTCTGTTTTGCCAAACGACTATACCACCGCAGAAGGTTAGCACCCATAACCAGAAAAGCAAGGAACCCGACATTTTGCCCCAAAGCGCAGTGATTTTATAGAGGAGGGGTTGTGCAGCACTGGATACTTCTTCCACATACCGCAGCGAAAAATCATCGGTTACAAAACCAAAAATCAGGGTGCCTGTAGCGACTGAGATGAGTATGAAGGTAGCAATTAGAGCATTTCGTCCACTCTGCAAATAATTGGGTTTTCTGCGTCTTAATCCGATGCTGAGTGCAACAATTCCCCAGATCGCTGAGAGGACTGAAAGCCAGATCGCTGCCTGTCCAAGTTCAGCGGTAACCTGTTGTATGCTATTAACGATTTTTTGCATTAACATACTTGACCTCTCAACACTCAATGACTTGGAAATACTACACTGTATCCAGGGCAGACTATTCGTAGCTCTCCATATCTATAGCGCTGTCTACACCTTCATATTTTGATGCGCATTTAGTCTGTACCTTCGTAGCGACAACACTGTTATTTTCTGCATCATATCTGCCTTCCACATAAACACTGCCGCCATCATTAAAGTTGTCAGGTTTAAGATTGTCTTCGTAGATAACGTTGACAGTTTCAGTGCCTTCGCGCTCGCGTACGGCAAATGTTAGTTTGAAATTAGCGGCGTCCCATGTAGAACTACCTTCTGAGATAACACCGTCTACCTGTATGTTTTGAGCGTCTGCGGTATCAGCATTCGCAATTAGGCCTGCCGGTGAATAGTGCCTTAGACTTGTTTTTCTGATACCAGAAACGACTAATAGCACCATTGCAGTAAGTATAATTATGCTGGCAGCGAGGACTTTCAACCTTCGTATCTTCATGTGAATATCCCTCTTTTTTCGTCGAATCGTTTTATAGATATACTCTTAAGATCAACCGTAAACAATAGGAATTCTATTAATAAAAATAATACTTGACTTTGTTTTCAAAATCAAGTTAAAATCAGTTGATATTATGTAACACAACGGAATTCCGTGTTTATTCTATCGGAACATGAACCCTTTTATATGTAGTCACAGCAGTTTCTTACAGAGTCATTATACCATACTAAGACCTAAGTTGTCAAAATTGGTATAGTGAAGGGTGTGTAAAATTCTTGAGCAACACGAATGTAGAGTAATCTAAAATAACCTTGACTGAATAAGTAGAAATAGTGTATCATTTAACACATATTTTTCTGTAACAATCACAATTGGTAATCATCATCTCCTATTTATCATAGGCGCGAATTGAGTAACATTTTAGTGCGTGATGGAAGAAGGCATGCGGAAAAACCGTATTGAAGAAGCGATTGAATTGGCTGCAATAGCACATAATGGTCAACTTCGTAAAGGAACGGATACACCTTATATCATCCATCCGTTTGCTGTTGGATTTATGTTAATGGATGCTGGTTGTTCTGAGTCAGTGGTGATTGCTGGTATACTACACGATACAGTTGAAGACACGGAGTTGACATTGGCATCCATACGTAAGGATTTTGGTGCTGATGTTGCCGACATCGTTGAAGGTTGTTCGGAAAACAAGACTTTAAAGTGGACTGCGCGTAAGACTGAACGGATAGAGGCACTAAAAACCGCTACTACAGAAGTCTGTATCGTAACATGTGCTGATAAACTTCACAATTTAAGAACTGTTTTATCAGAATTTGAAGACATTGGTGATGCAATTTGGAACCGTTTCCACGGAGGATATGAGGCACAATCTTGGTATTATTGCAGTATATTAAACAGCCTAAATATACACAGAAAGGCAAACACCATTGCAGAATGTGATAACAAAACAATTGAACAATTTGGCCACTTTTTTCAACAACTTAAACAGATAGTTACATATCTCTTTTAAGGACAATATATTGACATCACAATTATAATCTGTCCTTCCAACAGGTAAACATAAATCATGAAAAAAAGAAATGTCCGTCTCACCAAAACCGTCAAGTGTGCAGGTTGAGCATCAAAATTAGCTCCGGGTGAGCTGTCGCAAATCTTAGAGAACCTTCCGAAATCTACCGATCCAAATCTATTGGTTGGCACCGAAACATCTGATGATGCTGGTATTTACCGATTATCCGATGATATTGCACTTGTCAACACCGTGGACTATTTTACACCTATAGTTGATGATCCGTATACATTCGGTGCTATCGCTGCAACCAATTCACTAAGTGATGTTTACAGTATGGGGGGACATCCTAAAACTGCACTAAACATTGCATGTTGGCCCAAAGATAATCTTGAACTTTCCATTTTGGGGGATATAGTAAGAGGGGGTGCTGATAAGGCTACAGAAGCCGGTGCTGCACTTCTTGGAGGTCATACAGTTGATGCACCAGAACTGATGTATGGACTCGCTGTGACAGGTGTGGTGCATCCTGAAAAATTTGTCAAAAACTATGGAGCACGTAAAGGTGAGGTGCTGATTCTGACAAAGAATCTCGGCATAGGCATACTGACAACCGGCTTGAAGTTTAACAAAATCAAGGATCATGTATTACCGCAGTTAGTGGAATCAATGACTCGTCTGAACGCTTCGGCTTCTTCTATAATGCTGAAATATGGTGTTAGCGCTTGTACAGATGTAACAGGTTATGGGTTGCTTGGACATGCTTCTGAGATGACATCTGGAAACAGTGTAAGGTTGCGTATTGAGAGTAAATCTGTACCGTATTTTGAAGATGCTCCCGAACTTGTGGCGAAAAATACATATACACAAGCTTATATTGCTAACAGCGAATTCTTATCAGACTGTGTATCCTTTGATTCATCCGTATCAGAAGAGATGCGACATATTCTAATGGAAGCTGAAACATCAGGTGGCTTGCTATTTTCAGTACCAGCTGAGAATGCGGATGCAGCAGTACAGGAACTTCATGCTGCTGACTGTCCAGAAGCGGCAATAGTTGGAGAAGTCGTTGCGGAGGACGGCGCACACATTGAGGTGCATTAGTCAATTGTGAATGCAGATACCGTAATCGTAAACCCAAATGACAAAAAATGAGTTAATACAGCAAATTCGAGATGTTTCATATTTGACAGGAGCGTTTAAACTTCGGTCAGGTACTATAAGTAATTTCTATTTTGATAAATATAGATTTGAAAGCAATCCACAACTGCTCAACGCGGTTGCTGATCTGATGGCTAAACTACTACCTACCGAATTTGATGGTATAGCAGGTCTGGAATTGGGGGGCATTCCACTTGCTACTGCTATTTCTCTAAAATCAGGATACCCATGTTACTTTGTGAGGAAAGAAGCAAAAACCTACGGTACATGCAATCTTATAGAAGGAGGTGTAAAAGAAAAAAGCAGACTTGTTGTTATTGAAGATGTTATTACAACTGCTGGACAAGTGTGCCAGTCAATTGAGCAGATACGAGCAGCGGGACATGTTGTAGAACATGTGATAGCAGTGATTGATAGACAGGCAGGGGGAGAGGAGAAAATTAACGCTTTAGGATGTTCATTCGCGTCTGTTTTTACACTTAGTGAATTAGAATCCGCAGACTTTTAATTAATTAATTACGAGAAAATAATAGGATAAAATGAAAATACTATTTATTGGAGATATTGTTGGAAATCCGGGGAGAAGGGCAGTAACTGAATACTTGAAAGGGATAAGTAAATCATCCGAAGAGTCGTATGCCAAGAATTCTTATGATTTCATCATTGCAAATGCTGAAAATGCTGCCGGGGGAAAAGGTCTAACGTTCGACATTGTTGATCAATTGTTGGCTGCAGGTGTTTCTGTGATTACGACCGGTAATCACGTTTGGGATGTAAAAGAGATACTTGAATTCATTGACACTACGCCACAGTTGATTAGACCTGCTAATTATCCCGTTGAAGTTCCGGGACGAGGTTTTACTATTGTTGCATCTCCTGACGGTGCATCTAAACTTGGTGTTATTAACCTCGCTGGGCAGATTTTCATGAATAGGTATACTAACCCTTTTCATGAATTAGATTCAATCCTGTCTGAGATCAAAACAGAAACTAACTTTGTGATTTTGGATTTTCATGCTGAAGCAACATCAGAAAAAATAGCAATGGGATGGCATGCGGATGGTAAAGTTAGTGCTGTCATCGGAACACATACCCATGTTCAGACTGCAGATGAAAGGGTTTTACCTAAAGGCACCGCTTATATATCTGATGTTGGAATGACCGGCCCTCACGACTCTGTTATCGGTAGCAGAGTTGATAAGGTCCTGGAAAGTTTTTTGACTTTAATGCCTGCTCGCTTCGGTGTTGCTCAGGATAATGTTAAGTTATGTGGCGTTGCTGTTGAGTTGGATGATGCTACCGGTTTGGCGGTTAGCATACGTAGAATCCAAGCACAGATTTAAGCTCAATTCTTCTTAACACTTCCCGTCAAATCCTCATGCTTTAGTTTGTGGGGTGTAGACGGTTGAAACATGAATGGATAAGCAGTGGATAAACAGTTAAGTCTAAATATTTCACCGCCTCGCACAGTTTTCAGTGTTACAGAAATTGCCAATACGATCAAACGTATTATTCAGAAAGAACCTACCCTCCAGAACGTGTGGGTGCGTGGTCAGATTTCTAACCTGGGTCGTCCTAACTCAGGACATATCTATTTTACGCTAAAAGATGAAAGAAGTAGTATCCAGGGCATTATATGGAATAGTAACACAGCACGTATAAAATACATGGTGCAAGATGGTGATGAAGTCTTAGTTAATGGCAAGATCAACACTTATCCTGTCAATGGTCAATACCAGATAAATGTAACCCAAGTAGAACCTATTGGAGTCGGCTCTCTTCAAAGAGCGTATGAACAGTTAAAACAGAAATTATCAGATGAAGGACTGTTTGATGAGGGATATAAAAAGCCTTTACCGGCATACCCAAAGAAGATCGGGGTGATCACATCAGAAACTGGCGCAGCAATTCAAGATATCATTAGACAGTTGCGTAGACGGTACCCTTTAACTGAACTCTTACTTCATCCGAGTCTCGTTCAAGGAGAAGGGGCTGCCGGTGAAATTGCTGATGCAATTTTTGCCATGAACAAAAGAAGCGATATTGATGTGTTGATAGTTGGACGAGGAGGAGGATCCATAGAAGATCTTTGGGCATTTAATGAAGAAATCGTTGCACGCGCAATATTCAAATCAAAAATTCCCGTAGTCTCGGCTGTAGGCCATGAATCTGATTACACAATATCCGATATGGTGGCTGACCACCGATCCTCTACACCATCAACTGCTATTGAGGACACTGTACCAGATAGATTGGAGATTCTTACTTATCTGAATAGCTTGAAAAGTCGATTGCACGAACTTATTAAGATGAGACTCCATGCACGAAGGGATGAAGTCGAAGGATTATATAGAGAGTTGGCTCCTACAAATCGTCTGGACTCAATTAATCAACTGAGTCAGATCATTGATAGTTTAGAAACTACATATCTCGGAACGATGAAGACCAGAATGAAAGAGAAGAAGACACAATTGCAGTCTTTAGCAGATCAATTGAATAATCTCAGTCCCTTAGCAACGTTAGATAGAGGATATAGTCTATGTCGTGATTCATCAGGAAGTATAATTACCTCAAGTCAAGATGTGAAGACAGGGGATAGCATAAACGTAACACTCTCTCAGGGAAGTCTTGAATGTTCAGTTGACGAATGTAAAGAATAAAGGAGAGATAATTTGACATTTGAAGAAAAACTTGAAAAATTGAAAAACATTGTTGAGAAGTTGGAAACTCCCGATACCTTAGAATTGGATACTTCACTTGAATTATTTGAAGAGGGAGTCGGTTTAGTGCGTTCGTGTAGAGAACTTCTTGAAAAAGCAGAGTTAAGAATTCAGAAAGTGTCGGAGGCAGAAAACAACAATGACGAAATGGAAACAACATCCGAGGATGGATAGGATGGTATGTGATGGTCTTGGATAAGATTAATTCTCCTATTGACTTAAAGGGACTTTCTATCGGCGAGCTTGAAACACTTGCCGAAGAGATGCGTAGTTATCTTTTATCTGTCTTGTCAAAACATCCCGGGCATTTCGCGCCTAACTTTGGCACAGTAGAGTTAGCGATTGCAGTTCATACTGTCTTTAATACACCTCACGACAAATTGATTTGGGATATCGGCCATCAAGCGTATCCACATAAGTTACTCACAGGTCGGCTTGATGCATTTGAGACATTGCGACAGACGGATGGAATTAGCGGTTTTTTAAGTCGTGATGAGAGTAAGTTTGATGTTTTTGGTGCTGGTCATTCAAGCACATCCATAGCCGCTGCGTTAGGCATTGCTGCGGCGCGCGATGTAAACGGAGATGATTTTAAAGTCGTTGCAATCATTGGTGATGGTGGATTGACAGGAGGAATGGCACTTGAAGGTCTAAATGCTGCTGGAGACTTTAAGAAAAACCTACTGGTTATCCTGAATGATAATCAGATGTCAATATCTCCGACGATCGGGGCAATATCTAAGCATTTTCATAAACTCATCAGTTCACGTGGCTATAATCGGCTCAGGACTGGAGCTAAAGAACTGATAACCAAAAGTCCGTTCAAATCTATCTCATCAGACGCTAAAGCTTTAGCACAGAAGATTGAAGCCTCCCTTAAACCTGGGACACTCTTTGAAGAATTTGGGTTTCGGTATTTTGGTCCACTTGATGGGAACGACCTTGAATCTCTGATTCCTGTGCTGACAGGTATACGTGAGTTATCTGGTCCGATGTTAGTTCATGTTGTAACAAAGAAAGGAAAAGGTTATTTACCAGCGGAGGAAGATCCGGTCAAATTCTACAGTGTGAGTGGTCAGTTTGATGTGAAGACCGGAATTTCACAACGACCTGCGTCTGCTATACCTAAGTATACGGATGTCTTTAGTAGGACACTCATTAAGGAAGCGAAACATGATTCACGCATCATCGGTGTAACAGCAGCCATGTTGGGAGGAACAGGTTTAGATAAATTCGCTGAAGTCTATCCAGACCGTTGTTTTGATATTGGTTTGGCTGAACAGTGTGCAGTTACCTTCGCTGCTGGTATGGCAACAGAAGGACTAAAACCTGTAGTTGCAATCTATTCAACGTTTCTGCAACGTGGATATGATCAGGTACTCCATGATGTATGTATCCAGAATTTACCCGTTGTATTTGCTCTTGATCGTGCTGGACTTGTTGGAGCAGATGGACCTACGCATCACGGTGTCTTTGATATGGCGTATCTGCGTTCAATACCGAATATGATAGTGATGGCACCAAAAGATGAAAACGAGTTGCAACACATGCTTAAAACAGCACTCGCTTATGAGATGGGACCGATTGCATTACGTTATCCACGTGGAACAGGTGTGGGGGTAAAGTTAGAAGACGAACCAACCCCACTCGCGATAGGAAAAGCAGAGATCTGTTGTGAAGGTGAGGACCTGTTGATCGTCGCAATTGGTAATAGAGTCTATCCGGCACTTGAGGCAGCACAAACCCTCATAGAAACAGGAGTTGAGACGACAGTTGTGAACGCACGTTTTGTGAAACCCTTAGACGCAGCGTTGATAGTAGATTTAGCAAAAAGTATAGGTAAAGTGATAACAGTTGAGGATGGCGTAGTGATGGGGGGATTTGGTAGTGCAATCCTTGAATTACTGGCAGCAGAAGCAATTTCAGATGTTCAAGTGAGAAACTTAGGTATTCCAGACAGGTTTATAGAACACGGAGACGTAAAAACTTTACAGGAGAGGTATGAATATGATACTGAAGCAATTATACGCACAGGTATAGCATTAGCTGTCAGATCATAGAAATAAACGAGTGATAGTTTAGTGATTTTCCCTGGTCGGTAGGTGCGATTTCCTAATCGCACTTTTGTTGCCTATCGTTGTTGACTGTGTAAATAATTCCAAATTCTACCATAGATGAATTATCACAAAAAAAGATATCAGAAATGGAAAGATTAGATATTGCTCTTGTAAAGCGGGGACATGTAGAAAGTCGCCTTCAGGCAAAACGTCTGATATTGGCTGGTGCTGTAAAAGTTAACAACAACCCAAAGGTTAAACCCGGCCAATCCGTTTCTAACAAAGATGAGATTGAAGTTAAACCCTCTGCAAAATATGTCAGTCGTGGTGGATTAAAACTTGAGAAAGCACTCATAGAATTCAACATCAATGTCCAAGACAAAGTCGCAATTGATGTGGGGGCATCTACAGGTGGGTTTACAGACTGTTTATTACAGCATGGTGCCAAATACATCTATGCAGTTGATGTCGGCTATGGACAACTTGCATGGAAACTCAGACAAGATCCACGGGTAGAAGTCATTGATAGAACTAACATCCGCTACATTGACCCGAGCCTATTTACATTTCTTCCTGAGATAGCAGTACTTGATGTCTCATTCATCTCAATTACAAAAGTATTACCTGTTTTGTTTCAGACTTTAGAAATTCCAGATACCATCGCGCTTGTAAAACCCCAATTTGAAGCAGGGCGCGGCCATATTAAAAAAGGCGGAATTGTTGATGACCCGAAAGTACACAGAAAATTATTGGAAAATTTGGTTGAATTTGTGCGTAATGATTATTCTGTTGAACTCATGGCTTTAACATTCTCGCCAATATATCAAGACATAGCAAATATTGAGTATCTTCTTTGGCTTAGAGATAGAAATAAGATTAATGACAATAGTACCGATATCAGTCGTCCAGTCTACAAATCGCAATATACCGACATATCAGAATATATAAACGAAATTGTTGATGCTGCACATTTAAACTTTTCAGCACACAGATAAGACAATAGGCAAAAAAATGCTAACTCGACGTAGAAAGATAATACTATATATAGCTGCAACATTACTCCTATTTGGTATAGGTGGATATTTCTATATTACTTCCGATCATTTTTTGAACAATTTTGTCAGAGAACGCCTCATCAGTGCCTTAAAAGAACAGATTGATGATAAGAAGTACTCTATAGAGGTTAGGGAAATGCAGGGGAATATACTGACTGGGGTGAGCATAGATGATTTTTCAATCCATGAAAAAGAAAGAGATGGACAATCAGTGATGTCGACAGAGAGCATAGTCCTAAAATATAATGTCTGGGGATTACTTCAACGGAAGTTGCTTGTGAGTTCTTTGGATATAAACACTCCGATAATTGAGATATATCGCGATGCTGATGGACAAGTGAATATATCAAGATTATTCCAAAGAAAAGAGCCTGAATCCGATACATCTACTGACAATACTTCAATTAACTTCGCTGTATCTAAAGTTACTCTCATCAATGGTACAATACATTACACAGACGAACAGAGGAACTTAGAATTTAAGCTTCCTGACATAAAAATAAGTTTAAACGGTTCTTATAAACAGTGGGATCATACGGGTGATTTCTCTATTGGTGAGGGGAGTCTGTCTATAAATCAATCAACATTTAATCTTGACAGCATAGACAACATAAAGTTCTCATTGTCTACTGATAGAAATACGTTAAGTACACTAAAGATAAAAACTGGAAAGTCAGAGATTGATGTTGAGAAAGCAGATTTTGATCATGTGAAAGGTGAATGGAATACGTCTGTAAAGTTAACATTCAATGCTGAAGACATTCAAAAACTACTTGATGAGAGAACAAAGATTGATGGTTCAGGTGTGATTGAATTAGATTTACATGGAAATAAATCCAATATTTCAGGTCAGATTACAGGTTATTCAGAAGGGTTCTCATATAGCAACAACCCACAAGCAACATCTGATACTACTATGCAACCTATCTCACCTATAGAAGTTTCGTCAATAAATATAGGCGCGAGTTTAAATCTAAATGCAGCACAACCCCTAATGATTGATGAACTAAATGCTGTAATTGCTGACGGTCCAATGTCAATGCGTGGAGGTGTGTCCTTTTCCAATACATCGGAGACAAACCTGATTCGACGTTTACAGTACTATGCAAATAACACAATTTCGTTTGAAGGAGAGTGTAAATTTGATCAGGTGAATCTTCGCTCGTTTTTGTCAATGTTCACAACCTTACCGGCAGATTCTCCTCGTATAGAAAACGGCACAATTCAAGGTTCAATTCAATTGAGTGGTGATTCAGAAGGAAATTACCATCTTGATAGCTTAACACGACTATCAGATGTAAATCTATTTGTAGAGAGAAATACAGATACATTCATTTCTTTAGACGATTCATATCTAAACTGCAAGTTATCAGCTGATGCTGGGAAAGGTTCCAGTGTTAATGCTTCTGGTGTAATTGACAACATCCAGGTTGAGGTTGAAGGTTCTTTTGAGAATCTTAATACAAGACTTCGTAATGTAGACTTTGGCAAACTCTTTCGTATTGCTAACTCAGTTCCAATCGAAGGCGTTGGGAGTGTAAACTTAAATGTAAACAGTGAAAGGCACATAACCGGAAACTTAGTTATTCCCGAAACTTACTTCTATCATCAAGAGGATAACCCGATTCCTATAGGTCATTCATCAAGTGACTTTAAATTTATTGACAATACGCTTCACTTTGAAAATGGTAAATTGACACATAATACTGATAAGGGTGAAAGCAAGATTCAGCTTGATGGCAAGGTTAGAATTGCTGAAAACATGCCAGTGAACTTTAACATCAATCTTGATCATTTCGTACTGAATACAGACTATGTTAGAACTTTATTCTCTGAAGACTATCCAATTGAGGGGATTTTAAAAGGAGATCTTGTTTTATCAGGTGAGCTCATAGATGGTCTTGATGGAGTCGGTAGATTTACTTATGAAAAAGGTAATGCCTGGGGTGTCAACTTAGAACCTGCAAAGTTACATCTTGAGATTGATGACTATACGTTAACAATTCCAGATTTTATTTTGAGCGCACGTGATCAACGTTTTATTCTGAACCTACATGTAGCAAACAGTGGAGATTTTGAGCTGTCTATAAAAAATCCACAAGAAGAATCGATACAATTGGCAGAGCTTGCGCTTGCATCTGATATAACCGATTTCCCACTTGATGGTAAAATGGTTTTTGACCTCAAATCTTCAAAAGTATCTACAGATGATGTTAAATTCACGATAGACTTCGATTTTTCAGAGCTGACATTTGAAGACAACCCGCTTGGTGATGCTAAACTTCACGGAATCCTTGTAGAAGAAGACAATCATTTTAAATTCACTGGAAAGGCATTTGCTGGGACCGGTGTTATTGAAGGTACAATAGCGAGTAAAGATCCCAATAGGTATTTCTTTACCATACAGAATGAACAAACCCCGGTGGATTTTTTCCTACCCATTATTAATCCATCTCTGGAAGATATAAGCGGTACTTTTAATGGGAGAGTTGAAGTTGAAGGCACACTGCTGGAATTAACATCTGTTGATAATGTTGAAGACTTAGAAAGTCGCATTTATCCCTACAATGTTGACATCCTCATAGAGGAAACCCAACTTCAGTACAACAATATTCATTTCACCAACCCAAAACCACTCTCGATTCATTTAGTAGACGATCTCCTGAGATTCTCTGACTTTTCACTCTCAATTTCTGATGATGAAACTTCGTTTTTTCAGACCATAGGAGAGCTTGATTTAAAGTCTGAAGAAATCAAGCTATCCTCTAAGGGTAATCAAGTCTTGGAATTAGCATCGATTTTTGACCCATTGGGACTCCCAGTTAGCGGAAAGGTGTATTATGACTTTGAATATAATGGAACATTCAAGGATCCACATTTGAGAGTCAACTGGAGAATACCAGAATTGATATTAAAGACAGAAATTGGAGACATTTTCATCAATGAGATGAAAAGTAATTTTGCGCCTAACATAATTAACTGGCAAGATGGAAAACTAAACGTGCAAACTTTTGCTATGCAAGTTTTGGGTAACACAGTCGAAATCGGAGGAAACATTGTTGTCAATCAACGTAAATTTGAGGATTCTTCTCTCAGTGCTTTCATCAAGAGCGAGAATCTTGACCTGAACGGCTTCAATGAATTACTGAAGGAAAACTTGAATGATAGATTTGCTGAATACTTTTCTTCTCAACAGAATCCGCCTATCAGGGGAAATCTAAGAGTCAATATTGATGTAATGGGAACAATTACAGAACCGTCGTTTGATGCTAATGTCCATACAATAGATGACCACTTGATCCACATTGGCGATTTTACCTATCCGATTGCGATAGACAGACTTCGGACATCAATGACCTACAGTAAAGGTATGGTGAGTGTTAATGATCTTGATATGTCTGGATCATCTGGTGAAGGACAATATAAAACTACTGGTAAAGCGATATTTTCACTTCATGACTCTGCTGAAACGCAGTTTGAATTTGGGGTATCGTATGAAAGATTTGTGATTGATGACTTTATCCGTCTATTGATGCAACCGCTAACATCTGTAAAAGGGATTGTAAGTGGTAATACAAAAATCGCTGGGACAGGTTTAACAAGCAACCGGATTATATCAAATACGAGTATTGAATCACTCAATCTGAATATCCTCAATTATAGCATAACGAATACTGATCCGTTAGCCATCGGTTTTGACAAGAATCACATCACAGCTGCTCTGCCTTTCAAGGTTGCCAATGATATAGACTGGCCCGAGTTAACTGCTCTGATTAGTATTGAAGCCAATGGCACACTTGATGATCCCAGACTGACCATGAATTGGAACGGTAGTTACCAGTCAAAATATGCAATGGCATCCGTGAGAACCCAGTCAAAATTTTTAACGGCAACTCTTCCATTAAAATTCACGGGCAATATGACATATTTGAATAAACTGATATCGCTCAATACACAACTCACGAATAACGGAGATAAACTGATACTCAAAGGTGAAGTGCCGATCAACCTTTCTTTTACTGATATAGATATGTCTGAACGTTTTCTTGACTCTGCCGTCGATTTGCAGCTTATCGGCAGTGAGTTACCTCTTACCTTTATACCAGGTGCTCATTCTTTTCTTTCTGAATCATCAGGTGTTTTCGATGTAAATATTGCAGTAGACGGAACGACTCGCAATCCTTATTTGAAAGGGGATATATTCATTGAATCTCCTAAGCTGACATTGAATATTTTTTCTGGCAGGAATATGCAGCAATCACTTGATAACGTTAGTATTCATGTTGCTGCCAGTCGGGATCTGATTGCGTTAGAGAAGTTTCAGTTTGATGTTGAAGATGGCACTTGTAGCCTCGAACAGTGTGAATTGCAACTTGATGGCATAACTCCCAAAGCATTTCTCATAAAAGGACTAACATTTGAACAATATCCACTCGGTTCAATTCTCAGTGAAGCATTACCGAAAGAATTTTTTGATAACGTAAACGGTTATGTTACAGCAACGTTGAAACAATTGAGGATACCCTTTGAGTCATTTTTTTATTTTGATGGCTTAGAAAACTCTCAAAAGTCGCCTTTGCCAAAAGTAAAAAGTAATTTTATATATAAAAACATGGGCACATTTGATAGGATTAGTCAGAAGGCGACAGCGGAAATCTCCATTGATGAGATAGCAATTGGTTTTTCCAGCTCTATAAACGGGCTTGATAAAGAATTCCAGTTTACTAACTTAACACCCATTCCTATCACACTGGAATCTGGCACTTTTATAGTTAAGGAGATGAAACTAATTGATGCCATAGAAACTAACACAACTGATGAAACAGAACCGATACTATCCACAACAACTGTCAGCTGTTTTGGGCGATGGAACATACAAGGTGAAATGTTCGGTAATCTAAAATTGGATAACTTCAACATGGACCTAATTCAACAGACATTTTCAGATGATATTCGTGAAAAATATAACCTTACCGGAATATTGTCTGCTGAACTAAACGTTAAAGGAGAATATGCAGCCCCTGAAGTAACAATAAAACTCACTGGCAGGCAACTGAGGCTTAATGAAACTGACATTGATGAATTCTTCGGTATAATGCAGTATATAGATTCAAAGAAACAGTGGACTATACCTGAGGCTAATCCAGCAAGAATAAAGATAGGTGATAATCATCTGAGATGCTATGGATATATACCTTTCCTGCTATCTTTTTCAAAAATGCAGACTCAACCCCAGCCATCAATATTGACAGAACAGTTAGAAATGACCGTAAATGTTACGTTAGAACAGCTCAGTAAATTAAGAGATATTGAAGGATATATTCAATCAGCTGATGGCAAAATTACTGTAAATGCAACGTTAACAGGTACACCAGATGCTTACCAACTTAAAGGAACAGGTAACGTCAATCAATTAGATATAAGTTTAACTGACTCTCCCATTGCATTTGAGAATGTTAACGCAGCTTTCGATTTTACACACGAAGGAATACAGATTGAGAATGTCAATGGGGGGTTGAACAATGGAAACTTTTCAATTGATGGTATAATAACCTCAGATTGGTTGAACTTTAGGACAATAGATATTAATGCACAACTTGAGAACTGTAATTTTATAGAACCTGGAACATATCAGGTACTATTGAGTACTGACAATTTGCATCTGTACGGAAATGTAGAAAACCCCATTTTGGATGGAGATATAAGGATACTATCAGGATTATACGAACAGAACTGGAATTGGATAGATGTATTAGAATCGTTTGCTGCACCCACTGTCAGCGATATAGATATTATCTCGGATGCTCCGATATTGCGCAATCTTAACTTAGATTTAGGGATTGAAGTGCCAGATAGTTTTCATTTACTATCCTCAACGGGTGGTACTACGAACATAGAAATAATCTGTAATGGTCAAGTGAATGGTACAATTCAACAACCGATTTTTTCGGGCACAGTTACTATTCCAAAAGGGGTAATCAGTATTTATACACAGATCTTTGAGATTGATGAGAACATTACTTCAACAGTTATCAACCAAAGCGATAAATCATTTAATCCAGAGTTGAATATCCACATGAAATTACCAAACCCTATTAGAAACGTACTACAGAGCGATGGCAGTACAGCCGACTATGATTTTTATGCATCAGTAACGGGAACACTTGAGAACGGTAATCCTGATCAGGCAGTATTGAGTTTAAGAGCTGAACCCATTAATTCATCAACTACTGAAGAATTGACTGAAGCGGACCTGCTTGCACTGCTTTTACCTGGTAATACTTTCTCGCAATCATTGGTTGGCATAACCTTTACTATCACATCTGGTTTAAATGCAAACGAACGTCATATTACTGCAGAAATACCCTTGACACTTCTTGGTAGGAATATCCCAATCACAGTTGAAGGTAATGAGAAAAAAGGCGAATTCGGTGTAGATATCCAACTGTTACAGGGACAATTCTAATGACCTACTGTTGCTTAAAGAACCACCATGCAGATACTGCCGACAATTATTTTGACCGGCAGTTGCCAGTCAAAATAATTGGGGATGTCTTTTGGGTGATAATTGTTTTGGCATTGAGTCTCCTTAGTGTAAGATCAGCTATAGGTCAGAGTACAGAATCCCACCCATACACTGCCAACAAAAATAACTCGCAAACTTTGCGTACTCTACAGATCACCAAAATAGAATATGTTGTTGATGGTAACCTAATAGAGGATTCTGATAAACTTAACCAATTACATCAGACCTCAAGAATTGAAGTTGCCAGCCAAAATAAATGGCAGTTCTCTCGTTATGCTATTCAACAGAGCGTTATATCTCTTTATGCACTACAGGAATACGCACAGATTAAGGTTTCTATTGACACAACGCCTCAGGGAATTGTGTTAAAATATGAACTTCAGAGTGTCTCGCGCGTTCAAAATATAGAGATAACAGGTAAATTGTCAGATGACTTCAAGCGAAAGGCTAGCAATTCAATAAAACTGAGATCTGGAGATATCTATACTCATACAACTGTTCAGCAAGATACCAACATTGTGAAACAACTTTGTAGTGAATTCGGTTATTTTTCTGCCATAGTTAAACCGAGTATAGATCAGGCTGCTGGGAATGTTAGATTTCATATAGACTTAGGTTTTCCATCATACATCAGGGAGATACAAATTTCGGGAAATACCGCTATTTTTACAGGACGTATCGATGAATTATGTCATACGCTGGTAGGGAAAATCTATCAGAAGAAATTAGTTAACAATAGTCTGAATAGAATCAATGAACTCTATCGTAAAAAGTATTATCCAAGTACGAAAATCACTGCATTGTTTGATCCCCAGAAAGAACTGCTCAAAATTAGTATAGATGAAGGGATTCAGCTCTTGCTCGATTTTATTGATGAAAAAGGCAGACCAATTTTCCGGGAATCTGTTTTGTTGGATTTACTTGCTAAGATTAGAAATAGACGGGTTGACTCTGAGAAAGATCAATTACGTAATAAAATAATACAACTTATCAATGATCAATCTTATTGGATCCAGATAGTAGATGCACATTTTAAAGCTAAGGGATATCATGGAACCGAAGTTAAATTACAGAAGCTAACGAATTCACCCCTACATATTCAATTCATTATAAAACTTGGCACACGTTATATTGTAGATAAGGTTGAGTTTATTGGAAACGAAGCATTTTCGGACAGTGAATTACTTAGAGAAATGGAATCTAAACCCGTTAAATTCTTTTCAGGAAATATCTTACGACGATTCTTTTCTGAACGGAGTTACTTTTCTGAACAGACACTTGAGAAAGATAAACAAAGATTGAAATTATTGTATGAGAAGGCGGGATATCCTGATGTCTCAATAAGTCACGAACTTGTAAAACAAGATGTAGAGAACAGTCGTATAGGAAAAACCTTGATAAGACTAAGTATTACCGAACCTTACAAGGAGGTGATTTTTCGATGTATCTTTTCTGGTAATAGTGTAATAGATTCTGATTCACTGTTTAGGACATTACCTATGACCCCTCCCATTCCAAACGCGCGTCTATTCAAGAAAAATTACGAGAACGCTATTCTTAAAGCATATCAAGAACTCGGTTATATAGAAGTTAAAATAGCCAAAATTGAATATGAACATGGAGTGCTTCATATTGAGATTGATGAGGGGGATCGGTTCCAATTCGGTGATTTTTATTTCATTGGTGACACAGGCGTTAAATCTTTTGTACTCAATCGAGAGGTATCTCATCTTTCAGGTAAACTATTTTCACTTAGCAAATTAAACACAGCAATCCAGCATCTCTATAGTACTGGGATATTTGAACCTGGAATTCGCTGGGAAAGATACCAACAACCAACTATTGGTAGTAACCCACATCTCATAGATGCAGAAAATACGCAAATTGATGCGTCCGCCCATAAACATAAAACAGCAAGGATTGAAGATGTAGAGATACGACTTGATAAACGCAAACCAGGTTCCTATGGAACAAGTCTCGGTTATAGTTCTTCGGACGGCCCCAGGGGCACAATTGCACTTACCCATAGGAATCTCTTCAAACGCAATATGTTATTTAGATTGCGAGCCAGGTGGGGGACCCTTGGATATTTATATGATACCACACTTACTGAACCGTGGTTAATTGGTAGAACAAGTGGTAGTGTTCAGTTCTTAGGTAGGAAATTAGAAGAGGATGACGATGTTAGAGCACTACAAGGCAGTTTTAGTATCAATAGGAAGTTGATGGAATATCAAAGACTTAACCTGCAATATAGTTTTCGGTATTTAAGGGATACATCAATTGCAGCAATTCATCCGCAATCATCAACGACTGTCAGTAGTCTTACATTCTTGTGGAGTCAAGATAGTACGTTCCCAAAATTGAGCCCTATAAGAGGTACGTTAAATGAAGTTACAATTGAATATGCAGGAAGATTCTTAGGGGGGGAAAGTAGCTTTATCAAGACTGGCACTGACACACGCTATTATAAACAACTAACTGATTTCGGTCTTGTGCTGGCTACCGCACTCCGTTTAGGAATCACAACAGGACTACAGACAGACAGCGGAAATGACGGGGGCACAGAACTGATCTCATTTGAGAGATTCTGGGCTGGAGGCAGTACCACAGTCCGCGGCTATCAAGATAGAGGCTTGGGACCCGCGGATAGCACCGGGAAACATCGTGGTAATCTACAGCTTATCTTTAATACAGAATTGAGATTTCCAATATTTGATCCTATTCGAGGTATTGTTTTCTTTGATTCTGGGAATGTGTGGAACTCCGTTCAAGATATACAATATGAATGGTTACCATCCTCAGTTGGCATAGGTATACGTTTGCATATTGGTCCCCTGATTGGAGGAATTGATTACGCCTATCCTCTTATTTCACTACAGGATGTTCCGACGAATTCAATTTATCTACGAGTGGGTAGTACATTTTAGTTGCCTCAATTTTACACGTTGGTATAAACAGACTACTATGCTGAAGGGTTGTAGGGTTTGCCTAATGAGAGAGGGGCTTGCCCTCCATAAAAGTTGACTTTTTTATACGAGCTGGCGGTTAAGACGATTAGACATAACACATAAGGTAGCATCAGAAACCACTGATATTGAATCTCCCATCCTGACGCTTGAAATAGTGCGTCAAGAGCAAATCCGAGACCAAACAGTAGGGCTGCACCGAATACCTTTATTGGATGCCACTTACCAAAAATGACGATTGCTAATGCTGTAAAGCCTCGACCGGCAGTCATACCCGGTGTGAAGATTGGAACATCTGCAAGTGAAAGATAACCACCGCCTATTCCGGCCATAAATCCTGCAAACAACAGACACATTGACCTTAACCTAACAACGTTTGAACCGAAAGTAGATATTGCTTTCGGATGTTCGCCGCAGGCCCGAACTCGCAAACCCGGTTGCGTATGAAAAAGAAAAAAGTACACACACGGAACGAGTGCCATAGATAGATAAACGATGATGTTGTGTGAAAATAGCGCTTGACCGATCAGGGGTATCTTCGAGAGTATTGGAAGTTCGAATTCTTGAAAATATGGGACAGACTTCGGACTACCAGTGCTACCAAAAAGACGTTGATATACCACTTGCGTAAAACCTAATGCAAAGAGTGTGATTGCAGTGCCGATGATAATTTGATCGCCTCGTAATTTTATCGCCAGAAATGCAAAAATACCGGCAGTGACAAGTCCTGCCAAACCTGCAGCCAACATTCCAACACACGGACCAAACCACGGTGCGATTAAGGGAATACCTGATGTATAAAATGAAGCAGTCATCCCACACAGAGCACCCATCAACATCATTCCCTCAATGCCGATGTTGATCACACCTGAACGTTGCGAAATCACTTCACCTAAAGCTGCAAGTAACAGCGGCGTTGCTGCGTTGATAGTTGCTGCAAGGGTCTCTTCAAGAAGCACTTTTAATATTTTCCTTTGTAATCTCAGATCTATCCTATCAAATTACAACCAAAGAATCGGGAATCGACCAGAATTATGTTAACTGGCATCCTACGATTCAGAAGACCGTTTTGATTGGAAATAGTTTAGGGATGTAGCAGCAACGACAAACATTAAAATTATCGCCTGCATCATCCAGGTTATTTTACCAGAGATACCAACTTCGGCTTCCATTCCAAATGCACCTTGTGCGAGTGCACCAAATAATAGGGCAGATGCTACAGTTGCAAGAGGGTTCAATCTTGCCAACAGAGCAACTGCAATAGCTGTGTATCCATAACCAGGAGATAAGTTTTTTGTCAAGTGTGGTGCAAGAGCCATCAGCTCTATTGCTCCGCCAAGACCTGCGAGTGCACCACTCAAGAAAAACACATAAAGTGTATTTCGTGTAATGGAAATTCCTGCAGCCTGCGCTGCTTCAGGACCCGCACCTACAGCTCGAAGGCGATACCCAAAAGTCGTTCTGAACAATACATACGTCAAAACTACAGCCAAAATTACTGCCAGGATGATCCCCGGATGAATACGGTGTGGTTCGAACAATCTCGGCAGTTTAACCCATTCGTAAAGCGGATTACTTTGCGGACCTCTTTTTGATGCTTCCTGTAATGGGCCCCCATCAACCATAGCACTTACTAAATTGATCACTATGTAGTTTAACATTATGGTGCTAATTACCTCATTGACACCACGTGTGATCTTTAAGACAGCAGAAATTAAACCACACATACCTCCTGCTACAATCGAAAATCCGAGGCCTATCGGTATACCGATCCAGGCGGTATGGGGTAGGTATGCTGCCAACTTCGTACCGAACCAAGTTGCTGCTAATGCTCCTAAAAGAAACTGTCCTTCAGCACCAATGTTCCAGATACCACACCTGAAGGCAATTGCCACAGAAAGACCTGTCATCAGAAAAGGTGTGCTTTTCACCAAAGTCTCACCAATACCGCTGGGAGACCCGAAGCTAACATCAAGTGCTGCGATATAAGTCCTTATGGGATTGTAACCACAGAAAAAAATAATAATTGTGTTGGTCAGGAAGGCACAAATCAATATCAACAGTGGCATAAGAACCCAATTTTTGAGATGCGGCCAATTCTTAATATGTGAATTACCCTCAATCACAGAACTATAGTTCATTTGGAATACGTTCTCCCATCATTAGTAATCCGATCGCTTCTATACTGTCTCTATAATCTGTGGCTTCAATTAGGTTTCCTCTTGACATGACAAACAAGCGATCACTCAATTGCAGCACTTCTTCTAACTCAGTTGAGATCAATAGTACTGATTTCTCATTATCACGCTGTTCAAGCAGCGCTTGATGTACAAATTGGGCAGCACTGATATCCAATCCACGCGTTGGATTAACAGCAACGAGTAGTTCTGGATCTGTTGACAGCTCTCTTGCAATAACGACTTTTTGTTGGTTTCCGCCTGACAGTGCTGATACGGATAGATTAGGGTTTGGTGGTCGGATGTCGTAAGTCTTGATCATATTTTCAGCAGTAGTGTATTTTACATTCTGAGCGATTATGCCGTGGTGTGCTACACGCTCAAAATGAGAGATATTTAACATAAGATTGTCCGCAATAGAAAATGTGCCGATTATTCCCGTTGTGCGTCTATCTTCTGGAACATAAGCAACCCCATTTCTGCGAATATTTTCTGTGCTGGTTGTTTGTTTACCTAATATCTGGACAGTGCCCGCTGTTATAGGCTGCAGCCCCATAATAGACTCGGCAAATTCCTTCTGTCCATTCCCATCAACACCCGCCACTCCGACAATTTCACCCCGATATGTTTCCATTGATACATTGTTGACTGCGACTTCTTCCTGACTCCCCTTAACGGACAGATCTGAAATACGCAGCACAGGTTCGTCAATTACCTTACTTTTTTTCTTATGAATATCTGACAGTTCCTCTCCAAGCATTTCTCTCGCGAGTTCTTGAGCGGAGAGATCCCCCGTTTTCCCGGTGTACACTTTCTTTCCAAGCCTTAGAACTGTTATCCTATCACTGATTTCCAAGACCTCTTTCATTTTATGACTAATGAAAATGACCGTTCTATTGTCTTCTTGTAGTGTATACAATATCTGAAAAAAGTTCTTAACCTCCTGTGGACTTAGTACCGCTGTAGGTTCGTCAAGTATAAGGATACGCGCATCAACTGCAAGTGCTTTCAAGATTTCTACCCGTTGTTTCAATCCAACAGATAGACTACCAACACGTGGGTGTGGATCAACGGTCATGTCAAATTTCTGTGAGAGTGTTTCTGTGAGTTGGATCGCTTCATCCATTTTAAAGCGCCATTTAACAAAATTGGAGCTAATTTTAGACTCTTTTTCATTGAATTTTGATGGGTGATCCGCTTCAGATTCAATCAGTTGTGAGTTTTTTTTGTCTGTAGAAAAGTGAGACAGGTAGAGTGCTATATTTTCAGCAACGGTCAGGTTGTCAACCAGCATGAAATGTTGATGTACCATACCAAGTCCGTTAGCAATAGCATCACGCGGAGATTGCAAATGTTTTAATTGACCGGAGATGAAGATCTGTCCATTCGTGGGTTGATAGAGTCCATAGATGAGATTCATAAGAGTAGACTTTCCAGCCCCGTTCTCACCTAAAATGGCATGTATTTCACCTGTGTGTAACTGAAAACTAATGTCATCTACAGCAACAAGTTGTCCAAACGTTTTGGTGACATTCTGAAGTTCAAGGATGTATTCTGTTTCCATTTACACCTATAGTTTGAAAATTTGGAACAATTCTCAATTCTTATACCGTTCCGGTTGTTTTCCAGTTTCTGCTTATGTAGGCACATGTCAAGTTTATGTGGTCAATAGGCTCAACAATCTGCAGATTAAGTATAAGATATATGCTTTAAGTTGTCAAACGAAAAACAAAAAACGGGTGTGTAAAGTTCTGGCTACTTGTCTGAACCAGGATTTTCAGGATTTCAAGATAACCAGTATAGGAACGGGTGAACAACAAGAAAACAAAGCACCAGCGGTGCGAAAGGTATATAGAACAGGTGTATTTAATTCCCTAACCTGAAATACCTTTCGCCCTCTGGGGTTGAGAGTAAATACTTAGTTACCAAACTGTGTGCCGATACCGATTCTCAGTGAAAATTCGTTGAGAGGATCGTCTCCGTCTGTAATCATCAATCTGTTGTATTGTCCTTCAAAACGCAAAACAAATGCCGGTTTTATCACAAACTGATATCCCACTCCAATTCCAACACTCGTAATACTTTCAGTATCACCAGGGGAGAAGAAGCTTTCTGAATCCCCACTGAACTGCGTTAAAGAAGCGCGTCCCATCAAGTAAGGTGATGAAAGCGCATAATCGGTGAGGAAAAACGCTGCACGTCCACCGAGATGGAGGGTGGAGACAGTCTCTGTCTCTCTTTCGCCCCAGTATTCCGCGGATAACGATGTAGAACCGTAACTGAATTCAGGACCGATACCGAACTGTTTCGTGGGATAAAACAGAGCATAGAGGACAGTGGGTGAAGCACTAATATCAAGTATTGCCCCTGATGGTAACCGCGAATAAGTCACGGTTGAATCGTCATCAGAATTCGTGGATGACATACGAGATATACCAAAGAGTGTTCCAATCTCAAAGTCGGTCGCGAATGCTGTAGGTGATGAGAATGCTATTAAGGTTAGACAAAATAATGTGAGAATGGACACGAACTGTATACTGCTTACAAGACGTTTATTCATAACTGTTTCCTTTTTTTATTAATCGATGATGGAAATGCGTTAATACATTTTTCTGTTTAGTTTCCTATCAATATTATATACTTCATTTTTTTAAATTGCAAACTGGTTTGCTAAAGAAGAATGCGTAAAGTTATTGTTTAATAGTAGTAGGCACTCTCCGTGTGCCGTCTCTTGAATAGTAGCATGCACTCTCCGTGTGCCGTCTCTTAAATAGTAGCATGCACTCTCCGAGTGCCGTCTCAGACGCTACAACTTACTAATGTCCCATAGTGATACAGCACCGTTCATACTGCTGATGATGAGCGTGTTCCTGTCATTCGTCAGCGTCAAACCTGTTATACCCCAATTGAGCGACCCGAACGGTGACCCTGTTGAACCTGTTTCTACATCTATCATACGCAGAACACCGTGCATATCTCCTGTAATAAGCTTTGTCCCATCACGATTGAATACTGTGTAGAAGCTGCTGCGGAGTGTCGGACTGATCTTTTTGATCTGCTCCCCTGTCCTGACATCCCAAAGATGAATCTCTGATACACCGTCGGATATCGCGAGTGTTTTACCGTCCATAGTGAAACAGACGTCCTCAACACTTCCTTGAATACCACGCAAAACATGCGTTCTCGCACCTGTATCAACATGAATCAACCTAACAAAATCCGGATTAATGTAGGCAATTGCGATGGTCGTCCCATCAGGACTAAACTGAAGTTTAGAAACGGTACGTCTATTGGTTTTTATCGTCCACTTAAGCTCTGCTGTATCTGTATGCCAAAGACGAATGATGTTATCCTTACCTGCGGTTGCAATAGTGTGTCCATCAGGACTGAATGCGATATGAGTGATGGGATGGGTGTAACCTTTGAATACGTTTATGCGTTTTCCAGCGTCAGCATGCCACGTCTTCAGGTTGCCGTGATCTGCTGCGGTTGCGAATATCTGCCCGTTCGGATGAATAGCGATGCATCTGACACTATTGAATGGCTCGGTATTGTAGACTTTCAGGTTTTTGCCTGTGGTAACATCCCATAGACTCACGACGTCCCCTACGGTTTTGGTGATAATTGTTTTGCCATTGATGCCAGTGTCGTAGTCTGTGAAGTGGCCGAGATGTTCGTGGAAAATATGCCCCTCTTTACCTGATGCAATGTTCCAGATACGGATTGTACCGTCTTGGCTCCCGCTGGCAATAGTCCGTAGGTCCGGACTGAATGCAAGGGCAATGACAGCTCTGGAATGACCCGTGATGGTCTTGATAGGTGTACCTGCTTCTGCGAACCACAAGTGGATTGTACCATCCATACAGCCAGCAGCAACAGCACTGCTATCTGGACTGAATGCAATTTTGTAGACACCGATCATTTTGCCTTTCATCACAAGTGACAACATCCCTATATTGAAATCGTATATACGAATACTATTTTCCAGACTTGCGCTCGCTAATGTATTGCCATCTGGACTGAAGGCAATGCTGGTCAACGGCATAATGTGCGATTCCATCTGACGTATGATCTCTTCATTCTGCGGATCCCATATCCTTATTATAGTATCCGTATTTCCAGCTGCAATGATCGGTTGGGTTGGGTGATAATCGATGGATGTGTAATATTCCACGCCTTGATCAATTCTACCGAAGAAGTTGCTTCTATTTCCTGTTCTGACGTCCCACGTCTTGATGTACCCATCTTGTGAAGCGACTGCAATCGTATCCATCTTCGCGTTAATGGCTATAGAGAGGCATTGAGTCATATTGTCAATTTGCTTTTTGTGTTGTAATGTGTTGGCATCCCAGACATAAATGCCGCCCTTCATATCTCCTTCCACGAATGTGTTTCCGTCGGTACTGACGTCAATGCAAGTAATCCATCTGTTCTTATCTGTGTGGATTGGAATGTTCTCATAGCTGATGGTGTCATATATCTTGAGACCCATTGTTGTTGCAACAACGAGTTTTGTACCATCTGCCACATAAGCAATGTCGGTGATCCCCCCTTTACCAAGTTGGATAGACGGATCTTGTGCAATGCTGGATGTTGATGTGAAAATGATGAGAAGAATAGGTATGAGTGTACACTTTTTCACTGTTTTTTCTCTCCTTAATTTCTATTTCTGGACTTCAGAAATGAAAATTAAGTTATTAAACGGGTCATATTAGTCACCTAAACCCGGTAGGTTCGGTTTCCTAACCACGCGAGTTTGATAATTAGAAACTGTTTTTATGCAGCTCTCGCAAATTATACGACTTCTCACTTGTTTTCTCAAGTTTTTTAACTTCTACATTTAATTTGTATCTTAAGTGTAGTTATGCTATACTAATTTATTAAAGCATTGTTTAGAAATTATATTTAGATACGCCATTTCTGTACGGTAGAAGTTTAGAACATTGAAAGGATAATCATTATGTCAGGACACTCAAAATGGTCTACAATAAAACATAAGAAGGCTGCTAACGACTCAAGACGTGGAAAACTATTCTCTAAATTAGTGAAAGAGATTACTGCAGCTGCAAGATTAGGGGGTGGTGATGCCGATATGAACCCTCGTCTGCGAACTGCTATCGCCACAGCAAAATCAAGCAACGTTCCAAGCGATAATATTGAGAAAGCCATCCTCCGAGGAACAGGTGAACTTGAAGGTACTACTTTAGAAGAAGTAGTTTATGAAGGATATGGACCCGGCGGCGTGGCACTGATGATTGAAGTTATCACCGATAACCGAAATAGAGCTATCGCAGCAATACGACATGCACTCGGTAAATTCGATGGAAGAATAGGAGAACGCGGATGTGTTGCGTGGGGTTTTGATAAGTGTGGACTCATCGTCGTTGACGCAGAGAGTATCGATGAAGAAGAACTTTTCCTCGTTGCTGCAGATGCCGGAGCTGAAGACCTAAATACTTCTGATAACACAATTGAGGTAATCACCCCTTATGAACAGTTTGACAAAGTCGTCACGGCAATACAAGCAACAGAAGCAGACATCCAATTGGCGGAAATCAGCATGATACCAAAGAACAGTGTTAAACTTGAAGGGAAAGAAGCTGAACGCATGATACGACTTATGGCAACACTTGATGACCTTGATGACGTCCAAAAGGTATACGCTAACTTTGATATCCCCGACGACATACTTGAAGCAGCGGCATAGTAGATAGGATAGACTTTAATGATAATTCTTGGGATTGACCCTGGTATAGCGAATACAGGTTATGGAATTGTAGAATCTAATGGACCCCACGTTAGACATCTACAACTTGGACATATTCAAACAAATGCTAAAACGCCATCCGAGACGCGACTCAAACATATATATGATACGCTTATAGGGTTGATACATCAATATAACGTAGACACAGTCGTTCTGGAAGATATTTTCTTTAGCAAGAATGTCAGCAACGCTTATGTCGTGGGTGAAGTTAAAGGCATTGTAAAACTGGCAGCTGCACACAATGATGCACCCGTTACAACTTACACGCCGTTACAAGTTAAACAAGCTGTTGTCGGATATGGAAAAGCAACGAAAAAACAGGTTCAGAAGATGGTGCAAATGCGGCTCAAACTAAAAGAACTGCCAAAACCTGATCATGCCGCAGATGCATTAGCTCTAACAATCTGCCATGCACAATCACACAAATTACGCAATATTCAGGAAAAACTCAGGCAGAGCCATTCATAAATATCACGATGGCTGTTGAGAGGAAGAATACGTTATGATTGCACATATAAAGGGCACTTTATCAGATAAAGATACTAAACGCGTAGTCGTTGACGTGAATGGTATAGGATATTCCGTGGATGTAGCTGAAAGAACAGTAACCCGCTTGCCTGCTATTGGCGAAGAGGTGACATTCTATACACACTACACACAGAACAGAGACCATGAAATAAAGTTATACGGATTTACATCAAAAGATGCACTCAAGATGTTTGAGATGGCACTGACTGTAACTCGCGTAGGTCCCTCACTCGCACAAAATATCCTTACAGTTTTATCCCCATCACAATTCCAACAAGCTGTCTTAAAAGAAGATATCCGAGTCCTGATGCGTGTCCCTCGTTTAGGAAAAGAACTAGCACAATTAATAATTCTAAAACTGAAGAAGAATATTGCGAAAATCAAATTGGATGAGAACGTAGAATTAGTCGGAACTGCTGCTACGCACCAAGCGGTCATAAATCTTCTGTTAAATCTTCAAGCATCAGAACTTGAGGCAGAAGAAGCCTTAAAAAAAGCCATTGAATCTATCGGTGAAGATGCCAATAGGGATGCTCTGGTAAAGGAAGCACTCAGATATATACGAAATTAATCAAGAGAACATCCAATAGCAACCTTCCTTGTCTTCAAGTAACACACATTGAACATCCTTGTGTTAGGAAAACATAATGGATAACTATGATATAAATGACATTGATGATGATTTTTCCTATAGTCTACGTCCAAAATACCTGAGCGAATTTATCGGACAGGATAAAGCTAAAGAGCAACTCCGAATCCACATTGATGCTGTAAAGAGTCGTAGAAAACAGAAAAATAAGGGAGGAATTAAAACTAAGGATAATGTCTTGGAACATGTACTGCTTGTCGGCCCACCCGGATTAGGGAAAACGACACTTGCAAAAATCATTGCCAATGAATTTGGTACTAATTTCATACAGATGATCGGTACTGTAATGGAAAGACTTGATGTCGCTTCTAAATTGACCAACATTGAAGAAGGAGATATACTCTTCATTGATGAAATTCATAGGATGAAAGCACCTATACAGGAGTCACTCTATCCTGTTCTTGAAGATTTTGTGTTAGACCTACCCATCGGACAAGGACCAGGATCAGATGTAGTCCAAGTTCCAATAGACCCGTTTACACTCGTTGGGGCGACAACCCGTGAAGGATTGCTTACCGGACCCTTTCGCTCAAGGCTCGGTATCAACATACACCTTGATTACTATACGCCAGAAGATTTACAGCAAGCTATCCGAATAAATAGTGCCAAGTTGAATATAAAGACTGATGAAGACGCGGAATATGCTATAGCCTTACGAGCGCGTGGTACAATGCGAATTGCGAATAAACTCCTACAAAATGTGAGAGACTATGCACAAGTGAGAAGTGGTGGCATTCTTACACTTGAGGTCGTTGAGGAAGCATTGGAATTCTTTGGTATTGATGAAAAAGGTCTAACCAAACAAGATTATGCGTACTTTCGGGCACTCATAGAAAACTTTGGTGGACGCGCAGGATTAAAAGCATTAGCTGTAGCATTAAGTGAAGATGAAAGAACCATCTTAGAAGTCTATGAATCTTATTATATTAAATTGGGTTTTTTGTCGCTGACTTCAAGTGGACGTGTAGCCACTGAAACAGCATACGAATACTTCGGATATCCAACACACACACATCCAACACTTTTTGATATTTAGTTCTTTGTATTCCAATTTTGATCTATAATTTTGCCTCTACCACCATAAGAGACGGCACTCGGAGAGTGCCTACTACTATCAATATATGAAACTATCAGACTTTGACTATGAACTCCCACCTGATCGAATCGCACAAGTTCCACTAAAACAGAGAGATGAGTCTAAACTCATGGTTGTTAATAGACACTCAGGAGAGTTACAGCATACGCAATTCGCAAAAATTGGGGACTATTTGCCAGAATCAGCCTTGTTAGTCTTAAACGATACGAAGGTTATACCCGCAAGATTAATTGGAAACAAAAGGGAGACAGGTGGTAAAATTGAATTGCTGCTTGTACAAAAAATAGAAAAAGATGTGTGGGAAGTTCTTGCAAAACCGATGCGAAGTCTAAAAGTTGGCACACAATTGGTTTTTGAAGAAGGCGTTCTATCGGGTGAGGTGATCAAAAAAACGAACAACGGTAAATGTCTGATTGCGTTTAGGTATGTAGGAGAGTTTTACAACCTGCTATCAGAAATTGGATTGATGCCTTTGCCGCCATACATCCGACGAACACCAGATGAAGATGATAAGCTGCGTTATCAGTCTGTCTATGCCTCACAAGAAGGCGCAATCGCAGCACCAACAGCTGGATTACACTTTACACAGGAGCTATTGGAGAGACTGAATAGCAAAGGCATACAGCATACAAAACTAACGCTTCACGTGGGAATCGGTACATTTCAACCCGTGAAAGTAGATAATATCAAAACACATAAAATGCATGCAGAGTATATTAATCTGAAAGATACAGTAGCACAGAAAATAAATGAGGCAAAAGTTACTAAAACAAAAGTTATAGCAATTGGCACAACTGTTGTTAGAGCATTGGAAACAGCAGGGGCATCTGGTACCGTTGAGCAGTATAACGGTCAGAGCGAGTTGTTTATCTATCCAGGTTTTCAATTCAAAATAGTAGATGCTTTGGTTACAAACTTCCATCTGCCAAAATCTACACTATTGATGCTTGTAAGTGCTTTTGCTGATTCACAGTTGATAAAAAATGCATATCAAGAAGCATTACAACACAACTACCGTTTTTATAGTTATGGTGATGCTATGTTAATACGTTAAATTTGAGGAGAAACTTATATGGAAATGTTAGCTTATTTAATTCCCTTTGCTGCCGTAGCTGCTATATTCTATTTCCTGCTTATGCGTCCAGAAAATGAAAAAAGAAAAAAACACCAAAATATGCTGGAAAACCTGACAAAGGGAGATGAAATAGTCACAAATGGAGGGTTGCACGGAAAAATACTCGGTATAAGCAATGACAAAAAAATCGTCTTGCTGTCCGTCGGTGAAGTTAACAACAATGAGGTGAAGATTCAGATATCGCTGAGTGCGATTGCCTTCCTAAAGAAAGGTGGAGAACTTATTGAGGGAGAATAATACCAAATTAAGAGAAATTATTGTCTAAGAAACCGAAGCCCCTACCTTCAGGTAGGGGGTGGTATTACTCTGGTATAATACGACTTATCATCAATTGATATAGTTCACCTTGACAGTCAACCATACAGGCGCGCGTTTTCGCTGGAATAACAAGTAGGTCGTTATGATAGAGATATGTTTGCATCTGTTTTTCTCTTTTCTGATCAACGAGTACTGTTGCAGAACCGACCCCATCCCGGAATCTATGAAAACCAACCGCTTCGCCTATCCATTCAGAAGCAGTTCCATTTTCAACGATATGTAGTTGATAATTTGGCGGGGTCTCTATAGGTCCTGATGGATTGATCACGGCTGCAGCATCATAATGAGATGGCGTCTTACAGATAGCAATTTCAACGTTTTGAGATTGTGGTAGTATTTCATAAGTCGTGTGATGTGGAATGAAGGCTACACAACCTTCACTTTCAAAAACGGTCTCGCGTACCCCTAAAATACCGTTTGCCTTATTGCCACTATGACCAACAAGGAGTGTACAACGACCCATCAATGGAATGAGTACAAGTTCGCACGCCTCAGTATGATCGAAATAAGTAGATTCTGCATGAAGTTTGAGAATACCGAAATGTAGGTTTTGACGAGCTGACTCGTCAGGTTCTAATAGGTAGGTATATCCTTCAGTAGATGTGTAGTGCTTTATTGATAGCATTTTGACGTATTGTCTGCTAATTTCTCAACAAACGATGCCAATGGTAATCCAACGACGTTGAAATAACACCCATCAATACGTTTTACAAAAGCTGCGCCGCGACCTTGTATACCATACGCACCCGCTTTATCTTTGGCTTCACCGCTCTCAATGTAATTATCAATCTCATCCGCACAAAGTTCACGAAAACAGACTTTAGTCACTTCAGACCAAGTCGTCTCTGTTTTTTTCTTCACGTCTATTAACGCGACTCCCGTAATAACTCTATGCGTTTTACCACTTAACCGAGAAAGCATGGATTTTGCATCTTCCCTGTTTTTGGGTTTACCGAGCAGTTCTTTCTTGAACAATACTAACGTATCAGCTCCAATAATAATACCTTCGGTGTAACGTTCCGCAACAGCTCTGGCTTTTAATTTAGCTAATTTCTGTGTTACTTTCTCTGGGGATAAATCCTTATCGGGTAACGGTTCTTCGATCTCACTGGGAAAAATCTCAAAGGTTAAACCGATTTGAGATAGCAGTGCTGACCGACGAGGCGATGCTGAAGCTAAGATAAGGCGTGGGTGATTTACGAATGGCATGGTACTGTTTTATTTTAGGCAATACCATGGATCACTGTTTCTCATCTGCATTTGCAGTAATTCAGCATTTATCAGTTCTGAGATTCCAGTGTCTATATCTGCTTTAGAGAAACCGACTTTTGCAAGAAGTTGATCACAATCCGGCGTGCGAAACCAATGAGGTTCGTCTAAGGATTCTAATTTACCTCTAAAAATCTCTAATGCTAAGTATAAGCGCATCGTTTTAGCAGAAAGTCCTACGAGTGGATTTATATTTGAATAATATTCAAGACTATGAGTTTGCATCTTTTTTTTATCCTAAAGTTATATGATAGTATTATGCCTACATATAGATAACGATTTAATAGAAAAGCGGTTACGAACTATGCTGCTTATGTTAACAGTAAGAACTATAGGATTGATATGGACTTCCGTGTCCAAATGTTCATGTCAATATTTCCTGCAAACGTTTAGAACGGTACTCAAAAATCTTCTGTAAATCTGGTCTGACCAAGAGTTTGTCAACAATTTGTCCTCCAAGCACAGCATATTCTACACGATCCATTACCTTTGTACCTTGATCAGTTTCATCGAAAATGTGTGTATGAATCCAAGCACGATAGGGTCCCTTTCGTTGTTCATCTACGAATTTATGTGGAGGGTTCCATTCTGTAATTTCGCTCTGCCATCTTAACGGAATACCTTTTAGTTTCAGACGATAGTCAATTAGAGTCCCTATCTGCATCTCAATTGGGGGTGGCGTAAGCACGACTAATTTCATCCTGGGTGGTGTGATTTCTACGAGATTATGTGCGTCAGAAAAATAGGAAAAAACTTCATCTATCGGTTTCTCAATCAGTAGTTCAGTTGACAGTGTAAGGGTTTTCATATTGTCTCCATGAGGATTCCTTATGTTTTAGTTATAGTAAAATCTCAAAAACATGTGAACATCCTGGTAGGTGCGGTTTCCTAACCGCACTATATTCTCGGATCCGGTTCGGTTAGGAAACCGAACCTACCGGCTTTGGAAATTAAAATGGTTTCGGCAATCACTCTACCAAAATGTTTTCATTGATATAGCGTGCTATCAGTTCAAACTCTTTCTCTTCCAGATAAAGGCCAATATCAATCATACGATTAATTACCTCAGTCGTCTCCTCTTTTGAAGTTGGTGGATATTCTATTACATCTTGATATGGATGACATTGCGAACATTTATCCTCAAAGAGTGCTTTCGCCTTCGCTGCGTTGTATGTATCTGCTGATACAATACCTGTTTCGTCTGTCATTACAGACGCGGCGATTTCCGCGGCGGCTTTTGATTCATCAGTTCTCATCTGTTCTGCTCGTTGTTGTTTGACAGCATTCTTTATATCGGGTGTAATAGCGATGAGATATGTTGATACACGCCACTCCTCATCAGTTGTTATCGGTTCACCTATAACGGGTTTTATAGCCATACGGTTTACCAGTTTCACCCAATCGGGTGGTGTTCTCGGTTTTGCAAGGATTGTTCGCAAGTCGTGGCAGACGACACATTTTCGTTGCAAGACGTGCTGTCCCGCTCGCAGCATCCGCTTTGATGCTAACATGTCAAGTGGTGCTTCGGGTGGTAATCCTGCAGTCTCTATGAGTTGCCGTGTTCTGGCAATTCCCTCCTCACTAAATGCCCGAGTTTGTGTTCGCAAAACAGTTTCCCTCAATGTAAATGGTACTGACAGTCCAATGAGAAGATAAGTGCAGATAAGCAAAGCAACACCAATATACGGCATTGATTCTTCAAAGTGTCTAAAAAACCGAAGAATTGAGATTTTTACCAGTATGAGCACACCTATGGTAATCCCGAGCATTAAGTGTGCCACAGTCCTCGGAGGTAACTCAACCTGATAGTTCCACAATCGTGGCACCATGTGCCACATCATAAAGATATAGAGCAGTGCAAAAGCATAGCCAAGACAACGATGCAACAGCATCAAGGAACGTGGTGCTGCACTTGTTCTTGTTTCCTTATCGAACGGGTATCCCCACAGTTTAAACATTAAAAAGACAGATGCATTTGCTAAGCCTAAGAATACCAGACCGAATATTGCACTCAATGAAGAAGACATAGTCGTAATTCCTTTCTTTTTGGTTCAGAGTTAAGATGTACGCATCAAAAGTATATCAATTCCACTTTGCGTGATAGTGTGTATCCATAACAGCACGGTATCTATTATACGCTGATTATTGCACTTTTATAACTACAATTGTCATATCATCGTTCTGCTGAGCATCCCCTGAGAAATGACGAACATCATCAATAATAGCATCAATTATCGTTTCTGCGTTAGTTGTTTTATCCAGTTCTTTGATAAGACCTGTCAAGCGATCAGTTTCCATGTAAAGTTGGTCAGGGTTGTCCTTTTGAGATGCTTCGGTAATTCCATCACTGAAAAGGATGATTATATTACCAGATTTCAGTTCAATCGGTTGCGTTTCTTCATAGTCAGAGGCTTGAAACGCACCCAATGGGAGTCCATCTATTGCGATCTCTTCAACATCACTTTCGCTGCGCTTGATTATAGGATAAGGGATTCCGGCGTTTGCATATTTAAACGTCTTATTCTTTGGATCAATGGTCAATATTGCCATTGCACAATTAGTAAATCGTTGAAAACGCGGATAAAGGTTCTGGTTCAATGCCCATAACATTTCAGATGGTGACATCTCCAACTTAACCACAGAATGAAGTGCCCCAGAAGATAAAGCTGCGTTCATCGCCCCCTTCATACCTTTACCGGTAACATCTGCCAATACAATGGCAAGTTCGCCGTTGTTGAGAGGGATATAATCGAAGAAATCCCCACTAACGGTGCGTGCAGAGATACAGACTCCAGAGATATCAAATCCCGGTACTTCAGGGGCATGTTGCGGGATTAACCCTATCTGCATCTCTTGAGCATCGGCAAGTTCAGCTACCGCCTCTTGCTGATAGACTAAAACTTGTTGACGTTGGTTGTAATATCGGTAGGCTAAAACGCCACAAAATAGCACTAAAACCACAATCGCACCACCTGAAGGATAAAGAATCCATCCATTTTGGAACCACGGCAACACAACGGTCAACGTTAGACTTGTAGGAGCAGAATAGTTTAGGTCACGGTCAATGGCAACGACTTCAAAGGTATATGTCCCGGGTTTGTCAAAACTGATACTGAACGTATCTGAGCGCGTCGGTTTGTGCCAATCGGCGTCAATTTCTTTAATACGGACCTGATACTGCCGTTTCCCTTTTGCGGTTTTGAAGTCAATGCTGCTGTATTTGATAGTTACAAGCGTATCGGTGGCAATATCTTTAATTGTTTCGGGAGATCCCATTTGGGTAGATATTTTGTGATTCTGAACTGAAACAATACGCGCACGCGGTGGAACTCTATTTGGATTGTATTGGGTCACCCCTTCAAGTGTTCCAAACCAGAGTCGTCCATCCGAATCTTGAATAATTTCCATAACTTCATTATTGATGAGTCCATCTCTCGTATCTAAAGATGTCCATGATGTCCCATCATATTGAGAAACGCCACCCCGTGTGCCAAACCAGATGGAACCATCTCGGTCTTGGTAAATTGAGGACACTTCATTTTGTGCGAGTCCATCTTTAGTTGTGAAATTTACAAATTTTTCACCGTCATAATGAGATACACCTACATCGGTTCCGAACCAGAAAAATCCATCTCGGTCTTGATGAATCACCCATACAGAATTAGATGCGAGTCCGTCAGTGGTCGTAAAGTTGACAAACGCATTACCGTCATACCGAAAAACGCCGCCCCCATGCGTTCCAAACCAGTGGTAACCGTCCTGGTCCTGATAAATTGAGAAGACACCGTATGGCAACAATCTCTCATATCTCGTAAAGTTGACGAACCGATTACCATCATATTGATAAACGCCACTATTACCAGTTCCGAACCAGAAGAATCCATCTCGGTCCTGATAGAATGTCCATACTTCTTTAATCGAGAATCCGCTGTTGGTCATGGCGTCTATAAACTTATCGTTGAAGTTAGCAAATTGATCGCCATCGTACTGAGACACGCCACCGTCAGTCGCGAACCAGAGGAGACCCTCTCGGTCTTGAAAAATCGAACGCACGATGTTATGTGCGAGTCCATCATTAGTTGTCAAGTTGACAAACTTCTTTCCATCATATCTGCTAATTCCGTTGTCTGTTCCGAGCCATAAGAATCCGTCTCGATCTTGAAGAATGGCGGTGACAGTGTTGCTCGCGAGTCCATCGGCAGCTGTGAAGTTAATAAATCCGTTGGTGTCGTATCGGTTGAGTCCTTTACTGGGACTTGAAATCCAAAAAAAACCCTCTCTGTCTTGAAGAATGTCCCCTACGGCGTTAGTTGCGAGTCCATCGTTAGTTGTGAAGTTGACAAACTTTTCGCCATCGTAGCGAGATATGCCATTATCTCGAGTCCCGATCCAAAGGAATCCATCTCTGTCTTGATGAATTGTCTCAACAGAGTTGCTAACAAGTCCATCCTTAGTTGTGATGTTAACAAACTGATTGCCATCGTAGCGAGAAACGCCTCCGCTTGTCCCGAACCAAAGAATGCCATCTTGATCTTGATGGATTGACCATACATAATTGTGGGGAAGTCCATCACTGTTTCTGAAGTCTACAAACTGATCACCATCGTAGCGAGTTACTCCCTCAAGCGTGCCGAACCATAAGAATCCATCTTTGTCTTGATAGATTGAGAAAACAGCGTCATTTATGAACCCATCATCGGCAGTAAAGTTGACAAAAACTTCCCCATCATATTGAAAAACACCATTATTCAGAGTGCCAAACCATAGGAAATCCTCTCGGTCCTGATAGATTGAGAAAACAGCGTCATTAATGAATTCATGATCAGCTGTAAAGTTGATAAACTTCTTCCCATCATATTGACTAATTCCGTTTTCTGTTCCGAAGTAGAGGAATCCTTCTCGGTCTTGAAAAATCGTCCATACGGAGTTGTGTGCAAGTCCATCATCAGTTGTAAGGTTGACGAAATTTTCTCCATCGTACCGAGAAACCCCACCGTTGTGGGTGCCAAACCATAGGAAACCCTCTCGGTCTTGATAGATTGGCCGGACAGGGTTATTTGCCAACCCGTCCAAGTAAGTAAAGTGCTTCCACGTTCCATGTTTGAAAGGTGGAAAACGGAAGTCAACATTCTTAAGCACATCTGGTCTGTCAACAGAGACGATTTTGTTCGGATCTTCTCCTTGCGTCTTCAAGGTGTGACAACGTATCTGATACCGTCCAGCACGAAGATTGATGAATTTATATTGACCTCTATTATCCGAGAGGGTCGTTGTGGTCCTTTGGCTGGAACTTTTCTTGCCGAGTAACACTGCTTCCACAAGAACACCGACATGTGGCGTATTATCATACTTCAACAAGGACCCAGAGATGCTAATCGCCTGCTGTAACGTTAGGTTAATTTTGGTACGATCACCTGCAGAAAGTTGGACATCCGTTTCCCATTTACCTTTGTCCCCGTGTGTGGCTTGAATATCGTATTGTCCACTTGCTGGATAGACTGAAAACTGGTAAAAGCCTTTGGTATCGGTTTCTGTTTTTGCGATGAGTGTACTGTCCTGCCAGAGGTGCACAGGGACATTAGATAAAGTGTTTTTCGTCTCGTCGGTTATAACACCTGCTACCACCGCACGTGTAGGTGGAAGAACACGCGCTGCAAACTCCCATTTCCTGAATCCGTTTGAAATTTTCACCAGACAGCGGTTTTTACCCGGACGTAAAGAAACGGGAACCTTGTCTTCATCTACAACGATTGTTCTCCTAACTTGCTGTGTGTGTACCCTCTGACCATTGAGAAAAACAGCAACACCGTCATCGCTACCGACAAGGAATTCCCCATCACCACCATGATCGCTTTCCAGCAGGCAGAACGCATAGCAGATAGCTTCTTGATGTCTTCCAATGACACGTTGTAGATCAGTGATGTTTCGTTCGGTACGGTATACCGCCCAGGTCAACATTTCACCTTCAGCAGTGGTCACTGTATCCCCGGGTTTGGGATTAGCAAGTGCCTCTCCGTTAACTGACCCAAGTAAATCAGTCTTCAGATCATCTGGATAGAAGGGGCCCAAAACCAACCACTCTTTAATAAACGTGCCATCGACTGGGTGAGTTGGCACAGTATTTTGAGCGTGTGCAACAGCGAGGTAGAAGGTAAAGAAAATCAAAACACTACATCGTGCAAGAGAAAGTTTTCGCATTTGTTTTCAGGGTAAAACTGTTGTGATTAGTATAGTAAAATATAAAAATATGTGAACACCCCCGGTAAGTGCGGTTTCCTAACCGCACGAGTATTCTCGGATCCGGCAGAATACGCGTTTGGTATTCTGTATTAATAAAGCGACATTTTCAATTAGAAATAGTATAATAAAGGAAACCGCCAAAAGGATTCTGGGTGGAAAAATTAAAACTATGTGTGCAACATCTCAAGCGATGGTATTGCAGGATACATGAACAAGTTCTGAAATATGCATCATTGCCATCATTAAAATAATAACATACTTTGCGACGAGAGTCAAAGGGTGTGTAAAGGTGGGGTGTGTACGTATTTTGTTGCCTTTTTTCATAAGAGACGGCACACGGAGAGTGCCTACTACTATTAAGAGCATCGGAAATCCAAAAATTGGTGCTTATAGTGACAAGAACTTTACATACCCATGTGCTACAGATTTATAAAGTCCTTTTCTAAGGTAGTAACTTTTGTTTTGGTATTATGTGTTTTGTAGCACAATCAAGGATGAATGTGCTACTAAGAAACGCACAATCTAACAGAATGTGCTACGTATATAGGCGCAATCTACAGAATGTCTATTATTGGTGAAGGTATTGAAGCTTAAGTGACAAAAACTATACACACCCCAAATACACTATGCCAATTTTTACATAAGACATTAACCAATTGTCACTCAGCAAATCAATGGACATCTGGGTTCAATCGGTGCTATTCATCATAGCAACCCGATATGAACCCAGAATAATTTACGAAAGTATTGAACATTTACCAGGGGATATAAACACTAGTTGTCCAACTTTCAGACCGGTCCCTAGCATTTTTAGCTTTAGCGTATCCATCTGCAAGACAGTACTCTATAGTGTCTTTTTGATCATAATAATCACCATAATCTTGGTCATTTGTAAATGCAACTCTATGGAGATACTCATGCCATTCATCAGCTTCTCCATCATTTTGATTATCGGGATGTACCCAATCATGATTCAGCGTAGCACTTACAATAAAATTTCCATAGAGATATATTGATTTTTTAGAATAGACTCTCGCTCTTGCGCTGACATAATGTCCAAAGCCAAAGGGTATTTGTTGTGCAAAAGTTGTTGCATCGCTCCATACTTTGCTACCAGAAGTTTCATAATATTTTGGATCATAAGCAGTCCGCTCTATGCTGTAGTATGGTTCAGTTCTATTATTGGCAGTTGGATCCTCTATCTCAGAGGTGCCACCGCGATTTGTTCCAGGTGAAGCAATCAAAACTGAACATAATGCTATCATCATACCGATGATTAGAAAAGTAAATGCTTTTTTCATAATAAACTCCTTTATTTTGGCAAATCTAAAAATTCATACGGGTCAATACCCGCATCTTTTTGTTCCAACACTTTTATATGTGATGGAATTTCATCTTCATAAACCGGACGACGTTGCCTATGCAATTCATCCAAGTAAGATTCGGTTTCTGGTGATCCTTGTATCGAACTTGCATATCTTCTTGTGCCAAATGGAGTTTCCTCAGTCCGCCATTTGACAATAATTGTATTTGGATAATTGGGGTAAAACAGCCCCTTTGGCATTATACCTCCATGGGTAGGTATCCCTTGTTTCCATAGCTTTATCTCAACACGAAGCATTAGTTCAGTGTTTTTGTTCCAGTTATGAGTCCAAAAATTTGGATCTACTTCTTCCCCTTTAAAGTGGAAGAATTCAGGAGGAATTTCAGGATAGGGGCCAAATCCATATTTAGATACTGGTACGTCAACTGTTTCATTGGTTTGTTCATGGGTTTCTGTTTGTTCTTGTATCCGTTCAACCTTATCTGTCGCGAAAGTTTTCTCAGTTTCAGGTTTCTCTGAGACTGTCGATTCCTCAGGCACTTGTGTTGACGATTTCTCTATTGTTACGGGTTCCTCTGCTTTATTGCGGTTTTCCCATTGTTGCAGCAGTTTATCGGTTTCGGCAGCCTGTTGTTCATAAGGGGTAGTTGTGTGTTGGTACCAGAGAGAACATGCTGCAGCAATTATCAGCAGTAGGATAACTGCACCGATTATCCATTTGTAGGAAATGCTACGTACCATTATATTATCCTTTGGATGTAATATACATTACGTTTTGTAAAGTGTGATTGTTCAGTATAAGTAGAACTCATAATAAGTAACATCTAAGAATTGTTAAAAGTTACTTGAAGACATACAAACAATTATCATAAATATCAAGAAATATAATTTATATTGCAACTATTATAACCGAAATTCCTATGAATGTCAAACTTTTCTTTCTTGACAGTTAGCAATAACCTATTGTATAATACCAATATGTCACAAGAATACGATACGACCGGAAAAGATATCCTGAATGAACAGATCCACGAAATCGCACAGTATGTTCTGAATGTCCCGGAGGTTGAAGTGCTTGCAGACCTGTTGACCCGCCGATGAAAGGCACATTGCTTTACGGGCTCTCCCTCTTCGGGAGTCTCGTCCATGACCAAGACTTATTTAAACAAATACCGGAGGCATTTATGCAAGAATCACCTTTTTTTCAACGCCAACGTGAAAAGTTTATCGCACAAGGGGCAAAAGAGGCTACCCTCAAAAACCTTTTGACAGTACTCAATGCAAAATTCCACGTAGAGGCGGTGCGAGCCATAGACCCAGCACTGCAAGATATAGACGATTTGCAACGGCTTGAGCAGCTACATCTCACTGCGGTGAACGCAAAAACCCTTGATGCCTTCACTGAAGCACTTTTTGAATAGAAGTACACCGTCACTCTGTCTTTACAGATAGACATTCTATTTTCTTTGATAATAGCAGTTTTCTTTGATTTTTATTAAACTTTATGTGTTTGGGGAAAACCACTTGAAAATAGTCTCCAATCGGTTTGTCTCTGTATAGTGGAACATAAAAATAGGGGTTTAGCAAATCTATTTTCCAATGGGTGTAAATATTTTGTCAATGTTGTCTAAATCAGCGGTTTTCGCGGATTGGGAATACTTTGTACAGGATGGAAATGTCCTCGGTTTTTTCAAACATATCTTGGTACCGTTTGTCTATATAGAATTTAAACAATAGTCAATTTTCATCGTCTTAAAAAAACAGACAATTAAGCGTATAGGAGGAAGTAGTTTGCACTATTTTAAACCGATTATTAATCGGATATTTATTTTTTTACTGCTGGTTTTCACCCCGATAATTGCACACGCAGATGATTGGTCAAGTTGGCGAGGTCCCAACCAGAACGGAACATCTGCTGAAACAGGTTTAATCTCAACATGGTCATTAGAAGGGGAAAACATACTTTGGCAGGAAGATTTTATTGGTCGTTCCACACCTGTAGTTCTCAACGACAGAGTCTACGTCGTCGGACGAATCGGTAAAGATATCACGGAACAGGAACGGATCGCATGCTTTGATACAAAAACCGGTGATATGTTGTGGGATCATAAGTTCAACGTTTTTCATACGACGATTACTTTCAATCGCGTGGGATGGACAAATCCAACCGGAGATCCACAAACAGGTAATATCTATGTGCACGGTGTTCAAGGTCTCTTTTTCTGTTTCAGCAAAGATGGTGATATTCTTTGGTCCCGTTCTCTCACAGAGGAATACGGACGCATATCGGGATACGGTGGACGCGTGCATACACCTATAATTGCAGGTAATCTGGTCGTAATCAGTTACCTGAATGTGAGTTGGGGTGCGCAAGCAATACCGAGACATCGGTATTATGCATTTAATAAACACAATGGCGATCTTGTCTGGGTTTCAACACCCGGTGGGAGACCACTTGATACAACCTATTCTACACCCGTTGTCGCAACTATCAATGGACAGAAACTTATTATCGGTGGCAACGCTGATGGGAGTATCTACGCAATGAAACAGACAACAGGTGAGATGGTCTGGGGTTTCAAACTCAGTAAACGCGGCATCAATACATCTGTCATCGTTGAGGGGACAAAGGTCTACGCAACACATAGTGAAGAGAATATAGATACGACTAAAATGGGACGGGTCGTCTGTATAGATGCAACTGGGAACGGAGATGTCACTAATACACATGAACTCTGGCGTAAAGATGCTGTTGGTATCGGATATTCATCACCTACACTAAAGGATGGACGACTCTACGTGGTGGATAACTCGGCGAACCTTCACTGCTTCAATGCTGATACCGGTGCGTTATTTTGGCAACATAGCATCGGTACCGTTGGAAGAGGTTCCCCTGTATGGGCTGATGGAATGATATTTGTAACCGAAGTCAACGGAAAGTTTCATATCCTTAAACCCGGTGAGGATACATGTGAATCTCTAAATGTTCAAGAAATTACGCGGGACGAAGATGACCACTACGTTGAGATATTCGGTTCACCCGCTATTGCTGACGGTAGAATCTTTTTTACGACAGAAGAACGTATTTACTGCATCGGGAGGAAGTAGATGAAACAACAATGTAATTTTCAGAGAATCTTGCACATTGAAGCCATACACTTTATACTTTTCACTGGTGTTCTGTTAAGTCTGGTGCTGATTGGATGTGCAACCAAAGAGATTGAGACATCAAAAATGAGTTCAGAACCTGCTGTGGAGATCCTACTCACACCAGCAGAAACGATCACATCAGGCGAACCGGTTGATCTTCAAATTATTGGGTTTGATGCGGATGGTATACAGACAAATGTATACGCAACACCAGAATTTACACTTACGGGTCTAACGGGTACAATAGACAGTCATAAGTTCAAACCTGATCCGGTAGCAGGTGCACACGCTGGTACAGTGACCGCAAAGTCTGGCGAACTGAGCGCAACTTCACGGATCCGTGTTATACCGTCTCTACCTTGGACAGAGGATTTTGAGAATGTTACGCTTGAGAAAATCCCAACACACTGGATAGGTGCAACAAACAAGTTTTTCGTAAGAGAAAGCGACAAAGCAAGAGATGGCAGTAACGTATTGGTTAAAACACCTGTGACTCGTGGACTGAACCGTTCAAATGTCTATATCGGTCCTTCTAATATGAAAGACTATCAGATTCAGATTGACCTGATGGGAACCAAAGACAGACGACGGTTACCAGATATGGGATTGATCGCAAATCGTTACACTTTGGATATGCAAGGAAGACATCAGAGATTACAGATCCGGTCCTGGGCATCCGATTTACGCATGGCAGAGACAATTGATTTCGCATGGGAAACTGATGTCTGGTATACAATGCGGATGAAAGTAGAAACAGTGGAGGATAAGGCACGCATCTACGGTAAAGTCTGGAAAACCGCTGATACAGAACCGGATGAATGGACTATTACTGCAGAAGATCCATTGCCAAACAGAGAAGGAAGTCCTGGAATTTACGGGTATTCTCCCACAATAATCTATTACGACAATTTAAAGGTATGGTGATATATGCCAAGTATACGAAATTTTGAACGCATAAGCGATGCTATAGGCATCGCGGATTTTAAATGTGAAACCCATCAGGGTTATAGCAAGATTCATGATGGAAAGCATAAGAGGAACAATGTGCCCAGCGAGTCTATGAAAAGAAAGGCTATGAAAAGCAAAACAGCTCCCAGCAATTATAAAGGACTGTTGGGATCTGCTGTTAGTCTATTTATTTTCTTATTGGGTCTTTTTACGAGTCTCGGGGTAACTGAAGTTGCAGCTGAAAAAGAAATATCACTTTGGGGTGGTAGTCTAAGCAGAAACATGGTCTCAGATGAGAAAGACATTCCAGCAAATTGGAATATTGCGACAGGTGAAAATATAAAATGGACAGCTGAGCTTGGCTCACAAAGTTATGCAGGACCTTTAATTCACGGTGGGAAGATATTCGTTGGAACAAATAACGAAGCACTAAAAAATCCGAAACTGACAGGCGACCGTGGGAACATTATGGCATTCCGAGAATCCGATGGTGAATTCCTATGGCAGATCACACATACAAAACTTACTTCAGGACGCGTAAACGATTGGCCTCTTCAGGGAATCTGTTCTACACCTTATATTGAAGGAGACCGTTTATACTACATATCAAACCGATGTGAAGTCGTATGCATTGATACAGAAGGTTTCCTTGATGATGAAAATGATGGTCCCTATACAGACGAAACAGAAACCAGCAAAATTGATGGAGACATCATCTGGATTTACGATATGATGGACGAATTAGATGTGTTTCCACATAATCTTGCAACCTGTTCACCACTTGCAGTGGGTGACCTGCTATTTTTAGAAACGAGTAACGGCGTTGATGAGGGACACATCCATATCCCATCCCCAGATGCACCAAGTTTTATTGCGCTAAATAAGCACACTGGAGAACTTGTTTGGGAAGATGCATCGCCAGGAGAAAATATACTACACGGACAGTGGTCCAATCCTGCTTATGGCGTCATAAATGGCATACCGCAAGTAATCATCCCAGGAGGTGACGGTTGGGTATATTCATTTGAACCTGAAACAGGTAATATAGTATGGATGTTTGACTGTAACCCAAAAGACTCTCAATGGGAACTTGGGGGTCGTGGAACACGGAACAACATCATCTCTACACCTGTCATTTATGACGATAAGGTGTTTATCGCTGTTGGACAAGACCCTGAACACGGGGAAGGTGTTGGACATCTCTGGTGTATAGACGCAACGATTACAGGAGGCGAAACCACGTCAAGTGCAGGTGTCTGGCACTTCGGCGATGAACAGTTCAATCGCACGATGTCTACGGCTGCTATTCATGAGGGTCTTCTTTACATCTCTGACCTCAGCGGTTTTCTTTACTGTTTAGACGTAAAAACAGGTGACTTATATTGGACGCATGACACTTATGCAGCAATATGGGGTTCTCCTTATGTCGTTGATGGAAAGGTTTACCTCGGTGATGAAGATGGTGATGTCGTAATTTTGAAGACAGGTAAGACCAAAGAAGTGCTGTTTGAAACGAATATGGAGAGTGCTGTCTATACCACACCCGTGGCAAAAGATGGTGTGCTTTATATCGTAACCCGGAACAGATTAATCGCTATTTCAGAATAAGAGTCCGCTTAACACCTATCGGCATTCTTGCCAGCCTGACGGAACAGAAAATATAAGGGGAAGGTAAACTCTGCACAGCAAAGGTTATTAAACATGGCTTATAGCAACTTTACTTTAGACACAGCGCGAGAAATGTTTAATCTGGAAGAGATTGGGACTGCGGGTATTTTTGCTGGTTGTGAACCGATGGTGCCGAGTGATGTGCTCACTACCATTTTGAAGCGAAACTTATCTTTGGCTACGGCTATCGGAACAGAGAAAGCGAAGTCTGAACTGATTGTCGCTCATGTGCTTGTTGAACTCCGTGAACAATTAGACCAAAAAATCAGTCTTTTTTCAGGTATTGATTTTAACGTTGATGCCGATGCGGAGCTGACAGGCGTATGTGATTTCTTGATCAGCCTCTCACCTTGGCAATTTTATTTGAAGGCACCCGTTATCATGCTGGTTGAAGCAAAGAACGATAATCTTGAAGTCGGACTTGGGCAGTGTGTTGCCGAGATGGTTGCCGCACAACGTTTTAATGCCGAGAAGGGAAATGACATCCAGCGCATCTACGGCGCGACTACAACTGGCGTGCTTTGGCGTTTTCTCAAGTTGGAGGGACATACACTTTCCATTGACATTGATGTCTACCAAATCGAACGGTGCGCCAAAGTCCTCGGCATCCTTGCAAGCATGGCAAAACAGGAAGCGTGAACAATTCATCCGAAACCAACGAATGGCGCAAATAGCGTATAGGATATAAATGCACATCTCTCATCAAGACCTCTCTCAAAAAGTCACAGATTCCCGAACTGCCCTTGATGCACACGTACGGGACATCGTCAATTGGCACTTCAGTCCAGAAACCGGCTGTTCCTTCTGGTTAAAGTATGCCGAAAACTTGGACTTTGATCCAAGAAAAGAGATTCACGGATATGCTGATCTGAAACTGCTCGGACACTTTGAAGACGAATGGTTACGTGGAGGACCTGTCCGCAAATGGGTACCGAAAGCATACTCAGACCAACCTGTGTATGTTTTTGAAACAGGTGGCTCAACAGGGATTCCAAAAACGCGTATCAGTGTCCGTGATTTCCAGATTGACTATGAGGTGTTCAGCAAAACCCTTTCTGATGAAGGTTTCCCACCGGGTAGTGATTGGTTAATGTTAGGACCCACTGGACCTCGCAGATTACGACTTGCTGTAGAACATCTCGCACAACATCGTGGGGGAATCTGTTTTCTTGTAGATCTGGATCCGCGTTGGGTCAATCAACTTGTCAAATACGGTAAGCACCAAGAATTGGACGAATATAAGTCCCATGTCATCTCCCAAGCCCTCAATGTTCTTAAAGCACACGACAATGTGCGATGTCTATTCACGACACCGAAACTGCTTGAGGCTTTGTGTGCCAAGATTTCCCTTCAGAAAGTCGGTATCCAAGGTATCTTCTGTGGCGGAACAGAGATGAATGCACAATTCCACCGCTTTGCCCGTGAGGAGTTAGTACCCGGTATAGATTTTGTGCCGACCTATGGTAATACACTTATGGGTTTAGCTACCTGCAAACCTTTTGATCCTGCTGATAACTACACCATAGTGTACTATCCACCACAACCGCGTGCTGTGATTGAGTTAGTTAATCCGCAAAATCCTGATGAACCGGTAGATTACGGAGAAACTGGTCGTGTGATGTTGACGACATTGACAAAAGAGTTTTTTGTCCCGCGTTTCCTTGAACGAGACGAGGCAGAACGTGCCAGACCGATTCCAGAGTATCCGTGGGACGGTGTTGAAAACCTTCGCCTGCTATCAGAACTGCAAGAGAGTGTTGTTGTAGGGGTGTATTAAAGGGTTCATGTAAAAGTAGCGGAAGGTTGGATGGGTGGAAGGATTGTCTCCTATTTTGTCTGAATCGCGGATTATCGCGGATGACACGGATTGCGCGGAAGGGGTTTGGTAAGATGAAGTCCTCTGCCAGGTATTTATGGTACCGCGAGTCGGTAGGTTCGGTTTCCTAACCGAACCGGCTTTGTGCAAATTGCGTTCATAAAGGTTTTCAAGAAGGATCCGTCAGAATACGCGTTCGGTATTCTGCTTTGGTTAGGAAACCGTACCTACCGGTCTATGCAAGTAGTATTTTGGGAAAAATGAAGTCCATATACCTATTATCAAACTCACGTTGACAAAAGTTTATACACCTGTCAGTTGCCGCATCCATATCACTTTATAGATAAGGACACTCGCGCCTGAAAGAATAAAGATGACCAAAACGATGGGTTTTATGTGTTGCATTTTAAGGGTTATTCTAAGGGTTGCTTACAAAATTATGTTTGTTAGAATATAGCATCAATATCCGCGCAGTTTTTTAAAGGCAAACTCAAAAATAGGATAAAGTTGTTCTACTGTCGCCTCTTGTGGATAAATGGCATATTTCGTATGCGGGTAATAAGCATCAAATTCACACTTATTGTGAAATTGTTCCGCTTCTTCTTTAGTTATCCAGATAGAGTATCTCGGTTGACCATAAAGAATCACGCCAAACACAGGATGTGTTCCTAAGTAAAAACCACAGTAGTGTCTTTGGAATTCAAGATTCAACGTATGATCCCACTCAGTTCCTTGAATAAAATTCTGTAATTCCGCTATCTTTCGGTAAAATTCAAGGAATTTATTTTTGTACTCTGTTTCATATTGCATTCTACGCGCTTGTGGTACTAAATCTCTAATTTGTTCTGCAGTCCATACAACTCCTTCATTAGCAGGATTAGAATTTGAGTATTTGCTTCTCGCTTCAAAAATTATTGTATCAGGTTCTTGACCATAAGGCAGCCTCAAACGCTCTGGATGCCATATTCTTTCGGCGAGAAGTTGATAGAGTTTTTGTCTGGAATCAAGTTCTACTTTTTTGAATTCGGTGTATGGGCAGAATTGAAGATTATTTTTTTCAATGAATTGTTTAAATCCAGGATTATTTTCGTAGGCTTTTTCATGGAGACTTTGGGCGAGTAGATTCTCCTTAAGGTAGTGTTCACGTTTCTTCTGATAATGCAAATCGCTATAACTAGCGTTATTTTTTTTTGGTAGAAGCAATAATCCACCTATTCGGTCACGATATGCCTCAAACTCAAATTGGTGAGAAAATTCATCAAGGTGACGTTCAAAATGATTTGCCCAGATATGTTCTATCTCGTACCTATTACCTGTCTTTTTTATGTATTCTTGGTAGCGTGAGGGTTTTGCAGATTGTACTTCCACGTAGTCTGTTATTCGTGCAAGAACGAGATGAATTTTAGATTTACTACTGGTATGCAGGCCAAATTGACTGTTCCGGGCAAAAGTCATAGGGAACTCATCTAGTTTGCTTATTAATAAATCAGTTAACTCCTGCAAATCTTTGCCTCGAATTTCACACATAAGAGAGAACATAGGGGTAACCATGCTTCTCTGAGCTATAGAAATAGAATTCCAAATGTAACGATGAATTAAAATGTCAAGAAAGGTGGCAACAATCTGCACCTTTTGTATATTGGTTTCCTCTGTATCTTCAATACGCAGTGGTGCCAGTAACACAGGATATTGAAGAGTGAAATTGTGTTGAGCATTGTAATAAACACATTCTAGACCAGTCTTTAAGGTCTTCCCAGCTATCCGTAAGCGGTGATACCAGTCACTATAAAAATCAAAGTCGCGTTCTATGAAGTCTGCAAAACTTTCAATTGAAGTTAGTCCCAAAGTTTGCTCAGACTCTCTAACCCATCGATGGAATTCGCTCCCGATTAACTCAAAATCTCTGTTTCTAACAGCATGCTGACTCCGAAGCCAGGCCTTGATTGCCTCGGATTCTTCTTCTTTACCTATCTGTTTGAGAATTTCAACGCGTTCACCCCAAACATTGCTGACATGGTTTCTCCGAGTTGATTCTGTAATGTTCGACAACAAATATCCTCTGAGCATGTCAGCAGGTGTAAGCGATAATCCTCGATCATTAACTGTTTCAAAAATAGCATATGCATCTTTCGAATCGTAGGCAGTAATCTCTACTAAATAGACATTTTCAAGCAACCAATCAACGAAATGCGAAAGGGCATGTTCTTCAATTTCAAAACAATCTTCAATCTCGTTGTAGCGGGAATCAATGTTACGAATTGACTCGGCAAGATGGGATGTATCAAATGAATTTCCCGAATAAAGGGCACTCATGATGGGTTTCCACTCTGGAACATCTAGATTAAATCCCTTCGTCCCAAGACTCAGTGAAAAAATAAGTGGCTCTATCTGCGACTTTTCAATTTCATCCTCAAATAGTTGATAAAGTTTGATAAGAATGAGAGTCAACGTTGTAAGTCTCTGTTGACCGTCTACTATATATCTCTGACCATTATGATTACTAATAATAATTGAACCAAGAAAATAATGATCGTAATTTTGGACCTGAATACGTTCGTGTCCTTCTTTGTAAGAATCTAGAAATTTGTTGGTAAGATCGGCGATTAATTCTGATACATGCTGAGTCTGCCAACTGTATTCGCGCTGATAATAATCTAACTTATATTTTGTGTTCGTTAGTAATTCACGAATTGTCTTAGCCTTACTGTCAATCCTTGTCATCCAAAAATCCTTTCAAGATACTGTGTAAAGATTCAAGATTATACTACATAATACCTAATTGATTCCAAATTAGCAAGTAGAATTTTCCATCGGTTCCAAAATTTCTATTGAAAAACAGAGAACAAATCTGTTATACTGTTCAATTAATAAGGATTAACGCATCCCTATCCTCTTTAAAAGGATTTTAGTATGTTAGGTGAACGTCTGAAAAGATTTAGAATCGCTCGTGGTATGTCTCTTGCTGACCTTGAAACTGCTATTGATCGTTATGTTAGCAGCTCAACTTTGTCAAAATATGAAAAGGGAACGCTACAACCATCAGCAAAGACTCTCAATCGAATTGCTGCCGCACTCGGCATTAAGTCTGCACAACTATGGGGTGAACCGCCTTGTGATGTTGAACTGATTGCTTTCCGAAAACGCTCTAAATTGGGTAAAAAAGAACAAAAACGGATAAAAGCTTTTGTAGCGGAAGAGGTCGAAAAACGGATATGGCTGCAGGAACAAGTATCTGAACAAAACACGCTTGAACTTCCAATTTTGGGCATCCCAGTCCAAGACCTTGAGGGTGCTGAAGAAGCCGCATATACTCTAAGAAACATGTTGAACTTGGGAATTGCCCCAATCGAAAATCTTATGGCGGTGCTTGAAGATCATGGTATTTACATTATTGAGGTCAATGCAAGTGAAAGTTTTGATGGTATTTCTGCTATAGCACGAGATGATCACGATAAAGTTGTCGCAGCAGCGATCGTAATCCGTAGTGATGTTCAAGGTGACCGCCAACGTCTTAACATCACTCATGAACTTGGACATCTGATCTTAGATATAAACAATAACCTTGATCCAGAGAAAGCCGCTTTTCGATTCGGTGCTGCTTTTCTTGTTCCCGCCGAGCAAGTACGTAAGGACGTTGGTCAAAGGCGAAAACGTTTTTATAATAAACAACTCTTTGCTCTCAAGAACCGTTACGGTATGAGCATTCAAGCTATACTCTACCGCCTCAGAGATTTGGAGATTATTACGGATGTCTACTATAAGAAATGGTGTGTTGACATCAACAAATTGGGTTGGAAAAAGAGTGAACCGATAAACATACCTCCTGAAAAGCCAGAGCGATTTTGCCAACAGGTACATCAGGCACTTTCCGATGAATTGATAACCGAAAAGGATGTAGAACGCCTCCTTAATCAAACGGGCCAGACAACTCCTGATATGTCACTTAGTGAACGTCGTCAATTCTTAGCACTGCCAAAGAAAGAGAGACACCGTATCCTGAGCAAACAAGCAAAGGAGATGGCAGACTTCTACGAAAATTATGAAGGGGTACTTTATGCAATGTCTGAAGGGACTTCCTGCACCACAGGAATAACATAAGATCGGATAGTCACTCCATCTATCGTCTCTGTTTGGATACGGGGTTCCGGTTTTGCACGATGATCAAAAACGACGTAATATCCTTCACGCACATTTTCCAATGTGAGATATGCGGACAGTTGCTTCTTACCCGCATCATAGTACCGTTCTCCCTCCCAAATCTTTGTTTCAACGATATATTTGTGTCCGTTGTGAACGATAATCATGTCCATCCTGCCACGTCCCGTTTGTGTTTCAAGGAACATTGCACCACGAATCAGACTGACAAACTGGTCAAGATAGGCATATAAAAGGTCTTGCCCAACAAATTCTTTCGGTGTTTCTGGTACTTGGAGTATCCGATACCCTGCGCGCGCAATGAAATTCTGGAAGTTGTCAAGAAGCAGTTCCATATTGATTTGTCCTGTCGGTGTGAGGTAGTCCATAAAATCGGTGTCTTCAGGGAGGTAGTCCTGCTCAAGTCCATTCACCTCAGGTTTGAATGCCTCTTATACAAAAAAGAGTCGTCTATTTTGCAAAAAAGTGCTAAAATACGTATTAGAGTATTCCTCTGGATTGTTTTATTGATTTCAGTTATACCATAAAGGACACTATATATGGCTTCGAAAATTGAAAAAGTTTTCCGCTCCCCCTACGCTGTGCCAAACGGTTTGCAAGTCACAGATGATGGTTTATGGATCGTTGATCAGATTACTGATAGAGTTGCATTGGTTGAAATTACTTGCGATCCAGATTATCAAGTACCTAAACTTATCCGGGACATTCCAAGCGATTCTTCAAATACAAGCGGGATGGCTTATGGGGAAGGTGCGCTTTGGTTAGCTGCAAACGGTCCTGGGGATCGATGGCGAAAAGTCAGAGATACGGATGCTAAACCCGGTGCTGGAGAAATCTTCAAGGTGGATCCTACTACGGGGAAAACACTTGGACGATATCCTGTCCCTGAAGGTGGCGGAACACACGGTGTTGAATACGATAACTTTGATCCAGGACATCTATGGGTACAAACACTCAAAAACCAGGAAATTCATAAAGTTAGAACTTCTGACTGGTCCATCATACACACCTTACCATTACCTTACGGTAGAGCACACGGTACGGTAAGGGTTGAAGATGGTCTGTGGGTAACACATACGTCAGAACGGGTTATCGTCAAACTTAACCTTGAAACAGGTGATATTCTTGATACGATTGAAGTTTCAGAACACTATCCAGAGCCGCACGGTTTGTCTATCTATGGAGATGACTTCCTCTATTGCGACGCATCATCAGGATGGGTAGCAAAGATATCATCGTGAATAACCTACACCAAAAACAGAACCGGTAAGAACACTATGATACACATACCAATTCTTCGAGCTGGACGAACTTATAGAAGCTTAAATACTGTAGTTGTTCCCCATATCAGGACGGGTGAACCTTTTGTAGAGGTAAGCCAAGCCAATACAGGTTTAATCGCAAAAGACCTACGCGATCTACCTATTCACAAACAAACGTTATCTCAATATACTGTCCAAGAATTGATATCAATGTGTAATGCAGCAGCAGACCTATTCACAACTGCAGATTTACCGCTTGATACAGGAACGCAATCACCTGTGGATTATATCAAACAGGTATCAGGAACAACTGGATTACCAGAGACGCTTTGCCGTGATAATATGGCAAAGATCGAAGGTATGTTAAAGAATATTGAAACTGTGTTAGATGGTCTGACGCGAGGGTTGGACTTACGTATTCTTGACTCAGGTTGGGGGATACAAGATGATCGCATGCTGAGCTATGTCTGTGAAACAGATTCACTCGGCGCTGTGCTACCAAGTAATTCCCCTGGTGTCCATTCTCTTTGGATTCCTGCTGTTCCGCTAAAAGTTCCGCTTGTCTTGAAACCGGGTCGTGAAGAACCGTGGACGCCGTATCGGATATCCCAGGCATTTATGGAAGCTGGAGTGCCACCAGAGGTATTTAGTTTCTACCCAACCGATTATCCTGGTGCAAATGAGATTCTATTCCGCTGTGGTAGATCAATGCTGTTTGGTGGCGGTGCAACTGTTGCACCGTGGTTGAATGATCCTCGTGTGGAGATTCACGGACCGGGTAGAAGCAAAATACTCATTCATCAGAGAGAAAATAAGAACTGGCATGATTATCTTGACTTAATGGTTGAGTCGGTATCAAAGAATGGGGGTCGGTCCTGTATTAACGCATCTGGAGTCTGGACAACATCGCATGGTCAAGAGGTGGCAGAAGCATTATCAGATCGTCTGACGAGTATTGAACCGAAACCCCTTGACCATCCTCAAGCTGGAATCGCAGCATGGGCAAATCCCAAAGCAGCACACAGTATTTCTTCCCTCATTGACCAACAGCTCAAGCAGAACGGTGCAATAGAATTAACAACTGGTGATCGCGTGATTGAATTAAATGGATGCACGTTCCTGAGACCAACGGTTATCTGGTGTGCAGACCCTGAACACCCGTTGGCAAACACCGAATTTCCGTTCCCTTTTGTAAGTGTGGTAGAAGTTCCTTATGCTGAAATCGTAGATTCAATAGACGCAACGCTTGTCGCCACAGTACTATCCGATGACGAAGAATTAATACAGAGACTGTCAGCAACACCACTTGTGGACCGGTTGAATATTGGCGCAATTCCGACAAACAGGATATCTTGGGATAGTCCGCACGAAGGAAATCTGTTTGAACATCTATATCGGCAACGCGCTTTTCAACGTGCTTAGCTGAATTTTGAGTAACATACTATGACAAAGAAACCCAACATTATTTTGATCTATGCTGATGATCTCGGACGGGGAATGCTGAGCTGCTATGGACAGCAACATTTTGAGACACCGAATATTGATAGACTTGCCAACGAAGGTAAACGTTTTAATCACGCTTACGGTTGTGCTTTCTGTGCCCCATCTCGTGCAAGTATGTTGACAGGTATACACGATTGCCACGAAGGAAGATGGACATACACCAAAGCTGGAATTTATAAGAGTATCAGTTCAGGTGAAATGACAGCAAGTGAAATATCAGAATTAATCCATACGACCGGTATCCAAGCAAGTGCTGATGATGTCTTTTTGGCACAGATCGCAGAACACGCGGGTTATGCGACTGGACAAATTGGGAAACTGGAATGGGGTTTTGCAACGACTGCTGACCGAATTCGGTGTCACGGATGGCAGTACCATTACGGTTATTATGATCATCAGCGGTGTCACGGGTTTTATCCTCCATTCCTCTTTGAAAACGGAGAATTGAAAGAGATACCGGGTAATACACACGCAGACTGCGGGAAGCATCCCAATTCAGAATCTGCTGAGAACATGGAAATCCGCAGAGATCGTCAGGGAAAAGCAGTATATTCGCAGGACATTTTTGACGATAAAATCAGAACGTATCTACGAGCACACAAAGATAAACCGTTCTTTCTCTACCACCCATCACAGATACCTCACGGACCAATTTCTATCCCAGAAATACATCCATCGGTTAAACATTTAGATGGACTAACTGAATACGAAAAAGAATACGCTTCTATGGTTCTAAGGTTAGATACGACCATTGGGATAATTTTAGATGAACTTGAAACGCTTGGTATTGATGACCGAACGATGATAATCTTTACATCTGATAACGGACACGAAGTTTACTATCGTCAACAAGGACGCACAACCGGAAGACAAAACGATTTAGCAGGAGACAAATTAGATGACATTACATCAAAGTTCTATTCTGAGACGTGTGGCGACATATTCAATGGAAATGATGGTATGGCAGGATTGAAGTTCTCAAGTTGGGAGGGCGGAACACGACTCCCTTTCATTGTCCGTTATCCAGGTATTACTGCGCCAGATAGTGTGTCTAACCACCAACTCGCTAATTACGATCTGCTGCCTACGCTTGCCGAGTTACTTGACGTTGAATTACCAGAAGACAAGGATGGTATTTCTTTACTACCAACGCTGCAAGAACAGCCCGATATTCAGCAGCATCATGAATACATAGTTTATGCATCCCGCTTGGGTCCAGCTATCGTAACTTTAGATGGATGGAAATTACGTTACATCAACAGAACAGATAGTTTTCAACTCTATAATCTTGAGGAAGATTATCGCGAAGAAAAAGATATTTCCAAAGAACATCCCGATCTTGTGAACAGACTGAGTGATTGGTTACGCAACGCATGTGATGGCGACTATCAGAACGGTACACCCCAGGCACATTTTGCTGAAATTCCTTAATCTACTAAGTAGTATTTTATGCATGAATTCTTTTGATACTGTTTTGACACAACGCGTTATCTTTGGTAATAACGCCATTGAGAAACTTGGTGAATATGTTAATGCCCTTGGGGGAAGTCGCGTCTTAATAGTAACTGATCCAGGAATTGAGGAAGCGGGTATTCTGAATAAAGCTCATGCTGCACTGAATAGTGAGAAGATACCCTGTTATGTGTTTCGTGATGTAGATTCAAACCCAACGACGAAACATGTGGATGCAGCAGTTCATTACGCAAAAACCCATGCACAGATAGACCTTATTGTAGGGCTTGGCGGCGGAAGTGCAATGGATACTGCAAAAGGCGTGAATTTCCTACTAACAAACGGTGGGAGAATGGAAGACTATTGGGGAACGAACAGAGCAACAAAACCTATGCTGCCATCTATCGGAATCCCTACAACCATTGGCACTGGAAGTGAGGCACAATCCTACGCGCTCATTTCACAGGAAGATACACATATCAAGATGGCTTGTGGCGATAAAAAAGCACAATTTAGAACGGTAGTGTTAGACCCGACGCTAACCCAATCTTTACCGAGAGAAGTCGCAGCAATCACAGGAATTGATGCGATCGCACATGCAGTTGAAAGTTATGTTTGCACAAGACGCAACCCCATGTCCCAGATGTTTTCATCACAAGCCTGGAATCTTCTTAATGAACACTATGAATCGGCACTTGAAAAGCAGAACAGCAAGGCACGAGGAAAGATGTTATTTGGTGCCTATCTGGCAGGTCTGGCAATAGAGAATTCCATGCTCGGCGCAGCACACGCTTGTGCAAACCCATTAACAGCCAGATACGGAATTACACACGGAATCGCTGTAGCTTTGATGTTACCCCACGTTATCAGATTCAATAAAGAGGTCGTTGAAGAACTTTACAGCGAATTCTACGCTGCAGATTCGATAGCAGACCGAATAGAACATTTAAAGAGAATTGGTGAATTACCGAACACTATACAGGAATGTCATGTCCTAAACAGTGTAGATTCAAATGACATTCCTGCTTTAGCAGATGACGCTGCAGATCAGTGGACTGCTCAGTTTAACCCACGTCCCTTAGATATCCGGGACATTATAGACCTATATAAGGAAATTTTTTGAAAATTCAATGTAGCACATTCTGTTAGATTGTGCCTGTGAAACACGGGGAATGCCATTAAGGCATTCATACCGTTGATTTACTGACAGTTTGCACTACAAATATTAACTAATTAGCAATAATCTACAAAACTATGAAAAACCGAGACTATAAAAAGATTAGAAAACCAACATCCAGCTTAATAGTATGCGTTCTGATTATCTTTATTGTCCAGTATACCCATGCCAACTGGACAAGTTTTCGCGGCAATTCGCAACTGACAGGGGTTGCAAACTCACAACTACCGGAAAAACTCGAATTACTCTGGACTTTTAAAGCAGGTGACATGATTGAGTCTACCGCTGCAATTGTTGATAATGTTGCCTACCTAAGTGCTTTAGATGGTATTCTCTATGCGATTGACACACAAAACGGGGAAAGTCTGTGGACATATAGTACGGAATCATCTATTAAATCTTCACCGTCCTATCAGGATGGGGTCGTCTATTTTGGAGATGGAGATGGTATTTTTCATGCGGTGGATGTAGAGACGCAAAAAAGACGATGGCAGTTTCAGACTGAAGGAGAGATTATCTCATCAGCAAATTTTCTGGATGATAACGTCCTGTTCGGTTCTTATGATGGATTCCTATACTGTCTCAACAAAAATAGCGGCGACCTGATATGGAGATACGAAACTGAAGGATATGTTCACGGGACACCTGCTGTCTGGTCCCAGACTGACGATAAAGATATCAAACAGGATTATGCAATTGTTACGGGTTGCGATAGTTATCTACGTGTGATTAACATTCATGATGGTACACAGGCTCAGCAAGTTGAGCTGGGTGCTTATGTCGGAGCAAGTCCAGCGATTTCTAATGTTGAGTCTATATCAAATACACCCTCTCCCGTTGCTAATAGTTTATGGAGAGCATTCTGTGGGACTTATGGAAACGAGGTTTTGGGTATAGATCTGACATCGGGGGATATTGTTTGGCATTATGAAAATCCTGAACGTCAACTACCGTTTTTTTCCTCTGCAGCCATAACGAAAAACATCGTTGTCATTGGTGGAAGAGATAAGATGGTTCACGCACTATCCCCTGAGACAGGTGAACGGATCTGGACTTTCACAGCGAAATCACGAATTGAATCTTCACCTGTGATCGTAGGGAACCGCGTGTTTTTCGGTACGACGCGCGGCGTTTTTATCGGTTTGGATATTGCCAACGGAAAGAGCGTTTGGGAATTTGAAACCGGTTCATCTATCGTCGCGTCCCCGAGTGTTGCTGATGGCAAAATATACATAGGAACGGAAGATGGTATTTTATACTGCTTCGGTGAAAAATAGCGGACTGTTCAGCTGCAACATATATCATATAGCGAATAGTTTGTTTTTTTGGCTATACTTGTGGTAGAATTATAAAAGAGTCAGGTAATTGCCACGCAACACGTAAAGGATCATAATATGTCTAAATCAATACCAGAACCAGCTACAGCAGGAATTGAGTCAAAAGATACGACAGTGGGAAGTGTTTTTGTTTCCAATTACCCTCCGTATTCTACCTGGAATGAAGCTACAGTTCCTGAAGTACATCATGCATTGACCGAGAAACCACGTAAAGATGCGTTACTCGGTTTGTATATGCACATTCCGTTCTGTCGTAAGCGGTGTAAATTCTGCTATTTTCGCGTCTATACTGATAAAAATAGCTCAGAAATTGACACATATTTAAGCGCACTTGCTAAAGAGATAGAAATCTACAGCAGACAACCAGCCATCGTAGATCGCCCCTTACACTTTGTTTATTTCGGTGGCGGAACACCATCATATATCAGTGTCAAACATCTAACAAACTTAGTAGATAGAGTCAAAAAAGTAATGCCTTGGGATGCGGCTGAAGAGATAGCATTTGAGTGTGAACCCGGAACGCTCACACAGAAAAAATTAGAAGCAATAAAATCTATCGGTGTAACACGCTTAAGTCTCGGCGTTGAGAATTTGAACGATGACATATTAGCAGAAAATGGAAGAGCACACCTATCAAAAGAGGTATATCGCATCGCACCTTGGATCCAAGAGTTAGATTTTGAGCAGGTCAATATGGACCTCATATCAGGAATGATCGGAGAAACATGGGAAAGTTGGAGAGACACTGTAAAGAAAACTATAGAACTTGACCCAGATTGTATCACAGTATATCAACTTGAGTTGCCATTTAATACTGTATATTCAAAAGACATTCTCGGTGGAGATGCCTTACCTGTGGCTGATTGGAAACTGAAGCGGGAATGGCATCAATATGCATTTGAACAGTTTGAGAAAGCGGGTTATGCACAATCAAGCGCATACACTGTCATAAAGAAAGACCAACCCTCAAAATTTGTATATCGGGATGCAGTCTGGCAAGGAAACGATATGATCGGAACTGGCGTCGCATCTTTTTCACATCTTAGCGGAATTCACTTTCAAAACGCACCCTCATGGGGGGACTATCTCGGCAATTTGGAGAAAGATAAACTCCCCGTCTATCGTGCACTCAAACCGACAGAGGCAGAAAAATTGACACGAGAGATGATTCTACAACTTAAACTCGGTAAAATCAGACCCTCCTATTTCCAGGCAAAATTCAACGCAGATATTCTTAAGATATATGCCGATGCATATCAAAAACTCCAGAATGATGGTATGTTGATCATCAAATCAGAATCTGATGAGATACAATTGACAGAACGCGGATTGTTACGGGTTGATAGCCTTCTACCAGAATTTTATGCACCCGAATACCAGAATACAAGATACACTTAATCTCCGCTGGAATTGTTTATTAAGATTTGTTGTGGTTTAATTTACCTTATAGGTGTAAAGTTAAGAAAACTTAGAAACTCTGATGAATCACTCTGAATCCTTATGGTTATACGGGTTGTCTTCTCTTTAGTCCCGTAGGGACGATATGTTTATAGAAGAATGTGTACCCCACCTCTCTTCAGTCCCGTAGGGACGATATGTTTATATCAGGATGAGCTACTATACATATCGTCCCTACGGGACTAAAGAGGGTTTGTATAACGTTTAGCTATAAACATAACGTCCCTACGGGACTGAAGAGGGATTCTGGCATCGAAAATCCCTTAACTTTACACCTATAGTTGTGATGTAGTTTACCCCATCCGTGAAGAAAGTTAATGAATATTGTAGCAGACGAAAGTATTAGCAGATCAATTGTAATAGGAAACGTGTCTCAACAAATATGTTAATAAAAGACCAATTACAACGATTCCGTGAGATGCTCAAGCATGTTTTGGAAACAAACACATTTTATAAGAAAAAACTAAACGAAGTCGGGATTACACATCCAGATAAGATACAGACTCTAACTGACTATCAAGAACTACCTTTCACCACAAAAGATGAGTTAAGCGCGGACCAGGTATCTCATCCACCTTACGGTACTAATCTCACATTTCCGTTAGAACATTATACTTGTCTACATCAAACATCAGGCACGACAGGAGCCCCCTTAAGATGGTTAGACACAAGGGAATCGTGGGATTGGTGGGGTAAATGTTGGCGGACCATCTATGATGCAGCTGGCGTCACATCATCAGACAGGATAATGATGGCGTTTTCATTCGGTCCATTTATCGGATTCTGGAGTGCTTATCATGGCGCACAGCAGCTTGGGGCACTTACAATCGCAAATGGTGGCTTCTCATCTGAACAGCGTCTACGGGTAATCCTAAGTAACGATATTACTGTGTTAGTTTGCACGCCTACTTACGCACTTAGGCTTGCAGAAGTCGCCAAACAGTTAGGAATCAATCTCAACGAAGAATCCAATATACGGGTGACGATACACGCAGGTGAACCGGGGGCAAGCATACCAGCAACTAAACAGAGGATTGAAGACAGTTGGGGTGCACGTGCTTATGACCACGCTGGCGCAACAGAGGTGGGGGCATGGGGTGTCATGTGCAATTCACAAGAAAGTGTCCACTTAAATGAGGATGAATTCTTATGTGAAGTGCTTAATCCTGAGACTGGCAAACCGGCTGATGAAGGGGAGTTAGTCATAACCAATTTAGGACGCGTTGGCATGCCCGTTATACGCTATCGTACAGGTGATTATGTTAAACTGAAGACGGTTGCCTATGAATGTAAAAACAAACATCGTGCGCTTGACGGTGGCGTCATCGGAAGGTTAGACGATGCAATTATTATCAGAGGATTGAACGTATATCCCGCAACGATTGAAAACATCATCCTTCAGTTTCCCGATGTGCAAGAGTTTTCTGTCCGTACTTATAGTACAGAAACGCTTGATGAGCTTGAAATCCTTATTGAATCTACGAATCCAAATCCTACTGACACTGCGGATGCTGTAGTTTCTGCTATCCGGGACACTTTGGGGTTGCGTGCTATCGTCAAAGTTGTGTCACAAGGTTCATTGCCGAGATATGAATTGAAGTCAAAACGATTTACGGATGAACGTTTCCTGTAATGAGAAGACTGCACTTGACAAACCTATCCCTCAAAGGATATAATTCCTATGGAGATGATGACTAAAATGGCAGACTACGAACTTGACGAAATTCACAGAATTCGCAAAGAAATTTCAGAGCGGTTTAACCATGATGCCGAAAAATTGGGTAATTACTACCGAGCATTGGATGAAGAATACCGGAAGGCAGGATATAAATTTGCAGATTTACCACAAGAGAAGCCAGAATCCACCAAATCAAGAGACGAAAAAGCGGCGGATTGATCGCAAATCTGTGAAATTACAAACATCTGACAAACTTTAATAAGATTTATTACATCCGGCAGATAAACCAAGAACTTGGATTACCAACGCCAGAATTGATAACCCCACTACACTCTTTAGGAGTTGACGACTAAAATGACGAACTATGAACTTGATGAAATTCACAGAATTCGGAGGGAGATTTCTGCAAAGTTTGGCCACGATGCTAAGAAACTGGGTGAATACTACCGGAAGTTAGAAAAAGAATACCGGAAGTCTGGCAAATATAAATTCGTGGATCCACCGGATGAGAAACCCGAAGCTGCGAAAACGGAAGAAGGTAAAGCAGCAGATTAATAGTTTATTTGGACGAATGTGGTGCCCAATTGCCATCATCCCTCAATACATCTTCCTATGGCGTAGCAGAACAGATGAAGCATTGAAAAAACAGGTAGAAACACTTACTCAGGAAATCGAAATGCTCAAAAAGCAGCGTATTCAAAACCCCTAACCTATCATTTTTTTGTTGCCACCACTCTGTGAAAACAGAGGAGGGGGATGAATCGAATACAGATGAATAATCAAGAAAACTACGATGTCATTGTCATAGGCGGGGGACCGGCAGGCAGCACGGCTGCGACACTCATTGCACAAAATGGACAACGGGTTCTGCTTTTGGAACGCGATGCTGAACCGACATTCAAAATCGGTGAATCGTTAATACCCGCAACTTACTGGACTTTCAAACGACTCGGCATGCTGAACAGACTTAGAAAGAGTCATTTTCCACAGAAGTATAGTGTCCAGTTTTACTCACGCTCAGGAAAAGCCTCTGCCCCGTTCTATTTCTTTGAAACCAACCCGCACGAAAGTTCTGTGACATGGCAGGTACTGCGGAGCGAATTTGACCAGATGCTATTAGATAATGCAATGGAGAATGGGGTAGATGTTCTCAGAGGTGTTGGTGTCCGCCAAGTGATCTTTGATGGGAAAAAGGCAACAGGCGTTGTTATTCAAAATAGAGGTAATTCAGAACTATCAACCCCGGATAAGGACATAGAAACAGTTTACGGCACAGTAATTGTAGATTCAACAGGTCAAAGTTCTCTCATTGGTAGACAGTTGAAACTAAACAGTGTGGAACCGAACCTGAAGAAAGCATCGCTATTTACACATTATGAAGGTGGACATCGGGACAGCGGCATTGACGAGGGTGCCACACTCATCTTGCATACAGAAGAGAAGGATTCTTGGTTCTGGTCCATCCCGCTTCCTTACAATCGCACCAGCGTAGGTGTTGTTGGTGAGTTAGATTACCTGCTTCAAAATAGAAGGGATTCCGACGGTAAACTCAATGCTCAGAAAATATTTGATGAAGAATTGGACAGATGTCAGCCATTAAAGCAAAGACTTGAAGGGGCAAAACAGTTATTTCCCATACAGACGACTAAAGATTTCTCTTACCGTGCAAGTAAAATCGCAGGAGAGCATTGGGTATTGATCGGTGATGCGTTCGGTTTCTTAGATCCGGTTTATTCCACAGGTCTCTTTTTAGCACTGCAATCTGGCGAGATGGCGGCGGATACCATAATTGAAGCGTTTCGTGATAATGACTTTTCAGAAACCAAACTCGGTGAATTCGGTCAGAAGTTTGTTGATGGGATGGAGGCTTTCCGCAAACTTGTCTACGCATTTTATACGAAGGATTTTAGTTTTGCACGTTTTCTGTCCGATTATCCGGAACATTTAGGTGGAATCGTTGATATATTGAGTGGAGATGTCTATCGCAGAGATGTAACGCATATCTTCCCTGATATGTCTAAAATGTGTTATTTTCCACCAGAAGTTCCACTTGACGCCGCAAGGCAATAACAGAATAACCTAATTACATTACTTTTGGAGAAAACTATGAAAGTTATAACCACTTATTTCACGATTTTCTGTCTTGTTTTTGCTTTATATTTCACAATTGGGTGTGACAATAAAGATAAACAATCTGCAGAAAATGAAGCAAGCGAAACGGACGAAAAGAAGACTGACACAAGTTTCATAAACATTGGCACTGCGTCCAGCGGTGGTGCATTTCACTTAGTCGGATCAGCAATTGCAGGTGTCGTTGAGAAAAACATTGAAGATTTGGATTGGAAAGTTACAGCAGAATCTACTAAAGGTACGCAAGAGAATATTCGTCTGCTTGTTAGCGAGGATGGTAATTTAGAATTTGCCCTGGCAAATGCCGCGATTTCCTATTTTGCTGTTCGGGGAGAAGGGGCATGGAAAAAGGCTTACCCAATCCGTGCTGTTATGACACTTGCACCCAACATAGGTCTGTTTGTAACAACAAAAGCTTCAGGTATCAAGTCAATAGCAGATTTGAAAGGTAAACGTGTAGTCGTCGGTCCTGCGGGGGCCGGATTTGAATATTTTTTAGGTCCTATATTAAAGGAGCATGGTGTTACTTATGATGATTTCTCACCACTTAATGCAAAGTACTTTGGTGCAGCAGATATGTTAAAAGATGGTTCGGCAGATGCAGCGTTTATGGGGGGAGCAATACCTATACCCGCCGTTGAACAGGTATCAGCTACATTGGATATCTTTTTTATACCTTTTGAGACAGCAGCGATTGAATCTCTGATCAAGCAGTATCCTTTTTTCGACAAAAGAACTGTTCCTACCGAGGGATATAAAAAAATCCTCACCGAACCTTTTGATTCTCTGAATGTCGGATCAATGCACCTAATTACTGCAGAGTCGGTAGATGAAGAGACTGTCTACAATTTTACGAAAACGGTGTATAACAACCGGGCGGAGGTCGTCAAAGCACATAAAGCGGGAAGAGCAATCAATGAGAACAATGTTGTGATCAATGTCGGCACACCTTTCCATCCTGGGGCTATCCGCTTCTATAAAGAAATAGGGATTTGGATAGAATAGTGAACTAACACATCCTTTAAATTGCTTGATTTTTTCCTGCATCTAAACTACAATGTAAGGACCGATTTTAATGTAGGAAGGTGATTTTTATGACCGGAACCGAATTTATGACCCTTCGAGAAAATGAGGATGTCAAAATCGTTGATGTAAAGGCCGATTTGAGCAGCTACGCTGCCACAGATTTGCGGAAGGTTTTGGAGAAACTACTAAACGAAAAAGTGGATAAGGTTGTTGTAAATTTTAGTGAAGTGAACCATATCAACAGCACTGCAGTAGGCACTTTAGTCGGAATCGCAAAACGATTACGGCAAAACGATGGCGACCTAAAACTTTGCAACTTAGCATCAACACTTACCCGAACATTTAATCTCATAGGGGCATCCAGCGTCGTCGAAATATATGAATCTGAAAAAAGCGCAATAGCAGCTTTCCAATAGATAAGAAAAGAAAAGAGTGGTGTCAGTCTATGGAGAAAGACTATATTGAGTTGAAAGTACCGAGCAATGTGTATTACCTTGAATCGGTCCGTGCATTTATCGGAAAACTGTCTGAAACGCTCAGATTTTCAAAGAAACGTATCGCAGATATTCAACTCGCCGTTGACGAAATATGCAGCAATGCTGTCTATCACGGTTCCACGTGTATTTCAAGTGGAATCCTGATGCAAGTGTATGTAAACACCCAAAAACTTAAAATTGTCGTTAGAGATAAAGGTAAAGCGGACACACGTGAATGGTTAACACCTAAGAGATTAGAAGAAATACAAGCACGACGCTCACCTACAGGGGAGAGTGGACACGGTTTATACCTTATTAAATGTCTCGCTGATGAACATAACCTAAAGCAGAATAACGTCGGTGGAACTGACGTAACAGCAATTTTCTATCGGAAAGAACGTACAGACGAAGATTAACCTTGAATTGCAATGATCGTTAAGTCATCCTCATTTGGCTGACCATTCGTAAAGTCAGTAATTGTATCAGATACTTGCCTGATAAGATCTTCGGGTGTTTTAACATTACAATTCGCGATTGTGTTTTGTAGTTGTTCCACCGTAAATTGCTCTCCATGCGGGTCCTTAACCTCATAAGCACCATCTGTATAAAGAAATGTCCTGCTTAACGCATTAAACGGGTAAATGCAATTCTCATAAACAGATTCACGACTAATACCTAAACCGTTTCCAGTATGTTGATGTGTAATCAGTTCACATTTGGACTGGGGTGTGTGTTGCAAGAAAGGCAATGGATGTCCAGCGTTGGCACAGATGAGTTGTTCTTTTTTTTGATCAAAAACACCACAGAAGGCGGTGGCGAACATATACAGATGTGAACTGATTATATTGTTGAAGCGCGTGTTGAGGATATGTAGTAGATGCGCAGGATCATCGCTGAACTTATCTCTATGTTCCGATACAACAGTTTTGATAAAGACAGTGACAAGTGCTGCAGAGGCACCGTGTCCCATTACATCAGAAATTAATACCCCTAATCTGTTTTCGTCTATTTCCCACAGATCAAAAAAATCTCCACCAATTTCAAGAGCTGGCGAACAGTGTGATGCTACGTTAAATCCCGCGATTTCTTGTGAACCGTCCTGCGGTATCAGGATATCTTGCACAGTTCGCGCCATTTGCAGTTCTGCTGCTAAACGTTCATTGTGTTGTTCAAGTCTGTCGTGATAGAATTTTATTCGTAAAAGTGATTTAATCCGCGCCATTACCTCAAAACTATTGAAAGGTTTCTCAATAAAGTCGTCCGCTCCCGCTTCAACTGCTTTAATTCTATTTTCGTGTGTATCGCGTAGTGCGGTAATCATGATAATAGGAATAAACTCTGTTTTTTTATCTGCCCGAACCCTTTTTACGACCTCAAATCCATCTACCTTTGGCATATTGATATCTAACAGAATAAGGTCTGGCGGTTTATCTGCTATAATCTCTAAAGCATCCGCGCCATCACCAGCGGTTAGTACGGTATATCCGCGAGCTCCAAGTTGTATCTGAAGGATTCTGACGTTGCGAGGTTCATCATCAACAACAAGTATTGTTGCTGTCTCTTCAACCATCATTTAGGTGTCCTTTAAGATGATGTGCAACGCGTTCTAAGAGAAAACGGGTATCAATCGGTTTGCTAAGGTAATCATCGCAACCCGCCTTGAGCAGTCGTTCACGGTCCCCAGACATTGCTGCGGCGGTTAATGCAATTATCGGAATTTCGGACCAATTCGGGTCGGTTTTTATCTGTCGTGTCAGATCCTCACCGCTTGTTCCCGGAAGCGCGATATCCATTAGAATGAGTGCGGGATTGGTGGTTTTTAAACAGAACAGTGCTTCTGTAGCGTCAGATGCTTCAATCACCTTATATCCTTGAGATTGCAGGACGATGCGTACAACCTTTCGGTTCAACGCCTGGTCCTCTATAACTAAGATCGGTATTGACTCATCTTTGCTCAATTCATCACCATTATAGCAACAAGCCCTATAACAACAAACTTTTAGATGTTTTTCTGTGTCTGATAAGTCGGAATATTGAAAGAGAAAGCACTCCCTTTTTCTTCTTCGCTGGTAACACTGATTTCACCACCATGCAACTCAATCAAACGTTGCGTCAATGCAAGACCAAGTCCAGTACCACCATACCGTCTTGATTTTGAAGTATCTATCTGTGTAAATGGAGCAAATAGTTTCATTTGATCCTCTTCCGAGATTCCTATTCCTGTATCTATCACTTTAACTTGTACTTCTGTAGGTGTAACATGAAGATGTGTGGTAACTTTACCCCCATCGGGTGTAAATTTGATAGCATTTGAAAGCAGATTATAGAAGACTTGCTTTACTTTAACGCGATCGGCTTCAATTGTCTTATTTTGATTAAATGTAAGGTTAAGTTCAATGTTTTTCTTCAGGGCAAGTGCATTGATGATTGTGTTAACTTCCTCAACGGCATCAACGATCGCAAACTTTTCAAGTTGTAACGACATTTTCCCTGCCTCAATTTTTGACAGATCCAGAATGTCGTTAATCATTTCAAGTAGATGTTGTCCACTCATGCGGATATCGTTGACACATTCCTGTTGGTCATTGTTAATCGGACCGACGAGTTCATCTCTAAGTATCTCAGCGAATCCTATAATTGCGTTCAAAGGTGTCCGTAATTCATGGCTCATATTCGCAAGGAAGTCGCTTTTTGCTCTGCTTGCGTATTCTGCAGTCTCTTTAGCACTTTGCATTGCTCTTTGTGCTTTAATCCGATCCGTATTGTCTAATGCCATGCTGATAATGATCCGCTGTCCATCTGGTTGAATACCGAGTAAAGATGAGCTGAATTCCCAGATCTGTTTCTTCCCTGCTTTCGTCATAATCTCGTATTGTTGTGGTGATGTACGTCCTTTGTCCTGATTGACCTGCACGAGAGATTCTTGAATCTTTTCGCTCAATTCACTATTTGCTTCCCCCAACCAATCCGACACAGTAGTCATCTCATCAGAGGTATAACCGGTGAGTTCTGTCCATGTGCGGCTGATGAGAATTACCTCACCATTCTCAGCATGAATCATAATCGGTAAGGGTGCATTTAATACTGCTCGACGGAATCTATCCTCGCTTTCCTGTAATTCAGTTTCAGCATTTTTTCTGTCTGTGATATTTGTTGAATTGACGACAAAACCGACTATTTCCTCATCGCGTGTGATGGGTCCAACCCAGGAGGCATACCAATTTCCACTCAATTTACCTTGTATTTCATAACCCGCGACTTCCCCTGTTTCAATTACTTGCTGACATGCCTTACGAAATCCATCATGATGTTCCTCTGTTAGGAAATCAAAGATACTGTCTCCAACGATGTCGTCTGGCGTAATGCCAAGCCCTGAGGGTACACGATTAACAAACTGCAATGTGTAGTCTATATCGATCGTTGAGATAATATCAGGTGCACTTTCGACCAACGATCTCCATTTTGCCTCTGAGTCGCGTAATGCTTGATCTGCAAGTTGGTATTCTGTGATGTCTCGGGAAATACCACATGTGCCTTTGATACGACCACCTCTATCACGAATTGGAACTTTTGTGGTGGATACCCAGGTATCTTGTCCACCGGGCCAAGTTTCTTTTTCTTGTTTACCCTCAATTGGTTTTCCCGTTTCAATGACTGTTCGCTCATCCTGATATGCTTGCTGGGCATGTTCGCGTGTAAAGAAATCGAAGTCGCTTTTGCCAACGGCTTCTGCAGGATTTTTCAATCCGAAATGATTAGCAAGAGAACGACTAATGCGAATAAATCTGCTCTCAATATCTTTAAAATAGACATGATCAGGGTTGTTATCCATAAGGGTATGTAAGAAATCAACTTCCTGAGAATGCGTTTGTGCCAATCGCTTAAAACGTTTTTCATTTTCGCGGAGTTTTGTCTCAATCCTTTTTTGTCTTGTTACATCCTTGACAATGACACAATAACGAGAGTTTTCCTCGTCAGACTCCAATGTCCAGAAAAGATCTCTATAATCCCCATCACTGCATTGAACACGATTCTCAATGGAAATAGAGAGAGTGTCTTCTGATTTCAGTTTTGCTAAATCTATCTCAGTTGATTGTCGGTCATCAGGATGAATAAGGTCTATCCAATTCTGCGTCTGGAGTTCCGCACAAGTATAACCGAGTGTTTTTTCCCAAGCTGGATTGAGGGGTAAGATTTCACCGTCAAAATTGATATACCCAAACATCTCTGAGGACATCTGAATAAAATGGAAGGTGTCAAGCGTTTCAGATGTAGGTGCCATGAGGATACCCCATTATTGGGTTTTATTTCGTTACGAGGACAGCACGATTTGCGAGCTTCACTACAGTTTGCGTGGTGCTTTGGAAAACCAATTCATATAAACGTCCATGATGACTTGCACTAAGAGCGATCAGATCACAATCATTTTCCTCAGCATTTTCTAAAATGTTCGTTACTGTAAAACCGAGAGCCGTATGGAATTCAGTAGATACATCGTAATAGTGTAGATAAGATTCCATCTGCTGCTTAATCTGGGCTGCTTCTTGGTTAGTATTTGAAAGGGCGAGTCCAAAGATACTTGCTTTCGTTAACTCACCAATTTCAGCAGCAAGGGAAAGAACGTGGTCGGAGTATATATCGCCGTGGTGAACAGCTAATATCTTCCGTAATAGCGTACACTGCTCATGTACGACAATAATAGGTTTTGTGATATGGGCAACAACATCATCTATCTGATTCTGTATTAGTTTTAAGCCGCGCGTTTTAATGTCTTCAGGTAGACCAACGACGACTAAATCTGCTGATTGCGCTTCTTGACAGATCATCTGTCTCGGATTTCCTGCTACTACATCAATATGATAATCCAAAAAATCGTAAAGCGAGCATTCCTTTTCTGTACGACGGAGTACTGTTTCGGCAAGGTCAGCACTGCCACCATGAGACGTATCCTGAAAAAAGATACACGAAAGATGTGTTCCTAAAAGAACTGCAAGTTGTCCTGCGTAATCAAAGGCGTTTTTTTCATAATCGGTATCGCCTATTGAAACCAGGATATTTTTTATCATAATGTATCCTATAGGAGTTATTGCAGTGGATCAACCGGAGGATTAAGGAGTGCCCATACAGCCTCGTCTTCATTCTCAAAGTTGCGAAAGACCGTAATCAACCTCGCCATAACAATAAGGTTTTTGACATGTTTGTTTACATTTATAACTGCTATGGAACCACCGCGGGGTTGTATATCAGCATAGATTCTCATCAATGCACCAAGTCCAGAACTATCCATACCTGTAACATCTTTGAAGTCAAAGACGAGTTTGGGAGGATCATCAATCCCCACCAGTGTATTTTGAACAGTATCTGATAATTCTTGGACGTCAGGTGCTATGATTCTACCATCAAGTTTAAATATAATTACACCATCACGTTCTAATTGGGTGATTGCCATCGATGCAGTCTCCAGTCTGATGCGTGATGAAAATATGGATTACTTGTCGCTGCCTAATGTTGAGACAGCTTCATCTTCAGTTGTGAAATGCTCAAAGATACTCGCGAGACGGCTGCGTACAATTAAGTTTTTGATGTTCTTTCCAACATTTAGAACACCAACCCGACCCCCTTGACGAGTAATAGTGACATGTGCCCCCATGAGGGTGCCAAGCCCAGAACTGTCCATCATGTTGACTTTTTCAAAATCTATCAGAATTCTCGGTGTATCGGAGGCATCTACCTCAGCGGTAATTACCTCTCTCAACTCGGTTACCCCAGTACCCATAATCTTGCCTGATGGCTCCAAAATTGTAACACCATCTCGGTAGCGAACCGTGGTTGCCATGTTTAGTCTCCCTTATCATTTTTATAGTTTTACGGCATTTTCACTAATTCTATATCTATTTTACAGAAAACTTGTATGTTTTGTCAAGTGATTTACCATGCATATTAGGCATTTATAATCAATTGACGTTTTTGTTGATATATTGTTTACGGATTATCAAGAAACTTTACGCTATTTGGATATTTCATCAAAATTTTCACTTGCCATTTTTATCCAAAGTGACTATACTTTATAATTACAGTATCTTGCGAATGTATATACAGAAAAGGAGCGAAATGGATACAGTTAACCAACCCACATTAAAAGAACTGCCAGAAGATGAACGTCCAAAAGAGAGATTATACAAACATGGACCTTCACACTTAAAGACTTCTGAATTAATTGCGCTTATTCTAAAGGATGGCTACCAAGGTACAACTGCGGTTCAACTTGGTGAACAGATACTAAAGACGTTTAATAGCGACTTAAAACGTATGGCTGAAAACCGTCCAAAACAGTTTGAATCTATAAAGGGTATCGGAGAAGCGAAAGCTGCACAACTTGTGGCTGCTTTTGAATTAGGTCGTAGATTGGCACGTTCACATGCTGACCGGACCAAGATTTCTTCACCAAGTGATGTCGCTGACATGCTGATGCCACTCATGCGAGACCTGCAAAAGGAGGTCGTCTGTGTGATGTGTCTCGATACCAAAGGGGGTATTACAACACAAGGTATTGCAGGTGATACAGACAACGAGATTGATTGGGGACGGACACTTGTCGTTTCAGAGGATACAGTGTTTGAAGGCACTCTAAATGCAAGTGTTTTTCACCCAAGAGAAATATTTCGTTTTGCGATTGAAGAATCAGCAAACGCCATTGTGCTAGCGCATAACCACCCATCAGGTGATCCACAGCCGAGTCAGGAAGACATACGCGCGACGAAGCAATTGATCGAAGCAGGAAACTATATCGGTATCAAGGTGTTAGACCACATCATAATCGGTGATGGTATCTTTTATAGTTTGAAAGAGGAAGGGGTTATTTAGGACCACGTTGTCGCAGTACTTCGTATAACAGAACCCCGGCCGTGACGGAGACGTTCAATGAACTGATCTGACCTAACATCGGCAGGTGAACAAGATAATCACATTTCTGCTTAACAAGTCTCCTAATCCCACTCCCTTCGTTTCCTAAGACGATACATAACGGTACTGTATAGTTGGCTGAAGTATAACACGTTCCTGCATCATCGGCAGTGCCAACAACCCAGATTCCAAGCGACTTAAGTTGTTCAATCGTCTGTGCAAGATTTGTCACTTTAGAAATCGGTGTGTATGCTGTACTACCAGCAGATGCTTTATGAACTGTAGCAGTAATCTCAGCAGCGTTGTTTTTTGGGATAATCACACCGTCAGCCTCAACTGCATTAGCAGTCCGAATGATCGCACCTAAATTTCTTGGGTCTTGTATCTGATCTAACATGAGCAAGACAGGAGGGACATCCTTTTTGTTCTGGATTCTTTTCAGTATGATTGACAAGTCTGAATACTGAAACTCACGAATGAATGCAATCACCCCTTGATGGTTCGGATCTTGTCTGTCAATGAGTCTATCCATAAGATGCCTGGGAGATCGTTGAAATGGGATTCCTTTCCACGTTGCTGCATCAATTATTTCACGGATACGTCTATTCTCATTACCTTGCACTATCAAGATTTTTTCTATTTGAGGTGAACCGCTTCTGAGTGCTTCCATCACCGGATTTCTGCCAACGATTTTCTCTGACATACAGATTCACTCCAGAAGGATAAAGGGATGTGGCTGTTGTTGCGGTAGCATTAATTCCCGCGGACAAATTTTACATCTGGACCACGAGGTATTATCTTGATATCTGGATCGTCAATTTGACATTGGACACATGTAATGCTGCCAACGTTTGCGTTCTCCATTCGCGGTGCAAGTTTCCCTAATTTAAACGCAAAAGACAACATCTCATCAGCTGGAATTGTGCCATCACAATTGTTGCATGGAATAACTTCACCTGCTTTTAGTTTTGTGAGTAATTCTGATGCTTTCATATATGGAACTCCTTTATTTTATTTAAGAAAATATCGTTCCCTTTTCTTTGCCTCTGTATACGTTTGATATGCTTTTTCAGCAGATTCTACCTCAGAGACTTCCGCGACAGGAACATCCCACCATGATTCATATTGTGGTACTCTTACGTCAAAATCAACATCAATCTTGACAACAGTAGTCTTATCAGCATCCCGCGCTTCCTGCAGTGCCATCTTTAGTGTATGTGGGGTAGTTGCTTGAATGACGTTTGCCCCAAGACTTTCGGCATTTGCTGCAAGGTTAACAGGTAAAAAATCTCCATGAAGTTTTCCGGAGTTGTCGTCTCTGTATCTGAATCTGGTTGCAAAGCCTTGTGCGCCTGTTGCTTCAGATAATCCACCGATACTGCTATGTCCTTCGTTATTTATTAGGACAATAATCAACTTATAGTTTTCCTGAATTGAGGTAATGATTTCCTGTGCTAACATGAGATATGAACCGTCACCAACAAGCACATAGACATCACGGGTAGGGTCAGCCATTTTAATGCCTAATCCACCAGCGATTTCATATCCCATGCAAGAGTATCCGTATTCAAGATGGAACTGTTTAGGATTGCGTGTCCGCCAGAGTTTGTGTAGGTCCCCGGGAAGACTACCCGCAGCACACACGACGACATCTTCGGGACGTGAAAATTCATTGACAACACCTATAACTTCACTCTGACTCGGCAGTGGTTGAAGATCAAGATAAAATAACCTGTCCACTTCCTCATCCCACGAATCTCTATATTTCTCAATGCGTGCAGCGTAATCGGTGTTGATTTTATAATTTCCAACGGCATCTACCAATTCAGATAGCGTAACACGGGCATCGGTAACTAAGGGTAGCGCAGCATGTTTGGCAGCATCAAACTCAGCAATGTTAATATTGATGAATCTTACGTTAGGATTTTGGAAGGCGGTTTTTGATGCGGTCGTGAAATCGCTCAATCTTGTTCCGATGGCGATGACCAGGTCCGCTTCACGAGCAGCGATATTTGCGCCGGGTGTCCCTGTTGCACCAATGGCACCGAGGTTTTGTGGGTGGTCATACCGTAATGAACCTTTACCTGCAAAGGTCTCTCCAACAGGGATACCAGTTTTCTCGGCAAATTGTGCTAACTGCTCAGTTGCTTCACTATAGATTACCCCACCGCCAGCAATAATGATCGGTTTTTCGCTACTTGTAATCCATTCTACTGCCCGGTTGAACAAGTTTTCATCAGCGCGCGGTCTTGGGATAGTATAGACACGTTTCTCAAAAAGTTCTACCGGATATGGAAATGCTTCTGCTTGAACATCCTGTGGTAATGCTAATGTTACTGTACCCGTATCGGCTTGGGACGTCAACACGCGCATTGCCTCTGGTAATGCAGTGATAATCTGCTCAGGACGATTTATGCGATCCCAATATTGAGAAATAGGTTTGAAGCAATCGTTAACTGAGATGTCTTGTGAATGAGGAGACTCCAACTGTTGTAGGACAGGGGCAACCAACCGTGTAGAAAAGATGTCTCCTGGTAACAGGAGCACAGGGAGCCTGTTGATAGTTGCTCCTGCAGCACCTGTGAGCATATTAGTTGCCCCTGGACCAATAGAAGAGGTACAAGCAAAGGTTTTGAGACGGTTAGACATCTTTGCAAAAGCAGCTGCGGTATGTACCATAGACTGTTCGTTCCGCGTCTGATAAAAGCGAAATTCATCCGAGTATTGATGTAGTGCTTGTCCAATACCAGCGACATTTCCATGTCCAAAGATCCCAAACATCCCAGCGAAGAATTCCGTTTCAATGCCATCTCGTTCAACATACTGCTGTTTGAGAAATTGGACGATGGCTTGTCCCATCGTTAGTTCGCGTGTCTCCATCAAATTATTCGGGCAGGGGACACCGCAGCTTTAGCTCGGTGGGGAATGCCCGCTCCTATCTATATTGAAAGTTTAGTTTTGTGAGGATGCAAAAACTCTCATATTTCGCTCCTCTAACAACCCGCTTACCACTTGA
>JAJDZB010000052.1:0-19118 GCA_022824835.1 Candidatus Poribacteria bacterium | reverse complement strand
CAAAAAGGCGGCAAAAGGCCACGGTATGGTGGTACGATGTGTTTAGGGATTGTCAAGAACACACTTGTGAAACATGTCAAACACGGATTGCTACGCGTGACAGGGTTTGACACAAGAGGCGGACTGAACCTAAGTGAAATTTCAAGTGGTAAGCGGGTTGTTAGAGGAGCGAAATATGAGAGTTTTCGCATCCTCACAAAACTAAACTTTCAATACAGATAGGAGCGGGCATTCCCCACCGAGCTAAAGCTGCGGTGTCCCCTGCCCGAATAATTTGATGGAGAAATAAAATGGATATACGATTAACTGACAAAGTTGCGGTTATTACAGGAGCATCGACCGGAATCGGTGCAGCAACTGCCATAACTTATGCTAAAGCAGGTGCAAAGGTTGTTCTTGCAGACATCAATGAACAGGATGGGCATGAGACACTAAAAGTTATTGAAAAAGATAACGGCACAGCAATTTACTGCTCAACCGATGTTACTTCAGAGACTGAGGTAACGAAACTCATGCAAACTGCTGATGCCAATTATGGACAGATAAACATTTTAGTGACCTGTGCTGGTGTCTTGCAGGGACCCAACGTTCAGATAGAAGACTTTGAGGAGGCAATCTTTGATACTGTTATTGATGTCAATCTAAAGGGAACTTTTTTTGCAATAAAACATGCAGTACCAATTATCGGAAGGAGCGGCGGAGGTGTTATTCTGTGTATCGCCTCAGGTGCAGGTGTGCGTGGTGGCAGTTCATCTGTTGCTTATGCGTCAAGTAAAGGGGGTGTAAACGGTTTAGTGATGACTGTAGAGAATCAAGTCGGATCCCATAATATCCGGATGCATACAATCTGTCCAGGGGGTCTTGCAACACCATTGAAATTAGGTCAGATCGCCGAATCTGCAAGACTCTCAGGAAGTGATCCTGATGCTGCTGTTGCTAATGCATTAAAATCACTCGGTGATCCTGCAGGTGTCGCACGAGTCCTTACTTTCCTCGCATCTGATGAAGGTTCTTATATGCGTGGACAGGTATTTACAAGATAGAGAACTTTTGGGTCTTGTCTGTCATCATGACATCTTCCAAAAGTTATAGGTATATGAAGAGGCAACTCATGAAAAACTTAAGTAAAGTTTTCGTATTCACTATCATTTTTGTACAGATTATTATTGCGGGGTGTGCCAAACAACAATCTATGCCACACATAGGGGCATTTATTGAAGTTTATGGCGGACCACATATTGTTCAGGATAATGTTTGTTATTTTATAGGACCTTGGGGTCCTGGTGCAGTAGTCCTTAAGATCAATTACAAGGATTCAGGAAAATCGGATTCGCCAAGACATTTCTATGCAGGCGAACCTTACCATGAACAAGTGACATCAATAGAATGGGAATATATAGAAGAAGATGATTTGCCTGTCTATATTCCACTTTTAATTGAAAGCTTAAAGGATACAACGCAAGGTGGTAAGGGTGGATATGCTTATGCACGCTTATATCATATACTAAGGATGGAGTTTCCAGATGGTTATGGTGATTATTATATGCATCCTACAAAGGATGGATTTACAGGCACGCCTTTTGTCCGCGATAAGTATAACCGTATACCTAAATTTGATGAAACAACCTATAACAAAGTAATTCAATGGTGGAACACTGAATTGCATGAGTATTATGATAAGGAGTGAACAATGTCTGACAGTCCATCAAAAGACAGGATCCGCGAAAATTTACGTGAAGAATGGGAAGAATAGATGGTTATAACTACAACCTCAAACCTGCGGTCTGCAGCGTAACTTGATTCCAAAAATGTATCTATTCTTTTAGGAGAGCTTTCCTAATTTCATCTTCCTACAAGATGCTTTGGACGATGCTACCTCTCACTTTGAATGGGGAGTGGTTGTTGATAATCGGTTTCTCGGAGTGTTTGGATTAATAGGGATCGCGTCCATGTTAAAGCGTCTTGAAGGTCTATCGCTTCGCCCGGTTGGATATATCCTTCCTTTTTGTTTTGTCTGCGTAACAATGTGAGGCTCATCGTATTAGATTTTTTGCTATTGCATGGTTGACATAAGAGCGCGCGATTGTCTATGTCATTGGTGCCGCCATCGCTTTTTGGGATAATATGGTCAAGGTGTAAATAGCGCTTGTCGGGTGGTATAAAGTTGCACCCCCAACATTTCAGTCCGAATTGATCCACAAGGAATTGGTGCATCTCGGCGTGACTGTGCAGCGGTTCGAGATGGTGTTGATAGACATGGGATAATTCAGGTGACGTTGTCTTGAGGTCATCGGTGCGGGTGGGTGGCTCTGTTTGATAGTGTATTTCATATTTCGCTGTTTGTCTCTCTAACCAGTCTTTGTCTGTGGCGGATTTCTCTAACCGTTCACGTTCTTTTTTGTTAATACCCATGAGGCGCGTGATGATGTGGTAGCGCACATCTACCCGTCTGTCTATGCCGACCCAGCGACGTTTGAGGTTGTCTGCTGCGATAATCGTGGTGGCACATCCGCAGAATGGGTCAAGGACAAGATCGCCTTCGTTGCTACTCGCTTTGATAATGCGTTCATAGAGGGCAAGCGGTTTTTGGTCGGGGGATCCGGTGCGTTCTTTAGATGTGCCTACTTTTGCTATATCATCCCAAATCGTCTGCAACTTCACCCCAGGATGCTCATCAAGATAAATCTTATGTCCTCGTGCTGCTGACACCGTTCCATCTTTTCGCAAGAGAATCTCACCATTAGACAACATCTTATCAAGCGTTTCTCTCGGATATGCCCAGTTTCGATAGGGAATTGTTCCTTGCCATTCGAACATTCGATCAGCGTCCCTGCCTGGTGCAGTAAGGTCGTGAGTTCTGTATACCCGACCATCAGCGTCTCTGTGCCGAAATTCTTTTTGAGCGTTTTCGGATCGGGCACTGTATTGCTGATTCCATGTGTATTTGTTGCCCTTCGTATAGAAAAGCAGGTAATCCACAATACGACCATATTTCTTAGAAACAGCATTATTTGCTGTCTGACGCTTCCACACGATTTCATTTCTAAAGTTTTTCCGACCAAAGATTGCATCCAGACACATTTTGATATAGTGACTTGCGGTTGGATCGCAGTGAAGATAAAGGCTTCCTGTCGGTTTTAGGATACGATGCATTTCAATGAGTCGGACACTGAGAAAGCATAAGAACGCTGCTGTATCCTGTCCTTGACAATGTTTGGCTGCGTCTATGGCATGGTATAGTTCGGTGTGGTTATCTTTGATCTCTTCAAGCCATTTTGGATGCACTTCGTTCCATTTCCACTGGTCTGGGAGTATGCCGGTGTCTCCCCATTTCCAGTTGTCTACATAATGTCCGGCTGTGCCGCTGCGGTTGCGTTTGATGTTGAAGGGGGGATCGGTTGCGATGAGGTCTACGGTTTGGCTGTTCATGCCGCGTAGCACTTCAAGATTGTCCATTTCGTATAGTGCGTTGTTTGGGAAGTTTTGGTGCATTGGTGTTTTCCATGTCATATTTTCTTGGATAAGGATAGCATGGGGACGAGGATTGTGTCAAGTGGGAATTGCAAGTCGGAGGGTCGGAGTCATTACAATCTTATTCGCCCAGGAACTCATATACAAGTTCCTCCGCATGTTCCTCAGATGATGCTACAATCACGAAATACGGTTCTATGCCTAAATTAACTCTTTCTTCAAAAACTCCCTCATCTGCATCATAAAGCACACTACCAAGTAAACTTTCAATCAATCCAGGTCTAAAGACCTCTATATTAACATCTCCATTCCTTGCCTCCTTTACGTTACAACAGTAGAAACATGAAACTTCATTGATATACTCCTCTACAAGCTGCTCAGCGTGATCCTCAGACGCAGCCTTAATTATGAGAGTTGTAATTGTCCCGTCAAATGGATTTTCCTTCACCTCTACGACACCATCCTCTTGACTATCCCACATGTTAAAGATAGTAATACCTCCCGTATACTCTTCTATAACAATATCGCCACTTCGCGCACTTTGTTCATCACACTGATAAAAATTTCGCTCTTTCATCACTTATATATCCTTTCATTACAATTTATGTTTTTGAGCAGGCATGTCCGCAATGAATGAGACGTGTCTTATGCCTGTTTGCCGAGAATATTACTATTTTCTTCACGAGGTTGTGGTTTCTCCGGTGTGTCCGCGGGCTTTGGTGCAGGTTGTTACGGCGGACCAGGTGGAACAGAACCAGCAGGGGTTGGCGTTATGGGACGAGAGGGTGTATCCCATGATCTGTTTATTCTTTGTCTGTCAACTTTTTTACTGGATTGCTGGGCTGACTTTTCTCTTTGGCCATTCTGTGTCCCCTCCTTTGATTAGTAAATTTTTTCAACAATATAAGAAATAGGACAGATTATGATACCTTGCAATCGCCGTAGTAGAGGGTGTTGGGTTAGAATCGGATGTTCATAACCGTCTCAAAATTACTTCATCACAGATACGTTGAAACCTGTCTTGTTGTTCTTTTATCAATTTTACTCCATAAGGAATACGATTGACTTCATCGCAGATACGTTGATTGTTTTCTTGCTGCCTTTTTAGTAGGTTGTTAATGGCAGACTGAGGTATTCGGGTTACTTCATCTATTGTTGCAAAACAGTTATTACAAATTTTCTGTGCTTGTTCTATTTCTTTGCAAGTATGAGAAACCTGGTCATAAAAATTGTTCAATGTTTGACTTTCTATTGCGCTTATGGATATGACTAATCGATGTATCTGTGCAAATCGTTCTAATTCTTTACGATAATCAAAAAGGTTGTAAAAATGTCTTAGGTATTGATCAATATTAAACCTCTTGTGTTGTCTTTGAGAAGAAGTTTGGTCCGCCGCAGCTTCTTCCGCTGCTTCAGCGATAAGTTTTTCCTTAATTAAGCAATCAGAACGCCGATTGTTAATTGTATAGCGTTTAGTTTGAATGTTCTTCATTTGGAATTCTCCTGCTTATAATTTTGGCAGATTGCTTCCAGGACATCTTGCCATTGTTCAAATTTGTATACAGCAACTTGTGCCGCTTTAATTTTCTCATCTGACCAGTTAAGGTATGTCTTGAATATGGTAGGCACATCAGAATTTTTATTAACAACGATTGTTGTTAGGTAGGGTATGTCTAAATCGGATTCTTGTTGGTATTCAAAAAGTGTTTGCCATATACATCCCAGTGGCAGTCGCATCCATTGTGCTCTAAATGCATCCAAACTTTCTATCGGATTTTTTAGTTTGCCAGGCATATATTCCATACCGATTTCATCTGCAAGTTCTCCGTAGGTAATAGTGGGACGGGTGCTATCGGTTGCAAGTTATATAAGAATTGGCAACGCTTGACGTGCTGCTATTTGCCTCTCACTATTTCCATAGAAGTTTATTGCTTTTCTATCTGGAGGACCATATTTCATTTTATCTCCTTGTATGATTGGAAGGTTATTGCCTTAAGAATGGTTCGGTTTTTGATTTGTTGGTACATAATAAAAGGATATAGAAAAGAGCATATTAAGTAAAGAATTCAGAATAAAATCCCTTCGGATAGAAGTTAACTTTTTTAGATTTATCAACTTGAATATACGTACCATTGTTAATAATTTCAACAACCTCAGAAGGACAGGTGCTAAAATCTTCATTTTTGCCTCTATCTTTTATTTGTCTGTGTTGTTGTTTCAAAAAATCATGAATTTCGTTTTCAAGAGCAGTATTACTATCTGTCCTTGCGACAACTGCAATTATATATTCGCCCTGGCTTTTATCTATCTGCGCCTTAATCCTTTCTGCTGGACTAGAATCACTTCTACCGATATTACAACGCCAATGTATTCTTTTATTCTTATATGCTTCTTCTTGATCCTTTGTGTAATACCAACAATATACAAATTTGTCGCCGTCACCCATATCAAATGAATTAATCCGCCAAACGTTAGAACCTTTACGACCACCTATTGCAATAGTATTTGGCAAAGCTCTAAGTGAATTTACCATTATCCTATTTATATCTTTTATTTCTGATTCATTTCCACCAAATCTTTCATGACAAGAGATTACTCTATTAGTTATATCTTGCTTGTCTATATTTATTTTACCTGAGAATTGATCATGTATATGATACTTCGCTATTCGTCCTGTTAATTCCATGTTGGTATACGGATAGTCATCAATATGTTTATTCATAATAAATGTACTGCATCCTTTTATATTGAAAGTATAATATACATTATAACACTAACAAACACATTAAGTCAACTAAACATGTTGACGGGTGTGTAAATATTTGGTCACTCTACTTGTTTGAATCGCGCCAATTATATAGTTGGCGCGGAGGACACGTCCTAGCTAACATAACTGGCGTAGATGGACCACGGAAGGAGTTTCTGGATTATTATATGACTTTGATCAACTACAAAGAAGCACAATCTAACAGAATGTGCTACAAAGAGGCATAATCTGGAAGAATGTGCTACAGGAAAGTATTACATTTTTGGCAGTTAAGACAAAAATGTTTACGCAATCCGTTTAGGTACATAGCACTCCGCTGGAGTGCAGCCCGTTGACAGTCCTTTTTCTATAGACATATTGCTCCGCTGGAGCAAGGGTTCAACGGTCCTTTTTCTATAGTGACAAACTATAGGGACAAAAACTTTACACTCACGTTACAAGATAGAAGAAAACTAATAGGTGTTATCATCCCAAAAGACTTTGAAGGTTCGTAGTAGTATCTTGAAGTCATTCCATAAAGATAGGTTATCAATATACTCTAAATCAACAGGAATACCTTCACGAATTGTCCCACGTCTACGGGGACTCAGCTGCCACAAGCCTGTCATCCCAGGTCTAACAAGATGACGTTCGTTCTCCCATTCCTCATATTCCTCAGCAAGAAATGGCATTTCTGGCCGAGGTCCGACAAGACTCATTTCACCTTTAATTACGTTAAACAGCTGCGGTAATTCATCTAAACTGGTCTTTCGTATCCATTTTCCTATTGAAGTGATACGTACATCATCAGTTGAATCAGGTTTCTCTGAATAAGATGGCGTATCAATATGGAGACTTCTGAACTTATGTATGACAAAACGTCTATTATTTATACCGACTCGTTCGTGAGAGAAAAACACAGGTCCGCGCGAAGAGAGTTTTATCAATACGGCTATAATTAGCATTATAGGTGAAAATATCAGAATTAAGAGCAGTGATGCAACGAAATCCAATAGATATTTTCCTCTCTTTGCATAAAAGGAGTTAAGCCTATCAACTGAATTCTGTCCTGCTGTGTCGTTCATATATGAGAGGTCAGGTTTTGTAATGATATATTTAGCAGGCATATTGCTTGCTTCCTACTTTGTTTTCGAATCTGTAAATTACATCATTTTTTCTGTAAATCAGTGAATACATCAATGTACTGTTCAGCGATGTGGTCCCAATTAAAACGTTTATGTATCTGTTCGGTTGCACGTTGACGAAAATCTTCAACTTTTTCTAAATTCTGTTCTAAAGATTCAATCTGAGTTTTGAGGGATTCAGGATTTTTGTCAAAGAGTACACCGTATTTTCCCCCTTCCAATACTTCGTAGTTGAAGGGTGTATTGAGTGCGAGGATGCAGTTAGAAAATCCTAAAGCTTTGAGAATAGATGGGTTGATTCCACCGAACTGATGTCCATGAATATAAGCGAAACAGTGATGATGTAGTTCCTTGATATGCTCAGAGCTGTCAATATGCCCAAGAAAAAGCACATTTTCATTTGCCATACTTTTCAATTTATCCAAGAATTCATTCTCCATTTTGTTCCCTCTATAGTCTGCCCCGCCAGCAATAGCAAGTTTCTTCTCACTATTAGAAGTTACAAAAGCTTCCATAATCAGGTCTGCATTATTGTCAGGCACAAGACGGCTTGCGATCAGATAATAATCTCTGGACTGTAGACCGTATTCCTCAAGTACTTCAGGATGTTCGGAGGGTTCAATATTTGCACCGTAAGCGATATAGGTTGTCTCTGCCCCTAAATCTTCGAGGTAGAGCCGTTTCATCTCTTCAGCATCGGTAATCACGAGCGGAAATGCTGAAGTTGCCATCTTTGCAGCCCATTTGAAATAGACTGCACCGATACCCTTCCATTTCGGTCTTAACCACTCCATGCCATCAACATTGATGACTGCCTTCTTTCCAAATATCCTGAAGAACCAACCGAATGGGCCGTTACCTGCATTCCAAACAAAAATTATATCGGATGGAGAAAAAGATGCATGAATAGACGCAAAGAAACTATGACTAAGGGTGCTAAATATCTTATGTTCAATACTCGGTAGGTAGATGAGTTTTATACCCTTCCATTCTGAAGGTCTTTCTTTGAAAAACCCTTTTCTACAGTAGACGATCACTTCATGTCCAGCTTCCACCCATCGTGGTGCAAGTTCACCCATCACTGTCTCAGAACCGCTATAAGTAGCGGGAAGTCCTCTAATACCTAACACTCTAATCTTCATGTGAAATCCTTCAATCTGTGATAAACCTACATGATCAGTTTTAGTATTGCTATTCCGATTAGCAACTTATCTGAAAACACTCATTAGATACACAATAAGAACGAAATATTCATTTAAACCTACGTTTGCTGACAAGCGACTAAAAACGATAAAGAGCTTTTGCTTCTATCTCATTTCCCGATTCATTCATATCCGCTATATTATCAACATTTCTTCGCCAGATGCGTGACCATTCTCCATAGATTGAATATCGACCCATATTGACCCAGTTAAACCCTAACCTTAGACGGTGTTCAGTCTCAGTAATTCCAGAAAGCGGTATCCATACATCATCAGCAGGTGCATCTGGGGGATGGTTTAACGTTACATCTCCTTCCCCATGCCTTTCAAGTTCATATCCGAAAACGGTTTCAAGTTTATCCGTAAAACGTCTACGAAACTCTATCCAAAGACTGTCTGCATCAGAACCGATGTGATGTCCAATGACCGAAGTGAAGTGTCTGTAGACATTATACGGATTAACATGCGTATATGCATATTGGTTAACAAATGCGTATTCTACATTCACATCGGTATCCTGTAAGCCGAATGGGTCCGTAAGATAGATACCGCCAAGTACTCCAAATTTTGTATCCCAATGCTTAAAACTTGCGGCAGGATTTCCATCGTCTACCATCAATTCACCGTATATCTCAAAATTATTGAGTGGACGTAAGCGGAGGTCAACGCTTGCCAAAATGTTGTCTCCACTTCCCGGTACACGACTATCACCACGGGCAATTGTTTGTTCGCTGATGAGGTAAATACTAACAGGATTCAGATAACTCGGTTCAAATCTATTCCCAAAGACGACGACCTCAGATAAACCGATACCGAATCTATTCCAGAAATAACCTTCAATTCTGTGTCCAGAAATATACTTCTCGTTGATATCCACTGAGATGTCTTCCAAAATACCGGTAAATGCTGTATATGTTACATTTTTGTATGTTGCCTGTAATTTCAGCATATCCATTGCATTTGGATCAGCAGCGAGCATTAGATTACCGTGATAGCCGGGGCCCCATTGTATATTATCTTGTCCTAACTGCATTTGGAACCATGGCAGTTTAAACTTTAGATAACTGTTTACAGCCGTTCTATTTTTGAGTTGTCCCTCCAATTGTCTATATTTTGACTCATCTTTAAAGAGATCGTCAAAAATATCACCATATAGAAATCTGTAAGCCATGTCTGTTGTAAAAGCGAAGCTCTCCTCAACCTGTCCATATAATTGAGGGTAAAGTGTCGTGATATGCATGTTTCCTTCAACAGGAGGCAATCCAGAGACATTATCAACTAATCTTGTGATTATTCGCTGTTCAGCACGCAAATCAAAAGAGAAACGGTAAGTAGATTCATCTGTGAGTGTCAACAGATGTAACCTACGATTTGGAGGCACCTCCGTACCCGCTTCAGCATAAAATGACATCAGTGTTTTTAATCGTTTTTGGTCATTGCTACTCAGCGTCACTTCACCTCTGTCCAGTTTTTGTGAAACTTCCAGCAGCAAAGATACAACCTGTTTTCTTGAATACGGTAGAGTCCCTCGCGATATACCTGATACTACACGTTTATTAAGTAAACGATGAATAAAGTTGTAGGTTTCAGTATTGAAGTCTGATATGTCTGGGTTTAGGGGAACATTTATGAGTGATGCTGCTTCGGCAGATGAAAAAGAACAGAATTGTGCGACTATGCAGAATACAAGAACGATACGATAGATATTTACACTTGGCATGTTTTTCTTCCTCTGAAAAATAGTTAAACGTGAGTTTGATAAATCAAATTTTCGTATTCGAGAGGCGTGAATTGTAGCACAAACTTTCAGTTTGTGGCACATCTTCGCAAACTGGAAAGTTTGCGCTACATTTATCAAACTCACGTTAGTTAAACATCTCACTTTTATTTTACAACTGTCATTTGTCGGATTGCTTTTGCTTTACCAGTGTTGAGACTATAAAAATAGACTCCGCTTGCGACAAGTTCACCAGCAGAATTACGTCCATCCCAATATGCTGCCAATTCTCTGCTCCTGTAGCTGCCTGCGTTTTGAAAACCGATTTTAAGTTCTCTTATAGTTTCACCTTTCAGATTATAGATTTTAATGTTCACCTTTGCATCTTGTGCTAAATCGTAAGGTATCCACGTCTCAGGATTGAATGGGTTGGGATAATTTGGCAAAAGTGCTGTTTTTGCGGGAAGCACGGAATTAAGCATGACTTCCAAGTTTGCGATTCCTATGCGAAAAACATCGGAACCATTATCTATCTGGTATGCTTCAGTAAGCCATTCTGAAATAGTGTCAACATGCTCGGGTGAAACGGATAAAGACACTTTTGGTGCTGATGTGATAGAAGATTCTCCTAAATGCGCTGCTATTATGAGTAAATCGATGATATTAACCCTTCCATCCTTATTCACATCTACTTTGTCATTTTCGAGAGGTACTGTTCCAAAACTATTTGAAGCAAGGATAAGGTCTTGTATATCAACAATCCCATCACTGTTTACATCCCATGGAATTATACTTATGGGTATCGGTGGATTTTTATCACCATTTGGCACTTCGTTTTTCCAACCTGAATGAAGTCGTTGCTTTAGATGTTGAAGAAGCTCTGAATATTCAGGAAAATCTGCAACATTTATAGTTTCGTTTGGGTCAACGCTATAATCGTATAGTTCATTACCGAATTTTCCGAGGGGTCCCCATTCGGTGTAGCGGTACCTATCGGTACGTAGCGAATATGATTTTGACCCTGCCCGGCTAAGAAAACTAATTGCACCGGTTTTCCAAGGTGTATTAGGTTCTTCTATTACAGGGATGAGACTCAAGCCTTCTAACTGATTGGATATCGGTAATTCACATGCATCACACAGAGTAGGGTAAATATCTACAAGCTCTGTTAAGGCATCAGTTCGTGATGGTTGCTGACCCGGAACACTGATAATCAACGGCGAACGCGTAGCTATCTCAAAAAGTGTATTCTTCCGCCAAGTACCGTGTTCTCCAAGATGAAAACCGTGGTCCCCACAGAATACAATAACTGTTTTTTCGGTTAATCCCAGATCATCTAACTGCCTTAGGACTCGACCGACTTGTGCGTCCATGTAACTCGTTGAAGCTGCGTAAGCTCGAATGAGTTCTAAGGTTTTCTGATCAGAAATGGGTTCGTCGCCAGATGGTATGTCTCGATATATTCTAAACCAGTCAATACTGTTTTCCGCATAAGCTGGTGCATGCTGAGGATAGGTAGAAGTAGTGGGTAAATTGAAAGTATCTTCATCATATAAATCAAAGTACTTTCGCGGTGCGTAAAACGGTAAATGAGGTTTGTCAAATCCGACAGCTAAAAAGAACAGTTCATCCTTTATCTCAGCAAGGAGGTTCTCAGATTTTCTTGCAGTTATCCCATCATTCAGTTCATCGTCAGGCACATCAAGTGCTATCCATGAAGGTTTTCCAGCATAAGAGGTGGTGGCAGGATAGTGCTTAATTTTACCAATTGAATATGTATTATAACCCTGTTCCATAAAGTACTGAGGTATATCCATAGCATCAGGAACAGTATGTTCATAGTCAGCGGTGTTGTTGTGCACCTTCGTCGTCTCGGGACGTAATCCTGTTAGTATAGATGCGCGAGATGGGTTACATAGTGGATATTGACAATAAGCACGATTGAAAAGCGTTCCCCGTTCTGCTAACCTATCAATATTTGGGGTGTGCATTTCATCAATGCCGTAACAACCAAGCATTGGACGCAAATCATCTACAATCATGAACAGAACATTGTATCTGTTCTCACTATGTGCATTTAGACGCGGCAGCAAACCTGTTGTAAATGTGGCAGCGCCGATTTTCAAACCGGTGTTTAGGAAACTACGGCGAGTTATGAAACGAGAACTTGTCTTCTGCTGTGAATCTTCTTGCATCTGTTATCTCTCCTATTTCTGTATCAACATCTTTCGGGTAGTGGTGAAATCTCCCGCAATCAGTGTATAGAAATAGACTCCACTGGAGACAGGTTCACCTATTGAATTATGACCATCCCAATGCACCGCACGCGAAGCGGTACGATAACTACCAGCAGCCTGAAATCCCATCCTATACTGGCGAATTAATTCACCATGAACATTGTGGATATGGATACTGACATCAACGTCTTGTTCTAAATCATACGGTATCCAGGTTTCAGGATTAAACGGATTTGGAAAATTGGGTAGGAGTCTGGTTTCATTTGGCACAACTGAATTGATCAACATCTCTAAGTTCTTAATACCTTTGTGATAGATAGGAGAAGCATCCTTGATTTTACGGGCATCATGGATCCATTCTTCAACACGGTCTATGTGTTGATCTGCTATGGAAGTGGTCCTTGGGGCCCCTGTCTGAGAAGATTCTCCTAAATGGGCAGCAACGATTAGTAGATCTATAATGTTTACGTTACCATCTTCATTGACATCAATTTTAGGGTTGTCAGGGGACTCTATTCCGAAATTGTTAGATATTAGTAAAAGGTCTTCAATATCAACAATACCATCACTGTTTATATCCCAAGGTAATGTCTTGGATGGCACAATTCGTGTGGGTATATTCTCGGGTAATGCTTCTTGCCAACCCGCCCGTAGTCTTTCACTGAGCAGTTCAACTTGTTCAGCATACGCAGGATCATCCACCACGTTTACTTCAGAATACGGGTCAGCTCTATAGTCATATAGTTCTTTATATCTTCCTTCTTCACAGTATCTGAATTCGTCGGTTCGGATAGTCCGTTTGTTCTTTCGTTGACTAAAGGCTGCAGTTTTCCATGGGATTTCGGGGTCGTCTATTACTGGCATCATGCTCAGTCCTTCCAATTCAGGTAGGATCGGAATTTGACATGCATCACACAGAGTTGGAAATACATCAACAAGTTCTACCAGTGCATCTGTGTTTTTGCCCGACTCCAGTTGTCCAGGAATACTTACAATCAAAGGTGAATGTAGTGTTGCTTCATAGACGATGTTTTTTCCCCAGTTCTCATTCTCTCCGAGATTATATCCATGGTCACCACAGAAGACAATAATCGTGTTATTTGTCAGTCCAAGTACATCAAGCTTATTTAAGACAAGCCCTATTTGCGCGTCTACATAACTTATTGTAGCAGCATAAGCACGAATCAGTTCTAACATTTTGCTATAGGGTATCGGTTCCCTATCTGATGGTATATCTGCGAAGGGTCGCACCTCATTCCAGAATGGTGGGTTAATATCAATAGGTGTTTCTCCTGATGTGAATGGAATGTTAATGGATGTGTTTTCATATAAATCGAAGTACTTTCTTGGTGCTCGTAAAGGGAGATGCGGTTTATAAAATCCAACCGTTAAAAAGAATGGATTGTTCTTAATCTGATCCAACACTTGAGCGGCACGTATTGCTGTTTTACCATCTCTAAATGCGTCATCTTCAACATCAAAAGCTTCCCATGATAGTGTTGTTTCATCAAATCGTGGCCATAAGGGTCTCCATGACGGGACGCTCCATGAATACATATCATCTTGGAAGTCAGGAATATGAGCAACTTTTCCGATGGATTGTGTATGATAACCGCTATCTTTAAAATGTTGCGGGAGCGTAACGACATCCGGGACTGTTTCACGAAAAAAAGTTCTATTTTCAGATATACGTGTGGTATCAGGTCTTAGTCCTGTCATGACCGTTGTTCGTGAAGGACTACAGAGCGGAAATTGACAATAAGCACTGTTAAAAACCGTGCCTCTTTCAGCTATACTGTCAATATTGGGGGTATGCATCTCTGGGTGTCCATAACAACCTAATAGAGGTCGTAAGTCATCTACCATAAAAAACAGTACATTGTATGGTGTGCTTGACGCAACGTTTAGAGCGGGAAAAAGACTTGTAGTGAATGCTGCTGCACCTGTTTTCAAACTTTTTGAAATGAAATCACGACGGCTAAATGTACGGGAGAACACACCGTGAAGTTTGGTATCTTCCATTTGGTACCTTTCTATTTTGTAATGACCATTTTACGGGTTAATATATTCTGTCCAGTGTCAAAAGAATAAAAATAGACTCCACTGGAAACCTGTTCACCGTACGCATTGCGTCCATCCCAATAGGCTGCACGGGAACGCGATCTATATTTTCCAGGACTCTGAAATCCTACGTTGAGATGGCGAACAGAGTCCCCTTTTAAATTATGGATGTAGATATTAACATCTGAACCTATCGCTAAATCATACGGAATCCAAGTTTCAGGATTAAATGGATTCGGATAGTTGGGTAGTAGCGTGTTTGCTTTGGGTTTCATAAGATTGATTAATGTATCTAATGTAGTAATACCTTTCCGAATTACATCAGAGGTGTCCTCAATCGTCTGTACTTTAATTAACCATTTCTCAATCATAGCGATATGTTCAGGAAGTATATTAAACGGGGCTGGACTATTGAATGTTGATGATTCCCCATAATGTGCTGCAACAAGAAGCAGGTCAAGAATATCAATAAGTCCATCTTGGTTAATGTCTGCATTTAAGTGTTCAGGTAACTTTGATCCAAAATTCTCTGAGACAAGTAGCAGGTCTTGCATATCAACTAATCCATCTTTGTTAATATCCCAAGGTAATGTTTGGGACGTGTTTGATTGTCTCAGGCGTAAAGGCAAAGCTTCTTCCCATCCTGCTTTTAGCTGTTGTCCTAAGGACGCAACGACTTCTTCATATTCCGATAAATTTGCTATATTGTCATTTTCTCCAGGATCAACATCATGATCGTAAAGACTCTTCGTAAGTGAATCATAGGACCCTGTTTCTGTGTATCGATACTGTTCAGTGTGAATTGAGAAGGTATATCCAACGTCAACTTCGCTAAACGCCGCAGTTTTCCATGGAGTTGTTGGTTCTTCAATGACAGGTACCATACTTATACCTTCCAGTTCTTCGGGTACGGGGAGCTGGCATAGATCACATAACGTTGGAAAGATATCAACGAGTTCAACGATTGCCTCGGTTCTCACACCGACAGGATGCTGTCCCGGAAAACTGACGATCAGAGGTGAACGTACCGAGACATCAAAAGGAGTTCTTTTGGCGAACGTCCCATTCTCACCAAGGTGAAATCCGTGATCTCCACAGAAAACGATCACTGTATTTTCTGTTAACCCAAGTGCGTCTACTTGTTTTAAGATACTTCCAAACTGTGCATCTATATAACTTGTTGATGCAGCATATCCTCGGATCAACTCTAATGATTTCTCTTTAGAAATTTTTCCGCCTTCTGAAGGAATATCCGAATACACCCGCATTTCATGCCGAGGAGCTAATACGACATCAGGCACGTCTTGGATAACTGGAGAATTATATAACTCGTAATACTGAGTTGGGACATTAAAAGGCAAATGGGGTTTGTAGAAACCGACTGCTAAGAAAAACTGCTGGTCACGGACCTGCTCTAACACATCCATCGTATACGATGCCACCATACCGTCTCTTAATTCACCATCAGGAATATCAAGCGAATTCCAAGATGTAGTATAATTATTAAATCTATTTCTGGGTGTCCAAGTCGGAACGCTCCAAGAAAGGTTATCAACAAATGGTCCATGCATAATTTTACCTATTGAACGCGTATGATAACCGTGTGATTTGAAGTACTGTGGCAGTGCTACAACATCTGGGACTGTCCTACGATAGTGTGCAAAGTTATCCTGTACACCTATTGTCTCGGGTCGTAAACCTGTCAATATAGAAGCCCGTGATGGATTGCATAATGGGAATTGGCAATAAGCTCGGTTAAAGACTGTTCCTCTCTGTGCGAGTTTATCAATGTTAGGCGTATGCATCTTTGCGTGACCATAACATCCTAACAAAGGTCGTAAATCATCAACTATGATAAAGAGAACATTATATTGCCCCTGTGCCTTTGCAGAGAGATTAGGTAAAAGTGAGGTTGTAAAAGCTGCAGCGCCTGCCTTCAAACTTGTTGATAGGAAATCGCGTCTGCTACAAGTTTGTGAGAGCGTTCCCGTTTCTTGAATCTTCTTCATTTAGACCTCTATTTCATTATCAGCATCTTGCGTGTTGACGTTTTCCCATCCGCTTTAAATGTATAGAAATAGATTCCACTGGAGACAGGTTCACCGATTGAATTGCGACCATTCCAGTGTGCTGCGCGCGAACGACTACGATAACTTCCAGCAGCTTGAAATCCTATCTTAAGATGTCGAATTAATTCACCTTTCAAGTTGTGGATGTAGATATTGACATCAGCACCTTCTCCTAAGTCATAGGGTATCCAGGTTTCAGGATTAAACGGATTTGGAAAATTGGGCAGGAGTTTGGTTTCATTTGGCTTGGTTTTTTTTGGATCATAAGAATCTATTAACTGCTCTAAATTAGTTATACCTTTGCGATAAATAGGAGAAGTTTCCTTGATATTATGTGCATCGTTGATCCATTGTTGAACTCGGTCTAAGTGCTGAGCTATTATGGAGATAGACTTTGGAGCCCCTGTATGAGAAGATTCACCTAAATGGGCAGCAACGATTAGCAGATCTATAATATCTACGTTGCCATCTTTATTAACATCAACTTTAGGGTTGTCAATTGTCTTTGATCCAAAACTGTTTGAGATTAATAAAAGGTCTTCAATATCAACCATTCCGTTCTCGTCAATATCCCAAGGTAGTCTGTTTTTAGTTAATGAGAGCGTCTGTTCTAATTCAGTTGATGTAGCTTGCCAACCCGCTTGTAGCTGTTTATGCAATTGAGATACCAGTTCTGCATTTTCTGGTAGATACGCAACATTTATGGTTTCATTAGGATCATTCTGATAATCATAAAGCTCAGTTGCGAGTTCAGCAAATTTCTCGCCGTTTTTGTTATATGCCCCCCATTCGCTATATCTGTAGCGATTCGACCGCAGCGAATATCCATCCACAGTATCTTCGTCTGTCAGTTCAACACCGGTCATATCTGCTAATGATTGTTTTTTATACCAGATTTGTCTGGGTCTGCGTCTAACTTGACTAAATGTTGCTGATTTCCATTGTTGTTCAGGTTCTTCTATTAATGGGAGCATACTGGACCCTTCAAGTTCTTCGGGGATAGAGAGGTTGCAAGCATCACACAGTGTGGGAAAAACATCAACGAGTTCAACCAAAGCATCTGTTGTTCCTGCGATATTTGTTTGTTCTGGCATACTGACGATCAGAGGTGTAAGTAACCCGACCTCAAATATTGTTCCTTTTTCCCACTTCGCGTGTTCACCGAGGTGATATCCGTGATCCCCCATCAGAACGACTACTGTTTTCTTATTAAGTTCTAACTTTTCAAGTTGATCAAGGATTAATCCTATCTGGGCATCAACATAACTTGTACATGCTGCATAAGCATGTATGTATTGCAATACCACATTGTCTTCGTACTTTGTAGGGTCTGCCTCAAGCGCGTAAAGCGGTGCATTTTTTGGTAGTGAATCAGTCTTCGGCAAAGAAAAATCATGAGTTGAATAAAGATCATAATACTTGCGAGGCGCCCGATAAGGCACATGCGGTTTATCAAAACCGACCCCGAGAAAAAAAGGTCTGTCCTTTAATATAGATAACTCTTTTACCGCTTCCCGAGCCGTTTGTCCGTCTCTAAGTTCATCATCCGCTACATCAAGTATCTTCCATTGTGAAGGTCTTGCCCAATAATCGTGAGACTCATACGGTAATCTCCAGTTAGCCTTACTCCAAGAGACATTAGTAGTCCAAGCATACCCTCCGTGGACAATTTTACCGATAGAGTGTGTATAATATCCGTTTTCTTTAAAGTGTTGCGGAATTGTGATACCCGGTAAAGTATCTTCGGTACTTGATGGATTATCTTTAATCGCTGTTGTATTAGGACGTAACCCGGTCAGAAGTGAAGAACGCGATGGACCGCATAATGGAAAATTGCAGTAAGCTCTATTGAATACTGTACCTCTTGCTGCTAACCTGTCAATATTTGGTGTATGCATCTCTGAGTGTCCATAACAACCTAACATTGGACGGAGATCGTCTATCATAATAAATAGGACATTATAGGGTGTATTAGATGTAGCATTTAGAGAGGGGATAAGACTTGTCGTAAAGGCTGCAGTACCTGCTTTCAAACTTGTAGATAAAAACTCTCTTCGAGTAAAAGAACGTGCTTTTGAAGTTAGTTTGAATTTGTGATGTTGGGGTGTGATGTTAGGGTCTTGCTTCATGCTGATACGGTCCATTTTATTTTGTATGTCTATTCGTAAACCTCAATTGAGAAGACTACCTAACTATTATATCCTAATCGTGTCATCGTGTCATTAAAAATTGGTGCAATGTTATGATGTACATCGAATTGGTTTCTGGGTGGAATAGTGTGTAACGTTTGCCGTGCATAATCCAGAAAAGTTCTATCAAGTTGCAAATCACAAAAATCACATAGAGGTGGCAGGATTTCATCAGGTTTTGATGTAAGCTCCTCAAATTTCACTGGATATATACAATCTGAAGTTATATCTAATAACCGTAGTCCTTCGCGCATTGTTACCACCCATTCAACAGCAGCTCT
>JAJDZB010000104.1:0-5152 GCA_022824835.1 Candidatus Poribacteria bacterium | reverse complement strand
AAATTTAAGCTTATCTATTGCACGGTTTATCGGAAGTTCATAGAACTGCTGCAATTCCTTCAGTTCGTTTGCAATATCAAAAGCAACGAGTATTGGTATGCGTGTATGATCATAGCCTCTCTGTGAATATCTATCTATTCGATTCTTGACATAAGTTATTAGAACATCAATATCATCGGCAGTTAATTCATCTGTAGGCCTAATTGTATAGTGTGTACCTAATATAACAAATCTAATAGATTGCCCGACTTGCTCAGTTTGGTTTTCATCATCACTTTGCTGTTCTTCCTGATTTTCCGTATTCTGTTCTTCTGTCTCATCTGTTTTCTGTTCTTCTTGCATTTCTGATCCTTTCTGATATAGTTTAGTAAATCCGTTTTCTTTGGATTATAGCAGACTACCGAATATGCATTATGCAAGTGCAGCTCTCATGGTATCTACACACGGTTTAACACCTGTCCATCGCTCAAATGCAATTGCCCCTTGGTGGACTAACATTCCAATTCCCCCTACAACGGCGCATCCTCTATTAGATGCTGCTATTAATAACGTTGTCATTGGAGGAGTGTATACAATATCATAGACTGTTGTGCTTGACTGTATCCAATTCTCGTCTATTAATAGTGGGTGTGTGTTATCCATAGTTGCAGATGTGGTATTTACAAGCAGTGTACATTCACTCACTGCGTATGACAATCTTGCGTCTGTTAGTCCCATGCCGATTAGCTGGGTGATGTTACCATCAGTTTCGTTGTTCTTATTTATTTTATCAGAAAGATCTTCAGCTAAAGCGATTGCTTTAGCCTCAGTTCGGTTTGCAATAGTAACTTTTTTTGCTCCTGTAAGTGTTAATGCGACAACAATAGCTCGTGCTGAACCGCCAGCTCCGATTACGACAACATCTTTGCCCTTAGGAGGAGATGCACCAGCTTCTTCCATAGCTTTTATGAAACCGGGGGCATCTGTGTTCTCACCATGAATTTCTCCATCACTGAAAGTCAATGTATTGACTGCACCGATAAGTTCTGCCTCTCTTGAAATAGATGTAAGAAATGGCATAACCAATTGTTTATGTGGTATGGTAACATTTATTCCAACTACATCTAACGCTCTGAAGCCATTTATTGCGTTTTCAATTGCATCAACCCCTACATGAAATGGGACATAAACATAGTCGAGACATGCTTTAGAAATCGCAGCATTGTGCATCTGCGGAGAACGACTATGCGATATGGGTGAACCAATCACCCCAATAACTTTCGTATGACCCGTAATCTGATGTGAGATGTCCATTTGACGATATAACTGATTTTTTTTGTAGTAAGTGTATAATACTATTAAAGATTCACCGTAATCTTACGCAAGCAGTTTTGCTACAGTTTCTTTTGCTTCCTGCATCGTTGGATACCGTATCTCTCTATACCCACGAACAGATTCAACACATTTTATTGCTTCTACATGCTTTGTATACGCTTCTTCGTTATCCGGATTAAATGTGTCTATAACTTCCCTGATATACCATTCTCTGAATTCCCGTTCTTTTGCATGCCATTTTGATAACCATCTTCTTAAGAATTTCGTTCTTTTCATTATATGCAACATCCAATTTCTGGTATCCATATCAAATTCAATATCAATACCCATCACTGTGAAATGTGGTCTATTCAGGTGTAGGTATTTGATTTTGTCCCCGTTTTTCTCATCTACATTATAGCGGATTTTATCACGCGCGAGTTTTTCTTTACTGGTAAGCAGATGAGACACATAGACTTCATCTTTTATCAACATGACCTTGTGTAAGTATTTTATAGATACTTTTGTTGCTTCATAATCACCTGAGTCATTTTCAAAGATATGTATTATTTTGTCAATATATAATTCAGCATAATTGACATTCTCAAATTGAATTAGATCATAGATATATAGCGCGAGACATCTATGTGTTTGGTCATCAAGATTAAGTTTCTCAATTGTTTTTTCGACTAAATTAGCATAGCGGGTTGACAGGTGTTTACCTCGGAATTTACCAGAGAGAATTTGGCGTTTCTCCTGCAATGTCTTTTTATAAGTTTCTTTGGGTGTATCGTAGACCGATTGTAAGAGTTGGCTTTCATCAACTTCGTAGACTGCTAAGTATCTACCTACTTCGAATGCGTTTATATTCTGTTTTAGATTTGATCTTTTCACCATCTGTTTCAATGCTATGCGAAGTGGCTGTAATTCAAGTGGTATCAATCCGCTTTGAAATGCAGTTCCAATTAGCATAATATTCGCGTACAATTTTGTTCCGAACAAGTGTTCAGAAACATCAAACAGATTAACTCCCAAATATGAGTTTGTGCACCTTTCTATCGTCTCTTCTAAATCGTCAGTATCAAAGTCATCTTTACCGATAAGTGTTGAAATTGTTTCAGTTTTGGCAGTATTTACAACTGCTGCTGTCCGTTTAGCAGATGCAACCTTGAAAACAGAGTCTGAAACGATACCCCTGACAGCCTCTAATATGTCAAGTCCTAATACTAAATCCGCTTTTCCGTAAGGTATTATAGGTGAAATCTTCATTTCTTCAGTCGTATATGTGACATGTGTGTATGTTCCACCATTGCGGATTGCTAAACCTTTCCTATCACAGAAATCTACGTGATATCCCTGCAAATAACCAGCTACGACTAGGATTTTAGAGATAGTACCTATACCCATTCCACCTACTCCTGCAGCATAGACATTCCAAATTTTATCTATAGTTTTTACAGGTGGTGGCGGTAGAGGATATGTCGTGTCAATGTTAAGTTGGGAGAGTAGCGTTGAGAGATCGGGATCTTCCCATTCGTTCTCATCCTTCGTTTCTGTCTTGATAGGTTTTTGTATCTGTTGTATTGTTCTTGTGCGTGGTGGTCGTTTTCGTGTAATAACGACCTCTTCAAAAGAGGGACATGCCCATTTAATTCGTGCACAGGCACCATCTGTAACACAGTTTGATCGATCAACAGCAATTTTGTTTCCATAATCTGTATCTATTATCTTCAACGCAGGACAGCCAGTGGATTGCGTGCACTCTAAGCAGAATTCACAAACCTCTGGTGTAATGTTAATGTGTTTTTCTTTTTTTAAGAATCCGTTTTTCTCTATTATAGTCTGTTTTTCTCGTCGTAGTCTTCTATGTAGTGTGATGGCACATTCTTTGTCTGCTATAACAATCTTTATTCCATCTTTTAGTATGGCTTTTTCAAGGTATTTCTTGTAGTTGAGTCTGTCTTCTGGATTGACTCGTACAATAGTTATCTCGGAATCACCTGCTAATCCGTGCGCGACTTTTTCAATGTCTTGTGCAAAAGTTGGATTGCCGAGGATGTCAACCGGATCAGCCGGAGTTGGTTGATGTCCAGTCATACCAGTTGTCTGGTTGTCAAGAATGATATAGGCTATGTCTTGGTTGTTCTTGATTGAATCTGATATCGCAGACATGCCGCCATGGAAGAATGTTGAGTCTCCCATGAATACAATCTGTTTATTTACAATAAAAGGGTCAATTCCCGCACCAGCCCCACCTCCCAATGCCATTGCAGACAGATTGTGCATGAGACGCGGAAAGGGTTCATACTTTAGCATAGAATAGCAGCCTATATCCCCATGAAAGATGAGGTCCACTGGTGGAGAATCATGATTCTTTTTCATATATTCTGCATCCATGAATTGATCGGTAATTTCAAGGAATACACTTGATGAATCTCTATGTGGACATCCCGGACAGAAAGTTGGTGTACGTTGGGGAATTTCAGCCGTTAATTGTGAAACGTGTTCTTGTAATTCAGCTTCTGCTTGTAAATGATCGAAATCAACAGGTACAGGAATGTATTGTCTGTTTTCTGATCCATTTTTTGAAAATAACGGTATTAGTCTGTCAATCAGGATAGAGGTGTCTAACCCTGATTCTACTGGTATTCCTGATAATCCATTTGGAAACTGTTTTCCCCAGACTTTTACGTATCTATCCATTATTTCATTTTGATACATATCAGTCAATATAGCTTTGACTTCGTTTTCAAGTATGGGTCTTTTTTCTTCAATGACAAACAGTTCGTCCAGATTTTTCGCGAATTCATGGATGATATCGTGATCAATTGGATGTGTCATTCCAAGTTTTAGGATAGGTACGGTTCCGCTTAGATTCAGTTCAGTTAATGCATGTTCGAGATAAGTATAACTGAAACCAGCTGCTAAGAATCCGATCTTATTCTTTTTCTTGGTGGAAGTACCATTTGTTTCGTTAGGATAGATTATCCTGTTGAGGTTTAATTTCCTTGCTGTTTTTAATGCTGCAGGGAATCTTTTCTGGAGTGTATCGATCTCTACTCGTACAGTATCTGGTGGTAAGATTACTCTATCATCTACGGAGATTAATTCTGAGTTCAGTTCTGTTTTGGTTAAATTGCTGATGGTTGGATAGACATTAGGTTTTAACGCAACAATTCCGCCGCCGTCAGCTTGGTTTTGTGTAGTTAGGAAACATGTGTATAGATTTGCTTCAGCGGAGATCTGGAATGCATAATCGACCCAATCTTTGAGTTCCTGCCAAGTTGATGGTTCTAATAACGGCATATATAGGTGTCGTGCAATGTTTCTTGAATCTGCGGGAACTTGTGTGCTATATGACCATGTGTCATCGCCGACAACGACGACAGCACCCCCTGTAGTTCCGGCAAGATTACAGATTGCAAGAGCATCTGAAGCGACATGTAATCCGACACTCTTCATGAAGGCAATAGCACGCATGTCAGCCATCTGCGAACCGTTGAGTCTGGCAATACTCAAAGCCTCATTATTCGCGATCTGAGCCACTATCCCATTTGACGTGAAGAGATCAGTATTTCGCTCCATGACATCAAAGACTTCTGCAAGTGGGGAGCCAGGGTACCCTGTCAGTAGACTGACCCCGCTTTCTAATGAACCTTTGACAAGTAGCTCACAACCGGTATAGACATTTGTATCGTCAGATTGCGTAAACCTTTCATCCATCAAATTATTCGGGCAGGGGACACCGCAGCTTTAGCTCGGTGGGGAATGCCCGCTCCTATCTATATTGAAAGTTTAGTTTTGTGAGGATGCAAAAACTCTCATATTTCGCTCCTCTAACAACCCGCTTACCACTTGA
>JAJDZB010000069.1:0-38391 GCA_022824835.1 Candidatus Poribacteria bacterium | reverse complement strand
AGATATGACATTTGCAGATCCTCCGTTCAATCTCAAGAAAAAGTATAATGGTTATATAGATAGCAAGGATATGAAAGAATATCTTAATTGGTGTCAGGAGTGGATACATCAGATGGTTCGAATTACCAAAATGACCGGATCTATATTGGCACATAATATTCCGAGATGGTTAACATATTATGCTTCATTTCTGAATGAAATATCAGAATTTAGACACTGGATTTCGTGGAGTGCGCCGACATCACCCATGGGAAAAAGCCTTCAACCAGCACATTATGGAATTCTTTTTTATGCCAAAGATATTAAGCACAACAAGTGTTATGAACTAAGGTCACCACATAAGCGAGACAGGAAATCTAAATATCTCTCAAAAGACTATGGGGGTAAGAAAGCGGCTCTACATCCCTACGGACCCTTAATAACAGATGTATGGACTGACATCCATCGAATAAAACATAACAAATATCGGGACAAACACCCGTGTCAGTTGCCAATTCATTTGCTTGAACGCTTAATATTAATGACTACGGATGAAGGGGATACGGTTCTGGATCCTTTTATGGGAACAGGAACAACAGCTGTGGCAGCCAAACGGCTTGGTAGAAACTATATAGGGATTGAACTTGACCCGAAGTATGTAGAAATAGCTGAAAACAAACTCCTACAAGAATTGAGTGATTCAAAGATAGGCGGTGCTTGGGTAAGTATTTTCTTAAAAAGAGTCGCTACCCTTCGGGATATTGACTGGGATATTATAGAGCCGTACTTCATAATTCCCGATGATCGCAAATCCGTTGACTTTATGGAAATAAAACTAAAATCGTTGGATGCTGTTAACAGATCCACGTTTCCAAATTTATCAAATACAAGTCTATTCTAAATGTACATAAAAGAGAACAACAATGATTGAAATACCATTAATAAGGGACAGAACAGAAAACGTATTAACAAGTGTTGATGCACATAATACCTTCTTGGAACAATATATCGATTTGAATGGGGTTATGCCAGGTGTCCGTCATTCTTATTCTGGGTATGATAATTTAGTCAAATATTCTCAGACAATACATTCTCCTGTTTCGTCAAAACCTTCAAATGCCCTATACCTCGGAACTCCTAACTCTTATGGGGATTTAAGTGCCTCTGGTCTAGTAAGGGATGACTCAGAAGGAATATTAAAAGAGAAGCTCAATTGGAAAGAACAGGGCAGTAAACAGATGGAAAGATTTAAAAGAGTGTTCACCCAAATCTCGCCTGAAGTTTATGAAATTGTAAAGTTAGAATTCACATGGCTGTTACCTGACCATTACGTGCTATTTTGTGCTTCAATTGATCCAATGCTAAATCATGAAAGACGAAAGCAGATGCTGTTAACTAATCCTTGCTACGATTTTATGACTATAATCAAGGACCCTGTTTCTTTTGCTAAACAGTTGGGAGTTGGTGTGAGAAAACAACTTAATACGTTATCCACCATTGTATATCACGGTCCAGTCATTTATTTAGATGAGGATAAAATCAATGAGTTTGCTAATCGTTGTCATAAAAGGTTCTGTAACTATGAAAGTTTTCCTGATTTTCTACCGATTGCTGAGCATGAAATTCGTCTTTTTTTGAAGGAAAAGAAATATCAGGTTCAGCAAGAATATCGGTTTGTTGTCAGCACTCCTTCACATCTACATACTGAAAAATATATTAAACTACATATATCTGAGGATCTCCGAAGATTAATGTATCCTGCCGTGTAAATCAAATCCACAGTCTATTCCTGTCCTGTAACCAATGAATCCATAAAGACGTTTTCATGGACAAACCTATCCGTATAGAAAGCATGGAATCTAATGTTCAGAATACTCATCTCCCAAGTTCTAAAGTTAGTACTTGTTGGCATGTCTAAACGCTAACATAATACAGCCGAAGGTACTATCAGTGCCGATATATTCCTAAAGATAAATGAACACTGACATCAACAAACTCAGAGACTTAATACGCTACCATGAGCGTAAATACTATATTGATGACCAACCCGAGATATCGGATGCTGAATTTGACAAGTTGATGCGTCAACTTGAGGAACTGGAAAAAGCATCTCCAGAGGAAGATATTCCTTCAGATTCACCAACGCAACGGGTTGGGGGTGGCGTAGCATTAGGTTCACGTATACCTCACCGCAGCCCCATGCTCAGTCTTGATAACGCCTTTGGTAAAGAGGCATTACTGGATTTCGGTGTACGGGTAAAAAAATTGTTGGAGGACGCACCTGTTGAATATGTTACTGAGCTGAAAATTGATGGATTAGGTGTCTCATTACTCTATGAAAATGGTGTTTTTGTGCGGGGTTTAACGCGCGGCGATGGCGAATACGGTGAAGATGTATCCGGGAATCTACGAACGATCCGTGCCATTCCATTGCGACTTACTGAAACAGACGATAATCCAGCTCCACCAATTTTAGAAGTGCGTGGTGAGGTATTTATACCAAAACATCTGCTTGGTGAGATAAATGTGCAACGTGAAGCAGCAGGTGAATCACCTTTCGCAAATCCTCGGAATGCCGCTGCTGGCTCTGTGCGGACGATGGACTCTACCATTACTGCTAAACGACCCTTAGATATATTTATCTACTCACTCAATTATACGGAAGGACTTGACATTGCAACCCACACAGAGGCACTTGAGAAACTTAAACGCTACGGTTTCAAATGTAATCCATACACTGAACTTCACGACTCACTTGAAGATGTCATCTCATTTTATGAACATTGGGTGACAAAACGTGAGGACATTCCTTATGAAGTTGATGGACTTGTCGTAAAGGTTAATGATATTAGCCAACAGAAGGAACTCGGATCAACTGCCAAGAGCCCACGTTGGGCAACGTCTTACAAGTTTCCTGCACATCAGACAACGACAACAATAAAGAATATTGAGGTGCAAGTCGGTCGCACAGGTGTTTTGACACCTGTTGCTATCTTGGAACCTGTTAAGCTCGCAGGTGCTACGATTACCCATGCAACTTTACATAATGAACAAGAAATTCGCAACAAGGATGTTCGTATCGGTGACACTGTTGTTCTTGAACGTGCAGGCGATGTAATTCCGAAAATTATAGATGTCCAGAAAGAAAAAAGAAAAGGGGATGAAAACGTTTTTCAATTCCCTGATTTATGTCCAACATGTAATACACCTGTCCAACGATCAGAAAATGAGGTCGCCGTGCGATGCGTGAACGCAGGATGTTCTGCTCAGTTGAAACGTAGGATAGCACATTATGCATCTCGCAAGGCACTTGAAATTGAGGGACTCGGGCCTGCCACTGTGAACCAATTAGTAAATAACGGACTTGTTAGAGATGTTGCTGATCTCTACAGTTTAAAGTCTCAAGAGGTGTGCAAATTGGATCGGATGGGAGCGGGATTGACTCATAACCTCTTGCACCAGATTGAACACAGCAAACAAGCATCCGCAGCAAAGGTATTGATCGGATTGAGTATATTTCATGTCGGAGAGACCGTTGCAGAACTCTTGATAGATCACTTCTTGTCTATAGAAGGATTAAGTCAAGCCGATGCTGAAACTATTGAAGTTATACCTGGTATTGGTCATCAGATTGCAGAGAGTGTTTCGTCGTTCTTCACACAAAACCGTCCTCTCATTGAAAAACTGAAAGCCGCGGGATTGCACTGCTTCACGGAAGATGTTGTCAAAGCACCTAAGATTCTAAAAGAGACTTTTTTTAGTGGTAAGACCTTTGTTGTTACGGGTAGTCTTACAGACATGACGCGTACAGAAGCATCAGCTGAGATTAAGGCACGTGGCGGGAAAGTAGCCTCCAGTGTAACAGGAAAAACAGATTATCTCATCGCTGGTGACGGCGCGGGATCCAAATATGATAAGGCCGTTGAATTAGGTGTGCCAATTTTGACTCCTGAAGATTTCTTACAACATTTAGGAAAAAACTGATGGAAGGTGCAAAAAACTCATTATCTGTTTCGTCCGAGGGATCCGGCGCGAATGTTCAATAATATTATCATCAACACTTTCCGCATTATTTTCCTTTTCCTTCAGTTGATCAGGACGACACCAATAGTTCAATGGGACTTCATCTTTGAATTCGTTGGGATAAGATATATTCGCAAATCGAGATGCTAATGCCTTGGGATGAAGTGTTTGTCCGTTGACCAAATAGCAGTTTTTATTTTTGCGAAATCCTTCAGAATACGCGAAATACCGAATGACACCCGTATCTGAAAACACGATCGCACATATAAACTCCGATAATCTTGTATAGTGGATCGCGGTGCTTGTCAAAGATGTACCGTACTGTGCAGCAAGTTCAGTGATGGCTGGCAATCCAACTTGCGCATGTGATGATGAATCCACAGAAAAGATTGGGGTAGGCATTAACAATTCAACAGCAAATTGATTTGCACGTTGTTCGCTTTGTAGATAAGCCTGTACCTCCTTATTTGTGCTATTCTGTTCAGTTATCACAGTATTAAACTGCTGATGTAATGGTGAAGTTTTGACGGTGTCACGTTCTAATAGATAGTGTCCGATTTCATGTGCAATGGTAAAATTCCGTCGAGTTTCTGAACGGATACGTGCATTTACAAGAATTCCCCACGCATTCCCAACCCGCATGAGACACCCGTCACAAGAAATGGGCAGTGCTCGTTCCCAGACGACAATACCGAGTTTCGTTGCGATACATCGCGGATCAATTGGAAAATCCTGTATTTTAAGGTCACGAAGGAGACCCCACGCAGTAGCAGCAGGGCCATCCTTCGCATAGTGTAGCCGGTTATTCGGCATCCTCTGACTCTTTTTTTGACATGGCTTTCTGTTGTGAATCGAGGAATTTGTAGAATTCAAAGAGATATGTTTTGCTATCCTCCGTAAAATTCATCATTCCCCTAAACATCATATTAACCCTCGGATCAGCCATTAAATCTTCGTAACCACGATCTTTTTTACCGAGAAGGTAATCTGTTGTCACTTTCAAAGCATCGGACAAACTGGAAAGTGTGTTAAACGAAGGTTTCCTGGTTCCCGACTCAAATTGGGAAATTGCTGCAGGCGTTAAATTCGCTGCCTTTGCCAATTGAGTCTGTGTCATTTTAAGTTCCCGCCTACGTAGCTTGATGCGGGAGATCACTTTTTCACCCATGGATAAACTTCCTTTCAATTTATAGTCTGAAAACTCAGATTAGGAAATTCTAATACAAAAATGTCCTAAACAAGTTGTCAAATCCCTGTTATTAATATGTTGTTTCTTCTATAAATATATACAAGAAACAGATAAGATAAAAATGTGAAATATAGTTTAACACATAAATTACTTAAATGCAAACATTTTTTTTAATGTTTTATCAAAAAAAATACAATTCTCAGTGAAAATATTTCTTTTTTTATTGTTCTCACTTTCATGCCTCACCTCTAACTATTACCATCGTTTTATAGTATTTCACAATATGCACGATTTCGTGCATCCTTGCACAATACTGTGCATCTGAAACCTTAATGTGACGCTTGTTCTTTGGTATAACACTATTTTTAATTGGCATACATATTGCGTAAACCTGTCAATATTAACACGTACATTGAGGTGTTATCATGAAAAAGCAAGCGAAAAGCACATCAAGTGCTCTATTAACATCAGTTCTAATTCACGTAGTTTTGATAATTATTGCAGGCCTCTATTTTGTAACCCAAACAGAGGTTTTCGAACAGATGATTCAGGTAGATTTTCCAAAAGTCACAAAACCAGATAAGCCTAAGGTTCGCGAAGTTATTGTCGACCCAGTTCTAAAACCGGTTATGCCCATTCATGATACGGTAATCTCTGAACCAATGCAAATGCAACCACGACTGAGTGATGCATTCAGGCATAAGGCACCCGATTTCCAACAACATACCGTATTGGAAATATCAAACAGGACAGTTGAGATTGATGCACCAATCAATCCGAATGTACCGAAAGTCGTTAAACAGAATACGTCAATACCAGATACGGTTACAGACACTAAACTACCACCGGCAAATACGTTATCTGCTTTAGCATTTGCTGGTCCAAGCCCAAGTGTACCTTCTGCGGGTACTGCTAATATCGTCCGCGGTGTCTCAGGAAACCCCGTTCAGGTCACGCATAGATTCGAAAGACTACCTGTTCTAACAATGACAGAGCATGTCGGTTATGATCGGAACGTGATTGATCGTTTCGGGATTGTGATGGGGGGACATGAAGTTAGACCTTTACAAAAAGGCAAACCAGGTGGAGAGGTGGTCGGTAAAGGGCGAGACATTCAAGGCGTATTGCGTTTTGCACGTATTCGTCACAATCTATCGGATTGGTGGGCAGACGCCTCATCATTAAATGCACTTACAAAATGGCTCAATGAGAAAACCAAGATCAGGACCGACATGAACGTTGAAGGTGGTGCAATAAGATTCACCGATCCCTATCTCATGCATACACCTATTGTATTCATGACAGGACATGATCCAGCGCTTGTGCGGTCAAGAAACTTGCTCGGTAGACAACATGGCGGTGGCAAAATGGATAGTCGACTGACACCAGATGAAGCGGCAGGTCTACGCAAATACCTCGTCGAGAAAGGCGGATTCCTCGTCTTTGATGATTGTGGTGTCAACGCTGCACAACAGGCAATGATAAGGCTTTTCCTGGCACAGATGCGATATGTTATGCCAGAGAGTAACATTGAACGGATTGACAACTCCCATGAAATCTATCGCAACTTCTATCAAATTGGAGGACCTCCTGTCGGGTTTGATATCTTCTGGTGGGGTACCCGTCCACCTAAACGTAACTTCCTTGAAGGTTTTTCCATTGGAAATAAGTTAGCTGTTCTCGTTGTTAGACGGGATTATATGTGTGCAATGGAAGCGGTCAGTCTCCCCACACGAAGTGTCCACTATTCACCAGGTGTATATCGCTTTATGACGAATGTCGTTATCTATGCGCTGACAAGCGGCTCAATTTCAGATTATTCCCGTTATGTACCTGAGGACGCTCTCACTGTCAAAGAACTTCCTACCAATCAACCATCCGCAGCGAATATCAACGCAACAGAATAATACCAAAATTCCTAATTTCACGAGGCATAGTAGGGTGCGATAAGGATATCGCACCTACCAGCCTTGGGACATCACTATCAGAAACCTCTTATCCTGATAATCCCAGTCAATCCTGAAAATCCTGGTTCAGACAAACTGAAAAAATTTATATTGAAAATAAATTTAGAATTTGGTAAACTAAAAGAAGCAATAAAAAAGAATCGGGGAAATTGTATGAGAAATAGGTATTATAGTCTAATATTTTCATTTTTGTTCCTACATTGCATCTCTTTAGGGTATGCAGCAGAAGGCGAAAAAACATTAGGACTGTCAGAAGCTGCAATTCAGATACGTGATGAACTCTCTATTCGAAATATCCGTAAAGACCTTGCCAGATTATCAAGTTTAGAGAGCCGAGTTACAGGTTATCCGCAAGCAGCTAACGGCAGTAAATATGTCTTTGACCGTTTCGTTGAATTGGGGTTAAAAAATGTTGAAAGTCGTGAATTCACAGTCACTGTCCCCATTGACCACGGAAACAGCATTATTGAAATACTCGCTAATGATGGAACAGTATTACATACATTCCCGCTAAAGTCTCTGTGGCCCAACCTTGTAAGAACTTCCCTCCTCGCAGACGGTGTTAAGCATACTGTTGAAACAGGTGAAACGCTTGAAATCATAGCAGAGAATTACGATGTCTCTCTTGATGACATCGTAGCAAGTCCTCATAATAAGAACCTTCCTACACCTATAGTTGAGGGGAACACAGTCTTTATTCCAACGGGTGGTCTCACAGGTCCCCTAATTTATGGTGATGATGCACAGCTCTCAGATTTTAATGAAAAAAATGTCGGCGGCTTCTGGTACTCACTCCAGAAAGGGGATACGCTCGTATCACTTGCGAGACGTTTCCGCGTTACACAAGCAAGTATAACCGATGATGTGCTAAATGGACACCTGCAGAAAGCATCTGACGGAATAGACAACAATGAAGATGGTATTGTTGATGAATACGGTGAAATACCTCTACTGTCAGAAATCCTTGGGTGGGCAACAGATGGAATAGACAACAATGCCGATGGCTGGACAGATGAAATACCAGGTGATGAAAATGATGGGATAGATAATAACAAGGATGGACAGATCGACGAAATCGGTGAATTCATCGCAGCAAGTGAATCCGACATCTTCATCCCCAAAGGGGCGATCATATTGGCTGAGTTTAACTCAGTTACCCGATGGATCAATGCTGCAATGCTCGGCGCATCTGCAGTCATCTTTATAGAACCGGAAACAACGATTCGTGGTGAAGCCGAGAATAAATTCCTGACTGTACCAGCAAATATCCCACGATTTTGGGTTTCAAAAGAGGATGCTGCACAATTAAAGAATCTACTTGACACACAGCAAGAAGTGGATGTTCGTCTATCTGGAAAAATGACATGGGAACGCCGCGTCGGTCAAAATATACGGGGATTTTTAGAGGGGGGAGACCCCGTTCTACGCGATGAACTCGTGGTACTCACTGCTTATTACGACTCCATGTCAGTTGTACCAGCAATTGCCCCTGGTGCTGACCCGACTTGCGGTATTGCAGTTCTCATGGAACTTGCACGTCTGTTCGGACAGTCCGAATATCGTCCTGGGCGTTCCGTATTATTTGTTGCTGTTGACGCACACTTCCAAGGTTTGGCTGGCATGCGCGCCTTTATGGAAGGTATTGGACAAGATATCGTTGGTTCAGCAACCGATTCGCCCGGTACACCTACACTACATGGATTGAGAAGGGGATTGTCAAATGATATTATCGAATTTGAGGAATTAGGACGCAAACTATTACTCTCTATTGATCGGAGTATATTGGTCGACTTGGACGCTGATTTCTATCACGGCGTGCACGGGGTAAAGGAGGATCTAAATTCCCTTTCAACGACCTTGGGAGGACTTTCTACGACGCGATCTCAGATTAATTCATTACACACAGCACAACGTGACTTTTCTGAACGGCAGAAAAAAGATATTGAACGTAACAGAAAACGCGAAAAACAGGGATTCACAGAAGAAGAAAAATCAAGACTCAATGCCAACCTTGTGCGTTTTGAGAAGGAAGCATTGCAAACGACACATTTCCTGCGTCAGATAGTACACCGTCTTGCGCAGATACAGGAATCCGCCCTCAAGACAAGCAAAGAAGCTCAGAAAGAACTCATACAGACCATCGCGCTACCCATCGCAAGATTAGACACATGGGCAATCGACAGAATAACACGAGAGCTTGATTCAGGCGATATTGACGAACAATTCGGTACACACCCACATTCATCCTATCTGTTACCTCTGAAGAACGGTTCAGAATATAGCGTTCCTACACCCGACGATTTACCAGCAGAATTGCTTGAAGATATTGAACTACTCAACAAAACACTTGCCAATTGGGAGATGAGTGATCAACGCAAATTCGCGCTGATGTGGACACCTGACAAGATACTGGATCGACATTTAGACCTACATTCTCTCAGAGAAGCACGAAAGGCACGTAAAATCCTTGCAGACATTACTGAAACCAAAGAATCTGCAATCTCACGAGAAAAAGAGCTGCTAAAAAACATTCAAAACAAACTAAACGACACATCAGCTATTGAGAATCAGATAACTGAAGCGATTAAAAAATTAAGCGAAGACAGAGAGCACGATCTACCCCTCGAATTGCAAAAACAATACCTAACGAAATCATCTCAAGAGCGGATAGAAACCATCAATGCACAACTCCGACAACGGTTGACAGAAGCGGTTTCAGTTTCGGTAAGTGTTGAAAGTATAGAAGGTTCATCTGCATCAATTCTAATTGAGGACTTAGCACGAGACAAACAGGGAATATTTGAAATTGCACTACGTAATGCACGTTTAGAAACACCGCGTATCCAAAATCTACTGAATTCTCATGAAACCCTTAAACGCGAATATCTTGATGAAGAATTACTGATACTGCAGAGCTATTTGACAGATAAGGAATTTGAACAAGCAAAAGAAGTTCGGAAACGTATAAATGCTTATTTGGTTGAAGCGCAGATCCTGGAAACTGTCAAACAGAAGGCTGATTCTGATGTGGTCGCACTTGAAAATCTCATTATGCGTCTGCCTTCACTAACAGGTGATTTAGATGTGCAAACCAAGGAACTACTTCGCGACAACATGCTCACACTAAGAAACGCACGATTCCGAAACATTCAGAGTCGCGTAGAAAAAATGTCACGAATTAGTGAAGTAGAATATAGTCGCAAACTGGCACAAATTGAGGCAGCAGTAGCTTTGCAAGACCTTTTCAATCGTTACTATACATCCCTCTTCTGTAGCGTTGACCTATCATCACAATCCAATCAATTCGGTGTATTCAACAAGGGATGGTTCTATGACCAAGAACCTGAATTTGTATTGCGAAGAGAATTTGCAAGTATAGGGAATAAACTTGCAGCTTATGCTGCGGATGCAGATTTCGGGGTCCGTGTCAGAAAACTATGGCGTGCAACAGATGACCAGATCCGACAAGCAGTGATGGCACGACAGTGGTCCGTCGCAAGCGCGATTACCGACAAAGCAGACCTTGATGGAAAAACCCTTGAGACACTACTGAGCGCACACTATGGAAAACTCACAGGTTTAGGGGGAGTCAGCCGCTTAATGAAGATGCAATTTGAACAGTGGCGAAACCGTGGAGAACCTTCTGATGATATGCTAAAGGATATGGACTACATTCGTAAAGAGGTAGAGCGATTCATTCGCAATGATGTACGGAGCGCAAAGAAAAATCGTAAGAATAATATCCGAATGCGTGAGAAATTAGACGCAATGCTCCAACTTCGATACGAAAACCCTGATGCTTTCACTGAAGATGAAATAGAGGACATAAAAACGCTTATCTCTATTGTCGGACTCGGGGGTGGAACAAACTTTGTAAATGCTATTTCTGCAAGCGGCGGTAAAACTTGGAAGACTTATATACCAGGTAAAATTGCTTTTGATAGTGAAGTCGCGACACTTGTCGGTAAGACCGGTATCGCCTTTGCAACCATTGAAGACGCCCGGGTATTAACAGACACACCTCTTGATACCATTGAACGTGTCGACCTGCGCGAAGATGGAAACCTACATCAACAAGCGAAAACATTAGCTTCAATATTGATACAAGCTCTCCGGGATCCACAGATGCCGACTGCCGCAAGAGTCGGAAATTTCTACTGTAACCTATTCGGTGACGTTGTAGAATTTGATGCCCGTGAATCCGCACTGCCGAACAAACCTGTACCCTATCCCATCCTCACCATCCGACGTAAACACAAGACGATGATGGGAGTACGCGGGGATCTCTTCGCAATGGGGGATAACAAAGGTAATTTTGAAGTTGTTGGATTGGCAATGGAAGGGAGAGCAACACGACGACTCGGAGGCGTTCAAGAAGTTGAGGCATATAAACTTGACCCAGACTCTGGAGATATCGTTTACGCACCCGATTTAGGAAACTACGGGGCAAAACTACTTCCAAACAAAGTCAGAATTAACACACGCAGACGCGGATGTAGAGTTGTAACATTCCCGTGTGTGTCAACAACTATCTACGATCTTGTTGACCAACGGTATCTCCGAACCCTTCGTGAATTAGAGGTGTTTGATGCATTATCCGATAGTCCGCCAGAAAAATTCGGTGTGTCAAAGCCGTGGCAACAGGAGGGAGTATCCGCTGCAGAACCTATTGCACTCGTCTATAGCGAACCTGATAGTCGTATCAAAATCGGTATGGCTTATGGACAGATCGGAAAACGGTTACTTCTGATTAAAGCCACAAAAAGCGGCATGAAAAACCCAACACTCTATACCGGTGAAGGTTTCGTCGTCCGTGAAAATGGTAGTATACGTCTCACACCTTATGTAGTCGTTCGTGATATGTGGTGGCTTGATGAAAATCGATCACGACTTTACAAACGGTTCGGTATCTCAAGCGACCGGCTTGATAAATTGCACCAATTTGCCAATGAATATCTCAATCGGGCAGAAGCTGCGCTCTTCCAAAACGACTACCAGCAAGCGTTGAAATTAGCACGTGCTGCATGGGGATACGAATCGCGAGCATATCCGGATGTTAAGAGAACAGGTAACGATGTTGTCAACGGTATAATGTTTTACCTTGCCCTATTGATGCCGTTTGCATATTTTATGGAACGTCTTATATTCGGTTTCCCAAACATACATAGACAGATTTTAGCGACATTCGGTATTTTCCTACTCGTCTTTTATTTTCTTAGTCAGGTCCATCCAGCATTTCAAATTACGACAACACCTATCATCATCTTAATTGCTTTCATCGTGCTTGCGTTAACGGTTATTGTAATTAGCATTATTGTACGCAAATTTGAGGAGCAGCTTGAAAAGATCCGTCAACAAGGGAACAAAGTCTACAAAGCAGATGTTGGTAGACTCAGTGCAAGTTCTGCAGCATTTAGTCTCGGTATCTCAAATATGCGTAAACGGAAAGGACGGACAATTCTCACCTGTGCAACATTGGTTATCCTAACGTTTACGGTTATCTCGTTTACATCCGTGCGGACGTTTATGCATCCGAACCGAACCAGTTTACCGCAAGTGACACCCAGATATACAGGTTTGCTGATCCGTGATCAGTACTGGCGTCCACTTGAAGAACCTGTCCTAAACTCAATTTTGAACGATATGCAGAAGACACAGATAAGTGTTGATGACTTTGAACGTCTTCTTGAACAGAAGAACAATATGCTGTTACGACAGGATCGAGACACAATTGATATTCGTACGACAGTAGCGACCTTGCAAGAAAACGGTTTCATACAGAACGTTGATGAAGAACCTGTCCTCACTGTACAAAATGTTGTTGCACCGCGTTCTTGGTACCAGTCATCTGGAACGGGAGATCAATCATTTGTACAATTGACACGAAGTGCTAACCCGCAAGACCCGGCACCCGCAACAAATCCACTCACAGGTGAAGCCTTAAAGTTTGCTGCTAATATGCTTGTTGGCATGAGTGAGTCGGAACCCGCGGTTACAGGTATTGATCGGTATCTGCAATACGGGAAATGGTTCAACCGGGAAGATGCCGCCAATTGGCCCACAGAGTGGCCCTACGCAATTGTGCTGCCGAAAGGTATGGCAGATCTACTAAAACTCACAGAAAGCGATATGGGAAAAGCCACTATATCCGTATACGGCGCGGACTTCACCGTCGTCGGTGTATTAGGAATCGGATTCAAGGATCTGACAGATAACGATGGAGAAGAACTCACACCTGTGGATTATCAACTGATGCAACAACAGCAGAGCCGCGGGGGTACAGGAGATGAAACGCTTGAAGGGGAACTTCAGAAATATCTGCATTTGACACCTGACAGTATTGCAATCTTACCGTATGAAGTTGTCATGAACCAAGGTGGAACGTTAAGAAGTGTCGCAGTCAACATGGAACCTAAAGATGAAGATCCGGAACTACTCGGTGCATCTGACAAACTTGATCTCATCATGGCACCCTTGATGAACCGCATCGCACTTGATTTCTTTGTCGGACGTGGAAAGGATACGTACCTGTACAGCAGTATCGGTATGACAAGTTTTAGTGGTATGGGTAACCTGTTTGTACCCATTCTGATTGCTGCGTTGATTGTTCTGAATACCATGCTCGGGGCAGTTTATGAACGTGTGCGTGAAATCGGGATCTACAGTTCCGTTGGACTTGCACCTATTCATATCGCATTCCTGTTCCTTGCTGAAGCGTGTGTATATGCGATTGTCGGGGCAGTTTTGGGGTATCTGATGGGACAAGTGATCGCAACAACGTTAGTGCATTTCGGTTGGTTGGCGGGTTTAACCCTAAACTACTCATCCATGTCTACCGTTGTAGCGACTGTTATTGTGATGATTGTAGTGCTTTTAAGTACCCTATATCCTGCTATAAAAGCATCGCGGATGGCAGTACCGGACATTGAACGAAAATGGAAACTACCGGAACCTGAGGGTGATGTATGGCACTTCAATCTACCATTTACCGTTTTAGCTGAGGAAGCACTCGGATTGAATGTCTTTATGCGTGACTATTTCGATGCACATGCTGATGAGTCTGCAAGCGATTTCTATACGGACAATGTGGCCTTTAGCACTTCTGAGGAAGAGGACTCCTACCAGATCGGTATGATGGTATGGTTAGCACCTTATGATTTGGGGGTCAGTCAATCTATTCAGTTTATCACATCACCTGTTGGCGGAGAAGAGGAAGACCTGTTCAAAATCACTTTAGAAGTAAATCGTGAAAGTGGTGAGATAGCTTCTTGGAAACGCGTTAATAGACGATTCCTCAATTTGTTGCGGAAACAGTTGTTGATATGGCGAACATTTAGTGTAGATATGCGGGCAGAATTCCACGAACGCGGAAGAACTGAGAACAGTGAAACAGCGGAAGATACTACAGGATTGGAACCTGTCATGACAACTGCTGATTAAATAAAGGTTTTATACATGGAAAAATTAGCAAGTTTTATCATTATCGTTGGAACAATTCTCTGGTTTGTCAGTGTTCTATTTTTGGGTGGTAGTTGGCAGTGGCAGATGTTTGCTGCACTTATATTGACAATTGGTATTTTTATCGCTCACTTCTGGGAAGAATTTAACGAGGGAAAGAGCAAAAAAGACACACGGAAAGATGATAATTGAGTTGATAGTTTATTCTAAGGAGAACAATTAATTGGCGAGAGAGAGAATCTCACAAGCAGATGAATGGCAAGCCTGGGCACAACGTTACGACATTGAAGGCGGCATCAGAACCTTTGAATCGGGATTAACCGGCAAAGTGTTCTTCGGTGCACTCTTTGTCGGATTGCTGATGATGCCCGGTTCCATTTATCTGAGTTATGTGTCTGGACAATCAGGTGCAGCTGCTGCACCATGGGTTGCTGTTATCCTATTCACTGAATTAGCAAGACGTTCTTTCACGACCGCACGTCGACAAGAACTCTATATGCTATTGAGTCTAACCGGCGCAGCAGTCGGAAGTGGGATGCAATATAGGAGTTTTATATGGTACGCCTATTTTGTGAACACACCGCAAGCCATCTCTTACGAAATTGCTGATAAGATACCCGCATGGGTTGTCCCCCCCGGTGATTCTGTCGGTGTCTTAACGCGAAATCTGTTACATCCCGATTGGCTCTTACCTATCGGTGTTTTTCTTCTAAGTAAGTTTCTCGGGACGTTGCGGTTCGTTAGTGGTCAGTATATTCTCTTTAGGCTTACCGCGGACCTTGAACGCCTCCCCTATCCGATGGCACCAATTACGGCACAAGGTGCTACTGCATTGGCAGAAACTACCGGAAAACAAGAGACATGGCGATGGCAAGTCTTCTCAATCGGCTCAATGGCAGGTCTATTATGGGGTTTCATATATATCGGTGTACCAGCACTCTCTGGCGTCATGATGAGTCAACCGATACAGATACTGAAGATCCCTTGGATTGACTTTACACAGAGTATTGAAGGTTTCGCTCCGACAGGTGTATTTGCGCTCAGAACGGACTTCGGACAGATGCTTTTCGGGTTTGTCTTGCCGTTCCCTGTGGTGATGTCAGAGTTTGTCACCGCAATGTTGTCGCAATTCGTCTTGAACCCGCACATCCTCTATAGAAATGAGATATTACACCAGTGGGAACCTGGATTGGATGTGCGCGCGACTGGACTCTTTAACGATCTCGATTTCTGGAGGAGTTACGGTATAGGGAAAACGTTCAGTCTTGGTCTTGTCGGCATGGCAGCCTCTATACCGATGATTTTCAAACTACGCAGTTCCAAAAAGAAAGCGGGAGAACGCGGTTCACTTGCCACACCACCAAACCGAGGTGATTTTCCATTGTGGCTAATGGGATTATTGTGGCTCATCGGTATGGGTGGATTTGTCTGGCTTATCCATTGGATGGTGCCGAATTTCCCACTCAGCTTCCTACTCGGTTTTGCGTTTGTATACACACCGGTGAATTCCTATATTACGGCAAGGACCTATGGTGTACTCGGACGCGATCTATTTGAAATACCTTATCTACACGAGATAACCTTTATTCTCAGCCGGTACGAGGAAATTGATATCTGGTTTGCCCCCTTCCCCGACGAAGATTACGGTGCTGGCACACAAGGATGGCGTGTACTAGAACTTACGGGAACAACCTTTACCTCAAACCTTGCTGCGACCTTACTGATTATGCCTATACTGATAGTCAGCGGTATTTTAGTGCAACACTTTATTTGGCAGATAGCTCCCATACCGAGTGCACAGTATCCGTTTGTCCAGATGATGTGGCCCATAAATGCAACAAATGAGTGTTTGATGAAAACATCATTACGTGATGGAAATAGTGAAATTATACAAGCGATACGGGGTGATTATGTTGCTGCAGGATTTACCTCAAACTTAGCGATTTACGGACTGCTTTGGGTCTTTAAATACCCATCTATGTGGTTTTACGGTATTGTCGGAGGGATCGGAGCGGATCCTGGAAGTATGGTCGCACGCTTACTCGGTGCTATTATCGGTAGATTCTACATGATTAAACGGTTCGGTCTTAAAAGATGGTTTATGTTCAATCCTGTATTGGCAGCCGGTTTCGCTTGCGGCGTAGGATTGATTGGGATGGGGACAGTTGCCATTGCTCTTGTTTCTAAAGCTGTCATCGTTAAGCCGTTTTAGGGTGTTTATCATAGTGGGCATCGTGGGAAAGAGAAATGGATTGGACTCTTTTTGGTTGGGCAGGTATTCAGATAGAACTCCCAACAACATGGGAAATCAGTGGTATCAATGGGGATGAGAAAAATGGATACCTTCGCTTAGATGATGATGAGATGCCGCGCTTAGAATTAAAATGGGCAAAATCACGAAAAAAGAAACCTGACTTACACAAGACACTTGATGAATACTTCAAGTTAGTCAGAAAAAACTACAAACGTGGTGGAAATGTCTCCTTTCGTAGAAACATTGACCTGATAAAAGATGAGGATTACCTCAAAGAATGTACAGTCCTCGGCTTTAGTTGGAAAGGAGGTATCCGTGCTAACGGGTTGATAATCCATAATCCTGAAACAAAACGAATTACCATTATACAAGTGATGGGTCGACTAAAGGAGAATTGGCGTCCGACAGTACTTCGGATTTTTAAATCCATTTCTGATCGAGGTGACCCTGAACTTACTGTGTGGAGTGCTTACGGTCTCAGACTTGCAGTTCCCAATAGTTACAAATTAGAACGTCAGAAACTTCTCAGCGGTTATCTGTTATTTGCCTTCACCAGAGGAAGAAACCGTAAAATTAGCGTAGAACGTTATGGACCCGCTGAGGTATTACTGAATGAGTACAGTCCAGAAGAAAATCAATTGGAAACATGGTTTCGGACAAGATACGCCAAAGCAATTCGCGGATACGGGTTTGAGGTTACACCACACAACGAAAACGGAGATGAACGAATAACATGTGTCGGACAACAAACACGACTGTATGATAATGTGCCGCTTTCACCTGTTCTGATATTTGACAAAATCTTCAAACGGACGAGACTCGTGTTTTATATGTGGCGTTGCCATCATACGAATCGTATCTATGTAGTGCAAGCAATCGGACGCAGCGATGCATCCAAAAAACTGGCACAAGAAGTCGCTGAAAGTATCCACTGCCATTAGATCTTACTTGATTGAAGATCGTTTATATGCGAGTGCAAAAACATGTTCAATAAAGCTCTATATGCTCTAAAACTTAAGAAACGGCCCGATGTAGATAGAAGTAAAGTTCTCAAAGCATTTCCTCTACGAAATCAGTTGATAACCTGGGAAATAGACGACAAGGAAGAGGCATCACTTGTTATTCCACAGAAAGATAAATTCTGGGTGAAATGGACGAGTAAACTCTTTATGCTTCCCGATAAACGCGTCGTTGTACTGGATAGCATCGGTGCGTTTGTCTGGCAGATGTGTGATGGTAAACATACTATTTCGCAAATAATCAAAGCACTACAGAAAAAACATCAGTTGACTCGAAAAGAAGCCGAAACATCACTCTTTACATTCATACAGACGCTGGGAAAACGGAATTTTATCCAATTTGCTATTCCACAGGAAGAGAAACAGAAGCAACCAGCAGGTCAGAAACCTGCACAGAAAAAACGTTTCGGGTTCTTATCCAGAGGGTAACCAACAGTAAACATTATAGCCTTCACACAAAACAGGAGACATTGCAATGCAAGCAAATATGGGTGGTGTTCAACCAGATCTCACCGAAACACCGAAACGATTCCAACGTACGCTTCCAAAAGAGAATACTGTGCGAGTCAGAAACCTGATAAAACGATACGAAATGGGAACAACGACTGTGGACGCGTTACGCGGTGTCAATTTTCAGATACAGAGAGGCGAGTATGTCTCTATCATGGGTCCCTCTGGTTCCGGAAAATCTACACTCTTTAATATGATTGGGGGTTTAGATAAACCGACCGAGGGGAGGGTTTATATTGATGAAGTAGACATCGCGCAACTGGATGCTTATGAGTTAGCCTGGCTACGTTGCCGGAAGATCGGTTATATATTTCAGTCGTTTAACCTTATTCCAGTTATGACAGCACTTGAAAACGTCTCGTTGCCGATGATTTTCGCTGGGATGAGTGCTGATGAGAGTAGAGAAAAAGGCGTTGATCTACTCTCACTTGTCGGATTAGGTGATCGTGTTCAGCACAAGCCGTTAGAATTGTCTGGTGGACAGCAGCAGCGGGTCGCCATCGCGCGTTCTCTTGCAAATGACCCCGCAATCGTCCTCGCTGATGAACCGACTGGTAACCTTGATACCAAAACAGGTCTTGAAATCATTGACCTATTACGCAACCTTAATGATGAAAACGGTGTTACCATAATCACTGCAACACACGATCACAAGATGCTTGATGTTTCAGACAGGATTTTCCACATGGTAGATGGAAAAGTAGACAAAATCGAATCGCGCGATGAAATTGATCTTCAAGTGGGGAAATTGGATGGACAGGAGGTCGGATAAGTATAGATGGAAGGGTGGAAGAATGGAAGGGGGGAAGATGAAAGAATGGAAGGGTGGAAGAGTGGAAGAGTGGAAGGGTGGAAGAATGGAAGGGGGAAGGGTGGAAGAATGGAATGTGTAATGAAAATTATTTTATTTAGATAAAAGGAGATATTAGACAATAAACATGAAACTGAATAACGGTATTCGCCTTACATGGCTTGGACAATCAACCTATCTTATTGAGGCAGACGATAAAACGTTAATAATCGATCCGTGGTTAACAAGTAATCCTGTCTGTCCTGATGAACTAAAGACCTTTAAATCCATTGACGTTATGCTGATAACGCACGGACATGCTGACCACATGGAAGATGCAGTACCAATAGCTAATAAGCATTCTCCTACAGTCGTGGCAATCATTGAGACTGCAAAATATCTTGAAAGTAAAGGTGTTGCGAACACGATAGGGATGAACAAAGGTGGCACCGTAACAGTAGAAGGCATAAAGGCAACAATGGTTACGGCAAATCATAGCAATAGCGCAATAGAAGAAGACGGTTCTATTATCTATTTAGGTGAACCGGCAGGATTCGTCCTTGAGTTTGGAAACGGATATAAGATTTATCACGCTGGTGATACAAATGTGTTCACTGATATGCAGCTAATCGGAGAGATATATCAACCAGACTTAGCATTGCTTCCTATTGGTGATCATTTCACAATGGGACCGCGTGAAGCAGCCTATGCTACAAAACTCCTCGGTATTCCAGCTGTCCATCCAAATCATTACGGTACCTTCCCTGTATTGACAGGAACAGTGGAGGAATTTCGTAAATTGACTGCAACTCAAGATATTGAAATTGTAGATTTAGAGGTAGGCGGAACTTTGGATTAACGTAAGCTCAAGCAAATGTGAATCACACAGCATGCCAGCGAAAGGATACCTACATGAAGCTACAGCTGACTCTTATCTCTGTTTTCTGTCTTTTACTTCTATCATCCGCTGATGCAAATATTCCATCCCGATACGCGAAACAACCCCTTGAATGGTTCCAGAGCGACGAAGGTCGCCGTATTGCTGACAACGTCCTCACGTGGCAAACGTCACACGGCGGTTGGCCTAAAGTGAGAGACACTGCATCTAAACCGTTTGATGGTAAAAGTGCGGATCTGCATGCTACCTTTGATAACGGTGCGACGATTGACGAACTACGTTTTCTTGCACGTGCGTTTCGTGCGACAAACGAACCTCGCTATCAACAAGCATTTCTCAACGGCATTTCCCATATCCTTGAAGCACAATACCCGAATGGTGGCTTCCCGCAGTATTATCCGTTAGGTAAAGGCTACCATCGTCACATCACGTACAATGACAATGTTATGTCACGCATTCTCGGACTTCTCCGAGACATCTCTGAATCTTCAGACTATGCGTTCATGAAAAAGGCGGACCGCGCTAAGGTAGAGGCTGCTCTAACCAAGGGCATTGACTGCATCCTGCGCACCCAGATCAAACAAGATGGTAAACTCACTGCTTGGTGTGCACAGCATGACGAAAAAACGCTTGAGCCTGCATGGGGACGTTCTTATGAACCGCCATCAATCTCTGGTGGCGAAAGTGTGAGGGTTGTTCGCTTTCTCATGTCTATAGAAGAACCTACACCAGAGATAATCAACGCTGTGGAGGGAGCTGTTGCGTGGTTTAGGACTGTCGCTATCCACGGCATGCGTTTAGACGCATTCACCAACGCAAAGGGGAAAAACGATAAGCGAATCGTAAAGGATCCAGATGCAGAACCACTCTGGGCACGTTTCTACGAACTCGACACCAACCGTCCAATCTTTCTTGACCGAGACTCGGTAGTACGTTACTCGCTATCAGAGATAGGACAGGAACGCCGCACCGGATACGCTTACTATGGTAACTGGGCTGCCAAACTCCTGGAAGATGAGTATCCGAAATGGAGAGCCAGTAATAACAATTGACACAAACTCTCAAAGGAATAAGTTTGCGATATAACGTGAGTTTGATAATAAAATGCAATATTCTTTGTAGGTCGGGTAGAGGAACGAAACCCGACATGTATTGCTCTATAATGGGTCAAGATGTTGGGTTTCGTTCCTCAACCCAACCTACGTAGTTATTTGTTCTGATTTATCAAACTCACGTTACGATATACGTTCAGATAAGATCATTCTGATACGGTCCATGAAGTCCAAACGCATAGGCAGTGTTTAGCAATTCTTTAGGGTTACCGGTATCGTAGCGAGTACCTGCGACGCGGTAACCGTACATACCTTCCTGCTTAACCATTTCACCCATTGCGTCACGTAGCTGAATCTCACCATGGGTTAGTATCTGGTTGCGATAGTTGTAATCCAGTATATCAAAAAGAAGTGGTGTGAGTAAGTCAATACCGAAATGACACAAGTACTTATACGTTTCCTGAGTATCCCAAATACCCTCAACCCGCATGTGTTCTCGTGCATAGTCAACCGAAGGCTTTTCGGCTATACGTGCTATTTTGAAAATTGCAGGATTGTCTTTATACGTTGTCCCTTGCACGATCCCATTCGATGAGAGTTCCTTTTCATCACAGACATCAAGACTGGTAACAGACATGCCTACGTGCGTATACACTTCTACCAACTGTTTAGCACAAGAGACTTCTGAATCTGGGATATAGAGGTGATCACCGAGCAGGATCATGACAGGTTCGTCGTCGGCAAAGTCCTTTGCACAATAAATTGCATGCCCGAAGCCTTGCGGCTCTGCTTGTATAGCAAATTGCAGACATTCTCCGATTTCAGTCAACCTATCCGCTTGGATTGCCAGCTCCTGTTTTTCGAGAATGGCTTTTGGGACATCACCTGTAAAATAGTCGGTGATTGGGGTAACTTGATGGGGTTGTGCAACGAGACACACCTCTTCCACACCTGCTGTTAATGCTTCCTCAATTATCAGTTGGATTATCGGTTTTGCGATGCCATCCTGGTCAATAATTGGAAATAGTGCCTTTGGCACAGCTTTCGTAGCGGGGAAGAGGCGTGTTCCGTATCCAGCGATAGGAATGATCGCCTTTTTAATGGATTGCATTAGATATTAGTTTCGCTTAGACTTTATTGACCCCCAAGTGGTAGTGGTTTTTCCGGCTGCATCAACTGCTAAAGCACCCTCAATACCACTGCCGAGAGATTTTACTTCTGACTCGGACAGGGCAACGTTGAAAATTACAACTTCATCCATAATACCATTCCACTGGCAACGGTTATTACACCCTGGATCTGCGCCTAAATATACCTCTTCAGGTGAAGCCCACGGGGCACCAGCTGCGTCTGCGCTATTCTGTAAATCTCCATTCACGTATATATGTAGTTTGTCCGAGTCCCAAACACCAACAACGTGAACCCACTCTTTTTCTGGTAACGGATCACCAAGGACTTCAAGCCTTGCGCCACCGTTTCCGACGCGAATATGAAATGACGCATTTGCAGAATTTACACTATTTTCATGTGCACCGGTACCAAGTAGATACTGGGACCATGAAGAACAACCAAGTCCTTTCCATACGATACATTTTCCTGTCGGTGCAACAGCAGAATAAACCCATGCGTGAATTGAGAATCCTTCAGACTGACTAAAATCTAAAGCAGCTAATGAATCAGCATCACCCTTCGTTCCAATCTTAACCCACGTGTTCGTCCCGTTAAATTCTAGACCGCCGCCGAATTTTCCATCTACCCATTTGAGATCACCGACAAATGTTCCATCACTGCCATTTCCAGATTCATCAGTAACGGTATCGCCTTGTCCATCCTCAAATGTCCACATTCCTGCAATCGTACTTCCATCAATTTTAGCATCAGATATATTTATGTACCCGATAGAGGTTATTAACAGACTAAGGATACATATCACTTTTGTAGCATTAGAACGCATTATTGTTCTCCTTTATTTTGTTTACGCTGATAATAGCATTGCTGTTATACACATTTCTTCCTATTTGTCAAACTGTTTTTGTAGCTTATCAGATTTAATTGAATTTGTCAAGAAAAATGTGCAAATAGGGTGCGTAAAGTTATTGCCACTATAAGTGTCAATTTTGGGATTTACTATGCTCTTAATAGTAGTAGGCACTCTCCGAGTGCCGTCTCATGTGAATAAAGATGACAAAATACTTAGACACCCAATTGAAAAATCCTATTGACAAAAAATGTTCATATCTGATAATATATTTTATTAAGGTGTATAGTTACAAATATCCACGTCCTTCAGTAACTGTTGATATAGTTCTATTATCGTATACACAGGCATATCCGCAAGTTCTGTTAATCAGACGTAAGAATCCTCCTTTCCAGAATCTGTGGGCATTGCCTGGTGGGTTCATACATCTGGACGAAACGCTTGAGGAGAGTGCACTGCGCGAGTTATACGAAGAGACAAACATAAAGGATGTGCAACTGACAGAGGTGGGTACCTTCGGACAACCTGACAGGGACCCCCGTGGACGCGTTATCACTATCGCTTATGTCGGTATCCCAAGTAAAGACCAACAGGCAGCAGTTGCGGGTTCCGATGCGTCGGAAGTTCTATGGCACTCAACATCGGATTTGCCAAGACTCGCTTTTGACCATAACCTGATTATAGAAAAAGCTATAGAAAAAAATGAAACACTACGGACTAACCTTGAACCTTAAAGACGATCCTGATATAATTGAGGAATACAAGATTTATCATCAAAATGCTTGGGAAGAAACCTTAGCAGGCTTAAAAGCAGTCGGTATTACGAAAATGAATATCTATCTTTTAGGACGACGTTTGTTCATGGCGATGGAAACCGTTGATTCATTTGATATACAACGTGATTTTCCACGTTATCTTGAACAACATCCTAAATGCAGAGAGTGGGATGAATTAATGCGAACATTTCAGGAACCCGTTGAAGAAGCACAAACCGGTGAATGGTGGGCACAGATGGAACCTGTGTTTGAACTAACTGGCAACAAAGATGACGAGTGAGTTATTTAATGTAATGTTTATTATATTATGGGTTGGTATTAGAAGATGACAATTACTTACGATTTCATTGCATACAGCGGCAGACTCTCGGAAAACAGTTGGACCCTTGGTATGCGGGCAATTCAAGGCGAAGTACCGCTTGACGTTGTACTACCGAATTTACATTCCGCAACGAATGCCGAGGATGAAGATATTATCGGAGTATTGACGAAAGAAGGAATCTCACGAGAAAGCTCCGATGTAATGGAACTCTACCGATATCTACGACAATTAAGTACAAAAACGAACCAAGCTTTCGGATACAATGAGGTCGTGATCAGAAATATTCATGCCCGATTGAATTCCCTTAAGGTTGACCAAGAACTCCGCGTCCAAATTACTTACACTGAACGAAAAGAGAATTATCTACCATCTACATATAATATAAAACTCTTAGGAACACACGAGATTTCACCAATAGATACACAAGAATTAGAGACTGAGATTGCCCCTGAAGATGAAACAAATGAGATAGGTGATATAGATACAACAGAAGAAATAGGTGCTGAAACGCCTAAACAGAACGGAGATGAAACTATCCCTAAAGATTTCCCGCCAATGGACTCAGAAATACCTGTTTATAAATCTACAAATACGCTTGAGAAATTAATCACTTTTACGCGTTCACTACAGTCTGAATTGAAAGAGGCGACACAGAAGCTCGAGACAATGGCAGAAAGAATCCAGTCATTGGAAGAACAAAGAACACACTATCGAGAATTAGAAAATCTGCTCCAGGATATTGTTGACCGACTCAACTTCATGGAGAATTATGAAAAAAGAATAGAGATACTTGAAAATGATCGTTATACGCTAAAGACAATCCAAGATGTCCTAACTAACTACTTAAAGACAACGCATCGACAGTCACATCTACTACTTAAAGAAATAGATGGAGAATCGGATGACGATCAGGAATTATAGAAACCAATAGATATACTGAGAGGTACATAGACTTATGATGAAAATCGGTACCATGTCTTTGAACGTCAAAGGAGCTACTGCCACTGACTTCGCTCAAATTGTATATGACCTTGGGTTTGATGTCATTGAATTGCATTACAGAGCATTTGAGTCAACAGATGTTAATTATTTACGGGACCTGAAGATGAACCTAATGCGAAAAGGACTACCATTAGGTTACATCGGTATAAGCAACAACTTCGGTAAACCTGTTGATGAGCATCACGAACAGATTGCAATGATAAAAAAGTGGATAGACGTTGCTGCTTTTATGAGCTGTCCGATAGTTCGCGTTTTCGCTGCTTATGTTCCGGCTGATTGTGACGACGAGGAAACATTATGGCAACCGATGATAGATGGATTCAGAGAAGTTGCTGAATATGGATACGAATCAGGTATTCTCGTCGGTTTGCAGAACCATAACCACAATAATGTTACACGCGACGGAGATGCTGTTATACGTGCTTTACAAGAAACTGATCACCCCTATTTTACGCATATCTTAGATACAGGACAATATGCTGGGTCTCCTGGCGCAAGTGGACATCGCGGTTCACCGCATCCCGATTACGACTGCTATGCCAGTATTGAACAGACTGCCCCTTATGCTGTTTATGTTCGCACAAAGTTCTATGAGATTGATAGTGGTGTTGAGGAATGGCTGGATTATCCCCGTGTATTAGATATTTTGCGAGGAGTCGGGTACAATGGATGTCTTTCTGTCGTATATGAAGGTCAATCCGATCCTATTGACGCTATGCGTAAAGCGAGAAGTTACTTAGAATCATTGCTGTAATTTAGCCAGTCATACCCCAAATTATACCAGATATGAAATCCATCCATACCGCTGTCCGCGATCAGTTTAGTCAACATGCTGACTACTATGCACAAAGCACCGTGCATGCTAAAGGTGATACTCTTGAAGTGATCCTTAATTTTGCTGATACCAAAGGTACAGAAAAAACACTTGATATAGCAACCGGTACAGGTTTTACAGCATTTGCACTTGCCCCAAAGGTAGATTCTGTGGTTGCAACAGACCTAACACCTGAGATGGTTTTGAAAGCATCTGAATTGGCACAACAGCAATCGTTAGAGAACGTTACGTTTTCTGTCGCTGCAGCAGAGTCATTACCTTTCTGTACAGGTTCGTTTGATTTAGTGACCTGTCGTCTTGCCCCCCATCATTTTCAAAACGTACCGCAATTCTTGTGTGAAGTTCATCGTGTCCTACGAAAAGATGGCCTGTTTTGCATCGTAGATTCTGTTTCACCTGAATCAGACGCGTTAATAACGTGGCAGAACCGTGTTGAAAAGTTACGCGACGATTCACATGTATTTGGGTATCCTCCATCTCAATGGAATACGATGATTACTGAAGCCGGATTTGAGATTGAGAAGACTGCTCATACCCGCAATGCCCTGATGTCGTTTATGTGGTGGGTACGTCCACAGAAGAATTCAACAGAGATAGTTGAAGAAATACGTGAAGCGTTCTCAGAACTCTCTCCTGATGATGCCAAAACGTATTATACCGTAGAACCTGGTGATGAAGGGGATTTTTTCTTTTCTTGGCCAATGTATGGAGTTAAAGCACGGAGAATAGGGTAACCCATAACGCCCCAGGCTGGGTAGGTTCGGTTTCCTAACCGAACCTACCCAGCCTGGGAACATCACTAAATTGACACCTATGGCAGAATACGCGTTTGGTATTCTGCATTGATTGGGAAATCGCACCTACCGGACTGGGAATAGGTGTGATTTCCTAATCGCAGACTGATATGAATTAAGTTAATCCAGCATTAGAATGTTTGCGTTAAACGCGCTATCGCTAAACGTCCAAGATCTGGGGTACCAACAAATTGGTTATGTTTACGATCCAACAGATTCTGTACTGTAACAGAGAAACGAGGTTTCGGACCGAGTGGAATATCGTAACCCGCATTGAGATCAATAGTATAATAAGATTCCACATCACCAACATAGACTCCGGATCGAACGGGAAATCCTTCAACAAAACGAGCTCTGAGTCCGGATCCTAAACCGAGATCAGTGTTAAAATACTGAACGTTAGCCCCGAATTTGTTCTTTGGTGCATTCAATGCAATTTCACCGATGCCATCAATATTCTGGAATAAGTCCTTACTGACAAACGAATAATTCCCGCCAACACTCCAATTTGAACTTAGAAACAGTGTAAAATTCAGATCTAAACCGTTTAACTGTATATCTCCGTAATTTCTGTAAGTCAGCATTACAGCGTTTGGATCGGCAGCTTGATCAGGTGTTACCGTACCGAATGGAATTGATGCGATAGTCGTTATCAATTCGTCAATAGGTGTACCGTTCCCGTTACCACCATTCTCTTGAGCGTCTAACTGAAGCAGTGCTTGATGAAGTACTGCGTTATTAGGATCCGCTAAAGCTTCAGAAATTTGCTTGCCAAAGGTTGCTTGAATTGACACGGGATCGAGAAAGACATTTGGTGTTTCAACGAACAAAGGACCTATGAAATTGTTGATTTGTGAATGATAGACATCAACAGAGAAAGCGAGTTTATTCATGAGTATCCCTTTGTATCCAATTTCATAAGTCTGTGTAATGGTTGGTTTCAACACATCAACGTCTTTAACATCTTCCACATCAAGGAACATTCCTGTCTCTGGATCAAGGGAACGTATGACGTTCTTTAATCCTAAGACTTGCTCAGGCATAACAGCTGAAAATTCAGCAGTTTGTCCTTGTATCAATGTTGCAGTCAGCAGGTCTATTGCTGTAGGCGGCATCGTTTCGAATAACTGTAGTACCGTCTGCTGTAATTGTTCTGGTGATAGTCCTAAAATGTCACTGGGTTGTATAACCTGTTGTACCGCTGCTGCTAATTCTGGTGGGAGTGTTTCAATGATTGCGACTATCTCTTCAGGCGGCATACCTCCAACGATTGCTGGTAACGTGTCGGAGGTAATTGATGCCTTCAATCCATCTTCAAATCCTTTGATGACAGCCCCCCGACCGATACCCCACATGACATTCGTAAAAATTGGATCATCAAGAGCAATGTATTCATCCGCTTCACGACTTATCAATGGTGAAAATGGAGACCGGAACAGGGGTCTACCATCTGTATTTCTTCTGAAAGTAAAACCGCTATCAGACGGTACACCTTGTGCGCGAATATCAATATTGGGACTAAATCCCAAAGTCGATTGAAAATTCGCACCTAACCCATACGCATCTTCAGTTGACAAGATGTCAAGGAATAGGTTTGATGTGCCCGGCGTGTTGAAAGCGCGGTTATAGGTTAGTCGGATGTTGTGGTCATCATCTGGTTGAAACGCAAGCGCGACTCTCGGCGAAAGGACGATATCACTGAGATGATTGTGATAATCTGCTCTACCAGCAGCAAGTAATTTAACCTGCGGGAGTATATTCGTTTCAGATTGCACATAAGCACCAATTTCGTCAATATTATCGATCTCTTCATTCACACCATTGATAGTACCACCCGTATCCGGACGGGTCAGTAAAACATCCAGTCCGTAAGTAAATCTTTGTATATCACCTATCCCGGTACTGTGTTGTAACTGACTAACATATTGATTTGAGTTATCAACGATATCCTCCTGAGAACGTAAAACATACGTATCACCTGCATCGCTTCTATTGACGAAAGCTTGAAAGAATAGGTCTTTGTAGATGACCCGTGTCTGAGCATACCCGTAAGTCCAGTTTTTTGTACGTCCAGCACCGATACCAGTTAACTCAAGTCCGGAAGCCTGTGTTAGACCACTTGCGAGGATGACGGATGTATTATCATCTGGACTATAATCTACTCGGAATTCTCCACGGGCAAGTGCTGTATCAAATAACGAGTTTCTTGGGTCTTCTTCGTTGATATCTGCTGTTAAACGACCATCTTGCCAGTCATCTTCTTGAATTTGATAATCAAGGTCCTCTTTAAAACCGGGCTCAATGTCATCTCTAAGACGGCCTGCTGCCCAATCATTACCTTGCGTGTAATTGGCTGTCAATTTGTATCCGATCATATCATTGATAACACCAGCATGACGGAGTGAACCGAGGAGTATACCCCTCTCGCCACCACCAATGCTAAGGGTTGTACCTTGAGAGTTGAAAGGAGAACGCGTAAGGATATGCATCACACCGTTGGCACTATTTGGACCGTATAATGCTGCACCCGGACCTGATACCACTTCAATCTGCTCAATGTCTTCGCTTATAGTAGGAATAAGCGTATAAGCGTTCACACGTAATGATGGAACACTGGCGATCCGATTGTCTACAAGTGAGAGTAGGCTACCAGAAAAGACGTTGTTGAATCCGCGTACAACGACATAGGATGTACCAATACCGGAAGTCACTACATCTACTGCTCGTACAGATTTGATATGATCCGTTACACTCATCGCAATTCTGTCTTGAATTTGTGAGTCATCAACCAGCGCGACTGAAGCTGGTGCTTCAAGCACTTTTTCTTTTCTACGGGAAGCTGAAACTGAAATCTTTTCAAGTTCAATTACTTCTGAGTTAAGTGCAATGGTTATCGATTTGGTTTCATCATTGTTTAGCGAAACATTTATCAACACATTATCTGTGTAGCCTTGTAAAGATGCAGTTACTGTATACTCACCTGCCTCTAAATCAGCAAATGCCAGTGTGCCATTTGCATCAGTAACACCGCTATCGGCATCACCTGTTTCAGGTTTAACAGTAATGGACACGCTGTTTAGTCTGTTACCTGTCTGTTTATCTGTCACTGTAATGTTCAAGATTGCTGCCTGTACGGATACCGTAGCGATCCCGAAGATTGTAATAAAAGTGAAGATTGTTAGACGAACTATGCTCAGTCGTTTCATAACATAAACTCCTTTGTTGATTAACATTGCTGGATTACCACTATTATAGTTAAGCAGTATAACAAAATCAAGTCTCTAACTCTACGATAATCTGTTAGTTCTCTATATTTTGATTGTAGTAGATTCAATCGTAACAGAACATTGACTCTGATTAAGTATTACAAATCTAAGAAGAAAAATCAAACTTTTTCTGAAAACAACCCTATACACATACAAAAACTATATTACGTTCTGTTTCTTTAATGAAGTTTAAATAATAATTTAGGTAATTCGTTGAGACACCTGGTTCGGTTAGGAAACCGAACCTACCGGGTCTGGGAAAAATAAAATATTACCCGATTTAATACTTTAACTTCATAATAGAAACTGCTCAATCTCACCGTGAGTAGGCAGTGATGGGATTACACCGACTTTCTGTGTTGCTAATGCGCCTGCTGCATTAGCATATCGCATGATGGGGTTAAGTTGCTTCTGTTTCAGATCTGACAGATCCTTATGCTTAATCAATTTTGAAAGCATTGCAGCGACATAAGCATCCCCTGCGCCGAGTGTGTCTACTACATTAGCCTTATATCCCTCAATTGAACTTTCAATAGTACCATTTGTATAATAACATCCTCGTTCTCCCAGTGTAACAACCAGCAACTTGACACCGAGATCGAGTATTTTTTTTATGCCATTCGTCAGTTCAATATCACCGGTAATAAACTCCCATTCCTCTTCAGATATTTTCACAATATCTGCATAAGGCATGACCTTCCAAATCCAGTGTTTTGCTTCATCAGGTTTATCCCACAACATCATCCGTAGGTTAGGGTCGTAAGAGATAAGAGATCCAGCTGAACTGGCACACTGAATTGCCTTGAGAGTTGCTTCACGTGTTGGTGAATGACTTAGACTCACAGAACCGTAGTGGAACAGTTCTGCTGATTGGATGTAATTTGCGTCAATCTCATCAGGAGACAACTGAATGTCTGCTCCGGGGTGTCGGTAGAAAGTAATGTCTTTCTTACCGTCAGAACGTGTTGCGACGAAGGCTAAGGTCGTGCGCGATTCTTCTCCAGCGATGAGATACGAAGTGTCTACGTTGTGCTGCTGAAGTGTTTCTGTAAGGAAATCTCCAAACGGATCTGCCCCAACTTTACCAATGAAACCTGCATCTATACCGAGTTTTGCTAACCCGACAGCGACATTTGCTGGTGCCCCACCTGGTGCCTTGGCAAAACCTGGGGCATCGGTAAGGGATACATCTGGTGTTGTGGATACAAAATCGATGAGTAGTTCACCGATACATAGAGCCTTTGGCATAAGATTTATCCCTCTAAAATGTAGTTCGTAAGGTTTGTGCTTGCCCTGTTTCAGCTGACCGATAACCTGCGTCAAAAATCTCTATGACATGTCGTGCATGCTCCGCTGTGACGATAGTCGGTTTATCCTCTCGAATCCAGTCAACAAGTTGCATGATGTCTTCAAAAACATGTGCTTCCTGTATACTACGATGAGGTCCAACAACATGGGGTAGTTCTCTCTTGGGTGCATCAATTGGCTTACCGTTGATGGTGCTGCCCTCAATGACTCCCGTTGTACCGTTAATTGCTAATCCACCTTTAATAGCATGTCCAGCTGCTGCACCGTAGATAAACCCGAAGAATGCATCACCAAAATCCAGTAGAATGAAGGTGTTATCGTCCATGTCACATGGAAGCATTTCCCCACGAAATTCGCGTTCTTTGACTCGGACACCAGAGAACGCCGTCACTCGTTTGGCAGGACCAAGGATACCTGTCATCGTATGCAATCCATAGACTGTCATGTCATAGAGTGGACCGCCCCCTGGTTTTCGGAAATACCATGCAGGATTAATGTTGGACAACACATCGTCCCCATGTCGAACTGATTCCGCTTCGTGATATCTACCAAAAGAGGAACCTGTTGCAGCCCAGGTGAGTGTCCCAATTGCACCGTCTTCAATAAGTCTTTTGATTTCTTGATGTATTGGACGTAACATCTGTCCGGGAGATGCAACTAATTTAACACCCTTTCGTGCAGCAGAGTCAATTAGGTCATCTGCTTCATCAACGGTAGTAGTCATCGTTTTATTGAAATGTGCGTGGACACCGTGTTCTATCGCTAATTTTCCCTGTTCATAATGTATACCGATGGGTGATGCAATGCTAACAGCGTCAACATGTCCTTCTGACAACATCTCTTGAAATGTTTGATATGCGTGCGGCACATTAAATTTCTCGGATGCAGCTTCTGCTCTGCCAGGAACTGGATCACAGACAGCTGTTACTTTCAGTCTATCTTGGACATCGTCTTGTGTTAGGTGCGGAAGAATACCGCGTACGGCTATACTACCAATTCCCACGACCCCTATACGAATTATGCCATCTGTTGCCATATTGTTTGCTCCAAAGTTTGTGAAACCATAAATTATGTGAAGCCATAAATTATGTGAAAACACTCTATTGTCGCCATGAAGTTTCGTGTTGCCAGCCGACACCATTCTTGAGTTTATCGCAATTTATAAACGATTGATGTCCTTGCAGCGATTTAACTTTTGTAAGGAATTCCGGTTTAAACCTTTCTACCAGTTCCATTGAGGGTTCTAAAGCAGTAGTATCATCTGCGTTTAGAAAATAGACATCATGGGGTGGCAATGTCTCTGCTTTTTCCATTATCAAACGGTGTGCAGTTGCTACATCTTCGCTCCCGACCCAGCACCATAGCCAGGGTGACCATCCTCCTACCGGTCTTGCATTTTCTGCCATCTGTTTTCTGCGTTCTTCTGGAGTGATACCTGCTGGACGGGTTACATACGTTCTGATTCCATAAGCACGCGTATAACTGGCTAACAGGTCTTCACCACAACGTTTTGAGAAACTGTAAGAATCCTCTGGATAACACGGATGTTCCTCGTCTAACGGAAGATAGTCGATCGGCATGTGTGTCTTGCTGATGCGAAAACCGTGTCCCAAGGCACAATTACTACCAGACATAATCACAGACTGGACATCTGCTTCGATTGCCGCTTGCATGAGGTAGTAAGTACCGAGCATATTGGTCTTGAAAGTTGCATCAAAAGGTATGCCTTTCTCTTCAGCATTTGCCCGAAAATCGGGATGGTCTACGGGACCTGGTTGTGCTCCAAGGTGTTGGATTACGTCTACACCTTCGACTGCCCGTTGACAGTCTTCGAAGTTATTTAGGTCTCCTTGAATAAATGGGAGTTTGCTAAATTCTTCTGCGGGTTGTCGACGTGACATCAGAATAGGTGTGTGCTTTTCTGCTAATTCTCGAATCACATAGGGACCGAGTCTTCCGCTTGCACCCGTTATCAATACTTTCATTGTTATTTCCTTTCGAATTGTTTCATCTGTTTTACATCAAAATCTGTTGACAGTTCTCAGTGAATTGTATATTATTGCAATCGTATTATAGCACCATCAGAGTTTTTGTCAAGAGAGTCATTTTTAATTAGGAGATGCTTCATGTATAACGCGGTAAAACACTTTGAGAACTTATATGCCACTGTCCCACGGAAATATGAATTTAAAGAGGCTACACGAGAAGGCTTATTCGCGTGGCAAGCGAAGTTTCGTCCTGAATTGCGATACATCCTCGGTTTGGACAATATGGAATCTGACCTTGCAAATTATGTTCCGAAAGCCGAACAACTTGAAGTTTTGGATATGGATAGCCATATACGTGAAAGTTGGTATCTGTGGGTGGAACCGACAGTACCGTTACCGTTCTACCTTCTTCGTCCAAAGGAGATTACCAAGAAGCTTCCGTTGATTCTGGCACCGCATGGACATAATCATCCACACATTTATGCTGGTATCGCGCATTCAGATAAGGAGGAGAAGGAGATGATTGAAGGTGAACGCGATATTGCACGGCAGGCAGTTGTTGAAGAGGGATATATCGCAATCGCGCCTACGACTCGTGCTTTCGGTGAAACACGCACTGAGGCAGATAAGCAGAACAATAATACACACTCTTGCCGTCACCAGTTAGTCCATAGTATTCTTGTTGGTCGTACTCCTATTGGAGAACGTGTGTGGGATATGTCACGTCTGATAGATTGGTCAATAGAAAATCTTCCTGTTGATGCGGAACGGATCGCTATAACTGGTAATTCTGGAGGAGGGACTATTTCTCTCTTCGCTGCAGCCTGTGAAACCCGCATCGCTGTTGCGGTTCCGAGTTGTTACTTCTGTACATTTGAAGGGAGTATCGGTACTATCCGACACTGTGAATGCAACTACGTACCTGGAGTCATGCGATTAGGTGAAATGTATGATGTCGCGGGTCTGATTGCCCCACGTCCATTCTGTGCTATTTCAGGACGTGATGATCCTATCTTTCCAATTCAACATGTTGAGTTTGCATATCAAAGACTTAAGGAAATCTATGCTGTTGCTGGCGTTGAAGATAGATGTGAGTTATTCATTGGTGATGGTGGTCATCGGTATTACAAAGCGGGGGCATGGCAATTTGTTAAGCGGTATTTTGCGGCATAAACTACCTTGAACCATTTTGTTTGCCCATAGCGTTTTCAAGATAGTTTTTAAAATTGCTGACGATGTGCTATGCTATCTCTATACTCAGAAAGGAGAGACATACATGGCGAATAAACTAAAGGTCGGGATTGTTGGCGCGCACCGAGGGAGTTCCTATTTTCAACCGTTTAGCACAATAGCAGAAACAGAAGTCACGGCAGTATGTGACATCAATGAGGCTGCGCTTCAAAGTGTCGCAGAACGGTTTAATGTTCCACATCAATTCACAGATTATACAGAGATGTTAGATGCTGTTGATCTGGTTGTGCTGGCAACACCGGAGAATCTGCATGTACCGCAGTCTATAGAAGCGTTAGATGCTGGAAAACATGTGATTAGCGAAGTTACTGCAGCAGTTAAGTTAGAGGAGTGCTATGACCTTGTCCGTGCAGTTCGGAAATCAACTGCCAAGTATACGATGGCTGAAAATACATGCTATTTTAAGCACAATGTGCTCATACGCAATATGGTGGAGAAGGGGTTGTTTGGTGAGGTGTATTTTGGAGAGGGAGAATATCTTCATAACGTCAAGTCGCTTCATCACGATGCGGAAGGGAGTCCTACGTGGCGGTATTACTGGCAGGTTGGAATTAACCGGTGCAACTATGCAACACACAGCCTCGGTCCTGTGCTTCAGTGGTTTGGTGAACGTGTTGTGAGTGTCTGCTGTCTTGGTACGGGTGTTCGGACAGATCCTGAACATGCCATGGAGGATACTGTAATGATGCTTTGTAAAACGCAAAGCGCAGGATTAATTAAGATCCGGATTGATATGCTTTCAAATCGTCCAGCAAATTCCTATTTCAGTCTGCAAGGCACAAAAGGGAGTTATGAAAGTTCGCGCGGTTTCGGTGCTCAGCCAAAGATTTGGTTGCGTGATTTTGAAGCGGGTGAAGTGTGGAAACCGTTGGCAGAATATGAACCTGAGTTTCTACCTGAACGTTGGAAAAATCCACCAGTTGAAGCACAGCATGTAGGAGACTTGGGGGAGTATTTTAAAGTGCGCGATTTTATTGATAGTATCCTTAACGATACTACGCCACCGATAGATGTTTATACAACTATGGATTTTACGGTGCCGGGTTTGGTTTCAGAGCAATCCATTGCGAACGGAGGCGTACCTGTGAAAGTTCCTGATTTTCGCAAAGTTGAGTAGTCAGCTTGCGTGCCAACTTATTTGGACTCTACCTGTGACTCTTCCTCTACAGGTTTGAAGACGAGACCACAGCTGCTGCAACGATATCCACTTTCCGGTTTTGAGTCCACAATAGGGAAAAGCATTCCACAACAGGTTGGACAAGGTTCGTCAATATCCATTTCTGCCTGTTCCATTTCACCGGAACGGTTTTCAAATTCTACGATCATCGGTTTTCTCCTCTTGGTTCAGATGTTATTCTCAAAATTCGGTTTTACCCTGTGAAAGGTGTTAGTTGTAACGATTCATGGTCGGATCAATTTCTGCTGCCCACCGGTCAATCCCACCAGTGAGGTTTTTTGATTCGGTATATCCGTTTTGATGTAGGTAAGCAGTTGCATAAAGACTACGTTGTCCATGATGGCAATAGACAACAATTTCTTTGTCCGATGGAAGGCTATCCAGATGATGCGGCAATGTGTTGAGGGGGACTAATCGTGCTCCTTCAAGATGTACAATGTCGTATTCGCTCTTTTCACGCACGTCTAATAAGAACACAGCTTCGTGGTTATCACCCAATTTCTGATTTAGTTCTTGTGGTGAAATTTCTGGGAGTGGAGGTCTTGTTTGCATTATTCAGTTCCTTCTTCGTTTTCATTATGTTGTATTGGTATACATTCATGACCCGGACAGGTTTCACGTAATACATCAAATGGATAGATGCCAGCATTGTGTCCATCATTCCAACTGAATTGCAGCGCATACCGACCCACTAACTGAATATCGGTGGGTTGGATATCCTCAGACACCTCTATTAATGTTACATCTCCATCCCCTTGTGGAGAGAATAAGGAATGGATATCTTTACCTTTGTGTCGGATGATGGCGCATTCTGCACACGGACACATCTGTCTGAGATATGTGTATGGATACCAACTGGTATGTCCATCCTTCCATTCAATTTGGAAGGCGTTCTCATGTTTCTTGAGGGTTTTCGGACTTTTGCTTACAGTATTCATTGTAAATTACAAGGTTGATCCATAGTATTATAAAACGACACAACTCGATATATTTTCAGGCAATGAACGTCCTAACTCTTGATAAAGCTCCATGACTGCAATAAAGGCATCCTTGACGTTTTCTAACGACTCATCTATAGAATCACCCTCAGTAACCAACTCCGGCAATAAGGGAGAAGTCACTGTATACCCGCCTTCAGGTTGTGGTGTCAGAACAAGAGGGATTTTGTATTCCATTAGTGCCTCATAGATTTGTTAGAAGATTCCCAGTTCGTCTCTTGCCTCTTCGCTCATCAATTCGGGTGTCCAACGAGGTGTCCACACAACTTGTACATTAACCTCTTCAACACCATCCAATTGTTGTGTAACGTGCTGTGTTCCGTTGACAATCTGTCCACCTGCGGGACATCCAGGACTTGTTAAGGTCATGGTAATGTCAACGGTTGTGTCGTCAATGTCAACTTCGTAGATAAGTCCCATATCAACGATATTAATACCGATTTCAGGGTCGATAATTTCTTTTATAGCTTCGTATACAGAATCTTCTGTTACCATTTCTTTTCCTCCTATAGTAGTCCACTTTGATGAGATGGTAGTTAGTCAATGTTAATTAAAATTTCGTCGTCCTCAATTTTGACAGGAAAACATTCGATGTCTTCAACAGCGGGCATGCAGAGTGCCTTTCCTGTCTTGACACAAAATCGTGCACCGTGGCGAGGACACTCTATTTCATCCCCATCTAAAATGCCTTCGCCTAAAGGGCCGCCGTCATGTGTGCAAACATCTTCCATCGCGTAATACTCGCCTTCTACGTTAAAGAGTAGCACAGGGACGAAATCTACTTCAACCAATTTTTTTGTACCGGGTGGCACTTCATCAATTTTCGCTGCTTTATAGTATTCTGCCATTATGTTCCTTTCTTATTCATCTTCCTCGCCGGGCCAACCTTTAATACCGTAAGCACCGGCTTTGAGAACTTTGAGTGCTAACAAGGCACATTTTACACGGACAGGTCCCAACGGAATACCAACCATATCCATAATGTCTTCCCTGGAAAGTTTTTTGACTTCTGTGAGGGTTTTACCTTTAATCTTATCGGTTAACATTGAGGCTGCGGCTAAACTGATGGTACAGCCATGTCCACAAAAACGGACATCTTTGATTATGTCATCCTCAACAAGCAGGTCCATCCGAATCCTGTCTCCACAGAGGGGGTTATCCTCTTCATGTGAAATATCGGGGTTCGGAAGTGTGCCGTAGTTGCTGGGATTTTCGTAGTGGTCAAGAAGTTCTTCCTGATATATGTTCATCAATCTTCGGGCAGGAGACCCCATGCTTTAGCTTGGGGAGGAATGCCCGCTCCTTTTGTTTTATAGAATGCGTTCCGTTTTTTCGGCACGGTTTCGTTGCCGATTTTCTTTTGCTGGACTGCTTCGTTTGATTGAGCTCGCACCATCAACCTATAGACCTGATCCCGTGCAAAGAAAAAGCAGGTAAGCACACCCTTTCGGGGTATATGTTGCCCCATCCCGATCAGACTTTCACAGTGGGTTTGGACTTGGGGAGTATCCTTTAGTTGAAATCCACCACAGACAACAACCGTTTCAAAACCATGTT
>JAJDZB010000037.1:0-17944 GCA_022824835.1 Candidatus Poribacteria bacterium | reverse complement strand
GGATTTAACCCTAACCTGCAATCGGGGAATGCGTCTATCCTATATATTATAGTAAATTATTGAATTAATTATACAGTGTGCACCAGTGCGGTTGGGAAACCGAACCTACCGGGGAACGAAAATGTGTAACAGTGCGGTTGGGAAACCGCACCTACCGAGGGACGAAAGGCTGTAACACAAGATGACAGAGATTCTATCTAAAAGGAGATAGCAAATGAAGGCAATTATTGATAAATTTACGATATATCTGTTGCTACTTATGTTTTCAATAAACGCTTCTGCTCAAGTCCAATTGGGAGGGAATCCAGAAGGAGTAAACCTTTTCGCGTTAAGTCCAGATGGTGAAACATTAGCAGGTAGTAATTTCCCTGGCACTATACATTTGTGGGATACTGCTACCGGCGCAGAGAAAGATGTCTTCATAAGCGAGTTCCGCATAGGTGACGGTGCTGTTCTTACTTTTAGTCCTGATGGCACACTACTTGCCAGTGGTTCTGAGCAGAGTAGGGTTACTTTGTGGGATGTCGCTACCGGAGAAGTAAAATTCGTACTTGAACATGTTGTGGCAAACACGATCTCAAGCATATCTTTTAGTCCAGACGGAACAACGTTGGCAAGTTGTGCTGCAGGAAGATGGGGAACATCTACTCCGTTTATATATTTATGGGATGTTGGGACAGGAAAGAAGAAATCTGAAATAGAATTACCAGAGTTCCCCATGAGTAGTACATTTAGTCCAGATGGAACGACCTTGGCGATTGGGACTACAGGATTTGGAAATAAACCCGTTTTCGTCTATTTATGGGATATCAACGAAAACGTCGAATTAGCTAAACTCGAAATAGCTACACTTAAGACTCCTGCGGGTGTCCAGTATGTAGCGTTCAGTCCAGATGGAACTGCTTTGGCATCTGGTATTAGACACAGCTCCCTAATCATATTGTGGGATGTTGTTACAAGAAAAGAAACGAGTCGTCTACACGGGTATGCTGGTGGGTGGAATAACTTCCCTTTTGCGTTTAACCCAGACGGTACGATACTGGCAGCTACCGGTGGTGAACCTCGTGCCGATGTGGATGGACTTTATTTATGGGATATTATCAACGAGAAAAGGAAAATAATCTCTGAACCAAGTTATTTTGCTGGGGTTAGTCCAAACGGCACATTCTATGCTGTTGAAGTGCAAAAAGAGGTAATAGATGGAAATAATACGAATACATACTTGTTATGGACTATATCGTCTGAAGACGTTTTTATGGACGTTGCCGCCCACGGTAAATTGGCGACAAGATGGGCGGATCTGAAAATGTCCGATTAAGTTTTCCTCTGTAGGAATTGACGATCTACTATGTTTAAAAAACTCTTATGTGAGGAAAGAACTATGATTTCAGTTTGCCCATAAAACAGTCAGTTTTTCAGAAGGTTCTACAGCATAAGCAGCCTGATAAATACCATGCTGCATAATGTTCTTGACTTCCTCATCGGTAAGAGCATCGTTAAACAGTCCTACTTCGTCCATAACACAAGCAGATTGAAAACTTGCCCCTTTATCTGTGGCAAGCCAAGCTGTTTGATTCTGATCTACAAGTTGAAACTTTGATACTGATTGTGATACTTTTACTTCTCCATTGACGTAGATCTTTGCAGTGTTACTATCGTAAGTGTTTGCAACGTGATACCATGTTCCTGCCTTGACGGTAACACCGCTGCTGACATTCCATAGATTACTCCAGCTACGGAGAACGTTTGGACCTTCTTTGTATGGAACATAGCGGTTATTGCTCTGATCGTGTATAGAGAAATAGTTTTGTTGTCCGCTAAGATCTGTGAACTTTATCCATAGAATAAAACTCATTCTATCTGTTATGACACCTTTACCGAATGGAATAGTGACTGTGCCACCTTTCTTTATGTCAAGAGCCCCATTAACTTTCCCTTGAACCCAATCTGATTGTGTGATTGTGCCGTTATATCCGTTTTCAGATGCATCTTCAGCTGTATCACCATTAGTTTCATCAAGCAACCATATACCTACGATTTTCTCAGAATCAATCTGAGCATTGCAAAAACTAACGAATAGTCCAAATGTTAACAAGGCACAGAAAACAGTGAATATCTTCATATACATAATTTGCTCCTTAATTGAGATGTATCATTTAATACTGGTTATTTTATTTATTATAAAGTGAGTTCCATAAAATAAAATCATCCGAGACTCATAGCGTCTGTCTTACAAAAGGATACGGGTTTTTGTAGCACATTCTGTTAGATTGTGCCACATAAAACGCAAATAAGCATTTTACGCTACCAATACGGAATTCACACTATTATAGATTATTTTTATGAGTCACGCAAGTGAATTGATAACGGAGGGTGTGTAAAGTTCTGGTTCAGACAAGTTTGCAAAAAACCTTATATTATGTCATAATACTAATTGCACATTATATAAAAAAGTGATAATCAACTTGTTCATTTCCTATCATCCCACACTTTTAACAAAAGAGAACTTATGAAAATCTACAGACGTTCACATATTTACTGGTGTATTCTCTTACTCGGAATTATAGTTCAGTCGGTATATCTGACATTTATCGGATGTAGTCATACCTCCCCGTATTACCATCTAGATATTGCTGCAATTGAAAGACACGATGTTGCAATAAAGAACGTCCTTATCTATAGAATACTTTTACTCGGTGACGCAGGACAACCAAAACCGGATGAACCTGTGTTAGAAATGTTACGGAAATGGGCACAAAAATCACCTGAAAAAACCAGTATTATCTTCTTAGGTGATAATATGTACCCGGATGGTATGACAGCAGAGATGCAGCACGAAGCACCGACTCACCTTGGACCGCAATTAAAGGTTGTCACATCAACGGATACACACGGTCTGTTTATACCCGGAAATCACGATTGGGCAAGTGGAAGTGATGAGGGAATGTATGCTTTACGCACGCAAGAGAAATATGTCAACGATACACTAACCCGAAAGCCATCCTTTCTACCTCAGCGTGCGGCACCCGGACCAGTTACCCTGGAACTACCAGAATCTACCCCAACGGTTAGACTTGTTGTGCTTGATACACAATGGTGGTTGCACAAATACGAAAAGCCAAAAAAAACGCATGATGAAATTATCGCAGAACTCAGGAATGCTTTAGATACTGAATTACCAGTTTTAGTGCTTGGTCACCATCCAGTAGAAACATACGGACCGCATGGTGGTTTTTATGATTGGAAGGCACATCTTTTTCCCCTTACGGAAGCGGAAAAATGGCTCTGGATACCTGTGCCAATCGTCGGTTCCTTATATCCCATAACTCGGTGGCATCTGGTAAAATCTGAACAGGATTTGAGCAATCACATTTATAAAGATATGGCTGCACAGTTTCGTAACGCTTTTGCCAATGCAAAGAAAACACCACTCTTAATATACGCTTCTGGACATGACCATTCTCTGCAAGTTCTGCAAGGAGATACTGCAGATTATCTGTTGATCAGTGGACTCGGTTCCAGTGAGAAAGCAACTGCAGTGAGTCATGGCGACAACACACTCTTTGCACATCAACATTCAGGGTTCATGGTTTTAGACTTTTTCAATGATGAGAGCGTTTTGCTGCGTGTCGTCGAACCTGTAGCAGAAGAAGTACTGTTTCATCAGTGGTTGAAAAGATGAAATAGTGTTTACTGCTTCCCGTTCCCATCTTCGTTGGCATATTTCAGGAATTCCAATTGCAGTATTTCTGGTCTAATCTCATCCAGTTCATATTGTATGTCAGATAGATTATCTGCAACCTTGTTCAGATCAGTTTGTAGCTGCTGATATGTTTGCTGTGGACTGTTTGGATGGTATCCACGTTTTTTGAGTGCATTTTTGGTGGATAGATAGACAATACCAAGGATTGTAAGCGTTAAACTCCCCATAATTATCAGCGTCAGCACGACAGCAAAATTAGCAAAATTTATTGACATATCTATTCTCCTCTATTTTGCAATACCTTTAGCAATTTGGATGAGTTCCTGTAGTTGTATCTTTAGGGAATCAATTTCACCATGAATCCTTGATACTTGTTGTTGTAGTTCTTCTAAGTCGCGTTGTGATGCCCCTTGCTGTAAACCTTTTTTCTTTTCGGCATAAGATGTACCCATTGAGACACACCCAAGGATGGTAGCTGCTATACTGCCACATACGATCAATGCGATGACTATTAATGCATTCATATTAATAACTCTCCTTACCTCATGTGATAATGTAGTTAAGAGTCTGTTTAGATAAAAAAAGATAGTATAATTTGAAGAAATTGTCAATGGAGGTAGTTTAATAGGATTCATAGATTATGTCAATAGTGTCTTTTGGAAGGATGGAAGGATGGAAGGGTGGAAGGGTGGAAGGGTGGAAGGGTGGAAGAATGGATGGATGAAGGATGGTAGAGTGGTTGCCCAGTCGAATTTGATTAAACCATTCAGAACGCTTTGGTGTCTTATATATAACACTTTCCACACATGATTATATCTGGAGGGAGATAAAATGTTAACACAAAAACAGAAGTTAGATTTCCATGAAAACGGTTACATTAAAGTTACAGGTGTTGTTCCAAAGTTGATGGTGGATTCTGCACGCAAGTTGATCAATCACTCTATCGGTGCGGTTGGCATGCATCAAGCAGACTTAGAGAAATTCCGAGCACAATCTTATTGTAACGAGATCAGGAACGCGCCTCAGATCGTTGATATTTTCAGTAAAACACCTATCCATAATATTGCAGAATCTATGTTAGGTGAAGGAAACGTACAAACACCCAGTTCAGCACAGATAGCACTACGATTCCCTATGCCGTTAGAACGTGATCCGAATCTGCCGCGTGGGCATCTGGATGGCTTGGGAAATGGGACAAACGGTATGGAGAAGGGTGTATATAAACGTGGTTTCACTGCGTTAGCAGTCGTATATCTTGCTGATGTCCCTGAACCGTTTAGCGGAAATTTCACAGTATGGCCTAAATCACACAGTTTCTTTGCGGATTATTTTGAAAAGGAAGGACATGAAATTCTTGCAAACGGTATGCCACGTCCTGATCTTCCGGAAGGACCAACACAGATAGTAGGTAAAGCTGGTGATGTCGTGCTGACACATCATCAGATCGTGCATTCCGCTGCACCGAATGCTTCTGCCGATGTCCGATATGCTGTCATTTTTCGTTTACGACACGCGGATTGTATAGAAAATGGATATGACGGTTACACAGACATCTGGCGTGAATGGCCAGGAATACAAAAAGCAGTAGATGCTGACGCAGCCTAAGTTGCACAGAGGCTTAAGTGAAAACGGGTGATAGGGTTAACAATCACCCGTTTAACTGTCTTACTTGTTATTCTTGATTTGTCCCCATGTCGTGCTCAATTTTCCTACTGGGTCAATCGCTAATGGGTTTCCGCTTGCATTGACGAGGGTTGTTACCTCATCCTCAGAAATTGCACGATGGAAAAGCAAGAATTCATCCATCAACCCATTGAAAGCCCAGTTTGGACCAACAGCACCATTAAAGGCAACAGCTTCTGAACCGATACCGATGAATCCATACCGTGTTATAACTTTTCCGATCCGCTTATCGTTTGTATGCGTAGCTTGTTCACCGTCTAATTCCCCATCAACATAAATACGTTTCGTTTCAGCATTAAAGGTAACGACGATATGATGCCATGCGTCGTCAGTAACCTCGGTGTCACCGTGCCAGTCACCTATCGGACAACAGACATCAAAACCAACCTTGGTAGTATTTCCGAGCACATCATCGCCAGCACCGAATCTGAAGAACTCACTCCGATCCCAAGACGCTATCATGCCCCTTACGGCAGTTTTGATCCAGACAGCCATCGTGATTTCTGGAAACAGATCAGCATAATGATGGTTTTGCACGGCAATGTAATCTGATGCAACACCGGGAAATTGCAGGGCCCCGTTGACTTTGCCATCAACGAAATTTAAGTTTGCACCACGCATAAAACCGTTATTCTCATTACCTGATAAATCCACGACTTCACCATTCTCAACTGCGTCTTCGTCAAAACTATAGTAGATCATCAGTTCATCTGGACTAATTTGTGCATGAGCAGCAAACGAAGTGAGGGTTAGGATAAGTGTAACCATGAGTGTTGAAAATAGAAAAGTTTTCATTTTTTTCTCCTTTTATTAATATACTATAAGAACGGTGCAATATTCAAATCACACCTAACCAGGGATGAAAGTATATCGCTACTTTAGTAATCAACATAATTGATTGCGGTTTTTATATAACCCCAAGTTGTGCTTACTTTACCTGTCGGGTTAACTGCGAACGGATTTGCAGTTGCTGTTGCAAGCCGTTTAACCTCATCCGCAGTAAGCACTCTGTGAAACATTTGGAATTCATCCATTAATCCTTTAAATGACCAGGTAGGGTTCTTTGCCCCATCAAATTCGGTTGCTTCAGAACCGATACCGATAAATCCAAAACGTGCAGCTTGGGGTCCGATTGCTTGTGTATGGGGTACTTGTTCAACATCCAATTCTCCATTTATGTATATGCGTTTTGCCTCGCCACTAAAAGTTACTGCAATGTGATGCCATTGATTATCAAGTACATCAACACTGCCGTGCCAGTCTCTGACGGGACAACAGATGTCAAAAGCGATAAATTTCGTATTTCCCAATTGATCATCCGCTGCAGCAAAACGGAAAAACTCACTGCGATCCCAAGATGCTATCACGCCTCGCTGCGATGTCTTAATCCACACTGCAATGCTCAGTGCAGGAATTGCTTCAACATACTGCAAATTGCGAACTGCAATATAGTTCCCCGCACCACCGGGAAATTCCAGACACTGTTTAACTTTTCCCTCTGCAAAATTGAAATTGTTTCCTTGAATTAACCCATCATAACCATTTCCAGATTTATCTATTACCTCACCGTTAACGAGAGTATCTTCATCGAAACTGTAATAGATGACAAGATCGGTTGCATCCATATTTGCTGCATAAGCAGAGAAGGTTATGACTGAAAGTACTAAAACTATCGTCAACAGAGTCAGTTTTGGCTGTTTTCTCATAAGAATCCTATTAATGTCAAATTGAAGCATGTGTGATTCTTCTGTCCTTACATACTATCTATCGTTTTTTATATGTCCCCAAGTCGTGCTCAACTTTCCATTCGGTTCAATGTTAAAGGGATCAGTAGGTGCTTTAGCAAGGTGTGCAATCTCCTCCTGAGATAAAGCACGATGGAAGTAGAATAGTTCATCCATCAATCCTTTGAATGCCCATCCCGCGGGTGAAACCGACCCATTAAACGTAGCTGCCTCAGAACCGACACCGATAAATCCGTATCTTTCTGCTTTCGGACCAATCATATTCCCGGTTGTGTTTGTAGGTTGCTCTACATCAATTTCACCATCAACATAAATGCGTTTCGTCTCACCGTCAAAAGTTACTGCAACGTGATGCCATTCGTCATCAGTTACCACTATATCACCGTGCCAATCTTCTATCGGACAACAGATATCAAAAGCAACAAAATCCATTTGATTAATTGCCGCATCTCCTGCGGCGAATCGAAAATAGTCGCTGCGATCCCAAGAAGCGATCATACTTCTCTGGGATGTCTTAATCCAGACTGCAATGCTGAGTTCAGGGATACCTTCAGTATAACTTAGATTTCGGACAGCAATGTATTCTGTTCCTACACCTGGGAATTCTAAACACTCATTGACTTGTCCCTCAACAATGTTTAGATTGCTACCGTGTAGAAAACCGTCGTTCCCATTTTTAGATAAATCCAGAACATCTTCATCTATAAATGTATCACTGTCAAAACTATAATAGATCACAAGTCCAGTTTTGTCAACACTAAAGCTGAATGAAGATAAGGTAGGTAGTGTCAAGAATAAACCGATTAAAAGGATCTTAGGTATTCGATAGTTTCTCATGATAAGACCTCCCGAATTAGTTTGTGTGATGTATGCCTTGTGAGTTAATGTGTGCTGAGTGTTATCTAAAAAATTAAGCCTTCAGAAAATCCCCTGGAATTCGTGAACCGGGATAGTTTCCGTTTTCATCACGATTGGCAATCGGTTCAGGAATTTCATCATCCCAATAGTCTGGGACGGTATTGGGGCGACTATGCCATGCTAAAATAAGCGTGCGGCGTTTATCTGTCGTATTATTGTGAGCAGCGTGCAAAAGTCGTGCATCCGCTATGACTAACGACCCCGCTTTTGCAAATATGTCTACCTGATTTGGGTGGTCACTGAACATGATAGGGTCGTCTTCAGGCAGAAAACGCGCACCCTGTTCATGTGCAGGGACAAGTTTGTTGTGTAGATCAATACGTTTGAGATGTGTACCGGGGATAACCTTTAAACATCCATTTTCACGGGTGGTATCTGATAGATAGTAATTGAGAAAGATAGTTTGTGGCCACGGCGAACAGCTGAGGGGGTCATTCCAGCGCATCCAATCTTGGTGCCAATATAACGGGGGTCCACCGGCTTCCTTTGTCAGTATGATGATTCCACCTGAAGCAGCGAAATCACCGAAACCGAGTTGCTCTAAGGCATCCCGTGATGGTTTCCATTCCAGCAGTTTCTGAATGTGCGGATTATGTGCACCGTGAACATTCACATGCTGTCCTTGGTAGACCATCTCCTTCGGTTCTTCATGTTCTGCAATGAGTCGTTCAGTTTCATCGCGAAGTTCCTGCAAGAATTCCGCTGTCAATATATCGTCAACAATACAATATCCATCTCGCAACATCTGATTCCGTGTTTCCAAGGCAACTTCTGGTGTCATCCCAATACTCCTTTTTGTCTGTTTATTCCATTTTACACAAAACTGTTGGAAAATACAACAATTTTTTATAGTAAATTTTTGAATTAATTATACAGTCTGTACCAGTGCGGTTGGGAAACCGCACCTACCGTGGTCCGAAAGTGTGTAATTATTTTCAAACTTCACTATAACACTATTTGACACCCATCACAGGACATGCTATAATTTTAGCAGGGAGAGATGTTATGGTAACCAAAAAAGACATTCAAGCAACATGTGATGACATTGTTCGCGAATTTGCCCCGTTACAGGTTATTCTGTTCGGTTCACACGCTTATGGAACACCAACAGAAGACTCGGATGTAGATATGTTAGTCGTGATGGATATACCGGAATCAGAAACGACTCGGCAAGCAGGAGAGATTTGGCAACGTATCCCCCGACGTTTCAGCATGGACCTGTTGGTACGTTCTCCGAAGGAGATCGTATATAGAATTTCTCATAACGACTGGTTCCTGCGGGAAATCGCAGAAAAAGGGGAAGTACTTTATGGACAACTTGATCTTTTTGATATACCCCCAATTAAGGAAAAGAATGAGATGAATCCACTAACACTGGAATGGGTAGATAAGGCTGAAGATGATTACATTACAGTTGAGTTGCTATTGCAGAGTCCTATTTCAAGTAAAGATGTCATCTGTTTCCACGCCCAACAGTGTATAGAAAAGTATCTAAAGGCATGGTTGCAGGAAGCAAATATACCTGCTCCAAGAACTCACATGTTAGAGGATCTGTTAAACTTGATAGTTCCATCTATTCCTGAATGGCAAACCTGGAATCAAGATTTTTCAACGCTATCTCATCATGCTGTAGACTTTCGCTATCCAGGCAAGTCAGCAACTGCTGAAAATCTGGAGCATGCTGTCAAGACCTGTAAAACAGTTCGTGAGGCAGTGCGGAAATCGTTGAAATTACCTCAAGTAGATTCAGGAAATTAGGATAGAACAGAAGGAGATAAAATGGACAGAGTTCTACTGATAGACCCAGATACACCAGATATAGATAAAGAACACGGGTTTTCAAACATAAATGGACCATCACTTGTACGTGTACCGGAATGGGTGGAGAATCCGTTAGGCAATTATTATCTCTACTTTGCGCATCATCGTGGTGCTTATATCCGTTTGGCTTATGCTGATGAAGTAGAAGGTCCTTATACAGTTTATGCACCTGGCGCACTACATCGTGATAAGACCGTTTTTAAAGGATGCGATCACATCGCCTCTCCAGATGTTCACATAGATGCAGAAAACAAACGTTTCATCATGTATTTTCACGGTAATTATCGGGGAGGACAAGCAACGTGTTGGGCTACCTCTCCAAATGGGATACATTACACTGCATCTGAAACTTTAGAGAAACAGCAGGGACCCTATTTCCGAGTCTTCTGGTGGAACGGACTTCCTTATGCAACGAATCATAATCTGTTGAATCGGGGCAAAACACCCGATTGGACAACGGTGTTTGAAAGACGTCAAACACCACTCTTCCCAGGGAAAGGTAGGGATGGCACGCCACGTCATACTGCAAATCATCTTGTGGGTGATACGCTTACAGTTTATTACTCTCTATATGGAGATACACCGGAACGTATTCTAAAAAGCACCGTGGATCTGACAGATGATTGGAACGATTGGGAAGCATCACCACCGACAGAGGTCATTGCACCAAAGTATGCGTTTGAAGGTGTGGATATACCGATTGTCCCATCAACGAACGGTCTTGATAGAGAAAGGGTTCACCAACTCCGGGACCCCGATATCTATACTGAAGGTGAGGATACATGGCTGCTCTATTCTGTCGCTGGTGAACAAGGTATCGCTATTACGAAACTCACAGTCAGTTAATATATCTCAACAGATCTGTAGATCTGTTGCAAGGGAAGTTGCGCATTGACTGAATGAAGTTTTAGGATATCCTCAATTGCGTTGAATGCCTGAGATTGCCATTCCTCCAGCTGACGCAGATAACGTTCAACTTCGACTCGTTCTTGTGAAATGAGGATATATTCTTGTAACGATTCCAACAGTTGATAACGTCTAAATTTCTCACCTCTATCATACACCTCGGTTGATTGTGAAAGGACTTCAACTACGACTATTGGATTGAGAAGTATATCAAGGACATCATCTTCAAATCGGGGTGTATCGCAAACAACGGAAACATCCGGGTAGAAATAGGACATACCTGAACCAATTCCGACACGCATATCACTACCGAAAACATAACATCCCTGTTCTACCAATTGATTATATAATCCAGTAGTAACATTTATCGTAATCAGATTGTGTTTGAGACTAGCTCCGGAATCCGCTATCATTTTACCGCTGAAATATTCACTCTTTATGACTGCCTTCCGTTCAGCGGTGATGTATTCTTCTGGAGTCAGATATGTTTGTACTGCAATAGTTGACATTAGTTTCTCCTTAGTCAGGTATTAACTCCCGCAACTGATTAACAACCTTAATGACGTCATCTGCTACGATGTCTGTTTCTGCTTCAGTGTTGTATCTTCCCAAACCGAATCGTACTGCGGTTAAGGCTAATTCATTCGGTATTCCCATCGCAGTTAACACATGTGATGCCTTGACAGCTTCAGAATCACATGCTGATCCTGAAGAGACAGCAACTTTCTTAAGTCCCATCAAGAGCGATTGACTCTGCACACCCTTAAAGCTGATATTTAGGTTCCCTGGCAGACGTTGCTCAGGGTGTCCGTTTAAATGAATATCTGGTAATTGAGATGAAAGTTTTTGATGCAGTCTATCGCGTAATGGTTTTACAATTTCCATTTCAATTCTGTTTTTCATAGCAAGTTGAGATGTTTCGCATGCTGCACCTAAACCTACGATTCCTGCTACGTTGAGTGTGCCAGATCGGATTCCGTTTTCTTGACCCCCTCCATAGGAGAGCGGTTGTAAAGGGTTACCAGTTCTATTGTATAATGCTCCAACCCCTTTTGGTCCATATATTTTATGAGCAGTGATTGATGCCATATCAAGTCCCAATACACCCATATCTGATTCAAGTTTGCCGATACCTTGCACAGCATCAGAATGAATCGGCACGCCGTGTTTTGAAGCAATATCAGCGATTTCACGGATTGGATTAATAGTGCCGACCTCGTTGTTAGCATAGATGATAGTGATTAGTATCGTTTTTGACGTTATGGCGGCTGCAACGTCATCCGGGTTTACCATTCCATATCTATCTACTGGTAGATATGTTGTTTCAAAACCCTCTTTTTCTAAAACGTGACAGGTATCAAGGACAGCATGATGCTCAGCAGTACTGGTGATAATATGGTTTCCGTTGTTTTTCTGTGCATAAGCAGTTCCTTTGATGGCGAGATTATCGGATTCAGTCGCCCCACTTGTGAAGATTATCTCTTCTGGTAAGCAGTCAAGTAAGTTAGCCACTTGCTGCCGCGCTTTACAGATCGCATCTTTTGCCTGCTTTCCGTAGAGATGTGAACTTGCTGCATTGCCAAAATGTGTCGTTAAATATGGCATCATTGCATCAAACACTTCTGGAGCAATTGGGGTTGTAGCATGATTGTCCATGTAGATGATGTCATTTTCCACTTCAATTATTCCTTCTTATGTGAACGATTCTATAATCGTTCACGGAACATATCCATCAAGCCATCAGGTGGATCAAAAGGTAGGTTGACGACCGTATTGCTTAATCCGCTATAGTAGATGCCGAGTAGTAGATTGAACTCTGCAAGGGATTGCGGTAGATTTGTTGGATGCACTCTGCTCTCATCATCAAGCCAATCGAACATCGCTTCTGTCAGATTTGTTTGCGCGACTGCGTTCTCTCCACCATAGCCGTGGTTCCCACTTTCAAATCCAACCTCAGGTGTGTAACGGTCCCAACCGTTAAAACGCCAATGAACAAATCCTTTTTCACCGAATACACAGACACGTTTATGTTGATTATTACCTGTATTCTCGCTAACTTGTGGTGCCATTTCTGGACCGAATGCTACTGAAGCCTGTACACCATTCTGATATGTTACAATCCCTGTTGCGTTTGAAGGAGATGGTTGTGCACCACCCAGATTACCAACACCTGCAATTTGTCCCATAACCTTTACGGGTTGGGAGTTATCAATATAGGATGAAACTAACTGCAGCACATGCGGTGCTTGATCCACAGGCGGGTTTCGTGCACTTGCCTCAATGAATTTGATAGCACCGATTTTTCCTTCTGCTACATCCCGTTTCAGTTCAAGGTTTTTCGGATGGAAGTTCAACTGTGTATTGATAGCGACTTTTGTTTTCGTTCGTTTTGAGAGTTCGTGTATTTGTCGCCAATCTTCACTCTCCACAGCAATCGGTTTCTCAATAATAATTGCGGGAACACCGTGTTCTGACGCCTGATTCAGCAGTGGATAACGGATACGTTCATTCGTTCCACGCATAACCGGTGCAGTAACGATGTGTAACAGGTCAGGTTTTTCTTTAGAGAGCATTTCGTCTAAATCGGTGTAACGCGTATCTATACCGAATTCATCACCGAACCCGTTCAGTAACTCTTCCTTCATATCACAGATAGCAGCGAGTTTACCACCTTTAACATTTTCATAAGCTCTGGCGTGAGCGCGGGCCCGTCCACGACACCCTAAAATCGCACATTTATACATGTTTGCTCCTTTCGGATTAATGTTAATTCCTTATATGCATTCCTATACATCTGCCAAAAACAGAATAGCAATGTAGACCGTCTACACAGAACCATAAAATAGAATAGCATACATCCTGACAAAAGTCAAGATTGCAGAAATACCATTGCGATTAATTTCATTTGCAGAAAAAGCACGTTTATAGTATCATTTAAATATGCATATAATTCTAAAAGGAGCTGCATCTTACATAGATTTCTTATCAACAGAAATTCATTAGGAGTTTGTGCAGACCTTTGCATTCTACATTTAAAGAAAGACAAGGAGCATATAATAATGAGCAATGAAGCATTAGGAATGGTTGAAACACGCGGGTTAGTCGGTGCTGTTGAAGCAGCAGACACAATGGTTAAAGCAGCTAACGTCAAGTTGATCGGAAAAGAACAGGTCGGTGGTGGTTTTGTAACCGTCATGGTTCGTGGCGATGTTGGTGCTGTCCAAGCGGCAACCGATGCTGGGGCAGAAGCCGCAAAAGCAGTCGGAGAATTGGTATCCGTACACGTCATTCCTCGTCCACATTCGGATGTTGAATCCATTCTCGGTGGTAAGGCTGCAGCAGCCGCTGAAGATGCGGATGCCTAAATCTAATATTTCGTGTGTCTATGGCTTGTACGTATGAATCTCGCCTATTGAGGTACTGGAGGGATGAATGGCACAAATTGATGAGAAACAGATTGAACAGATCGTTGCGCAAGTCCTAACAACGTTGCAACGCGATGAAGCAGGAACAACACCTACACCTACACCAGTGACGACCTCTTCTCGTTCTGGTGTTTTCACTACTGTTGAAGCGGCTATCGGTGCAGCAAAAACAGCGCAAGAAGAACTCGCCAAACTCGGATTTGCCAAAAGACGAGAGATTATAGAAGCAATTAAGCAGGTTTCACTTGAAAATGCAAAACGACTCGCAGATTTTGCTGTTCAAGAAACAAAAATGGGAAACGCTGAACATAAGGTGATGAAGAATGAAGGGGCTGTAAACCTCTCCCCCGGTATGGAAGACTTGGTCTCTGAGTCTGTGTCTGGAGATGATGGTACGCTTCTTATAGAATATGTCCCTTTTGGTATCATTAATTCAATTACACCTACCACTAATCCCACATCTACAGTGATAAACCATGCAATTATCATGATCTCAGCCGGAAATTCGGTTGTTTTTAGTCCACATCCCAATGCCCGGGAATGTACTGAAGAGACGATGCATGTTATCAACGAAGGGATTGTGAAAGCAGGAGGACCTGCTAATTTACTTACTTCAGTTACCAATGCTACGCTTCGGACAGCGAAAGAGATCATGGATCATGCTGATGTATCTATGGTTGTCGCAACGGGTGGTGCAAGTGTTGTCCGGGCAGCCCTTACAAGTGGTAAGAAAGCTATCGCTGCGGGCCCCGGTAATCCACCAGCAATTATTGATGAAACTGCAGATATCACCAAAGCTGCAAGACATGTGATAGCCGGAACAAGTTTTGATAATAACCTACTCTGTATCGGGGAAAAAGCTCTCTTCGTTGTTGAATCAGTTGCGAATGAAACGATCCAGGAATTGACAAAAAACGGTGGGCATCTACTCAATGCAAGTCAACGCGAAGCACTTGAGGCAGTTGTCACAGAAAACGGAGAATCAAACAAGGAATACATCGGCAAAGATGCAAAGGTTATCCTTGAGGCAGCAGGTATTACAGCCCCTGCACAGACAGTCGCGATTGTAGTGGAAGTCCCAGCTGACCACGGTTTTGTTATTAACGAATACCTTATGCCGATTTTGCCCGTAGTTCGTGTGCGTGATTTTGACGAAGCACTTAAAGGTGCTATAGCTGCCGATGGTGGACGTGGACACACCGCGATGCTACATACCAACAACACCGCACGCATCACACAATACAACAAAGCGATGAATTGCAGTGTTGTCGTTGTCAATGCCCCCTCTTATGCGTGTTGTGGATTGGAAGGTGAAGGCTTTTTAGCAATGACCATCGCAGGACCGACAGGTGAAGGATACACGCGTCCCCGAACATTCACACGGCAAAGACGATTGACAATCGCAAACGACCTATCTGTACATACCTTGTGAAAGAAATAGGTATTGATCGACCAGTTTGAGTCGTCTACAATTAAGACTACATTGATATCCACTTTTTGCAGTGCTTGGGACAGAACCAATCATCAAAAAACAATTAGCCGTTAAATGTTTAATCAAGTATAATTCAATTATGTTATATTTCAATCTGAAAGGAGATAAATCATGGCAGTTATTATAGAAGAATTTAAACCGCAAACTGTTGTTCTTGGTACCGATATAAATTTAGACATAAACATATCAGGGAATAACATAACAACAGTCACGGTAATAGGACCAGCATTAGGTTTCTATTACAACTGGACAGGCACACAATGCCAAATACGTGGTAAAGCTGGTAGTTTGATTTCCAATGGTAAATTTACAGTCGCATCAACAGATGATGATGGGACAGTCGAAAGGATTGGTACAATTAACGTTGTGCCTGCTTCAACCAATAATGAATAGGGTAAGTAATCAAGACAAACACAGATGTTAATGTTTTATATAAAAATACACAATGATAGGAGATGTTATATGTTCGTAAGACCTGCTGAACCTAATAACTATAAATTTATCAGTGGCACATGGGATAAGTGCACATGGAAAATCAATAGAAGTTATACGTTTGCCTAAATATATACATCAAGATAACAGCCATAAATATTCTGTTGCAATAGTTTTAGTTCATGATATGTCAAGACCTCCCTCCTCATTTGATGTTAGTATTCTTGCAAACAGCTTTCAATCTTTTGGCTCTGAAGGAGACTCTCCAGAAGTAAGGGGCCAGGTTAAGAAAGACTATTGGAATAGTTTTACAATATTATATGAAAAAGAGTTCGGACTGGATGAAATAAAGTTTTTAGAAGAACCCTTCATAGCAATATTAGACAAATTATGGGAAGCAATCAAAAATGGAGACACTTGTTTTGATTTCAATGAACATGCTGTTAACAGCACATATAAGGAGACTACTATGTTCGTTGTAAATACTCCAGAAGACAACACTATCATCATAAGTATTAATTCAACTTTGTGTGTACAGGAATTGAATGGTTTATATCATATCTGGATGCAGAAAGGAAACAAAGTTTTTGCAAGTTATGATGATAAAGAAGAAGCCGAAGAAAATCTAAGAGACATTAACAAAGCTATTGCTTCAGGTAAAGGAGGTTGGGATCTCAAAAACAGAAAAGATATTTAGCCTATATTATCAAACCCACTATGACTTGCCTATTTTCCCTTAGGTAGGCACTGAACTGGATACGGAGAAGATAATATTGATAAGAACAACTGATGACAAATTTCAAACAGTCATAAATATGAATACGTTCTGGTATTACAACCCAGAATTTGAGCAGACTTATGAAGGACATATAAACGCGCTTAAGGAAAATCTGTTACTTCTAAGGAATCGGGTTCAGAGCGAAGGTGTGTCAGTAGAACTCATAGCTGATTACCTACATAAGAAAGGTGAAAATGGTTTAAGAGCGTTGCTTGCCTTAACAGGAGTCTCAAATGAAACCTTAAAAAGATTGGTTACGTTTATTCGTGTCTGCGATAATCCTGAACTCAATGCACTCGTTTACAGGGACCAATGGCTGCAAAATGATAATGAAGGCGACCGTGTTGAAGGTATCTCTGAATGGGGTAGTGATACAATCCACCGTAAAATCAACAGAGACCAATATTTCAGGATGGGGATCGCCAACATCTTCGTTGAAGGTGCCTCAACAGACATATTATCCAAAGCATTACCACTCTTTAATTTGAAGAAATTTAGTTTCTCAAAGCTTAACTTTGATATGGAGGCTTTACTCGATACCTTGGTTCGCTACAAGGAGTCAGGTTCTTATTCAGCTAAAATGGATAATAATCCAGAGCGAGTGATAGAACAGACTTTGAAGGATATAGGCATTGGATGGGAGACAGGGGACTTGTCAGAATTGATAAACTACGCTTCAAATGTAAAACGGACTATGGATTTCATTATTCCCGACAAAACAAGTCCAAAAGTCGTGATTGAATGTTCATATATGACAACCACCGCATCCCATCAAGGTGATAAATCAAAAACAGAAATCCAGATTGATGGGTTACTAAAGCAGCATTATCCAGATGCTCACTTTTGGGGATTTGTCGATGGAATTGGTTGGTATGTTCGTAAAGCGGATTTACAACGGATGGTTAATTCTTGTGAAGATGTCTTTACATTTCACGATCGAGAATTGGATCGATTCCAGACTCAACTTTTGAAGGTTCTTTCATAATGAAATACACAAACAAAATCATTGCTGGAGATTGCATCAAAGTTATGTCTTCTATT
>JAJDZB010000063.1:0-61663 GCA_022824835.1 Candidatus Poribacteria bacterium | reverse complement strand
AGACATAATCAATACATGTCGGGTTTCGCTTCGCTCTACCCGACCTACAGAAGAAAACTTTATGCATGTTTTATCCTAACCATAAATCCTTCTTCAGATAAAGTTAATAGGTGTACCAATCTTACCGATAATGCCGCCACTTGCGACCATCGGATAGACTGGGTGAGACCAGAAAATTCCCTCTTCAGGACTATTCACCACTTCACACACATTACCGTACACATCGCGTATTTCGGCAATCGGATCACCCGTCTTAAGATGATCATTTAATTTTACTTTGTAATAAACAAATCCACCTTTATCACTAAGCACAGTAACGAATCGGTTTACGACAGTCTGTTGTGCAGGAATATCAGGTTTTCCTTCAATAAAACCGTAATATTTTAGCACATTAAGTACACCACGAATACCTTTCTTGATACTATTGTTATCCCACCCATGTGTGCCACCGAGTTCGGGGTCAATTGTTGGAATTCCGATATCAGGAGCAGCTTGAGCAAGCTGTCCTTTCGGCCCTTTTTGGTCCAAAATATAACCGATACCGAATACACGTGCTAATTCAAGGCAGGCACTATGAAGTTGGTGTTTCTCTCCAACACGCACACGCACTTCATCTATCATCGGTTGCACGCCTCCTTGATGGAGATCAATACAGTAGTCTGCGTGCTGAATAGCTTTCTGGAATAAATGATACGCAATTCTTTGACTTGATGTCCCCTCAGCGCGTCCCGGAAAACAACGGTTCATTTTAATATTATCAACAGGATTATATGCCTGTTTTGCATGAAATGCAAGAACGTTAACAATCGGTACTACAATTAGACGACCCCTTAATTTTGCTGGTGTAATCGTCTGTAGTATTTTATGTACAACTGCAATACCGTTGAGTTCGTTTCCATCGCTAATCGCCTGGAGATATAGCGTTTTTCCGGGTTGTTTTCCGTTGATAAGAACAATTGGTACACGAATAGGGGTTCCATCAGACATATTGCCTACTGATAAATGACCTTCAACTCGTGTACCGGGTTCACAGACCAGTGAGTTGACGACAAGGTCTCTTGTTTTCGTTTTGGACATCAGCTTGAATATAGGTATCCTTTGTCTTGCTAGAGTTTTCTCTATAAATATAGCAGAATTAATACACAACGTCAACCTATTTAGAACGTGAGTTTGATAAATGTAGCGCAAACTTTCCAGTTTGCGAAAATGGCGTAAGTGAACGTAACCGAAATGATTAATCAAACTGACGTTATTTATAGTGAAACATACAATTAATCGGACACTTTCGGACCTGTTTCCTTCCCGCGCTTGCGGGGGGTTGGGGATTGGGATAAAAAGGGGGTAGTCTTTCGTGTGTCTAAATTAATTCTAACTTTTACTATATATGAGTTATGTTCAGAACAATTTGTATTGATATGATGATTCACGGACAAGTTTTAACATGTGATTTCTTGTCCATTGTATTGCGTCCGAAATGTTTATGAGTTGTGAGTTATCTTTTTTGAGATGTTTATCTTTTTTATTATTTTTGCGTAGTCCTTCAAGTGTCATAGTATTGAGTTTTTTAGAGTTGCATGGTTGGCAAAGAATAGAGCGATTATCAATATCGTTTGATCCTCCACTACTTTTTGGATTGATATGATCTAAATGCAAATAGCGATCATCGTTATTAGGAGGTTGAAAACCGCAACCCCAACATTCTATACCAAACTGATTAATAAGTATTTCCTTCATTTCTTCGTGGGATAGTAGGTTTTCAGGTTCTGCAGCAAAAACTTGTTTGAGTTCAGGTGTCTTTTTTTCACCATCATCTGTGCGAATAGGTGGTTTCTCTTGATAATGCATCTCATAGTTTGACATTTGTTTATCAAGCCACTTTTTATCTGTAGCATATTTTTCAATTCTTTCCCTTTCTTTTTTATTTATACCCATTAGTCTTGTGATAATATGGTAACGTGCATCTGTCCGCCTATCAATGCCTATCCAACGCCTTTTTAAGTTATTGGCAGCGATAATTGTAGTCGCACAACCACAAAATGGATCTAATACTATATCGCCTTCGTTAGTGCTTGCTTCAACAATGCGACTGTAAAGTTTTAAGGGTTTTTGATCAGGTGAACCTGTTCTTTCGTTACCGGCTGCAATTGGTATATCCGTCCATAAAGAACCTATAGGTTTACCTTTATACTCATCGGCATAAGCTTTTCGCAATGGACGTTTGTTTGGTCTCCATATAATATAACCTGCTTTGTCCATTTCAATTAATGTTTCTTTACTTACACGCCATCCTGAAGGATGTGGGTTTACCACCCCTTTATACTCGTAACAAAGATTAGGACGGGAACCCATTGAGGGTTGACAAAAAATAGGCGTATCTGTGTTATATCTTCGTCCATTTTTATCAATTAACGGAAACTTTTCTATTATTTCTGATTCTATTAAGGGTTGCGTTAAGGCATTGTGAATGTATGATTTTGATTTAGAATAATGAAAGATATTATCTGTATCACGTCCTAGTGTTCTACTTTCATATTGACTGCCTTTTGCACGTTTGGATGCACGCTGCCATATAATTTCATTTCTAAAGTTTTTCCTGCCAAAAATAGCGTCCATACACATTTTGATGTAGTGACTTGCTGTGGGATCACAATGCAAATAAATAGAACCCGTTGGCTTTAGTATACGGTGCATTTCTATGAGTCGAACAGATAGGAAGCATAAGAATGCTGCTGTATCTTCATCTTGGCAGTGTTTTGCTGCGTCTATAGCATGATACAAGTCAGTATGATTATCTTTAATTTCTTCAAGCCATTTTGGGTGAATTTCATTCCATTTCCATTGATCAGGACGTTTTTTAAGGTCTTTTGCCCATACCCATTTATCTTCATACTGTCCTGCTGTTCCGCTTCTGTTCCGTTTTGTATTAAATGGCGGATCCGTAGCGATAAGGTCTATAGTTTCACTGTTCATGCCACGTAGCACAATAAGATTATCCATTTCATACAGTGTATTATCCAAGAAGTTCTGTATCATAGATTATCACCTTTCATACTTTCATTAACACGTATACATGTTAGTATATACCAAGCGGTCTTCTGATTCAACTCTAAATCACATGCTAATTGATAACTCGATAAACTTTTCTTAGCATTTAATATTAAACGTGAGTTTGATAATAGGAATATGGACTTCATTTTGCCCAAAATATCACTTGCACAGACCCGGTAGGTTCGGTTTCCTAACCGAACCGGATCCTACGCAAAAACCTTTATGAACGCATTCGCACAAACCCAGTTCGGTTAGGAAACCGAACCTACCGGCCTGGGAAAATCTGATTTATCAAACTCACGTTACTAAAGAAATTGCCAAAAACCAATTTTGTAAGGGGATTTTTGTGCCTTGAAAAACTGTGCCACAAGTCACCTTAAATGTAGCTTGACATTCAGGACAAATGCAATGTGGACATCCATCCTTCCAAGCATCCATCCTGCCTCTCTTATCCTGAAAATCCTAAAATCCTGGTCAAATTTAACTTGACAGATATAATTCTAATATGTTAAAATTGATGTATGTTAAATGATGTTATACCAAAAGTTGATGTAAAAAGGTGTTTACCATGCTATTTTACAGAATGTCCAGAACTGATCATAATCTCAAAAAAAAAACCAACTTTTTCAGGCATATTTCAACATACAGAGAATTGTGTACCATTGAGAGATTTAAAAAATTTGAACCTGTCAGAAAAACCGCTACAAAACCTTACTGTAACTAACGCCACAACCAATGTACCAAAGTGTACCACGGTACACTATTTTGTACCATATGGTACACTTTTGAAAGGAGAAACGCTATAACATTACAGGATCATCATAAAGAATTCGCAGTCAAATGCTTTGCAGAATATATATAGCATAATATTAAAATTCATGTGAAATTCTCATCTGAATGTGGTATTATAATGTTTCAAGTATACGGTGTATCCGTTCAATACCTAAATCATGAATATAATTGGAGGCAGAAAGATGGGTTTTGGTCCAACAGAATTGCTGGTTGTGTTAGCGATTGTTTTGGTCTTGTTTGGTGCAAAAAAGTTACCTGAATTAGCACGCGGGATAGGCAAAAGTGTTACAAGTTTCAAGACCGGTCTCAATGAAGGAGCCGATGAGGAAGTAGAAGTTGCCGCGCAACAGGAAAAAGAAACAACACAGAAAGAGGATACAGGTTGATCCTAACCGATAATGAAAGAGAAATTACCCGATTTTCTTCAAGACGTTATAGAAGAGTATCCTGACGTTTGGAAGGCATATCAGTCTTTAGGTGAAGCATGTGGTAGCGCAGGATCCCTTGACTCTAAAACTATTCGTCTGGTTAAACTTGCATTGGCTATCGGCGCGAAGTCCGAAGGGGCGGTGCATTCCCACACCCGACGCGCACTACGAGAAGGTATTTCAAGAGAGGAGATACAACAGGTACCATTGCTTGCGATCACTTCAATTGGGTGGTCATCAAGCATGGCTGCATTGTCGTGGATTAAGGATGTAGTAGATAAACAACCGAAAACAGATTGAGTACATTAAACATGGAAGTTGATCAGAAACGTTGGCACATTACGCTTGCAGAAATTGCTGTCTTCTTTATGATCATCTCTACTCTATTGTTAATGCCTTCTGTTGGAAAAACTGATGCAACATCAGAGATGCAACAAGGTGTTGACTATGTAAAACTTCGTCTTTATCCACAAGCAGTAGATTCCTTCAAATCGGTTCTGGCACGGAATCCTACTGATATAAATGCTCTCTATCATCTGGGAAATGTCTACAAATTACAAGATGAATTGGAATTAGCGATAGAGACGTATAAGAAAATACTCTCAAATGCTGCTACGAAGCATAGAACCGTAAACACCCAATTATACGGACATACACACCTTGCGCTTGCAGAGATATACTGCAAACAGAGTCAATTGAAGGTCGCAGAACAACATGCAATAGAAGCAGATCAGAGTTTATCAAACGCTGCGGAAACACAATACCGACTCGGCTACATCTACACCCATCAGGCAAGGTTTGATAAAGCACTCGTTGCTTTTAATAAGACAGTAGCACACAAACCTGATTTCGCTGAGGTATATGAATGGCTCGGGTTAATCGCGCTAATGCAACAGAAACCTCAGGAAGCGATAAGCAACTATAAAATTGCTATTCAGAAAAAACCTTTTGTTCAGAGTGCATATTATAATTTGGCAAAGGCATACCGACTTCTTGGTGATATGGAATCTGCCAAAACACACCTTAAATTATTCCAGAAGATGAAGGCATACTATGATCAGATATACACCATTGAAGGTACTTTAGCGGAAAACCCAAAAAATACTGCACTAAGATTGAAATTAGCAGAGATACATTTAAAACACAAAAACATACCGGCAGCAGTTACAACTTACCAAATACTGCTTCGGTTCAATCCTGAATATGTTAAGGGATATGACAAACTCGGAAGACTATACATGGAACTAAACATACCCAACCGAGCAATTCCGATGTTTCAAAAGGTGATAGAATTGAATCCAGACACCATAGAGGCACATGTTCGGTTGGGGTGGCTCTATTCAAACCAGAAAGTCTATGATAAAGCGGAATTCCATCTAAAAAAAGTAATAGAAAAGATGCCAAAACACACATTGGCATATCACGGTTTAGCAGAAGTCTATGTAAAGCAACAGAACATTGAAAAAGCAGTAAGTGTCTATCAGCATATCACACAGCTTGATCCAGACGACGAAGAGGCACGAACCGCATTAAGAAACTTAGAACGTAAAGTAAAGGGAAAATAGACGAAACGGTAAATGCTTTATTTGACTGACATTATCTTTTATGCAAAAGATCAACACTGACAGCCTTCAACGTTTGTTTTTCTATCCCCTCATTATATTTAGTATTTTATGCTGTCAATGTAGCATTGTCGTTTTTGCAGAACCACTATTTATTGATGCTACTGAATCGGCAGGGATTACATTTGAACATACGGATGGACGCAGCGGTCTAAGACTGTTCAATGAATTCCTCGGCTCTGGTGGTGGGTTCTTTGATTATGACGGCGATGGAGACCTTGATATATACCTTGTCAACGGTGCAATTCAAACCGACAATCAACAGGAAATTACACCCCATAACGTCCTATACCGGAATAACGGAGACAGCACTTTTACTGATGTGACGGAAATTGCAGGTGTAGGTAGCACCGAATATGGTACAGGTGCAGCAGTCGGTGACTATGATAACGACGGAGACATCGATCTATATGTTACCAATTTCGGTGAAGACCAACTCTATCAGAATAATGGAGATGGTACTTTTACAGATGTAACGAAAAAAGCAAAAGTTGGTAATCAGAAATGGGGTACCAGTGCTGCTTTTGCTGATGTTGATAACGACGGTTTCTTAGACATCTATGTAACAAACTATGCAGATTACGATCCGAAAAAAGATATAAAGTGTGAAGAACGCGGCGTTCATATCTATTGTGGACCTCACGCATACCCCGCAGTGCATGATACTTTTTTTAAGAATAGTGGTGACGGTACGTTTACCGACGTTTCAGAATTGTATCGTCCTTCAGACTTGATGCCAATGCACGGATTGGGTGTAACATTTGGTGATTACGATGGAGACGGTGATATAGATTTATATGTCGCGAACGATCAAGACCCAAATTTTCTGTTTCAGAACAATGCAAAAAAAAGTTTTTTAGAGATTGCATTAATTTCGGGAGTTTGCTATAATGATATGGGAAAAGAAGAAGCAGGTATGGGAACCGATTTCGGTGACTATAATAACGATGCACAACTTGACCTAACTGTCAGCAACTACCAGACTGAAACGAACACGGTTTACCAAAATCACGATAAGGATTTTTTTGTTGACAATACCATTGCATCAGGAATAGCAGAGGTGACACACGGATATCTCGGTTGGGGTATCAAGTTTTTTGATTATGACAATGACGGTTACCAAGACATCTTTGTTGCTAATGGACATCTGATGGATAACATAGCGATGCTTGAAAAGCATGTGAGTTATCCGCAAAGAAACCTCCTGTTTCGCAATTTAGGTGATGGAACTTATGCCAATGTAATCTCGGATGCAGACGGCTTAAGTTTGAAGAAGGTTAGTCGTGGGGCTGCTTTCGGTGATTATGACAATGATGGCGACATTGATATCCTTGTTACGAACTGCAATCAACGTCCAGATCTGTTAGAGAACGTTGTTGGAAATAGAAATAATTGGATACAGATACAGGTCATCGGAAAAAAGAGTAACCGTTCCGGTATTGGCACAAAAATAAAGGTTGTTACTGGCAATCTCTCACAATATCGCGAAGTTCAGAGTGGAGGGAGTTATCTCTCATTCCACGATCTACGGGCTCATTTCGGTGTTGGCAAGGCAGAACAGATAGATCTACTTGAGATACAGTGGACATCAGGTCAAATAGACAAATCCGTAAACCTTTCTGTGAATCAGAGATTATTAGCCGTGGAAGGTGAAAAGATCGTTACAATAGACGAATTGACTTCAAAATAACATAACCTGAAAATAGGTTAGTAAGGTGAAAATATGAAACATTTTTCTATGATATGTGTCCTTATCATGTTTGGGTTACCTGTCGCATTTGCAGCAAATGAACCAGAGGATTCACTCATTCTTTACATGTCTTTTGATATGGTCGATGGGAAACAGATGAACGACCATTCAAAATATGAAAATCATGGTGAATTGAAGGGAGACCCAGAACACGTTGCTGGTAAATTTGGCAAAGCACTCAAATTCAACGGTCAGGATACTTATGTGGAAATACCACACCATGAATCTCTCACGGTGGATCAGGATTTCACCATCATGGCTTGGATTCATGCGGTTAGGCATGAAGGACCTGATAACGGTCAATGGCAGGGAATTATGGCGAAGGGAAACAATCCACGTTCCTATAGTCTCTGGACTGAGGCAAACAGTAAGTGTCTACATCTAAGCGTAGGTCCACCAGCTGGCGGCGGCAGTGTTTGCAATGGTGTAGTTGCGCTAAACACATGGCAACATGTTGCAGCCCAGTTTAATGATGGCACGCACCGTTATTGGTTAAACGGACAGAAGGTTGGAGAAATCGGCAACAAACCGAACCCGCCTGGGTTAGAGGATACCAATCCAGTCGTCATAGGCACAGCAGGTGGAAACAATATCCGATGGTTCCTTGGAATGATAGATGAAGTCCGTATCTGGAACCGAGCACTCTCGGAAGAAGAGGTTAATCAACAGATGAATAAAGGACATTTTGAGATTTTCGCTGTTGATCCAGACCAGAAATTATCTACCACATGGGGTAGTCTAAAGTCTAAATTCAGATAATACTGACGAGTAAATCAATTCGTCAATACATAGATTCCTGTTTTTTATGAAGATGATTGATATAAACATGTAACGTAATTTAATGTCAATGGAGGAAAAAATGAAACATTTAATAGTTATAACTATAATTCTAACGTTTGTAGCATCTTTCGCGCATGCGTTATCTGAACCAGAGGAGTCAATGATCCTCTATTTTTCGTTTGATTCACTTGATGGAGATCAAGCGATTGATCATTCAAAGTATGGAAACAATGGTGATTTAGCTGGGGACGCCGAACTTGCTAATGGTAAATTTGGTAAAGCACTCAAACTTAACGGTTCAACCGACTGGGTTGTAGTACCACATGACGACATCCTCACTGTTGATAAAGAGGTAACCGTTATGGCTTGGATTAATACAGAAAGACATATGGGACCTAACGCTCAACGTTGGCAAGGGATTGTAGCGAAAGGTAATAATCCCCGTTCTTATAGTTTCTACACTGAATCTCCAAGCGAATGTATGCACCTAAGCGTTGGGGGAAGCGGAAGCGTCTGTACCGGGAAAATTGCGTTGAATGAGTGGCAACATGTCGCTGCACAGGTAGACAATGGAACTCACCGGTATTGGATAAATGGTGAAAATGTTGGTGAATTCGCTGGAAAGAACCCGCCCCCAGGTAACGCGGATACTTCAGATGTTTTAGTGGGAAAAACACATGAAGGAAATCGTGAATTCCTCGGTCTAATTGACGAAGTCAGAATTTGGAACCGGGCACTCTCAGAAGATGAAATTGTTGATCAGATGGATAAGGGGCACTTTGAACTCTTTCCTGTTGACCCACGTCAAAAATTAGCAACGACGTGGGGTATTATAAAAACTAAAAAACGATAGGTCTAAATCGGTAGGTTTATATCTATCGCTTAATAATCAATAGTATCACTTTGGCATTCCATAGTTGGTATGGCAAAGACGGTATGATTGGAGGAAAATAAATTATGAGGTATATTTTTATAGTGTTAATCCTAATGCCAGTGTTCATAACATTTGGCATAGTACCATTCGCCAACGCAGAAGTGTCAGCTGACAAATCGCTGATCCTCTATTTCTCATTTGATGAGTTAGATGGAGATATGACGGTTGACCATTCACAATATGGCAATAATGGGAATATTCTTGGGGCACCTGAGTTGGTAGATGGTAAGTTCGGAAATGCACTAAAATTTAATGGCGAAAGTGATTGGATCGAAGTTCCACACGACGACATCCTGACTGTTACAGAAAGTGTAACGGTGATGGCATGGATAAATGCAGAACGACACATGGGACCTAATGAGCAACGTTGGCAAGGTATCCTCGCAAAAGGAAATAACCCTCGTTCTTACAGTTTCTATACTGAATCACCAAGTGAATGCTTGCACCTTAGTGCAGGTGGCAGCGGTAGTGTATGCACAGGAAAAATCGCTCTCAACGAATGGCAACACGTTGTCGGTCAGGTTGATAGTGGAACACATAGATACTGGCTGAACGGTGAACCTGTCGGTGAATTTGGTGATAAGAATGCATTACCCGGGACTGCTGATACTTCTGTTGTTTATGTTGGCACTACTGGAGAAGGCGCAAACCGTCGTTTCCTCGGTCTAATTGACGAAGTGCGTATATGGAACCGGGCACTCAGTGAAGATGAAATCCTTGCTGAAATGGAAACCGGTTATCAATCTGCAACAGCTGTTGATCCACGTCAGAAACTATCAACAACATGGGGTACATTAAAGTCAACTCAGTAACGGGAAGTAACAGGTTACATTTGCAACGTACTTCTTCTTGCAGGTGAGCAATAACACGCTCACCTGCCATATTTAATATTTCATGATAAGGAGTGTATATAGCAACGTGAAAGGAAAATTCATACAATCTCAGGAAGTAGAACGAGACCACCTGGACTGGGGTGTTATCGGATGGTTGAGTCGTCCAGAAACGACAGGTGGGAAAGATATAGTCGCAATGGAAGTCAGTCTTTCCCCAGGATACGGACACGATTTTCATAAACACCCTGAACAGGAAGAGGTCATCTACGTCATTGAAGGGAGCGTAGAACAGTGGCTTGAAGACAAAATGCAGACACTCAATGCCGGAGACTCTGTCTTTATCGCAGCAGATGTTGTCCATGCATCTTTTAACGTCTCATCAGAACCGGCAAAACTGTTCGTGACACTCAGCCCCAGCAAAGGTGATGAAGGGTATCAACTCGTTGATGTCTATGAAGAAGCTCCCTGGAACACGCTGCGAACATAACCTTAACAACAACATAGTCTATTGATCTATACTTTTCCTTGTAAACCTACAGGCAAACAGATATAATAAACTACAGTCTTTTGAGAGTTGGAAAAAATGCTCGGAACATCGGCATCTGAAACTTCGCTACAGCTACGGCAGCGAATGCGAAAGTTCTACGAAACATCACAGGCATATAAACATCTATTAGATGCACATGATGAGAATTATCTCCGACATTATGTGGATTTCGTAATCCGTTTTACACCAAAAGATTCTAAAATCTTGGACCTCGGCTGTGGAAACGGCATATCTTCTCGACTATTACACCAAGCAAACTTTGATGTTGTCGGGACTGATATTTCACCGCTATTTCTCCAAGATGCACGGAATTGGGAAAGTTTACACGACGGACCAAAACTACGATATCAGGTCTGTGATGTTTTAGAATTGCCTTTTGAGGATGAATCATTTGATGTCATCTGTTCAAATGAATTGATAGAACACTTGCCAGACGTAGAAACAGCATTGAAGGAGATGGTACGTGTAGTGCGACAGGATGGTAGAGTTCTGCTATCGGGACCAAACCTCTGTTCACCATTGACATCACTATTGGATTGGACGCGTCTTATGTGTGGTAAACCTGGAAGACCTGTTTGGGGGGAAACAAAACAGCAAGCATGGCAACAGTTTAATCGGAACTGCAGCCTATATTTGAGAAAAAGATTCTTCTCAAAAAAACAGTCCCAACAGTCTATTAACTTTATCTATCGCAATCCAGATTTACAGGAAAACGCTATCGGTGGGGATGCGGACAGTGCATATTTGGCTAATCCGATTGATCTGGCTCAGTTTTTCAAACAGAATGGATTCCGTATCGTCAAAAAGGCATTCGGTTTCGGCATAAAAGGTAGAATAGTAGCAAACGTGTTCCCCTATTTGAGTCCTTACATCACGATGGTTGCACAGAAATGAACATTCGTCCAAACGACTTTGTCTTAGAGATCGGGAGCGGCCACAACCCAAAAACAAGATCGGATGTCTTATGTGATAAGTTCATTGATGATGACGAAGAACGGGGTGGGAATTTAGTCGTAGACCGTCCTATCGTAGAAGCTGATGGACAATATCTGCCTTTTGCTGAAAACGCATTTGACTATGTTATCTGTTCACACGTATTGGAACACGTTGAAGACCCAGAACTGCTTATCTCCGAATTGATGCGTGTAGCACATCGCGGGTATATTGAAACACCTTCAGAAATCGGTGAACGGATTTACGGTTGGCAATATCACAACTGGATCGTCAATTTAATAGATGGACGTTTGGTTCTAAAAAAGAACGATAAACGCGCAGAATTTGGAATTCTATTCCATACATTAGCAGAGACAAATACACATTGGCGACGTTTTCATATCTTACACCATAATCTCTTCCTCGTTCAATATGAATGGGATGGGAAAATTGAGTACCAGATAGTAGACGAGGATAAATCACAGCTGCCAGGTACTTTTTTAGACCTGAAGTGTCCAGAGACTATTGTAAAACTTCTAACATCAAAAAACGCAAAGCAGAATCGGAACAGGTTACTGCTCACACTGAAAAGTATAGTACCGCGCAGTGTTGTTTCTTATACAAAGTCCTTTATAGCAAAGAAGAGAAAACCACCTATAAAATCATTAGATGCCATCCTCGTATGTCCTAAATGTAAAGGTGGAGTAACCTTTAATGAACAAAATATACACTGCATAGCATGTAAACAACGGTATCCAATTGTTGATGGAATACCGAGATTTACTTAGAAGTTGAATACAAAACTATGAACACAAACAACACTGAAGAACGAAACATCGTTATAATTGGAGGCGGGACTGCTGGCTTTGCTGCCGGAGTCTATACATCGCGGGCAATGCTTGAACCTGTGCTTATTACAGGGGACGCACTCGGTGGTCAGCTATCCTTAACCCTTGACCTTGAGAATTATCCAGGTTTTTTTGGACATGAGGCATCAGTCTTTATCCAAGGCATGCAGGAACAAGCCGAAAAATTTGGCACTGAGGTAAAATTTGACACAGTAACTGAAGTTGATTTTGCAGCACATCCCTTCGTCGTGAAAACTTATGGTAAGGCATATCACGCCAAATCTGTGATAATCTGCACAGGTGCTTCACCGCGAACACTCAATATACCGGGTGAAGAGGGTTATGGTGGACGCGGAGTCTCTTACTGTGCTACCTGTGATGGTTTTTTCTTTCAAGACCAACGGCTTATCGTCGTTGGTGGTGGTGATGCCGCGCTTGAAGAGGGAATCTTCCTAACGAAATATGCGTCTGAGGTATACATCGTTCACCGACGAGACCAACTCCGAGCAAGTCAGATAATGCAGGAACGCGCTTTCAAAAACGATAAAATCAAGTTTATATGGGATACAATCGTTGAAGAAATCTCTGGAGATGCGGATAAGGTAACAGGTGCAAAACTCAAAAATGTTAAGACCGGTAACACTGAACTATTCCCAATTGACGGTGTGTTTATCTTTATAGGACATATTCCGAATACGGAACTCTTTACCGATGTGATTGACATGGATGATCAAGGATATATCATTGTTGACGATATGCAACGGACCAACATTGATGGTGTCTTCGCAGCGGGTGATGTGCATGACCATGTTTTCCGTCAAGCGATTACAGCTGCAGGTGCAGGTGCAGCAGCAGCAATCGCATCAGAGAAGTTCATCGCTGAAATGGAGAACCGGGCATATCCTGGGAATTGAACCGTTGCATGGGTAAACTGTAAAGAAGGTTGATATTCATCGGTAGAATAGAGTACAATGTTACTATGGTCTACATAAGAGAGCAGCCGGATCCGGACTCCGCCTCACTGCCACACGACAGATACGATGTTGTAACCAAAGATGCCTTGCAGAAATTTCCTGAAGACATCTTACGGGCAATCTTAGAACGTACTGATTTTCAGTTCATAGAATTTGTGGAAGGCGAATTCACGACCGTTGAAGTCCGCCATACAGACAATCTCATAAAGGTAAAAATCAACGATGAATTGGTTATGGTACATATTGAGTTTCAAGTAGGCGATAGCACTAATCCTGAAATGGCGCGCCGCAATGTAGGTTATCTCGGTAGATGTTATGAAAGATACGGTTTGCCTATCCTTTCTCATGTTATCTATCTCCGTCCTAATGCAGGACAAAATGATTCAGGTGGTTACAGGCAATACATAACCGATTACCGGTTCATTGTTGAGTATAAAGTAATTCGTCTCATTGAACTTGATGGGGAATCTGTGTTTGAAACAAAGAATACTGGGCTCATGCCGTTTGCGCCGTTGATGCAGCCGCCAGCTGGCATGGAGGGACTCCAATGGGCGATTCAATGTAACGAAAGAACAAAAGCACTCTCACTACCCATAGATATTCGGAGTAATCTGCTCGTATCGCAGTGGGTTATGAGCGGTTTAATTCACTCTCACCAAGCAATTGCTGGTTTTTTACAAGGAGGAATCGTGCAAGAATCATCAGTTTATCAACACCTTTTAGAAACAACAGGAAAAGATCATTACGAACGCGGACTACAACACGGTGTGCGCCAAACTGCGCTTGACTTTCTCTTTCATGTCCTTGATTCTAAGTTTGATGCTATCACAGTTCGTTTACTACAACCTGCATTGGAAAAAATAAACGACGTCAATATCCTTAAACAGTTACATGATGTAGCATTAAAGGCAGAAAGTTTAGAATCGTTTGTTAGGGATTTAGATATAAGCGTGAATGGATCCTAAGTGTATTAGGAAGGTTTTCATAAGGAAATTGTTTCAGTGACTAAAATCAACAACCACCGTCTTTCCCTCGGCTTAGACTCAAGCACACAAAGTTTGTCTGCAATCGTCATAGATATTGATACGGCAGAAAAATGCTTTGAACACACAATTGATTACCGAGCAGATGAACGCACGAACGGATTCGGTATCGGAGAAGACTATATCTTACCACCCCGTCATTCAACGGCTGAAGGTGAAGCTGAACAACCCCCCTTGATGTATTTGGCATCGCTTGATGCAATGTTTGCTGATATGAGAAAGGCAGACGTTGCGTTAGAGAACATAGTTGCTATTAATACATCAGGACAGCAACATGGCCATGTGTATCTGAACAAGAATCTCTCGATTATTTTCTCTAACCTGCTTAGGGCAGAAAGTAGCACATTAGAATTAAAAACGCTATTAGCCGGTGTCTTCTCCTATTTCACTGCACCAATCTGGATGACAGCGAATACCTTAACACAGACTGTTCATGTGCGAGAAGCAGTTGGTGGAAAAACAGACATGATTGAACTGTCCGGGTCGGATGCACCCCTGCGCTTTACGGGTGCAGTTATCCGACGGGTCGCTGAACAATCTCCTAACGCGTATGCAGCAACTGAAAAAATACAACTTATCAGTAGTTTTATACCAGCAGTCCTAACAGCAAATCCATTAGTTCCGATTGACACGGGAAATGCGTGCGGCATGTCACTCATGAACTATCGGAAAAAGGAATGGGACAGCACGTTGATTGCTGCCACTGCTGCTGGAATACAAGGCGGTCCAGAGGAATTACAGCGAAAACTACCAGAACTTGCACCACCGGATACCGTTGTAGGAAACATTGCACAGTATTTCGTGGAAAAATACGGATTTTCAGATGATTGCACAATCATTGCTGGATCAGGTGACAATCCGCAGGCGAAAGTGCCAGTTGCTGGAGACCTACTCAGTCTCGGTACAAGTTTCGTCAATATGGTATCTACAGATGGCAATACACTTGACCCAGAAGGTTACGCAAATGCTATGTACGATGGAATCGGACGTCCATTTATGTTTGGATGCCGTACCAACGGTGCTATGGTCTGGGATACTGTCAGAAGTAACTACGGATTAACCAAAGAAGAATACGAACCAGCAGAGAAAGCATTACAAAATGTTTCACCGGGACAATACATGACATTCTGGCAACCGAAGGCTGAATCCTTTCCGGTTTCTGATGCCTTTGACTTTGTCCGCTTAGCAGAATCAGGAACGCCAAATTTAGCGAAGGATTATACCGGTATAATTGAGACAAGTCTTGCTGCAGTTTATGTCTATTCCGATGTATTTACAAAACCTTCACAAGACCCGCTATATGTTACAGGAGGGGCAACAGGAAGTCCGCAAATTATGCGGCGCGTTGCAGGAATTTGGAATAGACCTGTCGTATCTGTCCAAAAAGGAGGTGCTGCACTCGGTGCTGCTGTCGCAGGTGTAAAAGCGTATTGTGATCATACAGATGAACAGTTTGACGTTGAGTCGTTTAGTGCTGCTATCCTAAAACGCGGTGAACTTATTCAACCTAATCCGACTGATGTTGAGGCGTATCACGGGAAAGGAAACTATCTCCAACGATTCCGACAAACCTACGAAGAAATCATGATGGAAATGAAGGAAATTAAGAAGAACCCGTTATATCAGCAAGCAGAAAATTGAAAGATGAACAAACTCACACACATTGACACTGAAGGAAACACACAGATGGTTGATGTCGGAGGAAAACCTCAGTCTTTGCGCACAGCTATTGCAAGAGGACATGTAACGGCTCAACCAGAAACACTCAGACTCATTTCGGAACAACAGATGAAAAAAGGTAATGTTTTGGAAGTTGCCAGACTTGCTGGATATATGGCAGCAAAACGCACAAGTGATCTCATACCTTTGTGCCATCCGCTAAATCTTACCTCGATCCGAGTAGATGTGACGATTGTTGAACAGAAAATAGAGATTGAAGCAGAAGTGCAAACTGTTGGACGCACAGGTGTGGAGATGGAAGCACTTACTGCTGTATCGGTAACAGCTCTGACTGTATATGATATGTGTAAAGCAGTTGACAGAGAAATGTGCATTTCAGAAATAAAACTAATTAAGAAAACTGGCGGTACAAGTGGTGACTTTAAAATAACTGAAGATAAGGACCAGTTATCTATTTTGGCAAATGAAATTTAATGCCAGCAAACATAATTTGCTGTAGTAGGAGAAAAATGATGCGAAGGTTTACTTTAATAATACTTACTATTTTCTTAATGATTACCACAATAGCTTATGCCACTGATTATGTACTTATTATTGGAGGTGTTGGTGGTGAAAAATCATACTATGACAAGTTTTGGAGTGCAACCTCAAGATTCCATCAATTGCTCACCCAACAATACGGTTATTCACCTGAACAGATAACATTCCTTTTTGAAGACCAAGGAAATCTACCAGGACTGGTAACAGGAGAAGCGAAACGGCAACCCATCTTAGATGTTTTCACACAACTCGCTGATAAGGTCAAACCGACAGATAGATTCATCCTTTTCATGATTGGACACGCTTCACGTGCAACGGACGGTGTGAAATTTAATTTGCTCGGTCGCGACATCTCACAGCAGGAATACACTGACAGTATCAACAAAATCAATGCCGAACAGCAACTACTCATTTTTGGATTCCAATACAGTGCAAGAGTTGTTAAAGACATTAGCAAGAGTGGACGAATTATCCTTACGTCCAGTTCTGCAAGAGAGGGATATTCCTCTCAAGTCAGTTTCGGAGACCTATTCGTTGATGCTTTCTCTGAGTCCGCTGCAGATGCTAACAGTGACGGTGCTATATCAATTTTTGAAGCATTTCTCTGGATGCAAAAACGTACAGACGAATGGTACGAACAAGAGGGTGTAATTCAGGCAGAACATCCACATTTGGATGATAACGGTGATGGGAGGGCAGTTCGAAAGGATCTGGAAACGAGCGGTGAAGGGGCATTGGCGGATAAAGCCTTTTTAGGCAGACGACTGACGCCACTACCGCCACCAGAAGAAAATACGGTACAGAATGTAGGTGACGAACAAGCCGATCCACCCCACCCAGATAAACTGGCACCTGTGCATGAAGAAGGTGAGGAACATAGTGAAGAAAACGAACAGACCGGAATGAAAGGAAAATCATCGCTTCCGTATAACTTTATTAGTGATAAAGACGAACAAGCAATTCAAGCAAGGATCGCAAACGCACCAAATGAACCATCACATTTAGATGATGGTGCTATTGTGCTATGGGAATCAGAGGCGTATGATGTTGACGAGAATAGCAGTCACGTTTATTCAACACGACGGGTGGTAAAAATCTTCAATAAAGATGGGTTCCATCTCGGTGAAATAAAGATACCGTATACATTGGGGGCAGATGATGTTACCATACACCATGCAAGAACGTTACTGCCAGATGGTTCTCAAGTTGAATTGGATCAGGAAAAGATCGTCCGTGGTATTACGCCCGCATCGGCAGCTGAAGCAGGTTTGAGCGTTTCCACGCGGCTCATGTATTTTGAGTTACCAAAAATGGCGGATGGTTGTATCATTGACTACGCCTATTCCGCCAAGAATCCTCCCAGTGTTATGAAGGGTGAATTTTGGAGAATTGTACATTTTCAGATAGATAACCCCGTTCAATACTACCGACTTGCTACACATTTACCGAAAAAACTCAATCTTCTTTTTAAAGTTGATGGACCGACTATGACACCAACAGTTACTGAGAATAATTACACGCGCACATATACTTTTGAAGCAACTGATGTCCCCGCTTTACGACGAGAACCTTTGATGCCGGCGGTTTCAGATATTGCATATAGTATTAGTTTGTCTACCATCGATTCATGGAATAGATTACTCACTTGGTACGCAACACTAATTCGTGAGCAAGACAGAAGCACTGAGGAGATTGAACAGAAAACGGAAGCGTTGCTAAAAGGCGCATTAACGCGCAATGAAAAAATCAAAAGACTATATGAATTTGTGGCAACAAAAATACAATATGCTGGAGATGAAAAAGGAATATGGGCGATTAAACCTTATCCCGCTGCTGAAGTTTTAAAGAAAGAGTGGGGAGATTGTAAGGGTAAATCAACTTTACTCTCTACGATGCTTCGCATCGCGGGTATTGATTCTTATCCAGTACTGATTTCAGCAGGTAAAGAAAGCAGAGTCATACAGGAGGTGCCTTCGCTCTCATACTTCAATCACATGATACTCGCTGTAGATGGTGGAAAAGATAAAGACCTTATTTGGCTTGATCCCACCGCTCGAACAACGCCTTTCGGGGACTTTCCTGTAGGCGACCAAAATCGTTGGACAGTGATTATCAACACAGATGCACCGAAGTCAAATACCACCGAAACGCATTTATCGGACATTGAAAAACTTGATGGCGAGAAAGTAAAAGAACGGCTTTTTGTATTTCAAAAAAGTCCGGCACTCCCAGCAGATACAAACAGAAAAAGCACATCTACGCATGTCAGAGTCAAAAAGGATCTGAGTGTAGAAGTGACACAAGAACTGTGGGTCTCTGGTGATTTCAATGCCAGATTACGTGCGCGTATCCTACATGCAAGTAATCGGGATGAACGCGTTCAACTGCTACGGGAAGCATTGGAATTGGATGAACGCGCAATAGTTGATGATCTGAAAATCTCAGAAATTGAACAACTCAATAAAGATCTGAAAGTTGAACTCACTTGGTTATGCCAGGAATATGTCTACGAAATTGGCGGGAAATATATTCTGGAATTACCTGTAGTCAAACACCCTTATGCAATACTCCTGTCGGAGGAGGAACGTGAACATCCCATTCTAATTGGAAAATCTCTCACATTAGAAGACAATATCACTGTTGATGTGGAAGCACCCTTTAAAATAGATGCAGTGCCAGAGTCTAAGAAACAGAAGACAGGTGTCGCTGAAATCGAATTGAACTTTAATAAGTCAAGACGAAAAGCAGAAATGAAACAGACGATACGTTTCCATGCACCATCGGTAAAGGCGGAACACGTCACACAACTCACAGATATTGTCAGACTCGCTTCCAGTCGAAGTACGAAACGAATTATATTAACCCAGAATTCTGAATAGGCACACATCATGTGCAGTCATAAAAAAGGAGTTAGTAGATGGCAGCAACAGAAGAAGTCAAAGCTATTGAAGAGTTGATGGAAAGTCAAGATTTAATCGTGACGCAACTCAAAAAAGTTATTATCGGGCAAGAAGAGGTTATCAATCAGATGTTGATGGCACTCTTCGCAGGTGGACACTGTTTAGTAGAAGGTGTACCAGGATTAGCGAAAACCTTGATGATTAAAACGCTCTCAGATATCCTCAATCTCAAATTCAAAAGAATTCAGTTCACACCAGATTTAATGCCTGCTGATATTATCGGGACGGATGTACTTGAGGAGGACAGGACGACAGGTCAGCGGACGCTTCGGTTTATTCAGGGACCGATCTTTGCAAATATTCTACTCGCTGATGAAATTAACCGTACACCACCGAAAACACAGGCTGCCCTCCTTGAGGCGATGCAAGAGCATCATGTCACCGCTGGTGGAACAGAATATAATCTGACGGAACCCTTCTTTGTACTCGCAACGCAGAACCCTATTGAACAGGAAGGGACATATCCATTACCAGAAGCACAGCTTGATAGATTCATGTTCAAAATCGTTATTGATTACCCATCAGAAGACGAGGAAGTTGACATCATCGCAGCAACAACAGGTGCTGATGAACCTGAATTGGAAACTGCTCTCTCCGGTGAAGCGATTGTATCCCTGCATCAAATAGTCCGCAGAGTTCCTGCGGCAGATAACGTGGTACAATATGCAGTAAAACTTGCACGAGCAACACGACCAAAAGAGAAAGATGCACCAGAGTTCGTCCAACAGTGGGTCAGATGGGGAGCAGGACCAAGAGCAGGACAATACCTAATATTAGGCGCGAAAGCAAGAGCAATTCTTAAAGGACGATACAACGCATCCTGTGAAGACGTCAAAACAGTCGCACCTGCAGTATTAAGACACCGAATTTTGACAAACTTCCACGCTGAAGCTGAAGGTATTGATACCGACGCTGTTATAGAACAACTCTTAGAAACAGTACAGGAACCAGCTGTCAAAATGTAAATGTGTAGATCGGATACTACAAATACATTTCAATTCATCAATGCTATTGACACGACACACTGGAGACAGTCGTGAATGTTTCGGTTATCATACCTGTTTTGAACGAAGAGGGTGCGATTGCTAACGTCATCAACGATATTCCAAAGAAGTTAGTGAAAGAAATCATCGTTGTAGACAACGGGTGTACTGACCGAACAGCGGACATTGCACGAAAACATGGTGCAAAAGTTGTAACAGAACCGAGAAAGGGATATGGGCGCGCATGTCTCACAGGAATCGCAAACGTTAATCAAGCAGACATCGTTGTGTTTTTGGATGGAGATTATAGTGATGATCCGAAAGAGATGTCTTCACTTGTGAAGCCAATACAAGATGGACTTGCAGAACTTGTCATCGGTGCACGTATCCCCACTGAAAAAGGAGCATTGCTACCACAGGCAAAATTTGGAAACAGACTTGCAACCCTTCTCATGCGGTTCCTGCTCGGTGTAAAATATACAGATTTAGGTCCGTTTCGCGCTATCCTATACACGAAACTATTAGCACTGGAAATGCAGGATAAGAACTTTGGATGGACAATTGAGATGCAACTCAAAGCGGCAAAAGCAGGAATGAACGTCAAAGAAGTACCGGTCACATATCGTAAACGTATCGGCACATCAAAAATAAGTGGGACATTCATAGGTAGCATAAAAGCGGGTGTTAAGATAATAACAACACTCTTTAAACATACAATTCTACGCTGAATTACAAACTAAGAGGTACAACTATCATGTTCACTGATTTCACCGTTGAAGTGGCTGATTATCAAGATTTTATGGATGCGTTACCTGCTGGTTCAGTGGATCTCATCTTAACAGACCCACCCTACTGTATTAGTAAAAAAACTGGATTTTCAGATGTCGTGAACGGTGTAAAGCGATTTGCAGTTAGCATGGATTTCGGTCCCTGGGATCATGTCGAGATAAATCTGGACGATATGACAAAACTGTTTTACAAATCCTTACGGCGTGGCGGTACTGCTATTGTATGGTACGACCTTTGGAAAATAGGTAAAGTGAAGGCTTCAATGGAATCAGCCGGTTTCAAAATGATCCGTCAGATAATATGGCAGAAAACCAATCCTGTGCCATTGAATATGCGGGCAACCTATCTCTCTAACAGTAGAGAAATGGCTGTTGTGGGAGTCAAAGTTGGTAAACCTACTTTCAATAGCGAGTATGACTCTGGTATCTATGAGTACCCTATCCCACGACACAAAGGAAAAAGAGAACATCCTACACAAAAGCCACTACCACTATTTGAGGAATTAGTCCGTAAACATAGTAACAAAGGCGACCTTATTGTAGATCCATTCCTCGGAGCTGGCACTACTGGCGTTGCAGCATTGAGAAATCTACGAAACTTTGCCGGTTGTGATTTAGATGAAAATTATGTCAATATATCAAAAGAAAGGTTAGAATATGCCTATAGAGCATGATAGTCAAGAACAGCAACCACCTAAATTCAAAACGGGAAGTAAGAATGCCTTATTTGTTGAATTAGCAAAACCTGACAAATTTGGCTTCAGTCGTGAAGTTCCAGTTAAGGAATTTCAAGGAAAATACCAAAAATTAGCATTTGGAAACGGTGGCGATTGGGCACGTAATGATGGAACATTAGCCAAACATTACAATGTCCTTAGACACAAGAGAGGTAAAGGCAACAAAATTACTCATGTAGAATTACATGGGTATAAGAAAGTACCTGTAACTCAAAAACCAATTCCAGATCGCATTCGAAAAGAAATTACTGCTAAAGACTGTGTTATTCTTGGCACAAGCAAACCCGAATGTGATCATAAAGATGGACGATTAGACGACCCGAGACTGAGTGACGTTAGTCGTTTAACAACCAACGACTTTCAGCCTTTATCTAAACCTGCCAACTATGCAAAACGACAGCATTGTGTGGAATGTCGAAGTTCAGGAAAGCGTTTTGATGCTAAACGTTTGGGATATCAAGTTAGTCAAGTTCTTGGTAATGGTGAATATAAGGGAACATGTGTTGGATGTTATTGGCATGATCCTTTCTTTTTCAATAAAGAGGTTTCACGTAACTTGTAGGTTTAGGAGAAAAGATATCACAGGAGCAGAAAAATATGAAGAGATTTGTGAAGGAAGATTCGTTTGACTACCGACGCTTTGAAAGTGAAAAGGAATCCTTAAATCCAATTTGGATTGATTTCTATAGTGATTTTGCAGACAGGAAGGGTAGTGAATTAGAGTTTATTGAGTTTAACTCTGAACTAGACACACTTTCATTTCCTAATAATTATCCTTTTTCTCGTAACAAAATTAAATTCCATTATGACGCAGACTTACAAATTAAGGGATTTGATAAGCGTATCTATTTTAGCGATGGTAGAAGTTTCATCATTGAAGAAAAATCCGATATAAACCCTATAGTGATGTATTTATAGAGAGATGGGAAGACAAACGAATTCAGAAAGTGGGATGGGGATGGGATACTGAATTGATTTGTGATTATCTTGCCTATGCTATCTGGCCTTCGTCATTATGTGTTTTCATAAATTTTAAACAACTTCAATCAATACTCTTGGAAAACGAAGATGTGTATATGAAACGCAGACAATATGAAAACGCGGAAGGTGGTTATCTTAGCACAGGATTCACTCTCTCGTTTGAGGAGATCCAAACAGATATCCCAGATTCGCTTTTTATTCAAATATCCTAAGAAATTGTCAAATTCAACATGAACTACTTACATGTTTTATATACAACCGAAGCGCTGTCTATCGTAATATGAAATACTATCTTTCAGAACACTTCTGATGCGTAAAGCACATCAATATCTTTAGAGACCTATCAGAAATAGATGCACGTGCATTAGAACAAATCACTACATTCAAACAACTAAAACATAGGGAACGTATCTGCACAGAAGGGGTATATCTGATTAAAGCGGGACGTGTGAAGATTGCCGATAACGCATCAGAACCTGAATCAGAAACACCCAAGAATACTGACCCATACGAAAAACAGCAAACAAAAGAGGTATTGGAACTCTGACGCGGACATTGGGCAGTAGAAAACCTGTCTCATCGCACTCGGATATGTTTTCTCCTATATTATGGCAAGTCAAGGTATTGAAATGGATCAATACCTGAAGATTCATAGTCTAAAACCTTTATGTGGGGAGGTGGATTTAATAGGTCAACACCAAAGGGAGCAATTCCTAATTGTCGGGTTATACGCGGCACAACAACCCCATTTGGGTATTCAAGGTTTTTCACGGTAATATAAACTGTGTCAGAGAAATTTGGATAAACTTTGCCATTATTCCCAAATTTGCCACCTGTGAAATTTCTTTTACCCTCAGACCAGAGTTTGATGAACACCCGATCAAGAAGTTCAAAATTTCTCTGTTCTGAATGAGGGAGATCGTAGTAATCTATATTTCTCCAAACAACCATTCCTTTATAATCCTTAGGTACTTCTGGAAATGGTCCAAACCCGTGAGGCGAAACCTTAGGAACATCAGGTATATCTGAAAGGCGTATGACTCTGCCAGCTACGGTAATTGTTTGATCTGAATCATCTTCCTCCTGCCATGTTTCATCAGTGGAAGACTTATCAGATATATCATCGGTTTTTACGGTTAAGGATCCTTCTGAGCTTGTGGCATTGTCTTCCGCAGATTCATCCACCGTTTGCTGTTTTGAGTTCCCGGTTTGGTCTTGAAGTTCAAAGGACTCGGTTAACTCTTGTGTATAAGTTTTGGTATTGTATTGATACCAAATTACACAACCAATACAGATAAATATTAGGAAGATTATACTGCCTAAAAGAATTTTCTCAGTAAGTATAAAACGGAACATTTACAACTCCTTTCATTTTAACTTGAGATATACGAAATACAACAGTTAACCAAAATAAGTATACACAAATTATCCAAAACAGTCAATTTAATATTACATACGATTTTGACTTGACTGTTTTATAGGATTTTGGTAGGATACTAAAATTGGTTATCCTACTTAGTACTATCTAAGAATTAGTATGAAAAATCTTTCTAAAGAATGCTTCTGGTGTATAAAACACATTAATATTTTTAGAGACCTTGACGAACAAGACATTTGCACATTAGCACAAATAACGACATTCAAGAACCTAACACACCGAGAACACATCTCAACAGCAGGTGTTTATCTGATTAAAGAGGGACGTGTGAAGATTGCCGATAACGCATCAGAACCTGAATTAGAAACCCCCAAGAATACTGACCCAGACGAAAAACAGAATACAAAAGAGGTATTGGAACAAGGGGAATTGTTTGGTGTTGTTCAAAATGATGATGACGTTTTGGATGAAAATGTCCTGACATACGCAGAGACTCTATCAGACGTATGTCTCGGTGTTGTGACGATTCGCGACTTCTCTTTCTTCCTGAAACGAAAACCGCATTTGGGGTTACCTCTACTGGGCTTAAAACGTGCCAAAATGCCTAATGTACTCAATAGAGTTCACAGCACTTTTTCTTATGCCAGTAAAAACAGTGAAAACTGGAAACCCCATTCATATAAACTGGCATCAAACATATTAATAAAAAATAAAACACCAGACATCCTACAGTTTAACCGTCTTACGAATATAGCCTTTAGATGTGAGTCATCTCGTTTAGCTCTATTCTTACATAATCTTGCTGATACACCCAAAAGGAATGGCGATGTATTAGTTCCGCGTCTATCAAAAAAACGTATCTCAAGATTAATCGGTAGTTCAACCGAGACAATAGAATCACTATTAAAAACGTTCGAACAGCACAATGTAATTAAGAAACGGAGAGGAAGAATTCAGATTTTAAATCCTTGGCAGCTAAAGAAAATCGCGGATGCGCGTATGAAAACTCTCGCTCCACTTCCAGAACCTGACACCGCTTCTGATGATGATTTTGGTCTGGAATTACTGGCAAATCTATCCAACGCTAATAACATTCAGCCAGACTCAACAGTATCTAAAACGTAAACATAGTTCGTCAACTTTCTCTTGACAAAAGGAGACTATGAACAACAAAAATCCATACCTACATTTAGACCAGCAAATGGTCGGCAATATTTATACAAGTCGTGAATCTATGGAAAACCTCACGGTGCTATGCGATGACTTCGGTTCCCGTTTTGCAGGAACTCCTGAAGAGTACAAGGCAGCAACCTTTATTTCGGAAACATTCACACGATACGGACTTAAGAACGTTAGATTAGAGGAATATCCGTATGCCGGATGGACACGCGGTCAAGCAACCTTGACCATCACCGAACCTATAGAAAGAACTTTACCCTGCATTTCGCTACCCTACTGTCCTTCAAATGATATTACTGCTGAGCTTGTTTCCGTTGGACATGGAAGTCCAAACGAATACAGTAAACTTGAGGACACTGCAAAGACAAAAATTGTGATGGCGAAGAGTTCATCTCCAAGAAATCTTGGACGATGGGTGCACCGAAAGGAAAAGTATGATCGGGCAGTTCTCTGTGGAGCAAGTGCATTCATTTTTGTCAGTGAGCATCCAGGTGTCGGACCCGAAACGGGGAGTCTTCAGAATGATAGTCCTGCACCAATTCCAGGTATCTCCGTTTGTAAGGAAGATGGAGATTTTCTAACGCGATGTATTAGGCGATACAAAAAAGTTAAAATGAGACTACAAACGACTGACATCAACGAACCACGCACATCTTGGAATGTTGTCGCTGACCTCCCAGGAAAAGAAATACCAGAGGAGATGATCATATTAGGATGCCATTATGATGGACACGACATAGCACAAGGGGCTCACGACCCAGCATCAGGCATGGTTTCTGTTATAGAAGCTGCACGAGTTTTAGCTACGTATGCTGCCGATTCACTTAAACGAACTATCAGATTCATCGCTTTTGGGACAGAAGAAATCGGTCTCACGGGAGCATCTCGATATACAGACGCACATGATGACGAGTTAGATAACATCAGATTCTTGCTGAATATGGATGCTGCAGGTGGAACAAGTAGAAAAGGCATCGTCCTGCATCATTGGGAAAAATTACAGCAAGTGTTTGAGATTTTTCAATTGCATATACATGATGATATGCCTATAGGACAGAAAGTGCATTCCTATTCCGACCACTTCCCCTTTTTCCTAAAGGGAGTGCCGACAAGCCACATGGGGGACCCTACATCAGCCCCATCAGGACGCGGATTTGGACATACCGCTTATGATACTCTTGAAAAGGTAGAATTAGACAACCTGCGACGAGCAAGTTCAATCGGCGCAAGGATAGCACTACGATGTGCGAACATTAAAAATATCCCAGCCAAACGGCGTTCTTTAGATGAAGTTCAAAAAATTGTAGACACAGATCCTGGCTTAGAAGGATACCGCATATCACTGAAATTGAAAAATAAATAACCTGATTGTAGAGCGACATAAAAAAGCACACTCGTCTGTATTATACAGATAGAATGTGCTTTTTCTTGTTATTGGATTGAAGGATATTCGACTTAATAATTAGTTTTAATGTCACCCCATTTTGTAGTCATCTTATCCTTAGCTTCTACATCAGCAACTGTATTGCCAAGTCCTTTCGTCATTAGGGTTTCAATCTCTGACTGGTCTAATGCCACACTAAATATAGCGACTTCATCTATAACTGCGTTCCCGAATCTCCCAGCACAGCATGAATCCCTACCAATAAAAACAGCACCCGCATCTGCATCAAGGGGAGTTTTATCAAGATTCATTGCACTCTCTTCTTTAGCATCAATGTAGATGAACCATTCACCGGTTGCACTGTCCCAGGTAGCAGTATACATGTGCCACTCAGTAACATCTGCGGGACCAATTGCATTATCGCTCCATGCCCGCGGTTTGTTCCAACACCCACCATTGCAAATTGCCCAAGCGACATTCTTCGTGCCTGTGTTAGGATGCAGAACAAAAGCGTTACGTTTTTCTATCATCCACCCGTGCTGATTCCAATTCTCTGTCAAACTTTTTACCCAAAGCGACACAGTTATGGCTTCACGAGGGTTTTCGTGTTCTGGCACTTCAACATGGGCAGCACTGCCATCCAATTCTAAGGCTTTGCCAAATTTACCATCAACCCATTTTGGATTGCCATGTACAATACCGTCTAATCCATTTTCTGAAGCGTCAGTAGCAACTTCGCCGCTTCCCTCATCAAACAACCATACACCAACTACATCATCAGGATCAATCGCTGCGTCGGATGTCGCTAACATTAAACTGAAACTTACACATAAGATAAACACAACTAAAATACCGAGTCTCATTGATTTTCCCTCCATTTCTTGAATAACATGTTGAAATACGTTCAGTTAAGATATATTTTATAGATTATACTATATCCTATAATACCAATTATGATATTTAGTCAATTTAAAACTGAAGAATGGGTAACACTTAAACTTTACACACCCAATGTATTAATGCTATAATTGAGACAGCAAACTTTAATTCTTAACCTCAGAAAAGGTATAATACAAAATACAAATGAAAGTCTTATCATATAGCGGATTACTTAAAATAGGACAGCAGACCTCAAATCTCTGTAAGATCCGTAAAAGAACAGTTCTAATCTTGATGGTGATTTTTTGCTACTTTGGCTCTATCAATACTGTAGATGCCAGCGATAAAATTAGGGCAGAACAGGACTTACAACGTGCTGTTACACAATCTCGGAGAACTGCCATCGTCAACGCAGTTGAACGGGCAAGTCCAGCAGTTGTGAATATTAGTGCAATTCGCAGTGTGGCGCAGCTAACACCCTTTGAAGAATGGTGGTGGGGTGACCTCCCTCAAGTCCAGAGACGATCCTTACGGGAAGTCGGGTCAGGTGTCATTATCAGTAAAGAGGGTCATATCCTCACAAACCATCATGTCATTGAGCAGGCAGAAAAAATCACTGTTGCAATTGCTGATGGGCGACAGTTTAAGGCTGAAATACTTGGATACGATTTCCTATCCGACCTTGCATTATTAAAGGTTAATACGAAAGAGGATTTACCCAAAATCGAATGGGGCAATTCTGATGACCTGCTTATCGGTGAATGGGCACTCGCAATAGGAAATCCTTTTGGACTATCAATCGGCACCGCACAACCCACAGTGACAATCGGCATTGTTAGTGCTACACAACGTTCTATGACTGTTGACAACCGATTCTATGAAGCACTTATACAAACAGATGCATCCGTGAACCCCGGTAACAGTGGCGGTGCATTAGTAAATGTATTTGGACAACTGATCGGTATTAATACTGTTATACGTTCAACAAGTGGCGGTTCACAAGGGGTCGGTTTTGCTATTCCAACAAACAAAGCAAGAAGAGTTATCAGAAAGATCATTGAACACGGTACCGTTGTACCACCTTATCTTGGCATAGAAACACAGTCCGTAACTGAGGAAATGGCGGAAAAACTTCTCGGTAAAGCTGTTGCACAGAACGCAATCTATTCCCGCGGCGTTTTAGTAGCAGAACTTGAAAAAGATAGTCCGATTGCCAAAGCAGGTATAAAACGCGGCGACATCATAAAATCAATGGCAGGCTTAAAAATAAAAGATGAAAATGAATTCAAGGCTGTTGGACGATTGCTACCGCTAAATCAGGACATACCATTTGAATTTATACGGAGAGGAAATCAGGAGAATACATTCATAAGATTACAAGAATTGGAATGGAATTATATACCTGATGGATGGGGACTCACCCTCACACAACCTAATAGGAATTACCTCAAGAAATCAAATCGACAGGGAGTCCTCATCTCACACGTGGAAAAAGATAGTGGTTTAGCAGATAGTTTAAAAAAGGGAGACATCATCTATCGGATAAACGACATCACTATTCATTCATTGGAAATATTTAAGATTGTGGATCAACGCATCAGAGGAAGGTATAGAATACGGCTCTACTTTGAGAGAGCTGGGAAAGAAAAATCTATCTCTATCACTTTTAATAGGAACAATCGTTATAGATAAGTGTTTTAAGGTTACTTACAGATAGAAGCAATTCCCATCCAAATAAATGGCAAACAACAATATGGATGGACAGAGCGTATCCTATAGATAGAATGCATGATCAATACCATCCAAAACATTGGAGATATTAAAATGAAAACGTACATGCTCATACTTATTATTATTTGCGTGTCAATTGTCCTTATTGGAACTATACATTACTTGGGGGGTAGGAACTCACAATCTCCTGAGGAAGTAAATGTTGAAAGCGAAGAGTTTAGGTCTATCAAGATTGATGCAGAAAACGCATATATTGCACAGAATTATACGCAGGCAATTGCGCTTTACGAGCAAGCATTAGACTTACGTCCAGAAAATGCTGAGATATATAACGACCTCGGTTCCTCACACTACGATCTTGGACTGAAATACGCAGGTCCAGATTGGCCCTCATGGAAGAAAGACTTAACAGGTGCATCAGTGAAAGAGGCGTATGCTGAACTTGACCTCGCTATAGAGAAAACCGAATCCGGTTATATCGTTTTGCTAACTGACTCAACGGAGATAGCGAAAACAATTCAACAATATGTAAAAGAAAAAGGGGGAACTGTATTCCCGCATTATGGCAATACAGGCACAACGCTCAATATCCTTATCGGTTCTACAAAAGATCATTTGATACATGCACGATGGTTGTACCTTAAGTCTATAGAATATAAATCTACTTATGATGCACCCTATCGCAATCTCGGATCGTTTTATATGAAAATTGGTTTAAGAGATAAAGCCATCAATTTCTTGCTTGAAGCCAAAAAACGTGCACCTGGAGATGAAGAACTCGCTGAATACCTGCACCAATTTGGGGGAGATTTTTAAACAGTTAAAGGGAGTATGTGCTATAGATATACCCGTATAAATTATGCAAAGCCTAACCCAAAAACGTTGCACAAGTTGTGGGTTTCTCAATCCATCTGTGAAGTTCTGTGGGGACTGCGGATGTGAACTTGATAACACGGAAACACCTATCAGTGCAACACCGATCAGCAAAGCAGTCAGCAAAGCAGAGAGGCGTCAACTGACAGTTCTATTTTGCGATGTTATTGACTCAACAGCATTGACAGAACAATTAGATCCAGAAGATTTAAGACAAGTGTTAGATGCATATCGAGTATCTGTCGCAGCTGTTGTTTTGGAATACGATGGACATATTGCACAATATTTCGGAGATGGAATCCTTGTCTACTTCGGTTATCCCATCGCGCATGAGGACGCAACACGTAGGGCTGTTCAAGCAGGTTTGGGAATCGTCGATGGTTTAGAAACACTGAATTCACAATTGTTAGAGATGTTCGGTATCCAGATACAGGTACGTCTCAGTATTGATACCGGTTTGGTTGTTGTGTGGGAAATTGGGACACCTAAAAATAAAACTGATCAACTATCGACTTTAGAACGTTATCACGGTGATGCAATAGATATCGTGGGAAAAACGCCCAACATTGCTGCACGAATGCAACAAATCGCACCACCGAACGGTATCGTGATTGGTGATACGACGCTCCGATTAATTGAGGGACTCTTCACATATCAAGACTTAGGTACAATAACACTGAAAGGTATCTCTCAACCTGTTCCGATATACCAGATACTTGATGAGCACCCTGACAGCACACTGCCAGCGTTCAGACGTGAACAGACAAAACTACCATCACACGATGGCATGACGCCAATAATTGGTAGAAACCAACACGTTTCAACCCTTAAAGACAGATGGACACGTGCTCTAAATTCATCTGGACAGGTAGTTTTGATTGAAGGGGAAGCAGGAATCGGGAAATCTCGAATCGTTGCTGTTATTGCCGACACTGTTACATGTCACAACGGTGCAGAAGCAGATGCGCAAATATTAGAATGTCGCGGATCATCAGATTCACAAAACAGTCCTTTATATCCAATCCTCACACTACTAAAACAGCAACTCTTAAAGTTTGGAGAGATGGACACGGGTGAAAAACGACTCGTAAAACTGGAGGAGTTCCTGAACAAAAACGATATTAGAGCAAATCAACTCCCTATTTTGGCTGAATTATTAGAGATTGATGCAAATTATCAACCCGTTGCGTTGAAACCAGTACAACTCCGAAGACGTATTTTACAAACACTCGTTAGAATCTTCTTAAAAACTGCTCAACGCAAACCGCTTCTCCTAATCGCTGAAGATTTACATTGGGCAGATCCGTCTACAATTGATTTCTTACATCTGTTAATCTCCCGCATGGAAAAAAATCCTATACTTGCTATCCTCACATTACGAGGAGAGGTTGAGGTTAATCAAGATAAAACACAAGCCGCAAGTAGAGTAAAACTTAATTCACTGATAGCATTTGAATGGGTAACCGATATCTCCTTAAAACGGCTGAGTAGGGAACAAGTGTTTCAGATGATCTCGGAAGTCGCAGGTGATCACCCGATACCTTCAGATGTGTCCAAACAAATTGCTGAGAAAACTGAAGGTGTACCGCTTTTTGTTGAAGAATTGACACGCATGGTGATTGAATCTGACCTGCAAGATATTGATGTTACGACAGATATACCAGCGACCCTACAAGCATCATTGACAGCACGACTTGATCGGCTGGGTGATCGGAAAGAAATAGTACAACTTGGCGCAACACTCGGTAGGGAATGGACTGCAGAATTACTGCATAAAGTCATGGTCAGCATAACTGAAGAACCGACAACAGATCAGATACTGACACATGCTGAGAAAACGACAGTTTCGCACCCGTTAACAGATCAGATGAACAATCTGCAATGGCTTGAAAATGAGTTAAATTACCTGATTGAAGCAGATATATTAAGGTCAAGAATGACCCATGAAAACAAACTCGTTTACACTTTTAGACACCCGTTAGTCCAAGAAACGGCTTATCAAGGACTCTTAAAAAGTACACGTATTGCCTACCATAGACGGATTGCTACAGTGTTACGTAGGTCATTCGGTGATGTTGTTCGGACACAACCTGAATTGGTTGCATACCACTATACGGAGGGAGAACTCCCCGAACGCGGTATTGAGTATTGGCAACAGGCTGGACAACGTGCAGTCGTTCGGTCTGCTAATGTTGAAGGGATTCGACACCTTACACAAGGTTTAACGTTGTTAGAAACTTTACCAGATTCTCCAGCACGGGCAGCACGGGAACTGGTGCTACAGACAACCTTGGGACCAGCTTTGATAGCGACGATGGGGTATGCAGCACGTGAAGTAGAAGAAACTTATGTACGCGCAAAAGAACTCCTGGAAACAATGCCAAACAGCGAAAGGATGCCACTCCGATTTCCTATTCTCTTTGGACTGTGGTTGTCATATCTCGTTAGAGCGAAACTGCAAACTGCACGGGAACTGGGGGAACAGTGTTTAGTAATGGCAGAACAACAAGATGACGAAGTATTACAGGTAGAAGCACATCGCGCATTAGGAGCAACACTCTTCTATCTCGGGGAGCTAAAGATGGCACGCACACACATTGAAGCAGGCATTTCACGATATGACCCACACCAACATCCAGTCCATGCATTTTTTCACTATCTTGCTGATCCTGGAATGACTTTACACGCTTATGCCGCCCCCCTCATGTGGTGTTTAGGGTATCCAGAACAAGCTATAGATAAATTCCAAGAGTCACAGCAGATGGGTGAGGAACGACCACACCCGTTTAGCAAAGTAATCTCATTACATTTTGGTGCTCTGATGTATCAACAGCGTGGAGATGGAGAAAAAGTCAACGAATACGCTACAGAACTCATAGCAATATGCAAAGAACACGGATTCACTGTATGGGAACCTACTGGGAAGATCATGAAAGGGTGGGCATTACTACAGGAATCGCACGATACAAACGAAGAAGCAATTTCCCTCATCCGAGAGGGGATTCTCGGATGGGAATCTAATCGGTCACGGGTATTGCGCCCCTTTTATTTAGGTATTTTAGCACAAGCATATATGCAAACAGGAAGAATCCAAGACGGACTTCAGACTATTAATATCGCATTAGAGGCAGTTGCTGAAAGTGGTGAACGCGCAAATGAGGCTGAACTCCATCGCCTAAAAGGAGAACTTCTACTAAAGGCTGATAGTCTTCTCATAAAGGTAGATATGGATACAGGTAAACAAGAAAATAAGAACAATCATTCACTATATGAACGTGAAGCAGAAGTTTGCTTTGAAAAAGCAATAGATATAGCACAACGTCAAGAAGCAAAATCATGGGAAATACGCACAGTTGTCAGTTTTAGCAAACTACTGATTGCACAGAATCGGCATGACATCGCATACCAGAAGCTTAAATCAATTTGCGATTGGTTCACGGAAGGTTTTGATAATGTTGACCAGAAAGAAGCGCGCGCTTTACTACACAAATTAAGTCAGAAACTTTGTAACGAACAAAATAAATTACATACCTCTCAAAATCGGAAGGACTAAATATAATGAGACTCGGGGTTGTTGGTATCTGTGGTGATTTTAGAAAACTCAATCAAGAAGAGATATCCGCAGTTCAGGAACTGCAGTTTACTGGCGTAAGTTTCCACTTTTCAAGCGATAATATTCCGCTTGTTTCACCAGAAGAATGTTCAAGATGTAGATTTCTCCTTGAAAATGCTAATCTCGATCTGGTACAATTTGGTATAACCTATAAGGAGTGTTTATTTGATCCGCGATCTACAGTACGAGAAGCAGCAATTGCAGCGGTTAATTCTGGGATGCAAGTCGCGCGAAAACTCAACGCATTTTTCTATCTATTCCGACCGGGTAGTCTAAACCCAGATGGCGCATGGACTTCACATAAGGACAACCATCTACCTGAGTCTATGGATAGGTTAATTGAAACTTTAAAACCGATTGCCGAAAATGCTGAACGCGAAGAATTGACCCTCGTCATGGAAACACATGCAATTTCCATTATGGATTCACCTGAAACTTGCAGAGAAGTCGTCGAAAAAGTCGGTTCTGATAGACTCCGCATCGTTATGGATTTTGTTAACCATTTCCAAACACTCCGACAGGTCTATGAAAGCGAAGCAAGACTCAATCACATCTTTGATGTGATGGGACAGGTCGCACCGATGGCACATATTAAAGACATACGCGTCGAAAACGGATTAGTCTTACATCTTAACGAAGAGGTACCAGGTGAAGGTGAGTTGGCATTGGGAGTTGCATTAAAGAGATTTGATGCACTTTATCCTGACGGGTATGGACTGATAGAGCATCTACCGAAAGAGAAGATACCGCTTGCGAACAAAAATGTCCGCAAAATCGCAGCGGATAACGGGCTTAACATATATTAATCGGAGGATTGTATCATGGTAATAAAACAACATGTACTTCTAATCATAATTATCATCGGAGTAGTCTTTGCATCCCTTACGGTTGTAGCTCAAGAAGAAAAGAACACTGACATTATAGAGGATGGCGCAAAAAGTTTCTGGGATAAAATAAAACTACCTGTTATTGCCGCCCTTCTCATGTTCGTTTTCCAGGGCATCCTTTATATCATCAATTTGTTTAAGAAAGACAGACTACTCAAGACAATCATGAACAAGTATGTCGTGTTTGATATGAAAGAGGGACCTCGATACCATGGTACAATGCGCAAAGGTAATAATGGATGGGAAATTGTTTCCGAAGAATCACGACAACGCGGCCAAGCACCAAGTTATATTTTCCAAGGAGATGACTTGCAGAAGAAAATTAGAGGTTACGTAAGGTATATTGACACCATGAACGAACGGGAATTACGAGAACGTTCATGGGAACTCGAACGTCTTCTCCATCCACCCATTTCTCAAAGATTTGCCCGAAAGGTACGCAACATCTTCAATGCTTTGAATGACGCAGTCAAAAACGCAATTAATATGGTATGGGGCGGAATCCAACAGGCAGCAAATCCGTTGCGACAACGCCTACAAACCATTGATGATGCTTCCGCAGATCTCAAAGGACAAAGCGCAGAAGACCAGATGGATACGGCAATGAAAGAATTACAAGCTCAATCTGAAGATTTCTTTGTGGAAGAAAGTTATGATTCTATAATTGAACGACTCGTAGGTACACGGGTCAAACTTAGCGTGGATGGTTCGGGAGAATATATGGCTCTTCTCAAAGATTACAATCAAAAACATCTCTCATTCATGAATGTAAAAGATAAGGATAACAAAGGTTACAAAGACGAATGGCAAGTCAATCACGAATATAAACACAATATCAATAATTTCAACAAACGGGATGACCGCGGGCTGCGATGCCGCATGGTGGAAGACAAACAAGGCAGATACTTCTTAGTCTTAGAAAACAATACCGCATATTCAATACAGGTTGGAAAGATTATGCTCCATGATGGATCACCTAATTGGGAAAGGAACATGGAATTTAAGTGGAGTGTTGAACCCCTCAGTGTCAAGAGAATTCGCCTTAACCCAGTGGCAAAACACCGAGTCGGTCCTTTTGAACGAGTTACAGTACCTGAAATGCGGACTCCGAGAAACTATAAAAAGATACAAATCCATTTCCGATCTTTCAGAGATGCAGATATTATCTTTCCACGAGACAAGTGCAGAATCATAGAAAGTGCTGAAAAGCATCAACAGGAATTGTTCAGTATATCCGCATTGACTGAAGCACTCATGGACCGCAGTGAAACTGAAGAAATCGCTATACAGGATGCTCATGGAAGACCTATTCACGGCATGAACCTTGTTCACGGATATGTCACCAATGTAAATGAAGAAAGACTTGATATAAAGTCAGTTGATTCAAGCTACAGTAGACGGTGGGAAGTAGAGAGTGCATATACCCATTTTGACAACACCTTACGTCACCGAGTGCCAATCCGCAAGCGAATAATGCCATTTTATGCGAAACGACTTGTTACACAGAACGCACTTGTAGAACACATAAGGGAAAACCAACTACAGAGAGAAGCTATATCACATTTAGCGTATCCTAAAAAATTTAAGAAACGATTGCGAGTACCGTTGCTTAAGTTGGTTACAAATGGTGAAATTCGGCTACCCCTTAAAGTTATGGTATTTACGAGTAACGGCACAAATAAAGAGTATCCAGTGATTGAACAGTTTGAACACATTCAGGAACATCACATGCTCTATGAACCTGTTGATACTTTACGCAATGATAGACTCGCTAAAATGGACATCCTATGGATAGGAAACGGAGAAATATATAAAGCTGGGTATCGTCTCAATATTGATGCAGAACATAGGATCAAAAACTTTGTCAGTCAAGGCGGCATTGTTATCGTATCAGGACAGGATGTGAAAACAAACGTAAGACAGAGACGGGGTGGTGGTTGGATTCCAGAACCCCTAACAGGTATTGAATATGACGAAACCGATGAGCTTCTGCCAACTACACAAGGCAGAAGGAGTAGGGTTTTTCATAAACCGAATATGCTGAATACCACACCTGAAACAAAGGAGATTCCTTTAGTCAAACTTGACGATATGTGGGTTGACCCACTCGGTAAATGGAATTCACTCGCGAAATCTACAGCACAGGACGCCTCTGCCCTGCTTACACTTCCATTTCAACAAGGATTGTACATTGTCACAAGTTTGAAGAATGATAATCCGAGAGATGTAGAAATAAACAAGAAGTTGATGGAAAACCTGTTACATTATTCAGTCAAATGGCTCGATACCCAGAAGTGGAAAGAACGTATCTTATTGCGTTAGCCTAATTGACACTTGACACTGCAAACTATCAGCAACGATGAACAATGGTATTATTTATTCTTCTTATTGTTCCCAGCAGCAGCTTTTGCGGGTTTCTTTGGTGCGTTTCCGTTTTCTGCCGCTTTTAGGGCTTTACCAAAGTCTTCCACGGATTTCAATAGTACCTCAAATTGTTCCGACAATGTCAATGTCTCTTCGTCGTCTGTTTCATTAGTCGTCGTAGCAGTAGGTTGTCCTAAAAATATCTTTCGCAACGCTTGATCAAAGGACTCATCCGCAGCCAGTACAAAGGAGGACTCGTCCGCAGTCTGTGTTTCTTCTGCCGCTACTACGATAAGCTTCAAGGTCGGTGGATCCCGTATAGGATCTTCAGTAATATTAACATCAGAACCATTCTTCCCCTTAATCTCTTTCGGTTGAACGAAGAAAGGTTTAATATAGAAGATACCGTCCTCAATTGGAATGACATGTAGATTCCCTCCTATAATATCGTTGTGTTTACCAAAATCAAGAACGAGTTTCTGCAATTCATTGTTTGCTTTGATGTCAGCTTCTACGTGTTTTGGACCTTTAACATCCTGTTCTGAAATCGTATAGACTATCCGTTGTCCATAATGTGGAGGGTCGCAACGGGCAATCATCCAACCTTTCAAGAATTTGTCTTTCACTGGCGGCGTAAATGGAATCATATTAACAAATTCAGCCTTTTTCTCACCCGGTAACTTCAACATGACGTAATAAGGCATCATCTCGTGCTTTGCCTCTTCTGGATAATATGCCTCCTTTGAAATCTTCCATTGATGGTTCTGGTCAAAGAACTGTTCTGCATCTTTCAGGCGATAGTCTCCGTATTTTTTTGCTTGAATCTTTGTTAAGTAATCAGGAAAACGTCGATGAGATCTCAAACCTTCTGGCATATCTTTTATGTTCTTAAATAGTTTCGGATAAGCTTTCCTGTAGATTTCCGTAATTGCTTCATTTTCAATGTCCGTATAGAAAGCAACCTTTCCAGAATAGGCATTGACTACAGCAACACCAGCATTACGAATGTAATTGAACTTTTTGAACCTTTTGAAACGAGGTTCTACGTAGTACAGATCATATTTATCGTCTTCAATTGGTGCAGTGTCGTCTGAATAAGGTTGTGCATTCGGAAACCAATCGCTTGTAACATAGAAGTCTACGATCCACCACAGTTGTCCATCGTAAATCACAATGTAAGGATCGGGGTCGTAATCAAGGAAAGGAGCGATTTGTGACAAACGGTCCTTTACAAGTTTTCCATTTTTCCGCGTCCCTATTCTACGCCAAAACATGACGCGACTATCAGACCTTAGGTCTGAGTTCCGCAAGATAAAGACAGATGCGAACCGCACAGCAAAGCAAAACTTCCTAAACAACCCACCTAATTCAACCCCGCCATCTCCTGTATAATGGTAACCTTTATTGGTATCTGCCACTTCAGGTGCGGAATTACTATTGTCAGAAGTGCCTTCCGCTTCCTCAATATTGTGTTCCGGTTGTCTCTTGGTATCTGCCACTTCAGATGCAGCAGTATTTTTGTCAGATGTGGCTTCCCCATCCTCAATATTGTGTTCCTTTTGTTCTGTCTTGACGATCACATAATCGTTAGTCATTTCGCCAAAATAGATCCTCGGTTGACCTACCTCTAATTCCGCATAATCCATTTCCTTTTTCTGCTTGATAGGAACACCTTTAACCCACAGATCTGGTTTCCCATCGTCCGTAACTGCATTGACAGGTGCTACACATACGCCGTAACCGTGTGTAAACTTAAGTTTGAGTTCTCCCCATTCTCGAGGACCTACAGAGTTTCGCTCCAGATCAATCTCGCGAGCAGAGATAAGCACCTGTCTATACTCTTCTACTGAATTTGCACTGTTTTCTGGTGACTCCTGATTTTCAGAAACAACTTCACTGGAAACTGTACCGCTTCCAGATCGTCTACTTAAACGGTATCTATCAACATCAGCATAAGGGTGAAAATTATGATTAAGTTTGATCTCTGTATTTTGTAGGATATTGTGTAAGGCACGTCGATCCCAAAATTGGATATTATCTTTGACTTCTTCATTTCGCTCAATAGAATCAAGTGTGGTAAGACCTTTTTTATAACTCTCTGTCTTAATGAGATTTAAATCATAAGCTGTCCGTGTGTCCTGAATATGTTTCTTTAAGAAGTCTTTTTCTACGTTTATCGCATTCCCTGCTGTCCTGACTGTCCAGTAATTTATCACCATAGGATAAACATGAAGTAAGCCTACATGACCTACTAATAATATTGCAATTGAAGCATACCAAATTATACGTCTTCTCCAGAATAAGTTAAATATGAGAACAACTCCGATAGCAAGGAGAATGACAAAATATATCTGTGTTGCACCCGCAAGCATACTGTCAGCATAGAACCAGCCATGATACTCTGACAATCGCCTTGATAATGACGGTTTGTATAGCTTACTCCACAAATGGACCTGTCCAGTCCAGATTCCCGCCGCCAGCAACATTATCCACAAAACAGTTCCATGCCATACTATATTTCTTTTTACATACCCTTTAGAACGTGCATCACGCCGATAATAATAATTATAGAGAAAAGCCACAAAGATACAGGTTGTCCAAAGCAGGATATTAACCCACAAACTCAAAGATTGATGCATAGGAAAAGAGAAAAGAAAGAAATTCCGATCTTTACCCAATAGAAAAGGTTCTATCGGTTCTACGGGACGTTCTATATAACGTATAAATACATCGTCAAGCGACATCATCGGAACAGCCAGAATTAAGGCAACAAGTACTGTTCCACAGAAGAATACACGATGAAATGCTACAGTTCGATCACGTGTCCAACGCGCAAATTCACGTGGTTCAGGACAGAGACGTTTTGCAATTATACCGTTTAAATTCAGGAAGAGTAAGACAATGAAAAAAAATCCAGCAAACAGTCCCCACTTCACTTGCCGGATTTTCCAAAAAACTTCTGAGTATTCAACGTTTTCATAAAACCAGAGATGTTCAGTATAGAGGTATGAAAAAGGAAAAATACTGCTTAGCAGCGCAATACCCCCGATACCCCAAAGGAGATATGCTTGAAATCTCATGACCAACTTCCGGTACCAAGTACCTTTTCGGTACCGAAAGATACCCCAAATCAGCGTTAAAACGATAAGAAAAAAGTTGAAAAGTAACCAAGCAATCGCTATATCTGGTGTCATATCAGCCATCTCCTTAATACAGTGTTCGGTGCATATCTATATATATAAAGAATAACATGCTTTTTTCTCTAATGTCAAGGTGAACCACAGTTGCACAGTGAAGTCGTTCAGGAGTGCGTAAAGTTATTGTCACTATAAGTGTCAATTAAGTGTCAATTTCGGAATTTCCTATACTCTTAATAGTAGTAGGCACTCTCCGAGTGCCGTCTCTTATGAAAAAAGGGGACAAAATACTTACACACCCGTCGTTTAGTTTTGCTTGAGATAAATTACTTTACATGATACACTTAACATATACTTAATGTAACTTTAAGAGCGGTATGCTTGAGCAACAGGTGTAAGGCATACCAAGCGAAACATAAGCTATAGAAAACTATTAACCAAAAATGTCAAATTACACTAATTCAGAAGAAAGAAAACATCAAGAATACCTGTTTGTGCTTAATTCGGTTGAGGGAATTGGACCAGTTAGAATCAAGAACCTATTAAAACATTTCGGAACAGTAGAACGGATCTTTGAAGCAGAAATCTATGAAATAGCACAATTGCCGAGATTTAATCCGATTTTAGCAACGCGCATCCTGACTGCACGTAAGCAGTTAGATCAGTATCGCCAAAAGTTTGACGAACTTACAGACCAAGGAATCGAGATACTCTTTAAGGAAGATAATAGGTATCCAACGCTCCTAAAATTGTTGCCCGATGCACCTATATTGCTCTGTAAGATCGGTAAACTGTCTGAGGTGACGGATAAGTGCATAGCAATTGTCGGCAGTTCAAAACCCACACCTGAAGCGATTGAGGTGACACTCAATCTTTCAATGCAATTGGCGAACGCAGGTTTTACGATAGTAAGCGGACTGGCAGCTGGTATTGACGCAAACGCACATTACGGGACATTGTATGTAGGTGGAACAACTATTGGCGTCATCGCGACAGACCTGTCGTATACCTATCCACCTCAGAATAAGGAACTTGCAAAACAGATTTGTGAGACAGGTTGCATTTTTTCGGAACACCCGTACCCAACAAAACCGACTCCAGTTTATTTGGTCATGCGAAACAGGATCATCACGGGTATCTCTATGGCAACCATTGTGATTGAAACAGCTATAGATAATGGGGCAATGCATACAGCACGTTACGCTGAACGACAAGATAGGCCGGTTTTTGCTTGTCAATGGAATTCGCAAAATGAGCACAGGGCAGGTACACGACAACTCATCGCAAAAGGGGCAATACCTTTTCAACCTAATCAACTCGATTTCGTAGAGAATTTATTAAAAGAACCAGATAAACTAAAATCACATATTATAGGTACATCTGCAGAACAAACACAATTATTTTAACTTCATGGGAACAAAATCTCCAACATACGATAAAAAAAGAAAATAAAAACATGTTTTTGCTTGAAAAAAGTTTGAATATATGTTATTTTTTATCCAACTTAAATATAAATTGAATTTTCACTTTACAAAAACGGAGATATTTTGTATAATTATATGTGAAAATTATAATTTTTTACCTTTACAGATTTTGCATTATTTGCTAAACTTAAAGGTATAGAGTTTGGGCGTTGACTTTTGGGACTAAAAGATGCCTTTCCAATGGTATTAGAGGGTATCAGTTCCACAGAAAGTTTTATTCTCAAAGCATATATTTCCATTCCTCTAAAACTAAGAGGGAAGGCAAACGAAATAGTCTGAAATTGTTTGACTTAACATTAGATATGATGGCAGGTTTCATTAAAATCGCTAAAAAACTAGAGCGACAAAGCAAACCGCATCAAAATATGAACTACTAATTTGTACCTGATTTGCAGGTACCTTATATTCTGATAAACCTTAATTAAGGAGTTACCTACTCATGAAACTATTTTTTAGAACCTTGGCAATAGTCATGACAGCATTGCTTGCTGTTTACATTGTTGGTTGCGGTGGTGATGACGATGATAATGGTGATGGAACTGCTGATGTTATCGCTGCATTTGCCAGTGCTGATCCCGCTGACGGTGGATCTGTCGCAGCAAACGGAAGTATCAAAGTCACATTTGACAAGAATCCAGGTGAAGTAATGGCAAGTGCTGGCACCGTTTCTGGAGCTGGCTCATCACGGACCATCTCAGGTCCTTTTGATGTCGGTGATTTGGCACTCGAAGTTACCTGGACAAACGGTGATGGCAGCCAAACACTGAACTATACTGTCACTGAAGCAGATGAAACCGCACCTGAAGTTGCAAGCAGTGATCCCGATAACGGTGCTGAAAACCTCGATCCCGATACAGTGTTTGAAGATGGGATTACGGTCACGTTTACTGAATCCGTCACAGGGTCACTGGCACTGATGGATGGCGATACAGATGTCGGATGGACATCATCTACAGACGGTGATACAATTACCCTTATCGGTAATGCCGGTCAAGAACTCAGTAACGAAACCGAATATATGGTTGTGGGAACGGTCGAAGACGCTTCTGGCAACGAAGCTGACGTTGAGATCAGTTTTACCACGAAAGCAAAAGAGTAAATTTCCGACTATTTCGATAAAAAAGACAGCGTATCTTGATACGCTGTCTTTTTTTATGGATTCTTCAGATGATCTTTTTTAACCCAATTAATTTCTATCACCTGACAACTAAACCATTGACAAAATATTAACACACTTTTTTCAACACAATTTCTCAATATGTGCTATAATAGTATTTTATAGTAAATTTTTGAATTAATTATACAGTCTGTACCAGTGCGGTTGGGAAACCGCACCTACCGTGGTCCGAAAGTGTGTAATTATTTTCAAACTTCACCATAAGAAAATTTGAACGGTTTTTAAAATAGCGTTGTCTAAATAGTAGAAACCGAAAGAGAAATTTTACGTGGAAAGAACTGAAGCATTACTCATTGATCATCTTCGTGAAGGGGATGAAACAGCACTTGCACCACTGGTTGAGAAATATAAACGTATGGTGCATCGCCTCGCAATGCAGATAACGAAAAACCACGAGGACGCTAACGACGTGATGCAAGAAACCTTTATAAAGGTATATCAGTCAATTCACACCTTTCGGCAGGAGGCAGCTTTTGAAACATGGGTGTATCGTATCGCTGTCAATGAGGCACTCAATTTCGTCAAACGACGCGAACGACGACGGGAATCTTCACTCGAAACTACAGATGAATCAGAGTTTAACACTGAAACACTATGGAAAGCGAAGATAAAAAATGACCCAGAAATACAAGCAGAGAAAGCCGAACTACGCCACTGGGTTACAAAAGCAGTCAATAGTCTTTCACTTAAACATCGGATTGTTGTTATCCTACATGAATTAGAAGGGTTAACACATGCTGAAATAGCATCAATATTGAATTGTTCTGAAGGAACTGTTCGCTCAAGACTGCACTATGCACGGAAACAACTCAGGTCTTTGCTAAAACCTTATGTTGATGCTACCTCAGATTTTTAGTAAGTTGCCAACTATAGTCTACTATTGGTAAAATTCAGATAATGAACAGATAATCCTTGGGGAGCGGTTTCTAAACTATAGAAATTGAAACTGACATCAACCATGAAACTTAAATGTAACGCTATACAGAGTTTAATATCAGATTATATAGATGATACGCTCAATAAAAATGATGTAGCAAAGGTAGAAACCCATCTCCAATTCTGTACAAAGTGTCAACGGGAGATTGCTGCTATCAGAAAAACGCGTGATCTTGTTATTGATTATTATGTAGAACCTGTAGCCTCAGAAAATTATTTCCATCAATTTGAGGTGGAATTACACCGTTCTCTTCAAAAGAAGGGACCAACATCACTGAACCAACGTTTAAAGACATCCGCTGCACAGTTCCTATGGTGTCTGCTAACACAACTCAGGCAGAGCATCAGCAAGTATAATGACACACGGATGAACACTTTAACTGTAGGCGCGCTCCTACTCTTAATTGTATCTGGATTTGTCGCAACACATTTTCTCAATCAGGAAATTTCTCATCCACCTAAGATATACCTTAATGGGGCATCGGGTGGGCAAATAGCCGATGGAGAAACAGATATAGATGACCAACATAAGAAGTTACTTCATCAACATAGAACTAACTGGAAAGATTCCAGCGAAGTAAGTTCACCTGCACTCACAGCAAATGTTGAGAAAGAAGGGTATTGGAGACTTTCACAGCCTTTAGCAAACGATACGGAAGCGTATATTATTGTCACACATATCAGCAATGATCGTTCTGCACCAGGCGATACTGATTCTGAAGTTGTTGTTTATGAAGAGCCAACGATATTAGAGAGAAAATCTCCTCTTCAAGAGGATTATGTTGCACTCCCGTTAGACCTTCATGTAGATCCTTTTTCTGAAAAACATCCGAGAAAACAACGAAAACTGTCAGGTTTTGTTGTGAAGTTAATACATCTACCTACAGAAATGTTAACTATTCCAGAGTTCTACGACTTGATTAAATTGTAGTTGTAATGAATATCGACTTAACACAGTATTTACGATACCTTACGCAATCACCTTGATATAAATATACTATCATGGTTAAGCACAATAGACAGGACATTTGGACAGATCTATCCGTGTTCTGACAATTTTAGGAGTGGAATTAATCCACGTTTCCCGTAGTTTCTTTTATACATATTTCAAAGGAGAATGTAATGAATCCAAGAATTTTAGGCGTAATTGGTGGTCTTGCACTTGTAGTCGCAATCCTATCGCCTTTCTTAATGGGTAGTTCCAAGAAGGTAGAGGAGCTCTACACAGACGCTGAGACCTTGTACGGTCAAGCAGATTATGAAGGCGCAATTGACAAGTACATTGAAGCACTTGAAGAATCGACAAAACGCGGTGTGAAAACCGAAGTAATTGACAAAGATTTCACAACACTTGCCAACTTTCAAATCGCTGTCTGTTATTCTCGGCTAGCTGAACAGTCCTTAGACCACAATCACTACGAGACTGCCTTAGACTATATCCAAAAAGTTGCGCTCAATGCAACTGTTCCTAAACATCAGGAAGGTTTAACATATTTATGGGGACATATTCTGTTTCGGACTGAAGAGTATGAACTGGCAGAAGCAAAGTTCAAACAACTGATTGAGAACTTCCCCAACAGTCTCAATGTGGAAAATTCATGGTATGCTATCGGACAATTGAACTATAAGTTAGGTAACTATGAAGACTGTCGCACGGCTTTCAATAACATCCTTTCAGGCTTCCCTAATTCTGAATTTAAGGATGATGCTCAACTCCTCATCGCTCAATCCTTTCTTGATGAAAGGAACTGGGAGCAAGCTTATCCAGAATTTGATAAATTTGCCACCGAAGAATTCAAGAATTACACCGAACTTCATGCGGAGGCGATGTACAAAGCCGCTATGTGCTTAAACCAGCTCAACAGACACGACGAAGCCATTAGTCGTTACACGAATTTTATCACACAATATCCTGAGAATAAGCTCGTAACTGCAGCATACTTCGACCAAGGTGCAATATATTCTAAACAGAAAGACTATGATAATGCACGCGTAAACTACGAGTTAGCTCTGCAAAACACTGCAGATCGTGGTGTACAATCCGAAATTCAGACAGCAATAGGACAAACATATTTCGATCAGGAAGATTTTGAAAACGCGATCGTCGCCTACACAGTACTTCTGGATGAATATCCAGATAGTGACTATAGAGATGAAGCAAAACTCGGCATAGCTGACAGTCAGTTTAAATTGGAACGTTGGAGTGACGCAGTTACCTCGTATCAAGCAGTAATTGATCACGAAAAAAGTGCTGCAACAGATGATGGTTCCATTGATACGAGTTTTACTCCCTACTGTGCTATCCAAATCGCAGAGGCATATTACAAACTCGGAACCGATCAACGCGATGCAGGACAGATGGAAGAAGGAGACGCTAACCTTATACTCGCTTTAGAATGGTATCAAAAGACTGTTGACGATTTTCCTGAAGACCCTGTCGCACCCTATGCACTCTATGGTGCCATCTGGACGTTGAATGATCTGGGACGAAAGGAAGAACTGGAAAAAGTAGCCAACGATTTTATTCAAAAAAATAAAGATGACAACGAGTTTGACATCCTTGCCGCTGAAGTTCAACTACGGTTTGCGGATATGAAACGCACCGAATTTAAACAATACGTTGAAGCCGCAGAAGAATACGCAAAACTGTGGGATTACAAACCACTACCGAAATTCCATCGGCTTAAACTGATGGGCAAATTCTTTGAAGGTAAATCATACTATGAAGCAGCAAAACCTGAAGGATTCCAAGAAGGTGATACTACCGAAAACTTCAATACTGAATACCTTCAAAAATCTGTTGCCGCATATCAACTCGCTATCACAACATTTTCAGATGAGGCATTCCAACCCGGTATTACCGAAGGTCGTTACAGTGACTTTCCCGATCGTATTGCACAAATTGAAGCCTGTATTATGAACGAAGCTCTCTCACACGAGATGATCGGAGATTGGGAAACAGCACGACAACGATACGCAACGATTCCTGAAAGCAGTGATTACTATGAGCGATCACTTCTTTTTACAGCAAACAGTTATGTCAGGGAAGGCAATAAGACTCAAGCTATTGACTATTACAATACCATCCTGCCAAAACTCGCTGATAAGGATAACCGATCTCTTGCAGATATTAAGTTAGCTGACCTACTACGGGCAGAGGAACAATTTGAACAGGCCGCTGCACAGTATCAAACTGTTGTTGACAATAATCCAACAGGTGATTATGCAGATGACGCGCTTTATTTAATTGGCCTCTGTTATTACCACGCTTCAGTAGACAAACCAGAACTCGCCGATAAGGCAATCGCAGCTTTCAATAGAGTCATTGAGGAACACGGGGATAGTCCAAACGCCATTGAAGCGTATTACGGGTTAGTCCTTGTGTATAGCGACGCAGCACAAAAACGTGGGGATACATCCAAGTGGCCATTCGTAATCCAAGCTGCTGATGCTGCCAACGAGAAGTTCGCGGATAGTAATGATGAACTGGTTCTTCGAACACTCGGACAGATCGATCTCATAAAAGCCTCCGCGATTGAAAATACAGATGGCGGTGACGTTGAAGCACTTGTGGCAAGTTTTAGTCGCATCATTGATAACCCTGGCGCACCAGAAACTGCTCGCATACGCGCACAACTGAAAATCGGGCATACTTACTACAAGAATGAGAATTTTCAAGAGGCACTTGCTGCATATAAACTGTTCGTTGAGACCTATCCGGATAATGAAATCGCCCCAAACGCACAATATCAAGCAGCTGTCTGCTACTATCAGATCGCTCTGAAAGCACAGGAAGCAAATGACACTGATTCCGCTCAACTCGCTTATACCAATGCAGTGAGTGAAGCAGAAAAAGTCGCAGATATGACCGAGAATGTGGATAACCTTATCAGTGCATACTATACACTCGGTTTAGCACAGTTAGGGTTAAAAAACAATGCTGCCTCAATCGAAGCTTTCAAGCAGGTTACTGCAAGGGAAGGGCAGACAGAAGATGACGACCGTAAGAATCTCATTTCTCAAGCACATTCAAGACTTGCAGAATTGCTAAGTGGTGTAGGAGACTATGCTGGTGCTGTCAAAGAGTATCAGTATATAATCGCTAATACCGAAGATGATGATCTACGTGGACGCTCATACTTCGCAATGGCGTACGCTCAAGATGAACACCTTAAAATGTATGATGATGCCTTGATGAATTATCAAAAGGCAACTGAATTGGCTGGAGATCAGATTAAAGCCCAAGCATATTATCGCATGGGACTGATCTACCAAGAAAAAGTCAAGCAGCTTGATAAGGCATTAGGTGTATTTGAAACTTTGATAGAAAACTACGGTTCAGATCAGAACGCCAGCGTCGCTTCTATGGTCGCTGATTCTCGTCTACGCAGTTCTGAACTGTTAGTTGGTCTCGGTCGTTCAGAAGAGGCAATCGCTACCACACTCGCCGCAATTGAAGGATACAAAACAAACCCGAACGCGACAGTTTCACAGAAGGTAGCTGCACAATACAACCTCGGTTTTCTATATTCTGGTACAGCACAAAAGCTCTATCCTGAAGGCGAAATACCTGCAGGTTTTGATATGAAACCGTACATCGAAACAAGTGGGTTAGCTGCTGCATCTTTCTTTGAAGTCGGAAAAATAGCAGCACCCATAGAACAAGCTGATAAGAAAACTGTCATCCCTTATGTGGAGCGGTCCCTCTTCCAAGCAGGTCAGATCTATTATTCTCTTGGTGTTGGTTACAAACGGCATGAAGAGTTGGTAAGTTCGCTTGAACCGCTTTCACAATTTGTGAAGTATGCAGACGCTGGCGTGTTCCCCGCTTCAGATGTTCTTGCAGACAACGTGGTGACGGCACTAAACTATTTAGCATCTGCTAATTTTGATCTTGGACGCATGCAAGTCGGTTTAGACGAAGAAATGTCTATACAAGCTGTAGCATACTTTACTACCTCCGCAAAGTTGTTTAACGATCTAGTCAAACGCTACCCGAGTGCTCCAGATGCTGCATTATGGCAATACCAAGCCGGAGAAGCATTTTACACGACTGAGCAGTTTGACAAAGCGATTGTCGAGTACGATAAAGTCAGGAAAATCAACAAATCACATGAAAAAGCACCTGAATCTTTATATGCAATCGCTACTTGCTATCAATACCTGTCAGAGGAAGCAAAAGATGCTGGCAATGCAGATGCAGAGAAAACATATCTTGATAAGTTGTTTGAGACGAATGAAATCCTTGTAGAGGAATTTCAGAATAGCAAATTCGCTGGAGAAGCCTTTATCAATATCGGAAATAAACACTATAATTCCGCATTAGACAAAGAGCTTGAACAAACTGAGCGAATTCGTCTGTTCCGACTCGCAATTGAGAACTATGAACGTGCAATGGCATCTCCCGGGCTCAGCGATGAATCCAAGAGCATTGCAGAAGGTTTCCGAAATGATACTGCCAGCTTCCTGGCACATAACGAATATGAACAAGCTGACGACACACTCAAGAAGGCAGGGAGAGCAGGTAAAAAGTCTGATATTGAAGCAGCAATTGAAATGTTCAAGTCAATCGCAAAAGAATATCATACTACCAAGTATGGAGACCTTGCCTACGGTAGATTAGGTGATGCCTATACAATGCTGGCAGATAAAGAGGAACACTATTTTGCAGATGCATTATATTATTACAATTTCTTACCCAAAAAATATAATGTTGATAGCCCGGGTGATGCTCAGGTCGATGATGCAATTGAGTATTGCGTTCGTGAGGCAACAAAAGTTCGGGATTACATGAGAGCTAAGGGTATACCTGAACGCCAAGAATCTACGGGTGACAACTAATTTTTAGGACAAGCAACAACCTACTTCATAGGGACAGGTGTAGCACCTGTCCCTATGTTACTTTACACATAGTTTCGAAACTAATCTACAAAAGGAGTTAATCAATAGTGCAAAGTGAATTAAGAGTCCCGCCCCGGATCCTACTTGGACCGGGTCCCAGCATAGCCAACCCTCGTGTACTCAAAGCAATGACAACACCAATGCTCGGTTATTTAGATAATGACTTTATAAAGGTGATGGATGAAACCGTAGATATGTTACGGCAAGTCTACGGTACCAAGAATTCCCTGACTTTCCCTATATCTGGAACAGGTACAGCAGGGATGGAAGCTGCGCTGACAAACATAATTGAACCTGATGATGCTGTTATTGTAGGTATAAACGGTTATTTTGGCGGAAGAATAGCGGATATTGCCGAACGGTGTGGAGCAGTTGTCACCTCAGTTAACGCTGAATGGGGACAGATTATTGAACCTGAACAGATCGCTAATGCGTGCAAAAAAGTTAAACCGAAACTTGTAGCTGTAGTACACGGTGAGACCTCTACCGGAATTCTGCAACCCTTAGAGGATATTATTGAAATCGCACACGAAAACGGAGCCCTGTTCTTGGCAGACTGCGTTACATCACTTGGTGGACAACCCGTGGAATTAGACAAACGTGGTATTGATATCGCTTACAGTTGTACGCAGAAATGTCTTGCAGGACCGCCAGGTCTTTCTCCAATCAGTTTTAGCGATCAAGCAGTTGAAGTCATTCAGAACAGAAAGTCAAAGATTCAGAGTTTTTATCTAAATGCTACCTTGCTGGCAGAATATTGGATGGGGGACACACGCAAATACCATCATACACTTTCAATGACTCTGGTCTATGCACTACACGAAGCACTACGTATAATAATTGAGGAGGGAGAAAGTGCTCGTTACCAACGGCATGAACGCAACGCTCGAGCTTTGATCGCTGGTGCTAAGGCAATCGGTTTACAACCTGCTGCAGCAGAAAACTACCGCGCCCCAATGCTAACAACACTCCGAATTCCAGAAGGGATTGACGATGTTACCGTCCGTAAACGACTTATTCAAGATTACAATATTGAAATAGGCGGCGGCTTAGGTATATTTGCTGGAAAAGCATGGCGGATCGGACTTATGGGGGACGCTGCAAACGAACAGAATGTCCTGCTCGTTTTAAACGCGATAGAGAAACTCCTAATAGAACTCGGATATAACGTTGATACTAGTACCGCTGTAAGCGCGGCTGCTACAGTTTATCAGCAATAACCTCATACTGCTGTCTGCAATCTCAACCGTAACATCGGACATTTATCCAAATTACTCCCATTCAATTGTGCTCGGGGGTTTTGAGCTGATGTCGTAGACAACGCGGTTAATACCCTGTACTTCATTGATAATGCGGGTGGATACTCTTGCCAATACATCTTCAGGTATCCTTGCCCAATCCGCAGTCATTGCATCACTGCTGGTGACAGCCCGTAAAGCAACCGCGTTTTCGTAGGTCCGTTCATCTCCCATCACCCCCACACTCTTAACAGGTAATAGTACTGCTAATGCCTGCCAAATATCATCATACAAACCCGCATCCTTTATCTCATTGATGAAGATATCATCCGCCAAACGTAGAACCGTTAATCGTTCCTGGGTAACCTCACCGATAATCCTTACTGCCAGACCTGGACCGGGGAATGGATGTCTCCCAAGAACAGGTGCGGGGACGTTTAACGCTGCTCCAACAGCCCGGACTTCGTCTTTAAATAATTCCCGGAAAGGTTCAATCAGAACAAACGGCATATCAGGTGGGAGTCCACCCACATTATGGTGCGTCTTTATCGTGGCAGAGGGACCTTTGGTCGAGACACTCTCAATAACATCCGGATATAACGTACCTTGTGCAAGAAATCGACACGGTCCCAACTCTTTCACAGCTGATCTAAAAGTTTCTATGAACTGTGCACCGATAACCTTACGTTTCTGCTCTGGATTTACAACACCCGATAAGACATTTAAAAATGACTCCCCAGCTTCTACGAATGTTATATTTATACCTAATGCTTTGCATGTTGCCAACACTTGTTCCGCTTCATTATGCCGTAGTAAGCCATTGTCTACAAAAACAGACACTAAAGCGTCCCCAATTGCCTGATGAAGCAGTGTCGCCAGCACCATGGAATCTATACCACCACTAACCGCACATAGTACTTTTTCATCTTTGACCTTTTCTCGGATGTTTGTTGTGGCTTCTGCAATAAAAGTGCCCATTGTCCATGTAGCTGCGCAACCACTTATGTTACGCACAAAGTTAAACAGGATCTTATCCGAATCCCGTGTATGCTCAACTTCGGGATGGAATTGTATCCCGTATAAGGTTCCTTCCGTGTTGACCATAGCAGCAATTGGAGAGTTAGATGTCTTGGCGATTGTACGGAATCCATCTGGCAGTCTATCTATCTTATCCCCATGACTCATCCAAGCGGTTATATAAGAAGGCAATCCAGCGAATAGAGGTTCTAATGCGTCTGTGATCTCTAACTGTGCATTACCGTACTCCCGTTCGGTGGCAGGATAAACTTTACCGCCTTTTAATAGATGTGCCATCAGTTGCATACCGTAACAGATACCTAATACAGGAATCCCGAGCGAAAACAGTTCAGCATCAATTTTTGGGGCATTTTTATCATAGACACTGGCGGGACCACCAGATAGAATAATGCCTTTTGGTGCCAATTTCTTAATGGCACTCAGCGGCAAGGTATAAGGATGAATTTCGCAGTAGACCTGTTGTTCTCGTATACGTCGGGCAATTAACTGCGTATATTGCGAGCCAAAGTCTAATACGACAATCGCGTCTCGCTTCATGTCATTTCTCCGTTTGTCAATAGCGGTTTCTCAGGTAGGATTTAATTTGAATTTAGAATTCGGTTTCCTAACAACACTTCTGGTCTTTATGTGTTATAGCAAGTAGAGTTTGTCAAGGCTCATAATCAATAATGTTGCCTGTTTCTGGTTCAAAAATCGCACCATAAAACCCAAGGGGTGCGAATTCCACATCGCTCCACATGGCTAAGTCAGTATTCGCATCTTGCAGATAGTAGCAACCTCTATAGGGATGTTCTTCAGAATCAATCGTCCGCACATGGTAACAATGATTGTGGAACTGTATCGTGTTTCCATAGATAATAATGTACCTATCACCGAACAGACTTTGAGCAATCTGATTGACAACATAAGGTGCAATCTGTAGACAGGACAATATAATTGATTACCTTCACATTAAGTTTCGATCTGCTTCACTACAACGTTTTATTCGGGTCTAAATATAATAATATCGATTCTACGGTTTTTTTCCTGCGAATTCTCGTCAATGAGTTGAGTTTCACCATGACCAACTGCAGTCAGGCGACTTTCAGATACGTTACCTTTGTTGATCAAGTAAGTTTTTACAGAGTTTGCCCTTTTTTCAGTTAGTACCTTATTGGCACCCGCTGCTCCAAGCGAATCAGTATGTCCTTCAATCTTAGCAGCATAATCTTTAAACGCCTCCTGTCGCAGTATTTCAGCGAGTTTCAAAAACGTAGGAAAATAATCTTCTCTGAGACGCGTACTCGTGGTAGCGAATAGATTACCACTTATCCTAATCAGCACACCTCCCTCACGTTCAATGATTGCTGCTTTTGGTATCTTTTTCGTTGCTTCAATTAAAGCTGCCTGTTCTGTGTCATGCTTTTCAGTTTTCTGAATAGCACGTTGCATGTAATCGTTACCCTGCAGTGCAGCTTCTTCGGCGGCAGTGTACTCCTTATTGGCAAATGCCGTTTCAGCATTTACGAGGGCTGCCGTAGCCTCTTCATATAATTGCGATGCTAACTTGGGAACCCTTGTGTTCGTGTTTTCTGTAATAACTTCTTTTAGACTTGCCACAGCATTCTTCGCGCGTGTAATCTTTTCATCAAGTTCCTTCTTGGCACGAATTCGGAATTCAGCGACTTCTGAAGTAGAAATTACAGTGTTCGCTGTCTGTTCGGATTCTCCAGCCATTTGACTGGCAACCTTAAAGTTGTTATCTTTATGAGCATTTCTGGCATCTACTAATTGCGTTTGTGCTTTTTGGTACGGTTCAGGAGCGTGGATGTTTGCATTGAGCGATTCTGCATGCTTGATTTTTACATCCGCACGTTCAAGGGCAATTAGCGAAGAAGTTTCAGCAGCAAAACGCAGTTTCTGTTTCTGAAGGGCTTGTTCAAAAAGGTTATCTGCTTGCGTCTTTGATTCTAATGCTGCTTTCTCTGCTTCAGTAAACTCTTTTCGTTGTAAGTGAGATGTGGCACGAGCAATTGTAGATTGGACGCGTTCATAATCAGCAGTTTCTTCAATACCAGGATATACCTGCTTGGCAAAGGTGACAAGCAATTCAGAACCTGTGAGAGGAATACGGATTTCTGCTCTACGTAGCACATCTTGTGTCTTTTCAAGATCCGTTGAGAGTGAACCGGCACGTTGTTTCTCTTCCTGAATTTCTTTCAAGGCTTGTTCATATTCTTCAGTTTTTATCTCATTGAGTAACTTCTGCAGATCATATTCATACTCTCTTTCTGAAATGAGTTCTTGATACATCTGTTCCCGAATTGTAGTCATCTGTTCCCGTATCTGTTGCTGCTTTGCCTGATACAATGCAATCCGTGCGACAAGTTCAGCCTGATTAGCAAATTCCATGCTTTTTGCAATGTCGCCGTTCTCTTTAGCCTGCTTAGCATACTTCAAGAGTTTCATTGCGCGACCATATTCGTCGGTTGCAAACTGCTCAGCCTTTAATTCTTCTGCATCGGAAACGGCTTTCTGTCCATTTTGCAGCTGAGTCTCAAGAAGAACAATATCTATCTTTTCTGACACACATCCGATACTGATCAGACAATATAGTATCATCCACACAACAAGAATCCGCATCACAAGGTTCCTCTAATCTTTTGGTGTCGCGCGTTCATCTTTTAGTCTTTCCAGTCTATTTTTTGCTTCTTCAGTAGCCTCTTCCCGCAGCTTTAATTCCGCCCGTGCTTCGAGTAATTGTGATTCCAAACGAACTGCCAGAGATTTTTCTGTTGCAATGCGCGCATGGAGATAGGCGCGTAATCCAAGACGATATGCACGTTCTACATCCCCAAAATGTAAAGCATCTTCAGAATTGACAAGCATCTCTTCAGCAGAATTTATGTCGGTGACAGCGACATCACGGGCACCAACATTTTCAGCCGCAGTAATACTCAAACGTGCATTTCCCATGGTTTCAATCGCCAGTTCCTCAATTCTCTTGTTTCCACATCCAACTATAAAAAACAGAATTAGAACCAGATATATCCATTTCATGTTATCACCCAAATAGCAGTAAGTTATATAGAAAAACTATAAAAATCAGAATTAGAACCAGATATATCCATTTCATGTTATCACCCAAATAGCAATAAGTTGTATAGAAATATGCCTGTTAATAAGTTACGTCTAAACTATACAAACCTGCAACACATTGAAAAATAAGCAAAAAACCCCACACAAAGGTGAGGTCTCTTTCATATAGTGCAACTAAAAAATCATAACACTTCTTGGAACGAGGGAAACCCTAAATTGTCCCACTACAAACAGGTATCTGTTAGCGATAAGTGTATATTTAATTCTAAGTTTTACTATTAAAACGTTCTAATAGGCAGGACGTTCTGTGTAAACACTCACCTTGCGGCGATATTTATCTTTTCGCTCAAACCAGACATACCCATCAATTTTTGAAAAGAGAGTATAGTCCCTGCCAACACCGACATTATTCCCAGCATGCAAATGCGTTCCACGCTGCCGAACGAGAATACTACCAGCAGTAACATAGTTACCCGAAAACCTTTTGACACCTAACCTTTTGCCTATACTATCACGACCATTACGTGTGCTTCCGCCACCCTTCTTATGTGCCATCAGATTCAACCTCCTCTGTACTAATCGCGGTAATTTTAACTCTTGTGTATGATTGACGGTGACCTAACTTACGTTTGTAACCTTTTCTACGTTTCGACTTAAAAACGATGAGCTTCTTTGCACGTCCTTGCTCAATCACTTCACCGGTAACAGACATGTTCTCAAGAAATGGTGTACCTGTTTGCAGTTGACCATCTTCACCGGCAATCGCTAAAACGGAAGGAAAGGTAACCGTTTCACCCACAGCATTGTCTAATTTTTCTACATCAATAAGGTTTCCTACCTCAACACGATGCTGTTTCCCACCGCTTGCAAATACTGCATACATTTTGCTTCGACTCCTTTTAGGTGTAGAACTCCATATTTTACATCAGGAGTGTTCTTTTTTGATACCCTTTTTACAAATCGTGGTAGAATTGAAAAAAGTTCGGACGCACCTATCCGTCCATAAAATGTCATTCGGACAATTACATTATGCCATATTTCAGCTCAAAAGTCAAATGTTTTTAACGTGTTAGGGGTGTAAAATTATTGCACACTATTTGTCTGAATCTCGGATTACGCGGAAGTGTTATGGGTCAGTTACATAGATGGGCAGTGTTTTTTTTACAACCATTATAGTAAAAGTTAGAATTAATTGTGCACTATAAGTTTTGAACACCCCCTAACCCCGTAAGCGGGGGAACTTCTCGGTTTTATGCAGTGGGCGTTTTAATGGGAAATGTCCTATTAAATCTTGTTTTTACTATAAATAGAAAGTTTAACTGTTCGGGTTTCGCTAACGCTCTACCCGACCTACGAAAAGACAATAATGGTAATTGATCAATTAGAGCTGATGTTACTTCAGTAACCACATTTTGTGCACACTTTTCGTGTTGCCCATCTCTAACTGATAGAAATAGATACCGCTTGCCACAGTTTCACCTGCAGCGTTTTTACCATCCCAGTGTATACGTTTAGGACCACGGGTTTGATAGCCAAGTTTAAATTCTCTTATCAATTCGCCACTCGTGTCAAAGATTGAGAGGTTGACGTTACCTGTTTCAAAAAGGGTATACGGTATCCATGTTTCTGGATTAAACGGGTTTGGATAGTTTTGATACACTTCGGCAGTTTTTAACGTGCCCCATTTCGTGTAATGTTTACCGTTCGCATCAACTGATTGTGGATCCGTGGTTATTGCCGATGTAGTCCGCCACAACAGCACCGTGCCATCCAAACTGCCACTTGCGAGTGTCTGACCATCCGGACTGAACGCTATGCTATTGACCTGCGATGTATGCCCTTGTAGTGTTTGCTTGTGTTCGCCAGTTTTCGCATCCCATAGTCGGATAGTGCGGTCAAAACTACCACTTGCAAGAGTCTGCCCATCCGGACTGAACGCAACGCTAAAGACCCTCTCCGTATGCCCTTGTAGTGTTTGCTTATGTTCAACTGTCACAACATCCCATAGACGGATGGTTTCGTCCAAACTACCACTTGCAAGTGTTTTTCCATCCGGACTGAACGCTACGCTTCGTACCCTTTCCGTATGCCCTTGGAGTGTTTGCTTATGTTCACCCGTCTCCGCATTCCATAAATTGATAGCGAAGCTGTCAAAACTGCCATTGGCGAGTATCTGTCCATTAGGACTGAAGGCTACGCTGCTCACCCTACTCGTATGCCTTTGCTCTTGGAGTGTTTGCTTATGTTCGCCTGTCTCTGCACTCCATAAACGGATCGTCCATTCATTGATTGTGTCATCCCAACCGCTGCTGGCAAGTGTCTGTCCATCCGGACTGAAGACCACACTTTGTATCCCTTCCGTAAGCCCTTGGAGGGATTGTTTATGTTCCCCTGTCTCCGCATCCCATAAACGGATGGCGGTGTCACCACGCCAACTGCCACTTGCAAGTGTCTGTCCATCCGGACTAAACGCTACACTATTGACCCCTTCCGTATGATCTTGGATTGTATGCTTATGTTCGCCTGTTTCCACATCCCATAAACGGATAGTGGCGTCTGAACCGCTACTTGCGAGTGTCTGTCCATCAGGGCTAAAGGCTACCGTACCTGCAACAGTTATAGATCCGAAAAAAGGCTTATGCCCTTTAAGTGTCTTTTTGTGTGTACCTGTTTCCGTATCCCATAAATTGATGGTATCGGGATGCCCACCACTTGCAAGTGTTTTTCCATCCGGACTGAACGCTATACTGTACCCCCTCCAATGTTCTTGGTCCAAACGCCCTTGGAGTGTATGCTTATGTTCGCCTGTCTCCACATCCCATAGTCGGATAGTGCGGTCAAAACTACCACTTGCAAGTGTCTGACCATCAGGACTAAACGCTACACTATTGACCCCTTCCGTATGATCTTGGATTGTATGCTTATGTTCGCCTGTTTCCACATCCCATAGTCGGATAGTGCGGTCCCAACTACCACTTGCAAGTGTCTGACCATCAGGACTGAACGCTACGCTACGGACCACAAACAGATGCCCTTGGAGTGTTTGTTTATGTTCACCTGTCTCCACATCCCATAGACAGATAGTGTGTTCATAACTACCACTTGCAAGTGTCTGTCCATCCGGACTGAACGTTACACTACTGACCCCCGAATGTCCTTGGAGTGTTTGTTTATGTTCACCCGTCTCCGCATCCCATAAACGGATGATCTGACCTGTTTTGTCCACACCGATACTTGCGATTGTCTCCCCATCTGGACTGAAGGTTACGCTACTGACCTGAAACATATTCCCAGTGAATAGTGATAATTCTTGATAGGTCTGCGCGTCATAGATCCAAATGCCAATCCTACTGGCGACCGCTAAACGGGTGCCATCTGGAAAATATGAAATATTATCACTAAACGATAGAGCACCTTTTCCCAGTCGTGCTTTCGCACCTTCAGGTAAACCCCATTTTGTGTAATCCTGAGCAACACTGTTGGATAGTAATAGAGTTGAAATAAGTAATTGTAAAATTAAAGCAAATAAAAAGAACTTAGTTTTCATGAAATTTCTCCTTAAAGTCCGTTTGGACCAAGATTATGTTACTTCAGTAACCACATTTTGCGTACACTTTTCGTTCTACCAGCTTCAAACTGATAGAAATAGATGCCACTTGCCACAGTTTCACCCGCAGCATTTTTACCATCCCAGTGTATACGTTTTGGACCACGGGTTTGATAGCCAAGTTTAAATTCTCTTATCAATTCGCCACTCGTGTCAAAGATTGAGATATTGACGTTACTTGTTTCAAAAAGGATATACGGTATCCACGTCTCTGGATTAAACGGGTTCGGATAGTTTTGATAAACTTCAGCAGTTTTTAACGTACCCCATTTCGTGTAATGTTTGCCATTTGCATCAACTGAATGTGGATCCGTGGTTGTATCAGATGTAGTCTGCCACAACAGCACCGTGCCATCCGAATCGCCATTTGCAAGTGTCAGTCCATCCGGACTGAACGCTACGCTTAGGACACCCGATGTATGTTGGCGTGTTTGCTTGTGTTCGCCAGTTTTCGCATCCCATAAACGGATGGTGCGGTCCAAACTACCACTTGCGAGGACATTCCCATCCGGACTGAACGCTACGCTATTGACCCAACCCGTATGTCCTTGTAGTGTTTGCTTATGTTCACCGGTTTCCACATCCCATAAACGAATGGTTTCGTCGTTCCAATCGCCGCCGCTTGCAAGTGTTTTTCCATCCGGACTGAACGCTACGCTTGAGACTGAACCCGTATGTCCTTGTAGTGTTTGCTTATGTTCACCTGTTTCTGCATTCCATAAACGGATGGTGTTGTCAGAACTGCCACTTGCAAGTGTCTGACCATCAGGACTAAACGCTACGCTTAGGACGTTATCCGTATGCCCTTGTAGTGTTTGCTTATGTACCCCTGTCTCCAAATCCCAGAAATTGATGGTGTTGTTGTCACTGCCATTGGCGAGTGTTTTTCCATCCGGACTGAACGCTACGCTGTTCACCCTTCTCGTATGCCTTTGCTCTTGTAGTGTTTGCTTATGTACCCCTGTCTCCGCATCCCATAAGCGGATCGTCCATTCATTGATTGTGTCATCCCAACCACCACTGGCAAGTGTCTGCCCATCCGGACTGAACGCTACACTTCGTATTCCTATCGTAAGCCCTTGGAGGGATTGTTTATGTTCACCTGTCTCCACATTCCATAAATTGATGGCGGTGTCACCATGCCAACTGCCACTTACAAGTGTCTGTCCATCCGGACTAAACGCTACACTATTGACCCCTGCCATGTGATCTTGGATTGTATGCTTATTTTCACCTGTCTCCGCATCCCAGAAACGGATGGTATTGTCGTTACCACTACTTGCAAGTGTCTGTCCATCCGGACTAAAGGCTACCGTACCTTGAACATATATTGTACCTCCGAGATACTTATGCCCTTCAAGTGTCTTCTTGTGTTCACCCGTTTCCGTATTCCATAAATAGTATCTAGCGTGGTCATCGCTACCTGCAAGTGTCTGTCCATCCGGACTGAAGTCGACACTATTGATCCTGCCCGTAAGCCCTTGGAGTGTATACTTGTGTTCACCTGTTTCCACATCCCATAAACGGATGGTACCTTCATTGATTGTGTCGTCCCAACCTCCACTTGCGAGTGTCTGCCCATCCGGACTGAAAACTATGCTAAAGACAAGACTTGCAGGCCGGAGTGTTGCCTTATGTTCACCTGTTTTCGCATCGCACAAACGGATGGTACCTTCATTGATCGTGTCGTCCCAACCTCCACTTGCGATTGTCTGCCCATCCGGACTGAAGGTTACGCTATAGACCTCATCCGTATGCCCTTGGAGTGTTTGCTTATGTTCACCTGTTTCTGCATTCCATAAACGGATACTGCCGTTGTCCCAATTACTTGCAAGCGTCTGTCCATCTGGACTGAACGCTACGCTACTGATCCATGCTGTATGCCCTTGGAGTGCTTGTTTATGTTCCCCTGTCTCCGCATCCCATAAACGGATGGTGTAGTTCCAATCTGTTTTTTCATCAATACCGATACTTGCGATTGTCTCCCCATCTGGACTGAAGGTTACGCTACTGACCTGAAACATATTCCCAGTGAATAGTGATAATTCTTGATAGGTCTGCGCGTCATAAAGCCAAATGCCAATCCTACTGGCGACCGCTAAACGGGTGCCATCTGGAGAATATGCAATATTATCCCAATTAGTTAGGGAACCTTTACCGAACCGTGTTTTCGCACCTTCAGGTAGATGCCATTTTGTAAAATCCTGAGCAACACTGTTGGATAATAATAGGGTTGCAATGAGTAATTGTGTAAAAAAAACAGATAAGAATAACTTCGTTTTCATAAAAATTTCCCTTCACGCGGAAACGTTTCTAATAGGGTTAGAAAGAATGGTTGGCTAAAGGTCCACAATAGGTCTTTGAAAAGGGCAAGGGTTCCCATTCTAAAATGTTGATGAGGGTGACCCTTGCCGTAATGTAGGTTTATTGGACAGGTGCTGTGATTGTCTCTCCAAAGTGTGATGCGACTGAAACAAGATCTAAGATATTGACCATTCCATCCCCGTTGACATCGCTCCGTGGGTCTGCGGGAGTCTCTGCACCGAAGTCTTGTGAAATAAGAACAAGGTCAAAGATA
>JAJDZB010000003.1:0-89725 GCA_022824835.1 Candidatus Poribacteria bacterium | reverse complement strand
GTCTGCGGGAGTCTCTGCACCGAAGTCTTGTGAAATAAGAACAAGGTCAAAGATATTGATTTCACAATCTTCGTTAATATCCCATGCGGGAGTAGGTTTGCATGAGAGTGCATCATAATCTTCTGGGTATTCATAGGGTCCGATATCTACTTTATCACCGATGGGTCGTGTTTCGCCATTGAAATCGACCGTAGGTGCGAATTCGTTTGTGCCAGCATCTATGACTGCAGTTGCATCCAATAAGCGATAGTCACTTTTCTGTTGCGTTTCGGGGTCAATAAGAACGGCTTCGCCAACTCGGTTATTTACTGCATTTGTCATAAAAAGTTCAAGCGTGTCTAAATCTGTTTCAAATTCATTTCCACCTTGATTTACAAAGTTTTTTGTAATGTTGTGAAACAGGTTATGTGTAATGGGTATATCGATATTAGCAGCGAGATAGATGGCGGTTGCTGCACCGGAAAAGATATTGTTGTGAATTCGGCTTCCTTGTGTATTCACAACTATAGTAGCATGGTTTGATGGATCAAAATCGTTTGTGAGATCAGCATCAAGTTGAGCATCGGAATAAAACAGATTGTTATATAATATGCAATTGTGATTTCCGCCGTGAATTGCGTCGCCTGTGGCGGAAGCGGAGTTATTATAAAAGATGTTATTGAAAAAGTGGGCAGCGCTTGTGTTATCACCATATTCTAAAGAAAACGCCCCTCCCCCGAAGTGCCTATTTTTTGTTGTGTTCAGTCTAAAAACATTGTTTTGTATGTTTCCATTTAGATACGAAACGAAGAACGCACCCCCTCCATAAGTTGATGAATTGTTAGAAAAGGTATTATAGGAAACATCTCCATTAAGGTAACGTGCGGTAAAAGCACCACCTGCTCTTGATATAAACCCCCCGCTATTACTATCAACATGATTTCCTGTAAAGGTGTTATGTGAAATATTTCCATTAAATTCTTTCTCTACATACAATCCTCCACCGTTATCGGTAAAGGTGTTGTGTGTAAAATCACCCGTTACATTTCCAGAAACAGTGATAGCGATGCCAATGTGATCCGAAAAAAAGTTCTCTGTTATTGTGCCAGTTGAAATACCGGATCCCTCAATCCTTATGGCAAAACTGCCGTTATTGGTGAATGTATTCTGGGAAATATCAGCGTTAGAATTGCTTCTTATACTAATCGCTCCAAATCCGTTATCCTTAAAGGTATTGTGTGTAAGGGCGATACTCGTATTAGATCTAATAGCACCTTGGAATCCACGGTTACTACTAATTGTATTGTTAGTTAGCGAAAGTGGCATATTTGTGGAAACTGCACCTTCATAGTTGTTATGGAGGATACATGATTCAATGTTAGAGGGTGTCTCAATTTCATCGCTGTTATAATTTAACAATGAAATTCCGCCAGCTGCATAGATAACTGATCCACCAAAAATACCTAAATATTCCCCTGCTCTATTCATATTTTGGAGCTTTAAATTGCGTATGGTAACGCCCGTTGTATTGTCGCCGCTTAGGATAGGGACGGTTGAGTCTTCCATGTGTTGTGCATCAATGATACATTCTGCGGCTACAGTTGTTCCGGCAATAATCATGCCACTGTGTAGTTTGATCGGAAAGATCTCTTTTTCCGCTAATGACTTTTCGGGGGCGTTATCATAAGTGCCTGGGGAAATATGAACGTGCCAGGGAGTAGGAACGTTATTTCTTTCGCTTATCCTCATTGCATAAGTGATGGTTTTATAGGGGTTATCGGAACTGCCTCTGCCCGTCGCTGCGTTTATACCGTTGACAGCGTCTACGTGGATGTTACTATATTGTATCTGTGCATCACTCACGTTTATGGTAATGAAGACAGACAGGATTATAACAAGGATGCTTACATATTGGTTCTGAATTTGTGAATAAAAACTTTTCATTTTTTTCCTTTTTAATGAAGTTCAGGATTTTAAGAAAACTACATAAATCTTTACAGTTATATCAGGTAATTTCTGTCAAGAACGCTCTTTGCTCCAGCGGAGCAATATGTCTATAGAAAAATGTAAGGTAAATGTCCGCACTCCAGCGGAGTGCTATGTATAGTGAACTTTAGAATTAACGGGACATTTTGGGTTGTAGGATGCCAGTTAACATATTTCTGGCCGATTCCCGACTATCTGTGAGTTTCGTCGCGATTCGAAGATCACTCCTAAATCTTCAGTCCGGACTAAGAATTACTGACAATAGTACTAAGGTGAAACTTCTTTTACACAGCGGAACCCTATGTTGGCAAATGTTTCCTTAGACTCGTCTTTACTCCGTGCGCCAACTTCACACACCACCTTCCCATGTGTAAAGCTACCTCCGCGAATTACCCGTCGTCCCTCAATATCCTTATACTTGGCTATTAACTGTTCTATGTTGCGGCTGCCAGCAATAGGATTATTTGCAGGTGATCGATAATAGAAGGTTGCATCCCACTCATCTAAACACCATTCTGCGACGTTGCCTGCCATATCGTATATGCCGAAATCATTCGGGTCGTATGATTTTACAGGGAGTGAATGCTTAATCGGATTGTCATCGTCTTTCAATTTATAGTGTGCGAATTTGGGGGTAATTTCATCAGTCCCCCACGGATAGTCTTTTCCAACATGTCCACCGCGTGCGGCTTTTTCCCATTCAGCCTCGGTGGGTAGACGTTTACCTACCCATAATGCGTAAGCCATTGCATCGTGCCAACTAACACCTACCATTGGATGATTTTCTGTCGGTGAGTATTTTTTGACGGTTTTCCATGGGGGTTCTCTATGTCCTGTTTTTTCTATAAACTCTCTATATTGTCCTACAGTTACTTCATGCTCGTCTATCAAATAATCATTAAGAAACACCCGGTGAACAGGTATTGTCTCTCCGCCATCAATTTCTTCTGTTCCCATCATAAAGTCGCCTGCAGGAATGAGCACCATTTTTGTTGTCTGAACGCCATCTGGAGCTTGTGTTGTTCTCTTCAATGCAACGTTCAAAGTTTCTGCCTTGCCGTTCTTCAATGTTATAAATCTTTCAATGTCTTGATATCCTGATAGTGCGAGACTTACCTTAACCCGCTTAGTAAGGTCGGTTCCAATGTCTATTTTGTATTCCTGAATAGGTGTTATACCGATGATCTTACCATCAACAATAATGCTTGCCCCACTGGGTGTACTGGTAATATTGAGCATTGCAGTTGAAGATTTCGGTGGAACGACAGGCTGTCTATCGTCAGGATCCGGTGATACAATAGGGGGAGCAGTTCCATCACGAATCGGTTTTGGCAATGAGAATTGAAAAGGAATTTGCCGCTTTTGGGTTATCGAATTACCATCCCTATCCTTTGTTCCAGTAAAGTCTGTTTGACTGAAACGCTCATTAGTTTTAAATTGAGCTAACTCAAACACCTCCTGCCACGAGACAAATCTGTCCCCGTCTTTATCAGCATCGCTTGTGATACTTTCAGAAAGAGCTTTCGTAAAATACCCACCAATGTCATTATTTGACCAAGCATCTTCTCCAGGGCTAGCAGCAGTAATATTAAGCATGCCTCCGTGTTTATAGAACAGATCCTTCAAATAATGCTGTTGCTGAGGCTGAGACACAATTTGTGTGCTATATCTTTTAGACAAACTTTCAATTCCCACATAACCACTGCAAGTATCCGTAATCAACATTTTCAACCTACATTCCTGTTTTGATAAGCTGTCCGTTAAATATCTTCTTAAAGTTGGTTTTGAGTTATTTATTCTAAGAAAATGCTCGTTGCCATCAATATGACCGTGACCATTGTAATAGATAAATATTGTATCCTCCAGTGTAAGGTCGAGATTCTCTATCCAATTGATAACGTCTTTCGTGTAATAGTTCCTATCATCGCCCTTCATAATATCTGGTTCCACGTTTAATTGACGTAGCATTTTTATCATCTCTTTCCTATTAACATCGACACTGTAATGGATGCTTGTGTCATCGTCCCTCAGAATGAGAAGCGCATGTATTTCCTGCGCGACTACAGGAGCACTCAAAAGAATGAATGAACTGACTACAAGAATGATTGTAACAAAAGCCTGATGCCATCTATCTATCATTTTCATTATATCCTCCTTCTTATAAGTGTAAACTTGTTTTCACTCTGAAGTCATAGTGAGTAAGATCCATGAACTCAAAGTGAATAGGTATCTGAAGTGGAAAGAATGGGACATAAAGTCTCCCTTTCTCTTTCTGTATTTACTACATCTTTACGTTTTACTCAATATGCCTCTGGAAATGTCGGTGTCACTCTAAATGTCGGTGTTGGTAGTGAGTATTGAAATGGCGTTTGAGTCTCTTGCGATATACCTGTTCTGTAAATTCTTGAAATTTCCGGTAGAGACTGCATAAACACCTTTTCAGTTTCTGATTGAGCAAAATCAAAGACTTCTTTCCACGAATGAAATTTATCGCCATTCCTATCTACTTGATAGTTGATGCTTGAGGTAAGTGCATAAGTGAAGAAAGCTCCAAAAACTCTATTTGCCCAAGCATCTTGTCCGGGGGAAGCAGCAGCAATATCAAGCAGTCCTTTGTGTTTATAGAATAGGTCTTCAAGATAAGACTTTTTTTCTTCATCATTAGTGTTTGCCTTCTGTGGTTCAATTCTTCCTTGTCTGAACTGAGGGCTGTTTGAGGACCGTAATTTCTGTCCCCCTGAGCTGGAAGATTCTGTTATCAACATTTTCAACCTGCAATTCTTTTTTGATAGGACTTCTATCAATGCACTACGAGGCAGTCCAGAGAGATTGCCGCCAGATATAGTCAGGTATTGTTTGTTATTTAAATCCATATAACCATGACCAGCGTAATACACAAGTATTGTGTCACCTGATTTTACATTCCTGTTCTTTATCCAATTAAGAATGTCTTCACCTGTATAGGTTTTTGCATCAGTCTCGGTATACCACACATCTGGTTTTACCCCAATCGGACTGAGGAAATGCTTTATTCTTTTTACGTTCATCTTAGCAGATTCGTACAAATCGATTCCATAGTTAATAATGAGAAGCGCATGCACCTCAGATGGTCCAGCAGGTATTGGTAGTTCAATTCTCCTTAATTGGCCATTCACTGACTTTGTCTTACCAGGTTCCAAAGTTTTGAGATGTAATGTATCGCTCTTATAGCCTTCAAGCGATAAGGAAATCGCTACGTCTTTACTCTTGGCTTCTCCAATGTCAACTTTGTACCCTCTAAGAGGGGTTGTTCCAATCAGAATGTTGTCAATGAAAACCGATGCACCACTGGGTGTGCTGGTAACATTCAGGAACGCCACTGACTTCCGGGGTTCAGGTTCAACAGCATCTGCAACAGTATCTGAAGGATTATTCTTAGCGCGTATTGGTGTAGGCAAGGAATATTGAAAAGGAGTCTGCCGCGTTTGCGTTATCGGTTCACCATCCCTTGTTGTTTTTCCAGTAAAGTCTGATTGACTGAAATGCTCATTAGTTTTAAATTGAGCTAACTCAAATACCTCCTGCCACGAGACAAATCTGTCTCTGTCTTTATCAACTTCGCTTGTGATACTTGCAGAAAGAGCATTCGTAAAGTACCCACCAATGGCATTATTTGACCAAGCATCTTGTCCAGAGGCAGCAGCAGTAATATCAAGCATGCCTTCGTGTTTATAGAACAGATCCTCCAAATAATGCTGAGGCTGAGGCTGAGCCTCAATTTGTGTGCTATATCCTTCAGGCAAACCTTTAAGGATCAAATCACTACTGCAAGTATCCGTAATCAACATTTTCAGCCTGCAATTCTTTTCTGATAAAGCCCTCGTTAAATTCCTTCTTAAAGTTGGTCTTGAGTCATTTATTTTAAGAAAATGCTCGTTGCCATCAATATGACCATGACCATTGAAATAGATAAATATTGTATCATTCGGTTGAACGTTCCGGTTTTCTATCCAATTGATAACGTCTGCCGTGTAATAGTTCCTTTCACCTGCCAAGACCTTCATAGCATCTGCTTTCACGTTTAATTGACGGAGCATATTTTTCATATATCTCTCATTAATTTCGACACTATTAAAGATTTTCACGTCATCGTCCCTGAGAATGAGAAGTGCATGTATTTCCGGTGCATCTCTTGCGGTAGCAACACGTTCACTTGTTTGGGTTTCAACTCCAATACTTGCGTCAACTGTTGCAGCAACACCAAATGCCAAGCTAATACAAAATAACACAAGGCTCATTTTTGTTTGTAAATTACGTTCTACCTTCATAAGATAATATCTCCTTTACCTTTTTCAATCAGGAACGTCCCTTCCAATTCAGTCGGGAACGTCCTTATTGAAGATGATATATATTTCTTGTGAATTGCTTATTCTGGAGTAGTAGGTGCCGGAATGCGGACCTCACCCAATCCAACTTCCCGTGAACCTTCAACCGGCTCCCCGTTAATCTGTTCAGGTAAGAGATAATAGGTCTTGTAAACAACTACACCTGTCGTAAACACCCATTCACCATCAAGGTATGCACTTAACATTACCTTATGTATCCCCCATCCTCTTGGCGGTTCTGTGCGTTTACCGAGAATTTGGTCAATAGGCACTTTGCTACCAAGTTTCTTTTTCAGATGTTCGTTATAAATATCTACCGTTACCGTCTTTGCATTTTCACCTACCTTTTCAGTCACTTTACCAAAATACATGCTGTCTTGGTCTTTGATATAGACGATATCATCCTTGCCAAAATCCGGTGGACTGACGATAGGTGGACCAGGATCATCAGGTGGTGCAGCTTCTTGCACTTTGGCGGTATAGGAGGTCTCTGCCCAAAGATCAGAGGCAATCTCATCAAGGTAAGCGGAGACTTCAAATGCAATACTCTTCGCTTCGTCACCTTCCCAACTCCAAAAATCGGTTGTTGACGTATCCTCTTTAGTCTTGAAAATATCTAAGATATTCCTATTGTCTTGGATTCGGCGAAGTCCAAGTATCTTATAACGTTCAATTCCTGGTGGTCCAAAAAGCTTAAATTTATAGATATCATCTTTACTTGGGATCGTATAAGATCTCTCTGCTCTGACGAAATTGTCACCGCGATATCTATTCGGCATCAGTACTGTTAGGGCATCATCCCGATCCCAGTTCAATAGAATGATATATGCATTTTCTGTTGATTCTGCTTGGAATGTGATCTTGCCGCCTACATGGTAACTCGTACTGCTCCCTGTTAGCATAATATTGAAACTGCTTAAGGGGTTAGTTCGTGACCAAAGATCAATCTTTCGTTCTGGTTCAGGTTTAGATACAATCTCACCGATCTGTTCTAATGATGGCATCTGCGGTGCTTGACTGGGTACATATTCTACATTGAATTGTAAATTTTGCCCGTTGGCGATTGCCACAATGTTGAATAGGTAATTGTGATTATTAGGAATATCATATATCTTACGTTCTGCTGCTGAATACTCGCGCGTACCACCGACTTCACGGATATGTTCCAACAGCAAATCACCCCCGGCATTGGATTGTATACTTTCACTGTTAGGCACAAAACTCACTGCCTCTCCCGTTTGATGTTTGCTTTTCAGCGGGGGACACCCATCAAATCTTTGGCTCGCTTTTACCCAAGACTCCCAAGTTGTGTGTTTTTCAGCATTCAAAGTCGCTATGAACTGAGGATGATCCTGCATCCACTTCGCCCATTGATAGATGTGCTGCTCCGGCGAACGATAACCAATCTCAATCGTGATGGTTTCCTTGAACAACACTTGAACCTTGTTAAGCAAATCCACAAGCTCCTGGCGTATAATGTGCTGTGGAACGTTAGTTGTCTGTGCCTCTGCAGTAAAACGATATACACCTAATGCCCCCGCATCAATCATTACATCACCATCTGTTGACATTTTAGTGAAAAACATCTCACGTGTGACAGGGGTCAATTCTACGACTGCTGGTTTAGCTGGATGTTTAACCACCGTTTTACTGTCTTCGGACCAGTCTTTGCTGTCTATTTTGCGTAGCAGTTTGGAAACTTCAGCCTCGACGCGCATTTTGGAACCATTAGGAACAGGTAAAATGGTCGTTCCATCTTTTGGGAATAGGTCAACAATTGCATTGCTGTCACTTGAGTTTCGCAACGCGATAACTTTGTAACGTTCAGTTCCTATTGGGCCAGCAAGAGTGATGTCAAAACCATCTGTGTCGTTAGGCACAGTTCGGGTGATGTCGGCTTTCGTGAAGTTATTCGTTTGTTCGTCATTCGGAAAGACTATTGATAACTTCCCGTTGCTATCCCAATTTAAGATGATTATATGGGTATCATTTGTGGAACGCAAATGCATAATCAGATTGTCGTTAACGTTATAATCCAGTTTGTCTGGGTTCAACACAGTGTTGAATACCTGTTTCGGATTTACGAGTGACCATAGAGGACCCTCTCCATCAACAGAGATGTTACCTTTGCCTGCACCGCAGCTGAATATTAGCGGTAGCAGCAGAAATATCCAAATCAACATTGATATAGGTAATATACGGTGTGGTTGAGCAAAAAAGCACTTCATAATCATGTTCCTTCCTGTTTAGGACGGCGATTAATATCGCCGGGCAAGTTTAAACAAATGTGAGTTCAATGAATCAGTCTTGACCGTTAGATTCTCATCCCTCAACCCAACCTTCAAATACATTGGGTCGCTTTATCAAACTCACGTTAGAATAGTGAATATCATAGGTTAGACGATACTCACACAAAACCTAATCTACGATATTCACTCCTCCAGCGAGATGGAAAAGCCCATTAGCTGTTTATAAGATTGAGTCTCGATCAATAATCAACTCTTATGCTGTAATTCATCACTGACCAGTCATCTTTATCTAACTTCTCAAGGGCATCCAAAAGTTTCTTCTCTTCTGCACTTCTACGAGGTAGATCCTCTAACACAGCCCCCGTTCGTTGGGAGATAAACTGATTACTGCGATCTTTCTTACTCAGCATCAAACTCAGAGCTTCTTCGATCGGTCTCTTGGCTGCTTCGGTGCTAACCGCAATAATTTTGTATCGTTCCTTTCCAGCAGGACCAAAAAGTTTCAACCTGAACCTATCACGTGTATCTGGAAAAATCATCTTCTGGCCTTTCTTCAATAACCTTACTTCAGGTTGGTGGTCGTTGGGGAGTAACACGGTGAAAGTACCTTCCTCATCCCAATTCAAGATTGTTATGTAGCAATCTTCTTGTGCGGTTATGTCAAAAGTTATATAGTCATGGATTCTATAGCGGCTTCTGGTTGTGTTGATTTCTACATCAAAGCGAGCCCGACGATTCTCCAGGTCCCAGAGATCGTCAGCAAACATTTCTGAGTTCCTGCGCTCAGGGGTTGGATCAAATCGTGGCATCAGGTAAGATTTTGGCGTTTGACTGAGTGTGCCACGTTTTTTCATAATATCTATCTCTTCTGACGGTAAGGCATCTCCATTATACAATTGAGTGAAACGTTTCTGTGTTTTCGATTTCGTTAATGCAAATACTTCACTCCACTCAATATTACCGTCTCGGTCAGTGTCCGAATCCTCACTGATATGTTCCACGAGTAGACTTGTAAAAACACCACCTATTAAAGTATTGCACCATGCAAACTCACCTTCGGTTGCAGCAGTAAGATGCAAGAATCCTGTGTGTTCACCGAAGAGATCTCTAATATGACTTTTGCCGACAGAATCGGTTCTGTAACTCTGCGGCCTCATTTTCTCCGCTCTTGTTACTGGCGCACTACTGCAAGCATCTGTGATAAGGATTTTGAGCCTGCAAGAAAGGTGTTTTTTCATTTCTGCCTCTAAACTATCACGATATAAATTACCATCTGTCAGATAGAGATATGTTCTCTTACTTGTCGCATCCATTCCACCGTGACCGCCGTAATATATCAACACAACATCATCAGGACGGTGGTTAACATTCTTCACCCAGTCTAAGATATTGTTCGGACGTGTTCTACCCTTAGAACTGAGGTATTCCGTTCTCTCCACGTTAAAACTTCCTTCAACTTTGTTCAATAAAGTTCTGAGGTGTCTAAGGTTCATCTGCATAGCTTCACCGACCGTCATATCATCGTCCATAATAACAACCAATGCATGAACGGAGCCAGCATTAGCATTATGAATTGAAACCATTCCAAAAACAAATAACAATAGCATAATCACCGTGAGTTTAGGCTTTATTGTAAACATCATTAATCTCCTTTATTTTCGTTAATTAATTAGGTTTAAAAAATGCAACGCGCACCTTACCTAAAGGCATTTTGCGTTCAGTTACGACAGAATCGGGAAGCAGGTAGTGGTCTTCAAACATCAATACATCTGCTGAAAACTTCCATTCAGTTCCATCAAAGTATTGAATGAACACTTCCACATTTCCCCAGCCATCTTTCGGTTCTTCTCTTTTAGATCTAACATCTTTAACTGGTACTTTAACACCAAGTTTTTGATCTGTTTCATCATTATAGAACTTAACAGATACGTCCAAAGCATCCTTGTTAGCATCGGCGGTTACTTTCGCGAAATATCCGTGTTCTCCATCAGTAATCAGTAGTATGTCGCCTTTCTTGTAAAGGGTTTCAGAGACTGTTGGAGGTGGATCCTTATCTGGCGGCGGTGGTTTTTCTTCAGGGGGTGTAGGTGGTAATTCTGCATCCAAGCGGGTACCGATGCTCTCAATGTTTGGTATTGCGGGGGAATCACTCGGTTGATACGTAATTTTGCAGTAAGCTTGTCCAGAACTACTGTCAACTTTCGCATAGGTTTTCACTGCAAAGAGAAAATTATCATCTTCAGCGATGTTGTACTTCACTCGTTCTTCGGGAGTATACTCTTTTGTGCCACCTGATTCGCGTATCAATTTCGTATTTTGTTCGCGAAGCACACCTGAATTGAGTGACAATTTATCCCAATGGACATCTGCGGACTCTCCGGATTGATGTTTACTGGAAAGCCGCGGGCACCCATCTAAATCTTGGCTGGCAAGCACCCATTCATCCCAAGTCCCGTGTTTTGCATCGTTCAAAATCTGGATTTGATCTGTGTTTTCACTCAACCATTTTGCCCATTGGTATATATGATATTGCGGCGAACGGTAACCGACTGATATGTGCACCGGTTGCTTTACTTGTGCTTGCAGTTTATTCAGAAGGTCAATCAGTTCCTGCCGTATGATATGCTTAGGAACATCATCAGATCCAAACTTGCCCGATATGCTATATTGTCCCAAGTCACCCGAGTCAAGGATAATATCCTCTTGTGTGGCGACTTGTTGAAAAAACATTTCATGTGTAATCGTAGGCTGCGTTTGCTCGGGTGTTTTGTCCCCATTGCAACCAACAACTAAGACCTGAATACCAAAAAGCAAGACAAGCAACTGCCATGGTAATGTATAAATATTTCTAAAATTTATTATAATGTTGTAACAATAGACTGCCTTTGTCAAAATGTTACCTCCTTTCAGGTTAGTATTGTCAGGAGGAATCCTCTCCTAAAAAGTTGGGTTAATCATGTTTCACTCTATTTCTTGCGTTTTAAAAATCGGGATGCGAACCTTATCTAAACCGATTTTGCGTTCACCCTCAATAGATTCTGGCAGCAGGTAGAAATCTTCAAATACCAAAACATCAAAAGTAAGTTTCCATTCTGATCCATCGTAGTATTCAATTACTACTTTTTGGTTACCCCATCCATTCTTCGGCTTTTCGCGTTTATCCTGAATTGCATTCAATAGCACCCTATTACCTGCTATCAAGGCGACCTCGTCAATAAAGAACTTCACAAGAACCTCTTTAGCAGTCGTTTTCGTATTCTCCACGACTTTAGCAAAGTAAATGTGGTCTTTCACCTTAACCAATAAGGTATCGTTTTTCTTGAAGCGATATGACACTTTAGGCGCAGGAGGTTTTTCAGTTGGAGACTCAGCTGGCGGTTCCATCTTCCTCCCACCACAACCAAATTGCAGTAACTGTATGCAAAGTAGACACGTTATTAGTATCAATCGGGAAAGTGACTTTCGTAGATAGTGAATCATGAGTCATCCTTTTTGATGTCGTTTTTCGTTCCTATATTGAAAAAATGTCAACTTAATATCTATATTTTACTATATACGCTAAGCAAGATTCATGCCAATACAATTGCTTTCATTTTAGGCGTAAAAAATATTACATCAGGACTTACGCATCTTGTTGAAGGACTTTGAAAGCCCAATATCGTGAGTCTGAACCAAAAACCCTCTAAAAATTGTATAGAGCAAAAATTGTATAGGGTAAAAAGACATTATAATACCATTTCTATTAGATTTTCTCTCATTACCGACTTTATAGAAATGAAACTGAGAAAGGCACAATCTGGAAGAATGTGCTACTATAAAGAGACATTTTCAATTAGAAATGGTATAATGAATTAATCAGAAGATGTGGATTGGGTTTCGCTAACGTTTTACCCGACTTACGAAAAAACAATAATGGTAAGTGATCAATTAGAAATGGTATTATTTTCAAATCCTGCACAGATTTAATTTGACTTAAAACCATGATTTAAGCATAATTACCCGTAAGTAGGTGTATTTTTGAATAAGAATGGAATATTGTTATATCCCAATGCAAAACAAGCGAAAGAATTCACAACCAATTATTCTGCCCTCCGTAGCGATGCAGCAAATTTATGACAAGATAATACAGGTCGGACCGACAGAAATTCCTGTTCTTATTACTGGCGACACCGGTGTTGGCAAAGAAATTATAGCAAACAAAATACATGACGCCAGTTTGCGAAGGACAAAACCTTTCAAAGTTATCAACTGTAGTGTGTTTCCAGACAACGGACTTTTGCAGAGTGAAATTTTTGGACACGAGAGAGGTGCATTTACCGGGGCAACGCATCAAAGGGAAGGGCTGTTTGAACAAGCAAATACTGGAACGCTATTTTTTGATGAAATAGGTGAAATGAGTGCGGAAGTGCAAGCGAAGTTTCTACGCGTGTTAGAAGACCAAGAATTCACAAGACTTGGCGGAAATAGGATCATTAAAACGGATGTTCGCTTTATTGCTGCTACAAACAAATGCCTTGAAACGGCAATTAAAATTAAAGGATTCAGAGACGATCTTTACTACCGTCTCAATCTTATTCGCATTCATATACCACCGCTAAGAAAACGACCCGAAGATATTCAACCTTTAGTGGACGCTTTTATCTCCGAATTTAACATCAAACATAGAAAAAACGTCACGAAAATCGAGCATGAGGTACGCACTTTCCTTAAACACGCCTCATGGCCAGGTAATATTCGTCAACTCAGAAATGCTATAGAAAGAGCAATCATCCTAACCAAAACTGATGAAATCACATTAAGCGATTTACCCGCCGATATTACGCTCGCACCACAAGTGACTATCTCTGAACGCCCACCAGACAACAGTGTGAAAACTGCTATTCCAGCGGAAGTTCACCGTATCCTTTCACAAATTTCGGTAACGGAGTTTATCTTGATTTTTGGTGGAATACCGAATGCTGTCTGGCGGATGCTCCCTGAGAAAACGCAGCTCGCCGTTATTCGTGAGGCATCCTTTCATTTATCATCCCTTTTAGGCGGACATCAAGATGCAATTACAATTAGTGGTATGGATCGGAATCAAATCCTCGGAAAGGTTGCCCAGCAACGGATCAAAAAACACGGTTCTCTTGCTCAAGCAGCAAGGTCGTTAGGGATAGACCGTAGGACTCTTAAGTCCTACATGCAAACAGACGATATAGGTAAATGAGGAAGAGTGGGCAGGCACAGGACCCACCCGATAATAGAGCCGTATACGGGTAGACAATAGCCCTTACGCAGCACTAAATGTGCGCTCAAGATTGCTCTTAAGCCGATTAATAATCGCCTCTTCTAATTCCTCAGGAGACTGAGAATTCTGATCTGTTAGGGCAGTCACGAGTTGTGCAAGTTCGTTCCGCTCTGCTGCGTCACAGGCTTTGAGCGTTCCCACAATTTCACTCATTTGCGGTAAGACGTAAGCTCTGAAACAGGGCGTTGCCAATTTGAGCTCGTCTGTAATATCTCCTAACGCCTCAACGCTTTCTTTCAATTGCGATTCCAGTCCTTTTAGTATATCTAAACGTTCAGCGATGAAGTTTTCTTGTAGAGGTGATGTAGGTGCAGTGTCGCCGTTGGCAGAAAGTTGGCGTACAGATTCTCGCGCCTCCACAACTTTGTCCTCCAAGGCAACCAAGTTCCTAACCTTTTCTACGATTCTATCAGCACGTTCTGTCGCTTCCTGAATTTCTTTTTCAGTCATAATGTTACCCCTTATCAAATATTGACGAAAGTATTGAGACCTTTAACCAATTGCCTTGAATTATACAAATAACTTCAGTTTTTGTCAAGAGTGTGTCGGAAGGGGAACTTAGACGCATTCACGTGCTTATTATTCCCTACTTTTGCTAATCTAAATATAGTTCCTCACCGTTAGCGACGAAGATGCGATAATCCTCAAGATGCAGGTCAGCATCAGGTTCAAGGGTCAATTCCAACTTTAAATTCCGTTTAAGTTCTCGCAATTTCGTATACATCTGTGCGTTGATATGTGAGATGATATGGTCATTAGCGAGAATACGGAGCTTAGAGTGCTGCGTCTGTCGATATGCAGTCTTAATTGCACGAAATAACCTTATCGCGACAGTTTCAATAGAGAGAATTGTACCATGACCTTCACAGTAAGGACACTGTTCTGTGAGCAAAGTAGATAGGCTTGGACGGGTGCGTTGACGCGTCATTTCAACCAAGCCTAAATCAGAAAAATGGAGGATGTTTGTCCGTGCTTTATCCTTTCGCAGTGCTTCTCGAAGGATTTTGAACACCTGCTTCCGATGTGCATGTGCCTCCATGTCAATAAAGTCAACAACGATAATCCCTCCTAAATCGCGTAGCTGAATTTGACGCACGACTTCATCAACCGCTTCAAGATTGGCACTTAAAATCGTGTTATCTGGATCAGATTGTCCAACGAAACGTCCAGTGTTTACATCAATAGACACCATCGCTTCCGTTTGTTGAATGATTATATGTCCACCACACTTGAGCCAGATTTTCTCACTAAGTGCTTTTTGTAGTTCTTCCTCAACGCCGTATGCCTCAAAAAGCGCGGTGTCGTTCTTGTACAGAGAAATCCGATCCAGCATATTCGGCATTATTGAGGTGACATAATCAACTGTTTCCTTATAACCAGATTGTGAATCAATCAGAAGTTGTTTAACGTCTTTTGTAAGCATGTCCCGAACAATACGATTCGCGAAACTTACATCTTTAAGAATTAGGGTCGGTGCAGATTTACGTTTTGCTCTTTCCCCCACCTGCTTCCACTGATTGATCAGCGATCGGATTTCTGCCCCAAATTCCTCTTCACTCAGCCCCTCAGCAGCGGTTCGAATAATAAAACCGCCATCAACATCTGCCTTCAAGTTCTGTGCTAAGTCCCGCAATCGATCACGTTCACTTTCCGACTCTAACCGGCGTGAAACACCAATAGTAGATGAATTCGGCAGATAGACAACATAACGTCCTGGCAGTGTGATATTACTCGTAACACGTGCTCCTTTACTACCTATAGGTTCTTTACAAACTTGAACAAGTATCTCTTCTCTCTTTGAAATAAGGTCAGTAATTAGGTAAGGAAAACCTCTGCCTCCCCGTGACTTGTTTGGCGGTGTTGCCTGCATGTCTAATGTCGGTAATCCATCATCGCCAGTTCCGTTAAGTGAATTGTTATATTTCAAATCAGATATGTGTAGGAAAGCATGTCGTTCTAAACCTATATCAACAAAAGCGACCTGCATTCCCGGTAGAACATTTTCAACACGTCCCTTATATAGATTCCCTAAGACGGGTTTTACCGCTTTTCGCTCAATCTGAATTTCATTTAATACGCCTTCTTCCAATACAGCACATCGCGTTTCATACTCATCGTCAGAAATCAGTATCTCCTTTTCCATTGTCAGTTTTACCTCCTATCAGGTCTTTCCGAAGAAAGACATCTCGGTTAGTCAATTCGTTCAGATGAATAAGCGGCAGCACTGAGAAAGAAGAGTTCATTAGGCTCGATTGCGATACAGCGATAGATTTACTGTAAATAGATTTCCCAAGGTTCTGATGATAAATTTTCAAATAAAAAACCATTATCTCTCTCCGCGTTATAATTGTGAAGCAATTCATACCTACTCTTTCCGTGGTGTCAACGTAACAACAGGGGTTATCAGTTCTCCCATTGAGATGCCACCATGTTGGAATCCTCCCTGAAACTGCCGCTTATACTTATAAAATTCGTTTGGATAGACGAAATAATAATCGTCTTTTGCGAGAATATAATCCTTGCTCGCGTTTTCGGCTGGTAACCGATATTCCTCTGGCTTAGAAATATACACGGCTTGGTTCTCATCACATCCTAAATTATTGCCGATTTTGAAGCGGAGGCTTGTGCTTGTATCGCGATTGCCATACGCGCGAGTTGCACGATTGCAGAACTCTGAACCGTGATCTGTCGTAAGCACAACATGAACCCCTTGGTCAGCTATCATCCGTAAAATATCGTAAAGGGATGAATGTACAAACCAAGAACGCGCCAAAGCACGAAATGCAGGTTCGTCAGGGGCAAGCTGTTGCAGTACTTCTGATTGTGAACGTTGATGCGTTAAAATATCTATAAAATTCACAACCAACGCAGATAAACTAACTTGTGCTGCTGCAGCAACTCGTTTTTTATATTCACTGCCACCGCGTAAATCAAAAATCTTAAAATACTTAACACCAGGTTTTATACTGATGCCGTTTCTCTTTAAATACTCCTCAAGTAACTGTCGTTCATACTGGTTTGTGCTTGTACCATTGTCCGATTTCTCCTGCCAGTATTCCGGGTAATTCCTTGCTAAATCGGCAGGAAATAACCCGCTAAATAGACCATTCCGAGAATACATTGTTGCACTCGGTAAAATAGAAAAACTGTAGTCTAAATCAATGGAAAAATATGGATACAATAGCGATTCTATCGCCATCCAATGGTCAAGACGAAAACAATCTACGACTATAAAATAGATCGGAACATTCTCTTTAAGTAATGGCAACACATGGCGGTCCAAAACATCTACAGATAATGGCGGTCTATCCACCCCACCGTTAACCCATTCTGGATAATTCAATGCTACAAAATCAGAGAATTCGGTGTTGCACTCTTTTTTCTGCTCCGAGTGTGTCTCTTGTAATCCCTGCTCGGCTAACCGATCAGATTGTAGATCCCATTTGAGTAATTTGACGTAGATATCAATCCAATCTTGCCACCCCGGTTGTGATGCCTTTAGTGTGCTAATCATATTAAAGTCAATGGTGTAACGGCCCGGTATTTGCGTTTTCACTATGTGTTGCTGTTCGAGTACCCGTTTGAGTGTAGAAGCAATCTGAGCAACCCCGATCGGTTTTACCAAAAAATCTGTCACCTGTTTACCGAGGGCGACGTCAACAAATTTTTCATCACTGGACTGTGTTACGAGGATTACAGGAACCTGTGTGTTAATTGTACGGATAACATCCAATGTCGCCATGCCGTCTTTCCCGGGCATCACTTGGTCAAGTAAGATTGCATCGTAACCGGTTTTTTGCTGCTTCAGCAATTCAATCCCATCTTCCCCATTGGTAGCAGCGGTGACGACATATCCGCGTGTTTCAAGAAAACGCCTATGCGGCAGCAACGCCTCTATTTCATCGTCTATCCAAAGTATTTGGTGTGATTTCTGTTGCATTTCTTTCCTTAATACACGCTAAGATACATTACACGGCAGACGAATTTCAAATGTAGTTCCATCAGAACTACTTTCTACTAACCTAATACTACCGTGATGATAGTCTCTAATAATCCGTCGTACGATAGTCAACCCAAGTCCCCAACCGTGTGTTTTTGTTGTCATACCCGGTTCAAAAATTGCCCGTTGATTTTCTGCTGCGATACCACTTCCGTTATCCGAATAACGTATGATCACTTGCTTATGTCGATTGTCATATTCCGGTTCTATTTCAATCTGTCCGACCTCTTTTTGCATTGCATCCAATGAGTTTCGAATTAAGTTTTCAAAGACCCACTGTAGCAATTGTGCATTACCTGTAATGACAGGCACATTATAAGGTGTAATACCGATATCAACATCACGACTAATCTGAGGCAGTCGCTTCTCAAAGTATGTTAGAACTTCGGCGAGTACCTCTGCGAGGTCCACCTCAGTCATAGTTGGTTCAGTGCCGATCAAGCCAAATCTTGTAGTCGTTTTCTGCAGTCGTTCAAGGTCATTCTGCATATTTGCAGATAGTTCCCCAAGGACTCTGTCCCCTGTTTCCTCACTGTGCTCATCTAATAGTTCTGTCCATGCTAACAGAGCCGAGATAGGTGTACCGAGTTGATGTGCGGTCTCTTTTGCTAATCCTCCCCATATTGCTGCATGTTCATAAGATTTTATCCGCATATAGATCAGAAGGGAACCAAAACCGAAAAGCAAGAAAACAACTGCCAATACAATGGGTGTTACCAATAAACCGTAAAACGATCTAATCTCATAGTAGAAATACCCTTCTTGCCATTCTGGTATAGTCTGAATTGCTGCGAAAGAAAGTGTATTTTGAACAAATGTCTTTGCGCGTTCTTTCTCCTCAAGAGTCGCCTTTTCGGCAGTGAGTACATCGTTCCACATCTGCCATTTTTGTGGCGTTTTATCAGTATCCGTTATTGCGAATGGGAGTTGTGCCATCTCACTTGGTGCCACATCCCCATAGTAGAAATATCCTGCAATTTTTCTATCTTCTTGAAGGAACGGTATTTTTCTCGGATCATTCTTACTTCTCATCCGTTCCAAAGATGAGCGTAATAGTGCTTGCTCTGTATCTGTTAACGAAATAGTACCATCTTCGTTGACTTTTTCATCTAATTTTGTATCAACACCTTGAGAAATTTCAACATTTCCATCAGAGTCCGTTATAATAAAAGAGAACCGACGCACCCTATTCTCAGCATAAAGTTCCTGCCGCATGACTGAAAGTAAACGTTCCTGCAATTCCCGATCTTCAATACTCGGCAATTCAATCGCAAGATTCACAAAAATTTCTATCTGTGACTCTATTTCAGCATTTAAATCTGAAATTTGACGCGTATAATACGTAAATACAATAATCAGTATAACTACACCAACACTGAAATAGATGAGCATTAACCGACTGGTCGGGTAAGTAGAAGTAATGTTACGATACCACCTCAATATAACGACCTCTAAGCAAATTTATACGCTTCAAACATATCGGCACACTAATATTATATCTTAAATGATGCCTTATTTCAAGTAAGTTATTTTTCACCTCTCTATTAGTGCCTTGACATCTTACTACTATGCAAGATACAATGAAAGATGAATTAGATAGTAAAAAACGTAACAATAAGGAGAATTAATGCTCAAAGCAATTACATTTGATTTCTGGCAAACGCTTTATGCAGATTCACTCGAGAATTGGAAAAGACGACAGGTAATACGGGTAAAGAAATGTCATGATTATCTAAACAGTCAAGGACATTCTTGTGAAATAAGTCAGGTAGAAACAGGAATGGATGACGCATATAATGTTGCGATGTCCCGATGGTACCAACATAAAGGCGTTTCTGTAGAAACATGTATGATGACCTTTGCTGAAACGCTTGAAATTACGCTTGATGAAATAGAAATCGCAGCTATTATCGAGTGTCTGGGAAGTGCTTTCTTGGCATCTCCACCTGTTCTCATTCAACATATTAAACCTGTGTTAGCAAACCTTAGCAAACTATATCCACTGGGGATTATTTCAGATTCCGCATTGACACCAGGACGTTACGCGCGACAACTCATGGAACGTGACGATATTCTGCAGTACTTTTCTGTCTTTACTTTTTCTGATGAAACAGCACATACAAAGCCTGAAGTTATCCAATTTCATTCTACTTTGAAAAAATTAAACGCAAAACCTGCCGAAGCAGTGCACATCGGAGACATCGTTAGAACCGACATTGTAGGGGCAAAAAATGCGGGGATGAAAGCAATACGGTTCGCGGGCATTAATAAGTCGGAAAGCAACGACACACTTAGTGATGCTGTCATAAATGATTATAGACGACTGGAAAGCACTATCGCAGAACTTGCAAAATAAGGAATACCAAAAAAAGATGGTCAACGCAAGTTAAAGGTCTGTTATCGGTAAAATACTACGAAGAAAACGGAGGAAAAAGTGAAAAAAATACTTGTCACAGGGGGAACCGGTTTTATCGGGAAAAAAGTTTGTGATACCCTCCACAATAAAGATTATGATGTAAATGTAGTGTCTCGTAACCCTGAAAAAGCAAAAACTAAATTAAAAGCCGTAGGAGAAATATACGGTTGGAATCCAGAATCAGAACAACTCCCCACCGAAGCTATATCGGAAGCAGAAGCTGTAATTCATCTCGCAGGAGAAACGATCGCAGGCAGGTGGAACAGTGAAAAAAAGCGAAGAATACGGGACAGTCGTGTCTTATCTACCCGAAACCTTGTTGAATCTTGTGCTAATGTTGAATCCAAACCGACAGTATTGATATGTGCATCAGCAATCGGATTATATGGAGACAGCGGAGACAATAGCTTTACTGAGGAAACACCTCCGGGTACAGATTACCTCGCTGAGGTTTGTAAAGAATGGGAAACTGAAGCATACAAGGCAAGTGAACTTGGAATACGGGTTGTAACTGTGCGAATCGGACTTGTCCTCGGTTTAGGTGGCGGCATGCTGCAACAAGTTCTAACGCCATTTAGAATAGGAGTCGGGGGGAAACTCGGAAGTGGACAACAGTGGATGTCGTGGATTCATGTAGACGATGTTGTTGGAATCATATTACACGCATTGGAAAACGGTAGTATCAATGGTGCATTGAATGCGACAGCACCTGTGCCGGTAAGGAACATTGAGTTCACAAAAGCTCTCGGTTCAGTACTTCGTAAGCCAACTATACTTCCAGTGCCCCGCTTCGGACTAAAACTAATGATGGGTGAGTTTGCAGATTTTGTTCTGTTGAGTCAGAAAGTCCTTCCTGAAAAAACAGAAGCAACCGGTTATGAATTTCAGTTTACAACGATTGATTCGGCCCTCTCTGATCTGCTATAAAGCAACATAATGACAACAGATAAAATTAGAGATGTCCCACTTTCTGACTACGGAAAAGCTTCCAGTGTTCCCTCAGCAGTCAACCAGATGATGACAGATTTCGCTGTCGGATTTCGGGATGATCTGGATATCAACCTTGGGGTGGGTTACGTCAATGAAAACACGATCCCGCACCAACAAATTCAGGATGCCTGTGAAGCTGTCATCACGAACCCGCAGAAGTATCGCGCTGCCCTGAATTATGGTGGTGCACAAGGCTCACAAAATCTGATCGAATCAATCAGAAGATACCATTTAGATAATAGAATTGATAGAACCGGGGGCAATATCACGGAAGACATATTCAATACACGCGATATTGTTATCGGTGCCAACGGAGCAACCAGCCTGCTGGAGAGTATCACACATTTACTTCCTACCGGAATTGTCTACACTGCCGATCCAATGTATTACATCTATTGTAATGATCTGCATCGGAAAGGTTTCTCTATTAACGCAATACCTGAAGACAATCAAGGTCTCCAAACAGACATATTGAAGGCAAGATTGAAGAAGTTAGGAAGCGGAAAAGAGAGAATCCGATTTTTCTATGTTGTGACTGTCAATAATCCAAGTTGCACCATACTTTCTAATCACAGAAAGAGAGAACTTGTTGAGATTGTAACCGAACTCTCGTATGGCTTGGGTCGCAAAATTCCCATATTCTTCGACAATGCATATAGTGAACTTATTCATGATAACAGTGTTGAACTGATGGAATCAGCATTCAACTATGATGAACTTGGTATTGTATATGAGATCGGAACGCTATCAAAAATACTTGCCCCAGGCTTACGTATCGGTTATCTCATCGGTCCTCAAGGTGTATTTCTCAACAGCATTATCCAACGCACAAGCGACATAGGGTTCAGTGCCCCACTCATCAATCAGGAGATTGCCAGTTATCTGCTGGATAACAATATTAGAACACAGATTAAGAAGGTAAATGATGGGTATAGACAGAAAGCACAACAGGTCAAATCATGGATAGAAGAACTGATGGGTGATAGTGTACAGGCGTGTAGCGGTGGAAGCGCAGGATTCTATTACTATCTAACACTTGCGAACACTGAAACAGATTCGAAATCTGACTTTTTCAAATATCTCACTCGCACAACCGGACAGGAAGCTATAGATGGACCTGCTGGTAATCCTCATCCAAAAGTAATTTACATTCCCGGTGCACACTGCGTCCATCCGAATGGTGATATGGTTGAGATCGGAAGACGACAACTCCGTATATCCTATGGGTTTGAGGAATTAACGCAGATACATAAGGCACTGAAACTTATGCAGGATGCGATAGAATCTTGTAGTGAGATTTACTGATTGAGTGATTATGTTAGAAAACTGATTGCACTCGGCGGGTGAGGAATGATATACTTACACTCACACACCCTGACGGTGTAATAGTTCTAAAGTGAAAAACAAGAGGAATTCACAGATGCGATTAAGAGATAAAGTTGTATTGATAGGCGGAGCTGGCTCAAATATGAGCCGTGCCTCAGCACTGCTTTTTGCACAAGAAGGGGCAAAAGTAGCACTCGCCGCCCGGACAAACGAAAAGATGCATGAAACTGCACAACGTATACGTGAAAACGGTGGAGATGTACTAACACATCAGACAGACTTAACTGATAGATCACAAGTAGACACTTTGATTGATGCTACAATCAAACAATTTGGTGGAATCGATTGCTTTATACACGCTGCAGGAGGGTTCTTCTCTACTGAGCATGATATTACTGCAATGGAGCCTGAATTCTGGGACGGTGCGTTAGAAAACAACCTGAGAACACTCTTCAATCCTGTTCGGACACTTGTTCCGATTTTAGAGAAACGTGGAGGCGGATGCATCATCACTATTTCAGCAGGGGCACGAGTACGTCAAGATGCAAATGCTGCTTATGCTGCAGCAAAAGCGGGTATGGTTGCTACTGCAAAGAATCTTGCGAAAGAACTGTATGAAAAGAACATCCGCGTCCATGCATTATGTCCGGGGATCATCTGGGATCCGCTACCAGATGGAGAGATCGCTCCAGTTGCAGCACAATTAGAGAGATTAGGTAATCCAATTGACGTAGCTTATGCTGCATTATGGCTCTGTTCAGACGAGGCTGCGTGGGTTACAGGTCTGGAATTGACGGTTGATGGTGGTGATGCTTTGTTCATAGACTCGCCAAGTCGACGAAAGGTCTTGATGTAATTTCTATCGGTCAATGCACCCTGATGATTCGACGTCCTGTGAAAGTTTGACCAAACATATCAGTTGTCCTGACATATATAACATGGGTTCCTTTAGGAGTGTTCTCTGGAAGTTTAGCTTGCCAGATATGCGTTGATTTCGGCACACCGTAAAGTAGTCGTTTCCCCCTATCTGGTAGTTCAGTTTCTTCCTTCAACAGCAACTCCATTGAATCGCGTATTGCAGAATGTATTTTCCGCTCAATATGGTAATTTTCGTCCCTCTTTTTGAGATCTTGAAAGTACGGGTCCTTCTGCGGCATATAGGTCATCGTTTGCCATTTCCCATCTGCCCCAAGTCGGATTTCAACCTTTGACCTTTTTGTTCCGCCAAAAATATTAACGAGAACATCAGTTTTGGCAGTTTCTGTTAGGGGAACTTCCCAAGGTGCCCAAATATTCATCTGATAACCTGCAGGACGACGTGCAGCTTTAAACCGAATTGAATATTGATTCCCACTAAATGTGAATATTCCATATCCGTTCGGGGCACCATCCCGCATCGTTGTGTGTGGAATACCGATCTCATCAAGCGTTCCTTGCCACCAACTGCCTGAAGTGGTTGCATGGTTATGGTGATGATGTAGATCATCTCCATGCCAACCGTGTTCCTCCCCAAGGAAGTCATCCCTTTGTAAGTGGGTATGTGCAGATAACGTTAATGTGTTAGGTCGATCATCAATTAGATCCATCAACTCCTTCACATCACGCATCTCAGTCAATGGAATGTGCATGGATATAACAACGAGCTGATCTTTCGGAACCAGAGCAAGATCGTTCCGAATAAAAGTCAACTGCCTATCTCCCAACTCACAGATATATGGGGGGTTATCCTCTTTTTCAGGTTGAAAAATCACATTGTCTATATTAATGAAATGAACAGGTCCCCAATCAAAGGAGTAGCACGTGGGTCCGTAAACTCTTTCATAAGTTTCGTCGGCGTAACGGTCATCAGAAGCGAGACGGTTCATATCATGATTACCATATACGTTGAACCACGGGATACCTACAGTAGCAATCACTTCATTAAGAGGTTGGAATAAGTCCAAATTGTCACCCACCAGATCGCCAAGACTGAGCCCGAAAACTGCATCTGTCCCGATAACCTCTTCAATAACATCGTGTGCTAACCACGCAATTTCACGCATATTACGGGGTTGTGTGTCCCCGAATACGAGCACCTTGAAAGTGTCAGATTCGTCCTGCACAGTAAGTGGAAAATCAATAGACTCAGGCAACGGACCGGTAGGTGCGACTCCTGTATACTTTAATCCGGTCGGTGAACCTTGCGGTTTGTGAATGTAATAGAATTTTGGAAGTCGATTCTTCCCTACAGGTGTCATAAATCCACGGGGTTTAATAACAAAAACAATAGTGTCTTCGCTGACTGGAAGCGAGTATTTTCCATTAGCGTCTGTCTGCACTACATCTTGACCATTAGAGACGCGAACGCCAGCCAATCCTTTCTCATTGTCATCCTTCATCTGATTACGATTAGAATCCAAAAATACAGTGCCAGATGCGGTTGAATTGTCTGCTACACTGTCTACAATCCAGCAAAACGTGAGAATACCGATTAAAAATGAGATCTTCCATTGCTTGTAAATCATACGATTCTCCTTAGTAAGACTTTTATTCCAAACCCCACTCTTGACGGAGTTCCACCATCGGTTTATAAGTTGCCCCTTTGTTGTAAAAATTTCCGAGCCAACTACCATCTTCACGGAAAAAGAAGCGGTCATCCTTCTCATCGCAAGCAAGTTGATAGCGTGTATCAATACTGATACGATAACGGTCAGTCAGATTAGGCGCACTGCTGTGCATCATGTATAATCCAAAGATTATGACGTCACCCGGTTGAAAATGTGTTGTTGCAAGCGTGAACCCGAATTTCTCTACCATTTCACGTGGATCTGTGCTGAATACCGCTTCTGTTAGATCGCGATCCATATCTGTCGCACCATAGGTCAACTTCAATAGATCGTGCTGATGAGAACCGAGGCAAATAACAAGAGGACCGTTTACCAATCCGATGTCCGTTAACGCACTCCACATTGTGTATCTATTCTGCGTGCCGCGTCCCACGTAAACACTATCGTAATGGAAATGGTTGTGACCTCCCTTCGCCATGCAGCGTAGCCAACGTTTGTCAAACGTAGTAACGGGACCACCCAGGAATTCTTCATAGAACCGCATCGTTCTTGGGCTGTCTACCACCTTAAGAATAGGTTTGGCATGAGCCACCTCAGTCTGCCGAAAAAAACTAAATGTCTGATTCGCTTTACCGATGATCCCATCTTCAACAGGAGAATCACACTTTAACCCACCGCGTTGTGCAATCGCTTGCAACGTCCATTGTGCAGCTTTCTCCGCAGGCTCCCGCGGATGAAATCCGCGAATAAACAGATATCCATCCTCACACATCTTTTCATGCAACGCATCAAAATCATCAAGCAGTGGGGAGGAATCTGTTAACTCCACGATCCCTTGACCAAAATGAAAACGATGTACACCAAAGTCAAAAGGTGTTCCTGCTGAGATTTCTTTAGGTCTTGTCAATGTCTTTACACTCTCCTAATTTAACTGAATCTTGATCTGTTTTAGTCCCAATATGAACAATGCAATGATATTCAGTACGGTCTGAACCATTGTGATAAATGAGACGTTATTTATTTGACTTAGGTTGAAACCAGATGTAGTGCACTTAGATATTACGACATGATCAGAAAAATATAATAAGTAATACTTTTTCTAATTGAAAATGTCGCTGTATTGTAGCACATTCTGTTAGATTGTGCCGTCACAAACGGTGGGTCCACTAATAAACATAGAAGTTTACAATTATAGCTCTCTGGGATCCATACCAAAAAAGATTGCATACCACTAAGAAACGTGTTATAATTACTATGATTTTATGCAAGAAACACACCTCCAGATGTGCACGGCGGGTTCTCTCAAAATGTGAGGCTGTTGCAGATGTGAAGGAGGTGGACGCCTAAACCCAATAATGAGCATTAAGTCTCATACAAACCCAGGAGGTAATTTTTGCCAGTTACAATGAAAGAACTCCTTGAATGTGGAGTTCATTTTGGACACCAAACCCGACGCTGGAACCCAAAGATGGCAGAATACATCTTTGCGGAGCGAAACGGTATATACATTATTGATTTACAAAAGACCCTGAGAATGCTTGAAACTGCAGTAGAGTTCGTACAAACCGTTGCTGCACAAGGCGGTTCGGTGCTTTTTGTGGGAACAAAACGACAGTCACAGGAAGCAGTGTTAGAGGAAGCAATGCGTTGTAGTATGTTCTATGTTAATCACCGATGGTTAGGAGGTATGCTAACTAACTTTCAAACGATTAGACAGAGCATCAGTAAATTAGAGGAACTTGAAACTGAAGAAGAGATCGGTGAACTGGAAAAACGACCGAAGAAAGAGATTATCCGTTTAATGCGAGAGAAAGGGAAGTTGGCAAATAACCTGACTGGTATAAAAGAGATGTCAATTCTCCCTGCTGTTGTTATTGTTACAGACACTCGCAAAGAACACACAGCTATTGCAGAAGCAAACAAGCTCGGTATTCCAATCATCGCGATAGTAGATACAAACTGTGATCCCGACCCAATTGATTTACCCATCCCAGGGAACGATGACGCTATCCGGTCAATTCGTCTTATATGTTCTGTTCTCGCTGAAGCTGTTATTGAAGGACGTGGTGATGCGGTTGAAGGTGCAGAAGTTGAAGCAGAAGATGGAAAGTCGGCAGAGAGTCAGTTAGATAAGGTCGCTGAAGTGGAACGTCATGAACAGCAGACTGCCCAGATTCTGGATGTTGAACAACTTTCTGCTGAGCCAGAGACGATCGGTGATGGAGAACAACGACAAACGCGCCAACAACGTCCAAAGAAAAGACCTGGACGCCCACGACGCTCCCCACAGTAATTCAATAAGTAAATCAATAACCAGTTTTATATCCTGCAGAAGCATAATGTAGGGTTCTAACTTCAAAATTCACAAAGATTACTCATGTTAGCAATGTAAAGCACCTAAATTGGAGGAAAAATGGCTATTACAGCAAAAATGGTCAGTGAACTGCGTTCGCGCACGGGGGCAGGGATTATGGATTGCAAAAAGGCATTGACTGAAACGGAAGGAGATGTTGATGCTGCAATTAAGAAACTTCGTGAGCAAGGCTTAAAAGCTTCTGAAGTAAGAGGCGGACGTGCAACTGAAGAGGGACTTATTATCTCATATATACATCCTGGAAATCGAGTCGGCACAATGGTGGAATTAAACTGCGAAACTGACTTCGTCGCAAGAACAGAACAGTTCCAAAAATTAGCAACAGAGATTGCTATGCAAGTCGCTGCTGCAAAACCGAGATACGTCAACGAGGATGAGGTCCCCACAGAAGAACTTGATGCAGAAAAAACGATATTGAAGACTCAAGCGCTACAGGAAGGAAAACCTGACCATATTGTTGATAAAATTGTTCAAGGACGGCTTTCTAAATTCTATTCGGAAGCATGTCTACTAAAACAACCTTACATTCGCGATGCCGATAAAACTATTGAAGACCTCGTCAAGGACGCAATTGCACAGCTTGGTGAGAATATCGTAGTTAAGCGGTTTGTGCTTTATGTCCTCGGGCAGTAAAGTCTAATCTGGACACGATACCTTACATCGGAATCAGCGAAAACAGAAACAAAGAAAGGGAATTCAGATGCAAGAAGTACTGAAAGATGCTGAATCACGAATGAAGAAATCGGTCGAATCAACAGCAAATAAGCTCTCACATGTACAGACAGGACGCGCGACAACTGCGTTGTTAGACCAAGTGACAGTAAACTATTACGGCAGCAAAACACCTTTGAATCAAGTCGGAACGATCACAACTCCCGAACCGCATCAACTCGTCATCCAACCTTGGGACAAGACATTGATTACTGAAATCGAAAAGGCAATTGCTCAATCTGATTTAGGACTTGCGACAAGTAATGATGGCAGTATTATTCGCATCCAAGTACCAGAGTTGACAACTGAACGGAGAGTTGAACTCACTAAACTCGTTAAGAAATTAGCCGAGGAAGGACGAGTTGCCATAAGAAACATACGCAGGGACGCTAACGATGCTATTAAGAAACTTGAAGGTGGCGATGCAAGCTCAGGCAGTAGAAGAAGTAAAGGTAGAGGCGGCGATAAAAAATCTGGACGTACCGATGTTGATCCTGTACAGAACCTAACGGATACTTATGTCAACAAAATCAATGATTTAGCCGATACCAAAGAAGCTGAACTTTTAGAGAAATAACCATGTTTTGGCGGCGAGCTCTGAGTGCTGTTGTTCTGGCTCCCTTAGTCCTGTTGATCATCTATTTTGGCAGTCTGTTTTTCTTGTTTCTTATCTCTATCGCTGTCATAATGATGCAAGTTGAATACTGCCGATTGACACAACACCTGAGTCAAAAACTAAATCCGATAAGTCCATCAATATTAACAGTAGCATTCTGCTTGTTCGCGTATTTCCTTCCAACACCTTCACACGGAGAAAACGCTTACGCCGAAACAGTTCTGTTGAGTTTCTTTGTTTTTATACCTATCTATGCATTCTGTACAAGTATATTTCGGGGAGAGGTAACAGACGAACTACTCACTGTTGCACTAAAACTCACAGGAATACTTACAATCGGGGGGTTGTTTGGGTATTACTGTATACTACTAAGAAATACTGACGAAGTAGGCATGCAACTGATCTTCTTACTTATAGGAACCGTTTGGATTGGTGATACGGGTGCTTACCTGATCGGACGCGCTGTAGGAAAACACAAACTGAGTACACCGATTAGTCCACGAAAGACGATTGAAGGAACTATTGCTGGATTGGTCGTCGGAACTTTGACCAGTATTGTCATTAGTTTAGTATTCTTACAAGGTACATTTACTGTTACGCATGCAGCAATTATCGGATTTCTATTGAGTATCGTTGGACAGATCGGAGATCTGAGCATATCTCTTATGAAACGGACCGCAGGGGTCAAAGACTCAGGGGATACTATCCCTGGACATGGAGGTTTACTGGATAGATGTGATAGTCTCATCTTCAGTGCACCTGTACTCTATTTTTACTTTCTTGTGGTCACGAAATATCTGCAATAAGATCCGTGACAAATTACTTTCTAATTGCATTTATAGTAAAATCTAAAAATATGTGAACACACCGGATCCGAGAATATCCGTGCGGTTAGGAAACCGCACCTACCGGGGATGTAAAAGTAATTATAGAATTCACTATAATATAGTAGTAGGCACACGCCGTGTGCCATCCAAAATGCCAAAGACGCACAATGAATTGTGCAACTATAACAAACACACATGAAGCACATTGCCATCTTAGGTAGTACCGGTTCAATTGGGAAGAATGCACTTAATGTTGTAGAAACACATCGTGAGGCGTTTAATGTAGTTGCCCTGGCTGCAAACAGCGACGTTGATACGCTTGAACATCAGATCCGTAAATTTTGTCCAAGATTAGCAGCACTCAACAACCCTATCGCAGCAGAGCAATTGAGAAAACGACTACAAGATCATAAAAACACTGAAATCCTATCTGGTTCGGAAGGAATTCAAGCTATCGCAACTATTCCTGAAGCGGACCAAGTATTGGACGGAATGGGTGGAAGTGCCGGATTATTGCCGACACTATCAGCAATCAACGCCGGTAAAGACATCGCCTTCGTCAATAAAGAGGTGATGGTGATGTGCGGTTCCATTGTAATGAACGCTGTTAAAAAAAATGGTATTAATCTGATACCTATTGATGGTGAAATGAGTGCAATCTTTCAATGCTTAGAGGGAGCAAGAGACCGACAAGATGACATCCATCGCTTGATATTAACAGCATCCGGTGGTCCGTTTCGGGATACACCAAAAGAGAACCTGTATAAGGTAACAGCACAGCAAGCACTTAAACATCCCAATTGGGATATGGGAGCAAAAATAACAATTGATTCCGCTACTATGATGAATAAAGGTCTGGAGGTTATTGAAGCGAAGTGGTTGTTTGACATTGAACTTGAAAAGATTGATATTGTTATTCACAGAGAGAGTATTATACATTCAATGGTTGAATGGATGGATAGTTCAACCCTTGCGCAGTTGGGACCAACGGATATGCAGATAATGATTCAATATGCGTTGTCATATCCAAATAGGTTACCCACCCCTGTTCCACGGTTAGACCTCTGTGAGTTACGCACTTTGCATTTTGAACCTGTAGATAGAGATAAATTTCCATGTATTTCACTTGCATACACAGCAGCGGAAGTAGGGGGAACACTGCCGGTTGTCCTTAGCAGTGCAGATGAAGTCGTAGTAGAGGCTTTTCTTAATGAAAGGATCGGGTTTATGGATATCCCCGCAATATTGGATCAAGTGATGCACAAACATAGCGTGATAGACGATCCGACACTTGAGGATGTCCTTGAGGTAGACAGATGGACAAAGGCAATTACCCGTTCAATCATCAATGCTAAAGACTAAATTGTATACAAATCGATCATGCAATCATATTTAGGAGACTATAATGGCTATTCTTGAATTTATTCTCGGCATTTTTCCCGTAATCAAATCAATTCTTATTGCCATAATTCCACTCGGATTTCTTATTTTCATACATGAGCTTGGGCACTTCCTCGCAGCAAAAAAAGCAGGCATTAAGGTCAACACATTCTCAATCGGATTCGGACCAAAAATCGTAGGGTATGTATATAAAGATACAGAATACAGACTCTCTTGGTTACCCTTTGGTGGCTATGTACAAATGGAAGGTGAAAATCCAACTGAACAGACCGGAGCAGAGGGTGAATTTGCAAGTGCCTCCTTGGGTAAACGCGCATTCGTTGTTATTGCCGGACCCGCTGTCAATTTACTGTTTGGTGTATTAGCCTATTGGATCGTCTTCAGTGTCAGCATCAACTCGGGGACAATAGATTTAATCAACGGTTTGACAGGACAAGATATCGGTTTGGAGCAGGAGAGTGTTAAATTTGGGATGATAGCTGACCACAGTCCTGCACTTGCCGCCGGTGTGATGTCTGATGACAAAATTATTTCACTGAACGGAGAAGCCATTTCAAATCCGACCAGATTCCAAGAGTGGATATTTCTTAATCCTGAAAAAGAATTGGATCTCGTTGTGGAACGAGAGGGTAACTTGAAAAGGTTCACTGTAATACCTGATGCCATACCTGGAATTGATGGAAAGAAGGGAATACTTCATGTGAGTTTTAAAAGCGTGACGATTGTAAGTCAAATCGCCCCTGGCAGTTTAGCAGAAAAGACAGGATTAAAGATCGGTGACCAGATTGAATCTATTAACGGACAAAGAATATACAATACGCCATATTTTGGTCCGCAGATTTGGAGCGAGGAGCCCGAAATGTGGATGGCTGCGAAATATAGGCCTATCTATGATGATATTAAACAGAATAAAGATGTTGTCACACTGGAAATCCTACGCGACAATGAAGAGCTTACGCTTAAAGAAAAACTTACGTTTAAACTTCCTGTAGAATGGGAAATGATAGCAATAGTTGAGAAAAAAAGTACCGCACATAAGGCTGGTATAAGAACAGGGGATATACTCACTACATTTAATGGAAAGATGGTTGACAGTAAATCACTCTACGCACAAATAGAAGCATCAACAGATATGCCAGTAATCCTCGGATTCAAACGGGATGGAACAGAAACAACATATACCTTATCTCCCGATGATAAAACGAAATCGGATAAAGATGGTACTTTTTACGGGATAAATTGGGACAGTGTTCTGAGCGGTATAACCCTAAGACAGAAGGAAATACCAACACAACACTATAGTCTTATAGGTGCTTTTACCAACGGTGTGAAAACCAGTTGGCTTACTTTTACAGCGATTGCGCGCATGTTAAAAAAGTTGTTCGCTGGGGAAGTAAAACCAAATCAACTTGCTGGTGGAGTAGGTATTGCAGATATAACAAATAGGATGTTTCAAAACGCTGGTTTAAACAGTTTTCTCTTTTTTATCGGCTTCATCAGCATCAACCTTGCAATCGTAAATCTACTGCCGATCCCAATTGCTGATGGAGGACATCTACTGTTCTTTGCTTTGGAAAAAATTCGCGGACGCCCCATATCAATAAAAATACAAGCAATAATACAGCAAGTATCCGTTCTCCTTCTCATCGCATTCTTCATATATATCACTTTCTATGACGGATTAAGACTATTCGATCGTATACGCAATTGATAATACAAAACAGGAATCTCAATGACGAAAGACGCCATCAAAGAGGAATACTTGCAGATCACAGCAACAGTGAGGGAATACGTGGAAGAACAACTTCAACTCGGACTGTTTGAAGCAGAAGTGCCCGAATCTGAACAGCAATCTCAATATGCCGACTTAGATTTAGCTGCATTGGATGCAGATGCACAAAGTTGTATCAAATGTGGTTTACATCAAGGAAGAAATACCGTAGTATTCGGAGTTGGCAATCCAAATGCTGATCTAATGTTTGTCGGTGAAGCACCAGGGGCAGACGAGGATAAACAAGGAGAACCCTTTGTCGGGAGGGCAGGACAATTACTCACAAAAATAATAGAAGCGATGCAATTGACGCGCGACGACGTGTATATCGCCAATGTACTTAAATGTCGTCCACCAGGTAACAGAAATCCTGCACCCGATGAAGTAGAAACCTGTAGCCCCTATCTACTCCGACAGATTGAATTAATCCAACCGAAAGTAATTGTCACACTCGGTAATTTTTCTTCAAAGATGTTGCTTGATACGAAAACAGGGATTACAGCACTTCGCGGAAAATTCCATGAATACGCATTCGCTAAACAAGATAGTCATGCACCCGTTGTAATGCCAACCTATCATCCAGCATATCTACTTCGTAACCCAAACGGAAAAAGAGATGTTTGGGAAGATATGCAACAAGTTATGACGTATTTAGAGCAAAACTGACAAACACACACTGTGTAGAATTAGAAAAAAGTTGTCTAATCGGAAAAACAGCAGCATGACTTACGCAAACGTTGCCTTCCCAATTGCAGTCAATCGGTTGTTTACATACACAATACCAGAAAACTTATTGAATGTTGTGAAACCGGGAGTACGCGTCTTAGCCTCTTTTCACGGTAGTAAGCAGGAAGGAGTCGTTGTAGAAAGGATAGAGGAGACCGACCTATCTGCTGATATAATAAAACCGATTGCTAATTGTCTTGATGAGACCCCCACATATTCACAGGAGCTGCTTACACTTACAAAGTGGATGGCAGATTACTATCTCTCATCATGGGGTAACGCGCTTTTCTGTGCTGTTCCCGCAGCTGTCCGGAATAAGAAACTACAATTGGTTCAACTCTGTCCTGATTATAAACCCCCTGTCGGAAAAATACAAAAAAAAATCGTCAGGGCATTGGAAACCGCAGGACCACTCTCCCTAAATCAGCTTGCCAAAAATACTGACTTGAGCCTTCAACGTCTGCAAACGACAATTAGAACACTACGAGATAGAGAGGTTATTGAACTGACCGTTACACATAAACCCAAAGCGAATGCTAAAACTACCAATGTTGCCGAATTCGCTTTACCCACCGAAGATATTGAAGCAGAGATTGAAAAACTCACATCGGGTGAACATGGGTATGGAAGTTCAACAGATGATGAAAGGAAAATAACTCCTCACGCAGCAGATATGAAACATGCTGAAATCCTACAAATCCTGCTTAATGAAGGTGTTCCTGTTGCAACATCTGACCTTACGAAACGCACGAAAACGAATTTATCTTTCCTTCGCACGCTTGAGCGGCGCGGATTTGTCAAAATCACCCGTGCTGCAGTAGTGCGGAATCCGCTCAGTTTGCAATCTGTTGCACCGACACATCCACACGAATTAAATTCAGCACAGTTAGAAGCATTCACTGAAATTAGCAACGCACTTGAAATAGAAGACAATTCCATACAGACCCATCTACTTCATGGAGTCACAGGGAGTGGTAAAACTGAGATTTATATGCGGGTTATGGCACAAATACTTGAAACAGGGAAATCGGTCATCGTGCTTGTACCGGAAATATCGCTTACACCTCAAACTGCCTCAAGGTTTATTGGACGTTTCGGGGAACGGGTCGCTGTTCTTCACAGTCGTCTCAGTGTCGGTGAACGTTTCGATCAGTGGTATCGTATACACAACGGGGATGCTGACATCGTTATAGGTCCACGCTCTGCAGTCTTCGCTCCAGTAAAAGACCTCGGTTTACTGATAATCGATGAAGAGCATTCTGACTCATATAAATCCGATACGTCTCCCCGTTATCACGCAAGGGAAGTAGCAAAGAAACGTGCTGAAATCGCAAAATGTCCACTCATTCTTGGCAGTGCTACTCCCTCACTTGAAAGCTATTATCAAGCAAAACAGGACAGGTACAAACTTCTAAGTTTGCCAACGCGCGTGATGGGTAGGAAGATGCCGGATGTTCGTATTGTAGATATGCGGGATGAACTCAAAAATGGAAACAGGTCTATCCTCTCCGAATGCTTGAAATTCGCTATTGCGGAACGACTTCTAATTCAGGAGCAAGTGATACTCTTTCTTAACCGACGTGGACATTCCAGCTATGTTTTCTGTCGCAGTTGTGGTTATGCAGAGAGATGTGAAAACTGCTCAATCTCACTTACTTTTCATTTTGAATCTAAAATGTTAGTGTGTCATCATTGTGGTCATAGACGCGAAACGCATCCATCTTGTCCCGAATGTGATAGTCCAGCAATAGATTATTTCGGGCGTAGAGGATTCGGAACTGAAACTGTGGAAAGGGAGATACAGAAGCTGTTTCCAGATGCAAATGTCAAAAGATTTGATGCGGATTCTACCGCAAAGAAAAACGCGCATGAACAGATTCTAACTGCATTCGAAAAACAGGAAATTGACATTCTTATCGGTACACAGATGATCGCAAAAGGGTTAGACTTTCCAAATGTGACGCTTGTTGGAGTTGTCGTTGCGGATACAGCACTCAATCTACCAGACTTTCGAGCAAGTGAAAACACGTTCAGTTTACTCACACAAGTAGCAGGACGTTCGGGACGCGCAGAAACTGCGGGTGAAGTCATCATTCAGACCTATATGCCTGACCATTATTGCATTTCAGCCGTAAAGAAACACGATTACATTGACTTCTATAAAAAAGAGGTTGAAGCCAGAAATCCGCTACAGTATCCTCCATTTTCTAATATGGCAACCTTGCTGATTCGAGGAAAGAATGAAAATGAAGTCATTGATGCTGCAAACATCATGAGCAATCATCTTGACGTATTACAGACCGAAAAGTTTCCAGATATAAAAATACTGGGTCCAGCTCCTGCACCCCTATCAAAAATTGATGGAAAGTTCCGATGGCACTTCCTGTTGCGTTGTAGACAGGTGGAAAAATTATCTCAACTCCTACGGTGTATGAACGATGATGGGCCACCTGAAATAAAATCAAAGACAATTGAATGCATTATGGATATTGACCCAACCAATACCTTGTGATATAATATAAGATAGAAATGGATTACACATAACAATTTTAACGCACTAAAACAGAGGAATTTATTTTTTATGGGAAATCGGATATTCGAAAAACTTGAGAACACTGACCTTCTTGCGGCGAGTCCTATTCTCGTTTTTGCTGCTGACCCACTTGCATCAGCAGGCATTAAAGGACTCGGTCAAGTCCAACATCCAAAACCGCACTATCGCACACACGCAGAGTTTTTGCAGCTGCAGCGCGATCTAACAACTGATGGACAACTTGATGGACTTCTCATGACCCCCGCAGATGCTGAGATATTGGCACTTGATGAAAACCTTTTTGAGGATACACCTATCACACCAATTGTTAGAATGAACTCTGAAACAGCAATTTGGAACCCTCGTTTTGGTGTTTATACATCACGACCCTCAATGCCATTTCAGACCGTTTTTCCCGAAGACATGCAACGTTACTGTGAGAATCTTATCGGACCAGCATTAGATTGTCGAGTCAGTTTGGGGTTATATTCAATAACCCTAAATAATGATCCACTTGTTGACGAAAGAATGTTGCAATCATACATTCAATTTGCCCACGTTGTCGGTGAGATAGAAGGATTTGACCATCTATTAGAAGTGTTTTTGCCGAATGTAAAACTACCGGGAATGGATGAAGAGAAACGTGGCATGTATGTCGCTGATTCAATCGTCCGAACGATGAGTTATCTACGCAAACACCAACGACCCCGTTTTATCAAAACAGCTTACACAACAGCTCAAGTCTGGACAGAATTGTGTCAATTTGATACGACACTCGTCATAGGTGCTTTAGGAGGTCCGCGTCAGAACGCGCGAAGTACCTTTGCTCTGGCACATAATGTCGTTCAGAATGGCGGACGTGCAATCTTGTTCGGACGCACAATTTTCGGAGAAGATAATCCGATTAGTTTCGTGCAATGTCTACGGCGTGTATTGGATGGCGAATTTGATCCACAGACTGCACATGCGGAGTATCAAAAGCAATTACGCACACAGAATTAAAATACACAATTTATGATGTTCAAACAATCTTATGATTCACGAAAAAACAATGAAAACTGCCTTTCAATTTTATTTTTAGTTACCTTATTGTGTGCTATCGTTTCCCCTGGCAACGCTTATGAATTCCATTGGGAAATAGATGAAACACCTGAAGGACAAGAAAGTGCTACCATAGTTGAACCTGTACAAGTAATGATACTTGATGATCAAGTAGAAATTTCATCACACAGCGCAGCAATACAGTTGATGAAAAAATACTCTGTCCATCTTACAGGTGAATGGAGTCCAGGTCACGCGTACAGATTGTTCTATACCTTTGAATCAATACCTCAAGAGCAAAACCTAACTTATTTTATTTCAGACAATCAAATTTCACCATCCGTTTGGACAATTAGTAATCACCATATACACAACGACATTGAGATAGAATATAGAGGTGAGGTTAGAATGGTAAATATATCTGCTGACGCTTTCAACTACGCTACTCCTTTAGTGGCAGAAATAGAAGGTATACGAGGCAGATACTTTTCTAAACGACTTCATCATGCAGTTGTTAGTTTTGTTACTGATAATGGGTCAGACAGAGGGGCAATTGAACGTATACTTCAAGGAAGATTTGGTGTTTCAACACAGCATATAAATTATGTAGAACTCACAAAGCATACGACAGGAGAACATGCCGGACGTTTTTCAGAGTTTAAGAATGATGAGTTAATAGCAATCATATCTATGTTTGAAGAACTACCGTCAGGTATGCACATAACACCCGGACTAAAGTATTTAGTGCGCCGCCTTGATGGCATTACTAATCCAAGATATCCAGATGCACCTGCTGTTGCATGGGGGGATGCTGGGTATATAGAATTTATGGAAGGTGCATTTAGTGGTGGAAACCTCGATTATATTCACCGATTAATTCTACATGAAAAAGCACATTTCTTGTGGGATTTTCTTTTTGATGATCAACTAAAACAGGATTGGATCGAACTCGGTGGTTGGTATAAAAATCCAGACGATGTTGATGGTTGGTCAACTACAAAGCAGACCGAATTTGTGTCTACTTATGCCCATGAGAAAAATCCTAATGAGGATATGGCAGAGAGTATTAGTTTTTATATTGTTAGACCAGATAAATTACGTTCACGTTCACCTGCTAAATACGAATTTATTCAAAATAGAATTATGCACGGAACACGTTATATATCACAGATACGTGAGGATTTAACTTTTGAAGTATATAATCTTTATCCCGATTATGTCTATCCAGGAAAAATAATCAGAATAGACATACAAGTTGAAGGTGAACCTGAAGAAGATAAACACATAACCATAGAAATTGAACTACATAAAGAAAGTGATTTAGATTCAGCACACGGAGCACATTTATGGCTACAAAGCAACAAAGCCACATCTATTTTTGTAGGTTTTCATGCAGTAGATGAAAGCGGGAACAGACTATCTAATGGACATATTTTACGTTGCGACCCTGTCAAAATATCAAAGTATGCAGCAAACGGATATTGGATGCCGGGTATAATTTGGATTGAAGATGCCAACAGGAATGTGCGGAATAATGGTGTTGCAGATTTTGGGTGGAAACTCTATATTGAAAATCCACTGGCAGATTGTAAGCCACCAGCGTATGTTCCAAATACCGCAAAACTATCTTTATCTCATGGAGATGAAGACGGTAGAACTTATCAAATCATAAATGTTAGTTGGAAATATATTGAAGACTCATATATGAGTGCAGTTGATGCGTTTGTGAATGACAAATATAGAGAAACATACAGTCGTGGCAATCGCGTTTCTTTTGATGACAATACAGGTACTGCAAGCGTTGATATAGCAATCCCGAATTATATGCCGGGTGGTACTTACCAATTAGTGCGTATTCAAATGACAGATATTGCGGGGAACCAGCTTGGCACATTTTTTACTTATCCAGAATACGCTATACACGATGACGGTATAAATGATATATTACTAAAAGACGAACTACCGCCAACAATAGACATTCAAACTAAAAACCCAGACTTAAACCCTCCTGTGCTTGATTTAAACGATATTACTGTTAGAGCAGAACCGACAAGACCTGAAGACCCAAATGGTGAAACAAACGTCTATGTATCTTTCAAAGTAAAAGATGATATCAGTGGATACAGAGAAATTATGATCGGATTGACAGACCCACAAGGGGTGGAGCATTCATTTTGGTATTCACATAAAGATGCTCATAATTTATACTTTCAAGGTGATCCGACTGTATTTCAAACATACAATGAAACTATTTTTTTACCAGCAGGTAGCATTCCAGGAAAGTGGGGCATTAACCAAATGATAGTAGTAGACAAAGCATCTAATAAATTAAATGTAGACTTTACAGAAATAGTTAGATTTGAGGTGACTGACGGATCTATCTATGCCAAATATGATGTCAACGAAGATGGTGTAATCAACATACTTGATCTCGTTATCGTTGCAGCGTTCGACGTATCGAATGAGAGGGCAGATGTCAACGGTGATGGGACTATCAATATTCTGGATTTAGTGGTAGTTGCAAGCCATCTCGGTGAAGAAGATATAGCAGCCCCAGCTGCTCACAGTCCTACTGCCGAACAAATACAAAGTTGGATTACACAAGCAATGCAAGCGGATGAAGTAGTTGATGAAAGTCCTGCCTTCCGCAGAGGTATCCGTGCGCTACAGAACCTCTTACTTAAACTGCGTCCTGAGACAACTGTGTTATTACCTAACTATCCAAATCCATTCAACCCCGAGACGTGGATACCGTATCAGTTGGCGGGCCCTGCGTCTGTTACTGTATCCATCTATTCTACGGATGGGAAGTTGACACGCACACTTGAAATAGGGCATCAGACTGCAGGACTATATCAAGACAGAAACCGTGCAGCATATTGGGATGGGAAAAATGAAAGCGGTGAGACTGTGGCGAGTGGAATCTATTTTTATAAGCTAAAAGCAAGTGAATTTTCTGCTACGCGAAAGATGTTGATTCTGAAGTAGAACGGTTTATAATGATGGTGGTGAAGAAAAACTCAAGTGACGTTGCATTTTCACATTGACATTTTCCTCCTTCTTAATATATAATATCTCTATGCCACAATATTACGATAATATGGGGAAAAATCTATGGACAGATCATGCCGGCGACCTTTCGAAATTCGTCCTTGAAGTTGATGATGTTGAAGTGCTTGAGCATCTTGACACGGAACAACAGGTTATCACAGCGAGACACACCGACATCACAAAGCGCATCCGAATCAACAATCACGAGGCGATTCTACACGTCGAATTGCAACTCGGTGAGAGTACAGATAAACCGATGTGGGCAAGAAACGCACAATATCAGGGATTCCTCGTCGGCAAATACCAGATGCCTGTCTATTCTAACGTCATCTATTTCCATCCTAATGCTGGCAGGATGGACCCAGGCGGATACGCTTACAAGCAGAACGGATACGAACACGTCAATCGGTATAAAGTCATCCGGCTTAGCGAAATAGATGGACAACCGTTTTTGGACATGCAGGCACCAGGAATTCTACCCTTCACAACACTTATGAAACCGCCAGCGGGGATGGACATTGAACGCTGGTTACAACAATGTGTTGACGCAACACGTTCCGCACCAATAGATCAGCGGACGCAGGCAGATTTACTCTGTGCAATCTCCCTTTTTGGTTCGATTGTGCATAATCCACAATTCTTTCAACAACGCATAGCGGAGGGACTCATGCAAGAATCTAAATACTACCAACTTCTAAGTGAAAAATTTACCATTGAGACCACTATAGAAAACACGCTGGCTCTCCTTGAAGATCAATTCCAGGCAGAAGCAGTGAATGCCTTAACACCCGCGCTTCGCAGTGTAAACGATTTGCAAAAACTCAAGCAGCTGCATCTTGAAGCTGCGAAAGTAAAAAGCATTGAAACATTCGCGCAAATGCTAAAGGAATAAAGGCACACGGTAAAAACAAAACAGACGCAGCGAATGTCAATTATAGACAAAATTTCTCAGAAAAACTCATGCAAGAATCTAAAACTTACCAACTTTTATGTAAAAAAATTACCAGAGAGAACACCATAGAATACACATTGGTTCTCCTTGAAAGGCGATTTGCTGTGGAGACAGTGCGACCCCTAATACCAGCACTCCAAAGTGTTACCGATTTACAAAAACTCAAGCAGCTGCATCTTGAAGCTGCTGAGGTGCAAAACATTGAAGCATTCGCGCAAATGCTAAATGAATAAAAGCACAAGGTAACAGCAGAACAGACTTCGCGAATCTCAATCATAGACAATACTTACCAGAAAGACTCACGCCAGATCTAAATTCTATCAGTTTGTATGTGAAAAAATTACCAGAGAATCACCATAGAAAACACACTGGCTCTCCTTGAAAGGCGATTCGATATGGAAAATTGACGCTAAGCACGGATGAGAAAATGTTTGTATGTTGCTTCTTCGCCTCTCACCACTCGTCCTAAATGTCTAACTTGCACTTCAATACACCTAAGATAATTCGTTTTCTCATTGCGTGTCGGATGTTGAAATGTCTGTTGCATCCGATTATAATACGCGGCTTTGTAAAATTATCTTGACTCCTTTCTAAAAACATCTTATTATAACTCAATACCTTTGACAATTACCTGGGTTTGCGTTGAATGGACCTGTCCTGAATACAAACCCATTGATCCGTGAATTTCAAGGATTTAATGAATAAAAATAGTAAATACATAAATTTAGTCTTGTGCAAATTGAAGACATAATATCAAAATATATATCCTTAGGAAGGAATACTATGGCATGAAAAAACTATATTTTTCGATTTTACTAACTTTATTTTTCGGATTACATCTATCTACATTAGATGTTTTTGCACAGAGTTGTACGCAATTAGGTTTACCAGATAATGCTCTGGCACGTTTATGTAAACAAGATGGTGGCGCGGCAATAGACTTAGACTATTCACCCGACGGAAAAACGTTGGCGAGTATTATTGGTGGAGAGATTATTCTATGGGATGTTGAAAATAGGACAGAAAAATTAACTATCAATGGTGTTAATGGACGATATGTTAGGTATTCCCCAGACGGTAAAACGCTTATATGTGGTGATGTTGTATATGACGCGAAAACTGGAGAACCAACATTATTACTTTTGGATGGTGAAGGATATAGAGATTATGTCCTTTTTTCACCAGACGGTAAAACCTTAGCTGGGACAGGGGCAAAAGACGTTCGTTTTTGGAATGCAACTACTACAGAAGGACCAACGACAGATGCATTGCCTGTAGATGATATGACTATAGATGTTCTGCCGACAGATACATCGGCTGTAGATAAGCCTGAAGAGACGGGGCCTATATCAGTTCCCATCGCAACCTCATCTACTACAGTCCCTAGTATTAGTGGAATAAGTTATTCTCCTGATGGAAAAGAATTAGCGATTGTTTGCCGTCTCGGTATTTGGATATACGACACTGAATTAAATACCGAAAAAACATTACTGACAGAGGAAATGGGTGGTAACAAAGGAGTATACAATATAGCATACGCCCCAGATGGAAATACTTTAGCAAGCGTTGGATATGATGCAACAATCCGTTTATTTGATGCTAAAACGAAAGAGCTTAAGTTTACGCTCTCTGACCCGAAAATTCCTAATAATAGTCTTTGGTCTCTATATTCGGTAGCGTTTTCTCCCGATAGCGATATACTTATAACTGCAAATGCACTCGTTAATCATTCAATTCATTTTTGGGACGCAACAACTGGTGAATATAAATGGACATTACCAGGACCAATTGGTGAACAAACAATCACATTTTCTCCAAATCGTAATGCTATTGCCAGTGCTTCAAAAGATGGTAGCATTTTGTTATGGGAGATAACATCCTATCCAATTGTTAGCATTTCACCAGACTCGGTTGCCACTTTAACACTCAGAGAAGAATTAGCATTTGATGTCAAAATTACGAATGCTAAAAATCTTTCGGGGTATCAAACGACTGTAGAATTTGATCCTGAGGCACTTGAGTATGTAGAAACAAAATACAGCACCTTTTTATCTGGCGGCGTACCTGTTCAACCGATTGCCAATCAACGTTCAGGCACAGTTCAACTTGCATCGCTTTCCTTAACAGGTGATGTTAGTAATGGTGATGGAACACTCGCAACTATCAAATTCAAAGTCAAAGCAATTAGAACCTCAAAAATAGGTTTACGAGATGTTATCCTATCTGACCCTGAAGGAAAAACATCTTATGCATGGATTGACGGCGCAGAAATCCTAAAAAGTGTAACGACAGAAGATGGTGAAACTATCCCGTGCTCAACAGATATAAGTGAAGACGTGAATAAGGATTGCGTTGTCAATATTCAAGATTTAGTGCTTGTTGCTACTAATTTTGGAAAGGGTGGCGGAATTGCATCGGATGTTAATAGTGATGGAAGGGTTGATATCATAGACCTTGTGTTAGTCGCTGGAGCTATAGGTAGTACTGCTGGTGCCCCTGCCATCTATGTAGATGCGGTAGAGGCACGCGACATACTCACTGCATCCAATGTACAACACTGGCTTAGCGAAGCGCGGAAAATTGACAACAGTGAGCCAAGTTTCTTACGCGGGATTCTAAGACTTGAACAACTCCTTATGACAGCATTGCCCAAAGAGACTGAGCTTTTACCCAATTACCCAAATCCATTCAACCCTGAGACGTGGATACCGTATCAGTTGGCGGACCCTGCGTCTGTTACTGTATCCATCTATTCTGCGGATGGGAAGTTGACACGCACACTTGAAGTAGGGCATCAGACTGCAGGACTATATCAAGACAGAAACCGTGCAGCATATTGGGATGGGAAAAATGAAAGCGGTGAGACTGTGGCAAGCGGAATCTATTTTTATATGCTAAAAGCAGGTGAATTTTCCGCTACGCAGAAGATGTTGATTCTGAAGTAAAAAAACACAATACTGCTTATCTTGCACCCGTTACGCCGATAGCTTTTCGCACCTTTGCTAAGATCGGTACGGCGATGTCTCGTGCTTTTTCTGCACCATCCTGAAGCACTTTTTCCAATTCAGCGCGATTATCCATCAACGCATTATACCGTTCCCGTTGTTCTGAGAAAGTTGCCTCTAACAATTCATAAAGTTCAATCTTCATGTCCCCATACGCAAGACCACCGTCAAGATATTGTTGGCGTTTTGCTTTAATGGCATCAGCATCAGAAAAATGTCTGTAGATAGCGAAGACATTGCATTCATCCGGGTCCTTCGGTTCTTCAGGTCGTTTAGAATCTGTTACGATACGCATCACCTGTTTTCGTACTTGGTTTGATGGTGCAAAAAGGGGTATGACGTTGTTATAACTTTTGCTCATTTTCCTACCGTCTAATCCAGTGATTGTCATAACCTCTCTACGAATTACGGCTTCTGGTACAACCAATACTTCACGATAATTATTGTTAAAAGCGAGTGCGACGTCCCGTGTAATCTCAAGGTGTTGTTTCTGGTCAAATCCTACAGGGACAATGTGTGTTCCGAATAACAAGATATCTGCAGCCATTAAGACAGGATATGTATATAGTCCTGCGTTGATATTCTTATCTTCTTCCCTACCCGCTTCAGTATTGTCATCAACGAGCGTCTTATAGGCATGCGCACGATTGAGCAAACCTTTTGATGTAAAACACGCCAGGACCCAAGATAACTCAAACACTTCAGGAATATCAGATTGACGATAGAAAATCACACGCGCCGGGTCTAAACCGAGGGCTAACCACGTTGCTGCCACCTGATATGTCAAATCTGTTAATTCTTTCTTGTTTTTCACTGTGGTGAGTGCGTGGTAATCAGCGATAAAGTAGAGTGCCTGATAATCTTCCGCAAGTTCCAAGGCAGGTTTTATCATACCGAGATAGTTCCCTATATGCGGTTGACCTGTCGGTTTTATTCCTGTTAAAGCGATCTGTTTCAAATCTGTTCTCCTTTAATTGTTCTACAGTAATTATATCTTGTAGAAATCGAGATGTCAATCAAACCTACGGACTACGATTCTATCATCTCTTTTCATTCCTAACACGGTTTCGGCATTCCCCAAATTAATGGCGATTTCTAACAGACCAAAACTTCCAATAATAGCAAGCGGCTTACCATGATCGGATTCTGCGTAAAAACTGTTTAGCTTTGTAAGCACAGTATCTCCTACCCTAATTTCAAAATCAACGGAAGCCGCATCAGTAACAGATGATAACAAGAAAGAGGTAAGCATGTCTTCAGAGATGTTCGTTATTAAATTCCCAAAACTGTCTATTTTGATAATCTGTCCTGTCAATGTATTATCAGTAGTTTGTACTGTTGGAACAGGAAACCGGACAAGATCCTGAATCGGTGTCCCGAACTCTGACAACGCAACACCAAGCGATAGATGTGCAGCGACAGGGGAGAAGATATCTCTACCGTGGAAAGTATTACTCACTTGGGGTAATATGTAGGATGCGTTCTCTATGACTACCGATTTAGGTGTGTTGGTGTCATCTGTTTCAATATCCTGCAATACACGACTCAATACACCGTTGTTAGCACAGACAAAATAGGCAATATTTGTTTGACATACTATCGGCTGCCGTTCGCTGCCTACACCTGGATCAACGACGACAACATGAATTGTGTCTTTTGGAAAATAGCGATATGCTGCTCTAATTGTGAAAGCTGCCTCGTATATGTCCTGAGGTGAGACAGAATGCGTGATATCTATAATCTCAACATCCGGATTGATACTTAAGATAACACCCTTCATTACACCGACATACACATCGCTCGTTCCAAAGTCTGTTGTTAAGGTGATAATACGTGAAGATCTGTCCATTTATACACATCAAGTAACATTACAAGTTTTCCTGCATCCAAGCGAAACTTTTTCGTTGACCTGTACCGTCGTTTTCGCGTCCTTCGTACTCACAACACCAAACACCATTATATTCTGCATCGCGCAAACATTCTATCGCTTTCACAAGATCAATTTCACCCTCACCGAGTGCTTCGCCACGGTAATTACCACGCGAACCTGTTCCATCCTTCAGATGTGTGTGGAGTGTAAATGGTGCAATGATTTCATAATATCTCCCGACTGTTTCCAAATCATGTCCTGCCCAACGATAATTCATAGTATCCATATTTGCGCCGACATGCTTTGAACCGACCCTTTCAAACAACTCTACTTGTAAGTCGCCATCGTTGGTAACAAGTCCGTGATTGTCAACCGCTAAGTAGACATCATCTCTTTCAGCGAATTCCAGACAACGCGTCAGACAACCCGCCATCGCTTCAACCCATCGGTCCTGCGGAACAGAATCTTTCATTGATCCTCCCTCCGTGCGAAGAATAGATGTTCCAACACGTTTCGCCAATCCCGCAATACGTTCCATCCGATCAACTTGTTGCTGTATAGCTTCCTCTTCTAACAAAACAAAATCGTTACCTGCCCCGAGTGCAGAAACTTTTAAACCGTAAGATTCAACCAGTTCGCGCACATTCTCAGCATTTTTTTCAGGATCATCAGTATCTGCGTTCCAAACACTACCTACCGCTAATTCTACATAACCGAAACCTGTTTCACTTGTAAACTTAAGGAAATCCTCAAGTGAGTTGCCTGCGTAATTGTAATGAATAAGTCCAAGTTTTGACATGAGTATATTTCGTCCCTTTCCAAAGAATTTCTTGCATTCTTGTTAGTTGTTATGCTATAATACCTTTATTAATATGCAACTGTCAAGCAGTTTTTTTAAACATATAAAAGGCACACAAGGTGTTGACTAAGATGGAAAACTTTAACCTATTTACAGACTCGCAATTACACTCGATCTTTGAAAAAGTAAAGGCAGAAGAGCGAATCTCTTTTGAAGAGGGTGTTACACTTTACGAAAGTCCAGATATAACGGGTGTTGGACATATAGCAAACCACATCCGGGAACGCTTAAACGGGAACTTAGCATACTACAACATCAATCAACATATAGATTATTCGAACGTATGTATCCTGCATGCCCGCTGTCATTTTTGTGCTTTTGCTCGAAAAAATATGCAGACAGAAGGGGCATGGGAGATGAGCGTAGACGAATTCTTAGATAAAGCAACGTATTCTATTGAAAACGGATGCACCGAAATTCATAGCGTTGGGGGTCTGCACCCTAAACTACCCTTCGACTATTATCTTCAGATGATACGGGGTCTTAAAGAACGCATGCCAGATGTACACCTAAAGTTCTTCACTGCTGTCGAAATCCATCACTTTTCGCGTATATTCAAAATGTCTGTAGAAGAAGTACTCACACAACTCAGAGAAGCAGGATTAGACTCTTTACCGGGTGGTGGTGCTGAGATTTTTGCTGAAGAGACACGTGAGAAAATCTGTCCCGGCAAACTTAGTGCTGATGGATGGCTTGAAATACATCACATTGCACATAAATTGGGTATACCAACAAACGCAACAATGCTCTATGGACACCTTGAAACCAATGAGGATAGGGTTGATCATCTCATTAGATTGCGCGAGCAACAGGACATATCAGGTGGGTTTGTTACATTCATCCCGCTCGCGTTCCATCCGGCAAACACACGCATGGCTTATCTCCCTTCAACCTCAGGTTTAACTGATTTACGCAACATCGCTGTTTCAAGAATAATGCTGGATAATCTACCACATATCAAGGTCTATTGGATTATGACCGGCTTAAAGACCGCACAGGTTGCACTCCGATTTGGTTCTGATGACATTGACGGAACGGTGACAGAAGAAAAAATCACACACATGGCAGGCGCGGATACACCTGAAGCAGTTTCAGTTGATACCCTAACAAGACTTATAGATGAAGCAGGTTATATTCCGGTAGAACGCGATACGTTATACAATGAAATCATTCGTGAGGGTAATCGGTGGAGCAGAAAAGCCGCATAAGAGTCGGTGCCGTTTCATTTCTGAACACAAAACCACTCATATATCCTCTGTTAAACGGCGAACTGCCAGCAAAAAACATCATACTTAGTGTTCACGTACCGAGCGAACTTGCTACGCAATTGCGTAGCAATGAATTAGATATCGGTTTAATCCCCATAGTTGAGTATTTTCGTGCTAATGCAACAGGAGCAGGTTATCGTATTCTGCCTGAAATCGCAATTACATCCCGTGGGAGTGTCCTCAGCATACAGTTGTTCAGTCGTGTCCCTATTCACGAAATCCAGCAGATTGCCTTAGATAAAAGTTCACGGTCATCTATTGCCCTGCTAAAAATCCTGCTGGCTGAGAAATACCGTATTGATCCAAAATTCATAACGTGTGAACCTTCAATTAATCCTGTAACTGCAGAAACGGAATCGGTGTTATTAATTGGAGATGCAGCTCTAAAGAATCTTGGCACAACAGAATACAGTATTGACCTCGGGACTGCCTGGCAAGAATTAACAGGTCTGCCTTTTGTTTACGCATGTTGGGTGGCAAGAAGAGAAATAGACATTGGGGATACAGCAAAGTTACTTTTGAAAGCAAAGGAACGTGGAATCACAAGAATACCTGAGATTGCACAAGTTGAAGCAAAGAAACTCGGTTTACCAGAAAAGCTCTGTAGAGATTACATTCAGAAACACATCCATTATGATTTGGATGAATCGGCTATTGCCGGTCTTGAACGGTTTTACAAATTAGCTGAAAAGAACGCACTTGTTGAACCTGGACAAACCTTGTCCTTCATAGATTAAACGTTAAGAAAATATTCAGAACGGGTTGAAAATGAATCACACAGAAGAAAACAGTAACGTTGAAGAAGTATCAGCACAGTTTGAGGATTTCCTCAGAAGCTCGGGCCTCCGTTTAACCCAAAGTCGAATGGATGTCTTGAATCAGGTGTTTGCGTATCCCGGTCATTTTCAGATTGAGGATCTCTTGGTTCAGATGCGTCAAAATGGATACAAAGTTTCGCGCCCGACAATCTATCGCACGCTCCCACTCCTTGTCAAAAGTGGATTACTCACTGAATTTATTGATGCACATAAGAACACCCGTTATGAAAGGATTCATTCACTTCAGGAACATGCTCACCTTATCTGTCTGCGTTGCGGACAGATTGTTGAGTTTATTGAACCAGAGATAGAATCCTTGCAGAAAGCAGTTTGTGAAGCACACAGATTCAAACCAGTTCGCTATAGAAATGAGATTATCGGTTACTGTTCTGAATGTCAAGCAGAATTAGAGCCAACCGCCGACACTGAAGATCAGTAATTCTTTTCACTATACATTTTCTACAATCGTAGTTTGTATCATTTTTTATTGCAAAATACACGGTTTCTGTGTATAATTATTACGTTGAATATTTACCAATTAATTCGCTGATACCCCCATGGTATCTAATCAAAACTCCAACCCTAACTCATATATAAGGAGGTACCGACTAATGTTATATTATGTCTACACCACACACAATTTGAACGTATTGCGTCCAAGGCGATGGTGCCTCTGTCCATTCTCACTACATTAAGTTTGGAATGGCATAGGTACTCACGTCTCTCTTTGAGGAGTCGTTATCTATGTCCAAGTTTAACCCGGACTTTTGGGAAATTCCGGTTCCACCAGAATATTTTGACCAACTGACTACTGAAGACCACCTCTGGTATCAACCCCCATCTAACGGATATACTGAGGCGCGCACAGCAAAAAAGCAGCAAGTCTTAAAACAGATCCGTTTGATAATTGCCAAAGAACTTACTGACCGACAATACGATTGTGTTCAGCTTTACTTCTATGAAGGTAAAACACAAGATGAGATAGGAGAAATCCTCGGCATTTCTCGCCGTGTTGTAAGTCAACATCTGTTTGGTGTTACACGGGATGGTAGGAAAGTCGGCGGTGCAATTAACAAAATCAGAAAATTGTGCCGAAAATTAGGTGTACAGTTTCCGTAGTCTTGAAAAATTAACAAACATATAACTGTTTAGTACCATCATATATGAGAGACAATCATCACGATTGTCTCTCCTTGTGTTTGATTGTAACCTCCTTGACATATAAGACAAAAACTGGTATTATTTAACGTGAGTTTGATAATAGGAATATGGACTTCATTTTGCCCAAAATATTACTTGCATAGACCCGGTAGGTTCGGTTTCCTAACCGAACCGGATCCTACGCGAAAACCTTTATGAACGCATTGGCACAAAACCGGTTCGGTTAGGAAACCGAACCTACCGGCTTGTGATAATCTGATATATCAAACTCACGTTATTTAAAACAAAAAAGCAAAGGAACATAATGATTACAAAACCTCAAATAAACTGTAGATATCTACAACTGACACTACCTGTTACCCTCTTTACAATTCTGCTATGTATTTTTAGTTCCTCTGCTTCGGCAGTTGAATTCATCCAATTAGAGCGAGAATTCTCGGGGAAAGGTTCATCGGAAGGTGCTTTTAGCAAAGATATTCATCTTGCATTTAAGACGAATATATATGTCAGTGATACTGAGAACAGACTTATCCAGAAACTATCTCCAACAGGAGCCTTTCTACTTCAAATTCCAACAAATCCAGAATCTCCCGAAAATATCCTGCGTAAACCGGGACACCTGACAGTTGATGATCTTGGGAATATCTATGTTGCAGATGTAACCGCTCATCACATGGCAGATACTTCTGACCCGAAAATCTATGTTTTCGCACCATGTGTGCATAAACTAAGTCCAACAGGTGGACTCTTACACACATATTTTGTGGATCCTGTTGATGAACGTCCGGGTGTCGTATTACCTGCCAATCTCATAATTGATGAAAATGGTAAAACAGCATTTGCAATACAACCCACCGGACATGACCGTGCATTACGGGTCGCAGTTAATGCAGAGAACCATCTCTATGTCTTAGATGCTAAACGTGGACGTATTCACAAATTCGACACAGAAGGTAAAAAGACACTAACTTTTGGCAGATATGGTGCAGGTAATGGTGAATTTGATAAGGATGCAGCCGATATTGCTGTTGATGCACGAGGCAATGTGTTCATCGCAGATACAGGTAACCACCGTATTGTGAAATTTAGTGGTGATGGGAAATTTGTGCTTAGTTTCGGTAAGAGAGGAAGAAACAAGAATGAATTTGTAAAACCGATGACACTTGTCACGTTACCTACAGGTGAAATTTTAGTCAAGGATGCAAGTCGTTTCCGTAGAAAAATCGGTGGCTTACCAGAAGTCATCGCGCTTTCACCGACTTTGACACGACTGACCGAAAATACTCCCACGCAAGCTAACCTTGCCGATACTATCACAAATTCAACACGTCCCCAATATGGACCTTTTGCACAGAATCCTTTAGAAGCGGTTGACTCTGCTTCACTCAACCGCCGTCTGCGCCTGCTTGAAGAGGCGGAATATCTCAGACATTATGACTATGATGAAAAAACCGAAGATGATGAAGAACTTGCCGAAGAACTTAAACGTGCTGACATACGACTAACACTCTCCCACAACATCATCTCACGCATTCAGAAATTTGATAACAACGGTAATTATATTGACAGGATCATCTACGAAACCGATCAGTTGAGTGAAGAGAAGCACGATCTAACCTTTCTTGATTTCGATTCATCAGGATATCTTTATCTGAGGGATACAAGTGACTTCACCATTGCGCAGTATTCTATAACTGGTTTTACAATAAAACCTTCACACATGAACGGTTTTTATAGTGCACGTGTTGCGAATTTCTCAAATAACTACTTGGAAGACTATGAAGACATTGACTTCTCAACAGATGTACAAGATGAACTCAACCAATTAGAACTCAAGAATCTTGTCGGATGGACTTACAGTCTAACTGAACGATGGCACTTTACTTTTCTTGATGAATTAACCTACAGTGAACAGGATGAACGATATGTCACGCCACCAAAATTGGAGGATAGTTTTAATTTTGACACACAAGCCTTAGAAAACGCCTTCGTTGCAAATCTGAAGTTTATAACTGACCCGAATCCGTATCGGTATAAGGAGTTTAACTTATCAATTGGACGTATAGATGGCACTTCTGACTTGTCCCAGGACGCATTATTTCCTGAACAGAATAAACAGCGAAGAGTTGATACGGGGGATGCAGACGCTACGGTATTTGAGATTAATTGGGACTTGTGGACACGCACCAATTTCTGGTTCCGTTATGCTGACCTTAATCCTGCTGAAACCAGTCGGAACTATGTCCGTAGGTTTTACGATGTCGGGGGGGATCTCTATGAAGTCTTCGGGAGTCGTAATCAAGCGCGTCAGTTTCTCAGTGAGTTGACAATTAAGTTCTAAAGGTAAACGCTTTATTTTCACTGGTAGGAGATTTTAGGATAGAGGAGAATAGAAACATGGCAAAACTACGTGTAGGCATTATAGGATGTAGCGGCATCGGGACAATCCACGCATCCGGGTTAGTCGGATTACCGAATGTGGAATTAGCCGCTGGATGTGATTTTGTGCAAAGCACTCTGGATGCCTTCAAGACAAAATACAAAGATAATTGGGATAACATTTCTCTATACACGAATCACGAGGAGATGCTTGCAAACGAGGATTTGGATATCATCACAGTTGCGACTTCTGACCATCGTCATGCAGACCTTGTTGTGGACGCAGCAAACGCGGGTGTCAAGGGGATTTTCTGTGAAAAACCGATGGCTACAAGCCTTGAAGACGCTGACAGGATGCTGGAAGCGACACAGAAAAACAACACTATCCTCTCCATTGACCACACCCGAAGATGGCAACCTTTGTGGCGATACACCAGAGAAGAAATCGTTGATAGTGGACGGATCGGGGATGTGAGATATGTCATCGGCACATTGAGTGGTGGACGCGCCATGCTATTCCGTAATGGAACACATTGCGTTGATGCTATCTGCTATTACGCTGACTCGGAGCCTGTCTGGGTATCTGCTGAATTAGAGGAAGGATACGAAGATTATGATGAATATAAAGGTGATGGTGGACACAACCCATCAACTGAACCCTCAGCACACGGTTATATCCACTTTGCAAATGGCGTAAGAGGTTATTATGCAGGGGGACCAAAGACCACACAATCAGGATTCCGAGCAGAAATAGTAGGCACAGATGGATATGTACTTATTAACGATAAAGGTGCAACCATCCATCAGGGAGATTCGGTGGAGTCTGTTGAAGTACCTACATGGGATGTTGTCGGTATACCTGCAGGTGTTCAAGAGTTGGTGAAACTCGTTGCTGAAGGTGGAGAACCTGTTTCACCAGGAAGTGAGGGGTACAAAGTAGTCCAGATTATCATTGGTTTCTTGACCTCACAGCAACAGGATAACGGAAAGGTCAAGTTGCCGTTACTTAGCAAGTAGTATGATAACGTGAGTTTGATAATAGGTATATGGACTTCATTTTGCCCAAAATATCACTTGCATAGACCCGGTAGGTTCGGTTTCCTAACCGAACCGGCTTTGTGTCACTTGCGTTCATAAAGGCTTTTGGGTAGGATCCGGTTCGGTTAGGAAACCGAACCTACCGGCCTGGGGAAATCTGATTTATCAAACTCACGTTATGATATTATTCCTAGGCATCGACTATTGAAATTTTTAAAGAAACACCTGCAGCTGAAACATAAAACAATATAATTTTAATATGTCAGAATCACTTACCAAGTCTAAAGTTTATGTTGAAACGACAGTAATTAGTTATCTCACTGCGCGTCAAAGTAGAGATGTCATTGTTGCCGGACATCAGCAAACAACCCGCGATTGGTGGAAGACTTGTCATGAAAGATTTGAACTTTTTGCTTCAACTTTAGTTTTACAAGAAGCCAGTAAAGGAAATCCAGAAGCTGCTCAGGAACGACTCAGGGTACTAAGTTCAATAACCTTGTTGGATGTACGTGAAAATGCAGAAGGACTTGCTCAGAACTTAATAAATTCAGGTGCTATACCTGAAGAAGCGGTTGAGGACGCACTGCATATTGCTATTGCGGTTACAAACCGTATAGAATACCTTGTGACATGGAACTATAGGCATATTGCGAATGCCACAAGGCAACAACTTATCGCTGAGATTTGTCAAAAATCAGGCTATCAACCCACCTTTATTTGTACTCCTGAACAATTAATGGAGGAAAATTAAAATGTGTAAAAAATGTGATCCAATCGTAGATGAAGTCAGAAAATATCGAGAAGAACATGCAAAGAAATTTAACTACAATCTACGAGCAATATATGAAGACCTAATTGAACAAGAGAGACTGAGCGGACGACGGTTTGTCTCTTATGCTTCGGGAAGTGAAAATCGAGGAGAACTCAAAACACACAACTTACCTGGCGATGATGAAGTGTTATACGGTGTAAACTCAAAATATTTCGTGAAGTCTATAAGAAACACAGGTAATAAAGTCAGGCAGATTTCTGGTTAATCCGCTTTTAAAACAATCGCGTTCTCTATTGCCCATTGTAGGTAAACCGAATCGCCTTCCTTAAAGCGATGTATATCTTTAGTGCTTGTGTTTTGTTGGTAAACAATGATAGGTATTGGATAATCAGTTTGTACCGTGGACTGCTGTATTGTTCCGAGGTAGCTTTGGTCCTGGATCACGCCGCGTAGGCAATTCGGTAAAGTTGGATTGGGTTCTGTTGATATGTCTATCCGTTCCGGACGGACTACTATGGTCACAGGTGTGCCCACCGCAATATTTTTACAAGGCGGACAAACGAACTTAAAGGATGGATCAGTATTTGATTCGACCTCTGCAATTTGGTCATCAATACTAATGAGTGTTCCCTCAAAAAAATTGGAAGTGCCGATAAAATCTGCCACAAAACGATTCTGTGGTGCATCGTATATTTCAGATGGCGATCCGACCTGCAAAATCTTTCCTTGATTCATTACAGCAATCCTATCGGACAGTGCCAATGCCTCCCCCTGATCATGTGTAACATAAACAAACGTTATGCCAACCTTTCGTTGTAATACCTTGAGCTCCACTTGCATCTGTTTTCTAAGTTTTTGATCGAGTGCAGAGAGCGGTTCATCTAACAACAAAATAGAGGGTTCATTAACCAATGCACGTGCCAGAGCGACTCGCTGGCGTTCACCTCCTGAGAGTTCGTTAGGTTTGCGTTCACCGTAATTGGGTAACTGAATTAAATCAAGGGAACGGTCTATCGCATCTATTATTTCAGATTTTGAAAGCTTCTTCATCTGGAGTCCGAACGCAATGTTCTGTGCTACTGTCTTGTGAGGAAAAAGTGCGTAGTTTTGAAAAACCGTGTTGACAGGACGGCGATATGGAGGCGTTTCACCCATCAGTTCATCGTTGATATAGACATCACCATTAGTTGGGAAATCAAAACCACCGATAATACGAAGTGTTGTTGTTTTCCCGCAACCGCTCGGTCCGAGTAAAGAGAAGAACTCACCATCCTCAATCTGCAGCGAGATGTCATCAACTGCGACTGTATCTCCGAACTTCTTTGTAACAGATGAAAGTTTAATCTGACCTACGGACATGTTTGATCCGTTCTCTGACAAATGACAATGTATTCTTCGTTCATCGTTGTGGAGGTTTGTCCTGCAATGTTTGAAGGACTGTTCTTCTTAGGCATGCGTTTATTAGGTATGTTTCTGACAATTGTTTCCTTGTGTGAAAATCCGTGTTTTGCAAACGTAGAGACAACAAACTCATCTGTTGGCAGTATTATGTCTTTTACTCGGCGATTCCCTACAACATAGCAAATTGTGGCACGCGGTGCCAGGGTCTTGACTACCGAATTGATGCTACTTTCCAGATCAACGTAAAACGCAGTAACTTCATAAGCACGTTTTTCATCAACTGAGCGGATTTTTTCTATGGCAGACGACACAGGTGACTCCGCTGGTATTTTTCCGGAGCGGTGTCCACCCATTGCAAGTTTGTCAACTTTACGGGCATTTGGTAATCCGAGCCATTCTGCAGATAAACGAGAAAACTGTCCATACGCGACTGTTGTATGCGAATCTCCATAAGGTGGCGATGTTAGTACTAAATTATAACCTCCGATTGGGCGAGGCATAGGAAGTTCTCCATTCACAGTATTGGTATTACAAATTGACGTTTCCACATCCCTACGTTTTTCAAGATATGCTGCCAATCCTTGTCTGTTCCTGTTCAGTTTTTTGCGAAAAATACCAAAAACATCGGGATCGAAATTCTCAAGTTTATCTGCTGGCATTCTATGCAATTTAAACCCACTTGTTCGTGTAAATGAAACCTCGCGTACCGTTTCTGAAAATGCAACCATTATAAATCTCTGAACTGCCTCCTCTTCAACTGCGTTTATCTGTGATAATAAATAAGCAAGATATTTTATTACCTCAGCGGAAAACCAATACTCCAAATTCGGAATCATCGGTATCGGTGCCTCGGGCAACTTATCAACTCCGAAATCAATTTGAAAAAGTGTATCGTTTAACTTTCTTATTTCACTGTCCAACGTTTTCAAAGATATAGGCGTTAATTTCGCTGTTGCTATGAGACGCACAAGCGGATTGATGTCGCACCCAACACTATGCATGCCAAAAAGAGATGCCTCAACCAATGATGTCCCAGTGCCACAATACGGATCCAGGAGCCATTCACCTTCCACACCATAACTATTCAAAAGTCTCCTTGCGATTTGCGGAATCATCATCGCTGGATAGGTATGGAAACAGTGGGTATATTCCTTGGTATCTGCTGTTCGGTAGTCCCACGATTCATCTTTGCGTCTCAAGTTTCCCATATACATTTTTACAGATTTTCCGCTAATCTGTTGACAACACTCGCGTCAAAATCTAATTTACAAGTTGTTGCATTTGTGTTCTACCAAGTCACATCCGATAAAATTTCGTCCTTTTATGAGTGCTGCTTCCATGACAGAAAACGAACCTGCAGCAGGATCAATCACATAATCGCCTTCATTACTAACAGCCTCAATAAGCTCAGCCTGTAAACCGACTGGTTTCTGATGGGGATGTTCTTTTGTTTTTGTGCGTTCAAGCCAGACATCGCGAATGTTATGTATCTTCCAGACCCCTTTTGCACGTCGCGGATGTTTCTGTAGCACGACACAATACTCACTCACGCGTCTTGAACGGTACCCCATGCCAAATCTGTCTTTATTCCAAACGATCAAGTCAACAATGTCTAACTGTGTGTCATCAAACCATGTTTTGAACCCTTGACATAGATGAAACTTGTCCATCCACAGAAAGAGATGTCCAGAAGGGATAAGCACATTGTCAATACCTTGAATGAACTCACTAATCAGTTCTTCAGACATTTGCATCAAAGCACTTCTACGTTTCTCTCTGCTCTCCCCTTCGTTACCGTAATTCATTTTATCAAGCACACCTCTATACTGTGGGTCAAGAAATGCTATCGGTATAGAATCTGGTGGTAGGTGGGATAGGAACTTGAGACCGTCCATCTTTAACCTTGTATTGGGTTTCAGATAATCGGGTAAATCTATAGGTGGACTCTTGACATCACGCTCGGTGGAGAATACATTATCACTCGTATCTGTATCAGAAAAGAGTGTGAGATTATCGTCGGTGTAGGTTGCTTTTTTCATATACTCTCCTCATTCATATCTCTGCTAAAATAAACACTGTCTTTTTTAGCAGCAACTTATAATTCCAGTTCAATTCTTTCTTCACTTGTTAACTGTACACTAAATTTTGCATGTGATGGTTCAATTTCTATTTCTGACCGTTTGACTTCTACGCCAATACCAAATTCGTGATTTAAGACTTCAATTTCTTCAACGTCAGAATCTGTACTATTTGGACTTATAACTACTTCCTTAATTAATGTATCAACTTCTACAGGACAGCGCACTCTCGGTTCAACCAAGATTCTTTCCAATATTGAGGCATGTTGTTCATAGGATGATTTAGCATTTCTCCAAAAGCTTAGTATTCTATTCTCCATGTCAGTGATTCTTTTAGGTGGAAAATTCTGATCATTAAACATTACTGGAATGTCTAATCTTTGTTCTGCATCTAAATGGAATTGAAAGTTAGATTGAATAATGACTTTTTCGCCGCTTGCGCTATCTTGGGAAGTCGAATCAGTATTATCAAACATATACGGAAAGTTAAACCTTTGTTCTGGTCCTAAATGAAATTGAAGGATAACTCGCAATTCCCTCTCATCTGCATACTCCAACTGTTTCCTAAAATAACGATCTGAACCTATAGGTTCAATATACTCTCCTCGTGGAATATAGTTAACATTCCCAGATTCAATGGAAATATCATAACCTATAGAGGAATCAATTCCATGATTTTCTTGAAATACATCAGAGTGCTCATATCCTTCTGCATTTACACCCAAACTGCTGCATAATGACGATAAATCAGTTTTAATCATTATTCCTCTTTCTGCATACATTTTCCACATAGGCATTGATTCTCTATCACTTTGATGCCAACAACTTACAAATGTAAATTTACGTAAGAAATCGTGATAAAGTATAGGTTCAAAAGCTTCTAAAAACTCTCTTGCCAGAGTATCAGACTCAAGAGGCATGGCAGTTATTCTAGAAAATCTATTGGTTTGCTTCTCAATTAATTTATCTATTGGGATATGACCTAAACACCCTTCATACGGATCTCCTAAAATATCATAACGGGGAAGAAATAAAGTCTTTGTAGAGAGCAAGTCTTTATACTTGTTTATATCCATATACCTTGTTAATTTCATCTACAAATTCCATTTTTCAGATATTACTAAAAAAGCCCGATTCTCCATCTTTTATTCACATTGAACTGGATTCTGAGAGAAGATCACCATCTTTAGTCGCTTTATCGTCTCGGTTAACCTTTGTGACATGACTCCGTAAATATTTATGATAATTAGGTTGGGCAAAAATGTTAAATTGTATTGTCAATTCATTTCCTTCAGCAAAATACCATATATCCTCATCGTTCATATTAAGTTCCATTTCCATTCCTTCCATAATATCAATTTCTAATTTGTCCCCTTTATGCGCAGGATAGGTAATTCGCACATTCTTATTCGGTAGAAATTGGAATAAACCAAAACCTCTGATATTTTCAAAAGTAAACCTCTCTGCACCGGCAAGCGCTTGAACTTTGAATTGCTCACCAGTAGATTCACTTAATTTCTGGGCAATAACGCCTGCTGTGCTAATATCACAATTAGCATCAGTTGATACTTTTACCATCAACATTTTTTTTATTCGTGCAGAAGTTAGTTGATCATACTCAAGTCCTGGAAAATCCTGTAGTATTAGATTAAGTTTCTGAACAAGTTCTTGATTTTCTGATAAATTCATACTAAATTCCTCCCAATTATCCTATATAGTCCTCAACTAATAACAAACATCTTCAATCGGTTGACAAAACCTGTGCCAGAATCTGATTTACGAGTTGCGGATTTGCTTTCCCTCGTGTTGCTTTCATGACTTGTCCAACAAGGAATCCGATTGCTTTTTTTGTGCCATCCCTATAGTCTTGTGCGGGTCCTGGGTTTTCCTCAACAACCTGCATGACAATTGCTTCAATCTCAGATGTGTCAGTTATCTGTGCTAACCCTTTTTCTTTAACAATCTGCTTCGGCATTTTACCTGTTTCAAATGCATCGTCCAACACAGATTTGGCGATCTTTCCGCTGATGGTATTGTTGTTTATCAACACGATGAGTTCACTGAGATGTGATGGTGTGACTTTAGAATCTATCAGTTCTATCTCTGCCGTATTGAGTAAACGTGATAGGTCTCCCATAATCCAATTAGCACATATCGTAGGTTCATTGCTGAGTTTGGCTGCTTCTTCAAAGAAGTCTGCTATTTGTCTGGTGGCGGTTAAAAAATCTGCATTTTCTGATGAGATTCCGTAGTCTTCAATAAAACGGGTACGACGTGATGCTGGAAGTTCAGGGAGTGACGGTTTTATTTCTCCGATCCATTGATCATCTATCTGTACGTGAACGAGGTCCGGTTCTGGAAAGTAGCGATAGTCATCCGCTTCTTCTTTTCCTCGCATTGCCACCGTCTTTCCTGTATTGGCGTCAAACAGAAGGGTTTCCTGTACGACTTCCCCACCTGAATCGAGGATACGCGCTTGTCGTTTTACTTCGTACTCCATAGCAACGAGTAGTTCCTGAAACGAGTTTTTGTTCTTAATTTCAGTGCGCGTTCCCAATTCTTTGCTACCTCGCGGACGCAGGGAAATATTCGGTTCACAACGCAAGCTGCCCTCCTCCATGTTGCAATCGCTTACCTCAATGTATTCTAAAATCTCTTTGACGGCGCGGCAGTATGCGATCGCTTCCTCAGGTGAATGTATTTCAGGTTCACTTACGATTTCCATGAGTGGAACACCTGCCCGATTAAAATCCATAAAACTACGGGTTGGGTCGCCTGTGACTTCAGCATGGATAGATTTACCAGCATCTTCTTCCAGATGAATCCTTCGGAGTGCGACTGTTTTTGTTTCTCCATCTATATTATAAGTAACCGCGCCGTTTCTGCACAAGGGTAGGTCGTATTGTGAGATCTGATAATTTTTTGGCAGATCCGGATAGAAATAGTTTTTCCTATCAAATTTACTATAAGTTGTGATTTCACAGTTCATCGCTAAACCGGCGCGAACAGCAAACTCTAACGCGCGTTGATTGATAACAGGTAGTGTTCCGGGCATTCCCAGACAGATGGGACACGTGCATTCGTTGGCAGACGCACCAAATGTATAGGCACAGTTACAGAACAGCTTGCTTTCTGTACATAATTCAACGTGTATTTCTAAACCGATTACTATTTCGTATTTTTCCATGTATTCACTCTTACCTGATTTGATAACAAATAGCGCGAGTATCTGCCAGGCTAACATTCTTAAAATGTCAAGCAAACATCTCGCGCTACAATTGGTTTGTTTTTCTTATACACCATTCTCCGATAGTTCATTAACAACTGCTACGTTTGCGAGTACTTCTTCACGAGAAGTCATACCGATTGTCATGGCATGGACGCACGGTAATCCCATGACAAATTCAATGGCTTCACGTTGTCTTTCAGCATCTTTTGCCAATTTACCCATGCCTAAGACTTTCATGCCGTAAATGCCTTTGCCAGCATAAGCCATCTGCTCCATTGTACGGATAACGTCTGCGGGGGACGCGTCCATTGAAATACCAGCGTGGTTTATACGTGCCAAAACGACCTCAACCCAATCTGTCATTGCAGATGTTTGGAATGCACCGAAATCGTGGCAGGATACACCGTGAGCTCGTATTAATCCTTGTTCTTTACATCGTGTCAGTGCTTCCATCGCATCAGGATACCGTCTTGGCCAATCAACCTGCGTAAGACAGTGGAGCAGTACAATATCTACATAATCAGAACCGATCTCTGTGAGAAAACGCTTAATATCTTCTTCAACGGATTCACGCGTCCGTGAAACTGTCTTTGTTGTAATCGTAACAGATTCACGAGGCAGTTCTTTTAAAGTTTCCTTTATATGGGGATGACTTCCGTATTGATCAGCGGAATCCCAGAAAGTAACACCCTGTTCATGAGCAAACAACAACAGGTCACGAAACGCTTCAAATCCTAAGTCCGTTTGATTGGAACGACCGTTCCATCCATTTGAACCAGTACCAATTGAGAGGCGTGAAACTTCTAACCCAGTCTTACCAAGAGAAACAACTTCCATCACAATTCTCCTTACTGTTTAAAATATGTAAGGTAAGTATAACACAGTCTGTATAATCTGACAACACAATCTTAAATCGCTACACAACATTTTACTTGACATATACGACTATAGAGATATAATAAATATACCCATTGGCGTCAATTTTCGGTAGGTTCGGTTAGGAAACCGAACCTACCGGCCTGGGAAAATCTGATTTATCAAACTTACGTTAGAAGCATAGAAGTCTTTACAACTTCGGAACTTAGGAGAAGAAATGTCAAAATACACAAAAGGTTCCATTCATCCCTCGGAATTGAGAGAATTTAAAGATCAAGAGACAGGTGCACACATCTATCAACTTACGAATGATGAAACGATAAACCATAACCTTTATTTTCTTACCTCGTCCTTTACACCTGATCAGAATTATCTTATCTTTACGTCCTACCGTTCAGGTAAAGCGAACTTCTATAAACTCAGTTTTCCAGGCGGTGATATTCTACAATTGACTGATGGCGACGAAATTCACGGATATTCTGGGGTCATATCAAAGAGTGGTACTAAACTTTTCTATACAGAAGGTGATGCTATTAAGGAGGTCCATTTTGATACTTTTGCTGAACGGGTATTAGCGGAATTTCCTGAAGGTAGTCTCGGAGAGTGTAGCGTTAGTGCTGATGAACTATACATCGTAACCGCGATGAAACATGATGGAAAATCTCACATCACCGTAACTGCTACAGATGGCAGTGGGGGTGAGATTATCTATACTTCCCCCGATCAAACGATTATCCATCCGCAATTTCATCCAAGAGATGCTAATCTGATTGCATATTCTGGTGATCCCGCTCCACGCATGTGGACAATAAGACGTGATGGGACAGAAAACCGGATGTTATACGCACATGACAACAACGAATTTCTTGTTCATGAGACATTTCTCGGCTCACAAGACGACCTAATTGTCACACATTGGCCTTATGCGCTACGACGTATATCATTAAATTCACTTGAGATGGAGACAATTTCAGATTTCAATGCTTGGCACATCGCGAGTAACCGTGATGGGACTAAGGTATTGTGTGACACTGTTCATCCAGATATCGGTTTACGGTTGGTTGATGTAGAAACAGGTGGACATGTGCCAATCTGCTATCCAAGGAGTTCATCAAGCGGGAGTCAATGGAAAAAGGATCGGTATGCAGTTGCTGAAGATTGGGCAGCGGCACAGCAAACAGGAGACAGAGAGAAAGCATTGAGTTGGATGGAGATGAAAGTGGACACCGTTTATGGTCCACAGTGGACGCATCCGCATCCTTCGTTTAGTCCTGATGAAACGGCAGTCGTATATACATCTGATGTAACCGGACATTCACAAGTTTATGTGGCAGAGATTCCTTAGTGGATAGTCCAGACTAAATATGTAGGTCGGGTAGAGCGAAGCGAAACCCGACATGATAGACACAATCCTTACGTGTCGGGTTTCGCTTCGCTCTACCCGACCTACAAGTTTAACTTGGATTAACCATAAGAAACATATTAGAAGGAACTGAGAAACCGTAGACGCTATCATGGAAGTTGCGGAACAATATGTACTAGAGCGTCATCGTTTTGTGCGTATTCTCTCAAGTCCGGGTCAAGGTCTACTGCTTGTTTTAGTGAATTTAATGCTTTTTGTGGATCGTCAGTGAGTGCGTAAGAACAGGCAAGGTTATAATGCAGACGGGCATACTTGGGAAAATCTTGAAGCGCGTCAATGCAAATGGCATGGGCACTCTTAGGATCATTCTTGAGGAGAAAAACAGTCGCTAAATTAACATATCCTACTGGTTGATTCGGTGCCATCTGTATGACACCTCTAAAGGTTTCAATGGCTTTGGAATACTGTTCTGCATGCATATACGCCTGTCCAAGATTATTGTATGCAGTTGGTGCATTCTTGAAGAATAGGGTCCGGTTTTTGTTCTTTATGGCTTTCTGATAGGCTTCAATGGCTTTGGTCGGTTCACCGTTCCGTAAATGGAAGGATGCTTCTCTATAGTTATCATTGAACTGTGATTGATGATGCCAGACCCATAGAAACAACACTGTCACAGCAAGACAGAAGGTCATACAACCAATTCTGAGCCCTCTGTTTGTGGGTGCATCTTCAGTGTCAGTATCTACGGTTGACTCTTGCTCTTGTTTTGGCTCGTATTTTTCATCAAGAACTTGGTTGGTTTCGTTCGTATGAGATCGGTTTTCTTCAGACGTCATAATTTATATCGTATACCATTTCTAAGGCATGATGTAGCATTATCGGTTTTTGTCAGTTGTAATCTAATTCGGCACAAACTAAAAGTTTATGCTACAAAAAAGGCACTATCTTATAGAAATGGTATTATATAACATAAGTTGAAATAAGGAAAGTAAAATAAATGAAAACTTACGGTTTTGGTATCATTGGTTGCGGCATGATCTCTGATTTTCACGCCGCTGCAATATCGGAATTAGAACACGGTCAGTTAGTTGGTGTGAGTTCACGCAATGCTGACAATGCTAAAAGACTCACAGATAAATATAACGTTGAGGGTTATTCTGACTACAACGAATTGCTCAAAAGGAGTGACCTTGATATAGTCTGTATATGCACACCAAGTGGTGCCCATCTTGAACCCGCTATCGCTACAGCAGCAGCGGGAAAACATGTTGTCGTTGAAAAACCTCTTGAAATTACGCTGCAAAGGTGTGATGAGATCATTCAAGCCTGTGATGCAACCGGTGTCCAATTGTGTGCTATTTTTAATTCCCGTTTTACCGAAGGTGCTGAACTCGTAAAATCGACGATTGAAAGTGGACGATTCGGCAAGTTAACCTTGGGTGATGCCTACATAAAATGGTTTCGTTCCCAAGAATACTATGATAGTGGTGGATGGCGTGGCACATGGGACCTTGACGGTGGCGGTGCGTTGATGAATCAATCTATCCATGCAATTGACCTACTTCAGTATTTTATGGGTCCTGTAAAGTCTGTTCAAGCATTTACGGATACATTAGCACACGAACGTATTGAAGTTGAAGATGTTGCGGTAGCAGCACTTCGCTTTGAAAATGGCGCGTTAGGTGTCATTGAAGGCACAACCGCAGCCTATCCCGGTATGTTCAAAAAAACCGAGATTTGTGGCACAAAAGGCACAGCTATCTTAGAGGAAGAGGACATCGTAAAATGGGAATTTGACCCTGAACTTCCTGAAGACAGTGAGATACGAGAGAAATTTGCACAACAGACAGATACGGGTGGCGGTGCTTCTGATCCACGTGCTATCAATCATGCCAATCACAGACGTCAATTGGAAAACTTGATTAACGGACTGGAAAACGATGCGTCCATTCTGGTTGATGGTCGTGAAGGACGTAAAGCAGTTGAGATAATCCTTGCAATTTATCAGTCAAGTCGTGAAGGACGTATTGTTGAATTGCCACTTCAATAATCTAACACTATCTTAATAGCCTCATTCTTCTTGTGCAGTGCCATTTCAAAACCTTTTTGTACTTCTGTAAACGGTAGATGATGTGTAATAATCGGGGAAACATCAATCCGACCTTGTGCAATCATATCCATTGCTAACGGGAAATCGTTCTGCACATCGGGACCGACAGAACATAAGAATTTAATATTCTTTCTAAATAATTCAGCGAAGTGGACATCATATACTTCGTCATCTGGCACGCCGAATGCCAGCAGTGTTCCTTCGCGTTTCAGTAGTTTTATACAGGTATTTATAGTTTCTGTTTGATGTCCGACCACCTCAACAACAAGGTCTGCCATTCTGCCGTCGGTAATATCTTTAACTGCCCCGACAAGGTCTTCAGTGGCAGAATTTATTGTGTGTGTTGCACGCATCTGTTTTGATACTTCAAGTCGGAAGTCAAACAGGTCGGTGGTAATCACAGTTTTTGCGCCGAGATTGCTTAGCATAAAGGCGATAAGTAATCCCATAGGACCTTGTCCAATAACCACTGTATTTAAGTTTATCAAATTACCTAATTTACGACATGCCCATACTACAGTGCCTAAGGGTTGTGACATTAAGATACAATCTTTTCGTTCATAGTCTACTAAAGGGATTGTAACATCTTCGTTTGACAGGAAGTATTCTGCACATGCACCTATATGTCTTGGAAGTGCCAGAACTTCATCACCCTCTTTGAATCTCTGAGACTTACTTTCCGTAATAACACCGATAGCTTCGTGGATCGAGAGTCCGTGCCCCAGCGGGTATCGTTCAGGTAGGTTTTCAAGCACGAAATGTGGCATATCGCTGCCACAAATTGCACTGTGAATTGTCTTAATCATGACGGTACCGTCAGGATAGTCTGACAAACTCGGTTTATCAATATCAATTATTTCAATATGATGTGGTGCAACAATTTGTCCCGCTTTCATAGCAACTCCTTTACGGCACACGGAGTGTGCCTACTACCTTTAATACCTCTGGATGTAAAGTTCCGTTTGTAGCAACTACTCCACGATTATTAGTCATACGTCTTCCACTAATGAAACTCAATGGCAAACCATTGGCATCTGTAACTTTTCCGCCTGCCTCTTCTACGACAATCATACCTGCGGCATGGTCCCAGATACATTCTCTATAGTCAGGATATTTCGGATTTGGCAGACGAATGTAAAGCGATGCTTCTCCTCTTGCAACAATGCCATATTTTGCTTGACTGTCAATCTTTAGTGGTTCCTGATGAAGTCCGATCTTCTTTGCTATTCTGGCATGCGTAATGCTGTCCCCGTGTGCAGATTCAAAACTTTCGGCTATTCGTGATGCATTATCTGAGACTTTAGCAACACCCAACTTTTCTCCGCTTAAATCATAGATAACGGTTCCTTGTCCACGAACTGCGACGAAGAGACATCCGCGATGAGAAGCGGTTTCGTCTAACTGATGTGGTAGATTTGGACAGGCTAAGATACCGAGTTGAACTTCACCGTTTTCGATCCATGCTAATGCGATTGCGTATTGATTATTTCGCAGGAATCCTTTCGTTCCATCAATTGGGTCAAGTGTCCAAAAACGTCCCCTAATCTCACCTTTTCCATGATCAATCCATCCACAAACTTTGTCTGATGAACTGTGTGCTTGTGGATTTACGGTTGCGAATTGATTAACATAATCGGTGACTCGTTCCGCAAGTGCGGGATTCTGCCTGAGTGAATCTGCATTTTCTTCAGCAACGATAACATCATCAACATAAGCGTCTTTGATTACTTGACAAATCAACGCTTGTGATCCATAGTCGGCTATCGTCACTGGACTGCGATCATTTTTCTCAATAGTATCTGAGGATACCATTTCTTGCTGAACATGCTGACATAATTTTGAAGCCCTTAACACGGCATCAACCGCAATCTGTTTTCTCGTTTTCATGTCACTAATCTTCCACCCTTCCACCGTTCCAATGAGACATTATCATTTAGAAACCGTATTACCTTGCGTTCCACCTGAAGTCTGTGTAAATTTTATGCTTGCATGCACCAATGAATCTGTTGCGCCAAAAGTTATTTGATAAATAGGTTTGTCCCAAGTATATTTGTATTCACTCCCATAAGCAGATAGACTGACAGGTAGATAGTCTTCTGGCACATGTATGAATATATTACCTTCCGTCTCATGTGGGGGTTGACATATAAGTAGATAGCTTTGACTATGTTCATCCCATCCAGCAGATAAAATTTCAATACTACCTTGTGTATAGTGCATGTCTGTGGAAAGCAGCTGAGGTACGGCTTGTTCTTCTCGTAGACATAGGAGTTTTGCGGAACGCGGTATAATATTTTGCAGTGTCACATGCTTTGAGACCACTCCTAAGTATTGTCGCATCCAAAAATCATGAACAAGATAATCTTTATTTGAGCTAAGACCAACTTTATCTAAGTTTAGATGAATATCGTCCTGTTGGTCTTTCCAATTAAACACGCCTAACAGGTGCCAGGTCTCATCATCTGTTGTTACAGGTAGATGCCAAATTTGGGGTAGCATTTCATCGTACATATCAATAACTGTTGCTTCGTTTGCGGTAAGTGGAAATATTTTCCCAATCAATTCAGCCCTGATTTTAGATAAAGTTGCGGGTGTATTGGCACAGAATATAGGTGTCCCGCTTAATGCAGCAGCCGTTAGTTCAACAATGGCTTCATTTATTGGGCGCGGTTCATCAACGGATAAATCGCCATACACGGTCTGCCACATACCGTTGTGTGTGCTGAGATATCCTGCATATCTACTCAGTCTATGTTTTGTACCATTCTGTTGATGCCACGATTCACTACTATCAACATGCTTTTGACGCAATAGTGGAAAAATGACGTTGAAGCACCCGATACTAACACTTTCTATGATATTGTACCCTGCGAGAATAGCATCTTTTTCTGTATTTGCGGCGGTTTCAGTAAGTAATCGGACAGCCTGTCTGTATAGTTCAGTTGATGTGAGTGAGCTGTCATGCCATCGGATATTATGGCTGACAGACATCATCCCGCTTGTGTAACTGGATAAATCGATCTTGATCAAGTCAAATCCCCATTCATCTATCAACTGGTTCATTAACCTCCGTATATGTTTCTGTGTCTGTGGGTGTGAAGCATCTAAGATAGCATAAGCTTTCTGTCTACCCGGCAGATGTACTTCAATAGGTGTCCCTTTCCTCGGCGTTTTCTGTCCATTTTTTTCTTTATCTACGGCTAATAGAGATATATCTGGGTACTTCTGTAATAATTCCGATTTTCGTTCAATGCAAAAAGGGTCTATCCTAATTCCTGCCTTGAAACCTAACTCGTGTATCTGATTAACAGCAGATGCCATACCTTCAGGGAAGCAGTCTGGGTTGAGTGAAAGATAACCGGGCGTCTTTTGCCATCCAGATTCTAAGTTAATATAGTCTGATCTTTCGACGTGAATAGAGGTCAAAAAAGGATTTTTGACGACAGATTTCATCTGTTCAGCAATCGTGTTAGCTGTAAGTTTTCCAGGTGTGTTGTCTGATGTAATGTTCCATCCGGCAATGCTCTTTTTCTTATCTGTTTGCGTTGTGAAAACACCTTTAATATCATGAGATAGCTTTGGCAATACCCCGTTTTGCATAGCGAGCCGTTCGGTATACCTATCGTAAGATGTAGATATATCATCTGAAAAGTCAAGATACCCTACCTCAGAAAACACTTCTTCACCTGATTGACATGTTTTGTTCTCACAATCGTGATAAAGTGCCCACGTCGTTAATCCTTGTTGTGTTTTGCGTTTTGATGCCTGATATCCGATCTGCATCCGTGCCCACCACTTATCCGCAGTGATAAATCCGAACAAGAATGAGTTCTTGTTTTCTACATCATACAGGATGCCATCTTGACAGGGTTGCGTGGTATTGTCTTGGTTTAACTGAAACCCGTCATATATTTTTCTGTGTGTACTGGCACAAGGTGAGATGGGAGGTATCTTTAGATAGAGATGATATTGTGAAGGACGACTGCCTAGCTGCACCGATCCTTGTTTGGTTGAAATATCAATGAGCGTTATATTTGACAAATTGATAGGGTCGGCATTACAGTTTTCTACGCTAACTTTCAATAGGATATAGGGATGCTCAATATAGCAAGTAAGATATGTGTGTATCCAAACACCGCCATTAATAGAACAGATAGCATTTGACTCTTTACTTGCCACTTTACTTGAGCGAGTCGTATTTTCTGCAGCGGTTTGCTTGGTATCCTTTGTTTGATAAGAAAACCTTAGGGTTTGATAGTTTCCGAATTCATCCTTTTGGATAGAATCTATGTGGAATTCGCGAAAACCGGCATCACTGGTCTTTAATGTGGTTTCGTCATCCAAACTTATCTGTGTGATTGCGTTCTTAAGAACTGTTTTTCCCTTTTTATTGCTATAGTTCCATGTTCCTTTTGATAGATTATATTCAATGTTGTAATGTTTATGTTCAATGACGACAAGTTTTCCCTGTCGTGATATGTTTAGATCCTCATTCTTCATGCACGTTTTCCTTGGCCTATTTTTCGAACCCCTTATGTCGGTAGAAAGATATTCTTGTCTCCCCGTATCTGTTCTGTCTATCACATCTTAACGTACCGATATCAAGTGGTAGCTGAGTGTTGTGATGATGTTCAATTAGAAGTAATCCCTTAGTTTCAAGTATCCTTTCGTCCGAAATCTGTGTGATGCAATGTTTGTAAATCCCCGCATTATAGGGTGGATCAAAATAGATTAACGCATAAGTCTTTCCCTGTTTTGATAGGATGCTAATTCCTTTTGATGCATCACTCTGCAGCATAAGAATCTGTGGATTTTGTCTATTCAGTCCGCATTTTTCAAGATTCTGTTCAATTAATCGGATACTTTGCGTGTCTTCGTCTAAAAAAGTCACCTGTTTTGCCCCTTGACTGAGTGCCTCAATACCGATGCTCCCGCTTCCGGCACATAGATCAAGAAAGTTGGCATCTGTAACGTTTTTTCGGATAATACTGAAAACTGACTCTTTGACTCTATCAGAAGTGGGTCGGACTTTAAGGTTTTTAAGGCTTGATAATCTTCTGCCCTTATATTTTCCTGCGATCACTCGCATGTATCTGTTAGCGTAAAGTGTCTATCGATGGGTCGTTACAATGTTTAACAACACCGATAGGCACTCTACGTTAATTCCTTCTATACAAACAGTTCTTCTATGACAGTACCTTCATTGACAACGCGTATTGGACGTCCGGAACGGGACATATTCTCTTCCTGATGATCGATTCCGAGTGCAAAGCAGAGCGAAGCGAACAGGTCTGGTACTCCGACAGCACCACTTGCGACTTTTGTTCCATCTTCGTTAGTGCTTCCGATGACTTGTCCACCGCGAGTTCCGCCTCCAGCGATAACAGCTGACCAACCGTTCGGATGGTGGTCTCGGCCGTCATTGTTGTTAATTCTTGGTGTTCGTCCAAATTCTCCAAGCCATAACACAACAGTTTCATCAAGTAGGTCTCGGTCACTGAGGTCTTTGATCAACATTGCGTAAGCGGGATCAACGACTTCAAGGAGTTCTTTTGTCCGTTCAAAATTGTTTTCGTGTGTGTCCCACCCATCCAGTGTGATCTCTACAAATTTTACACCGGATTCAATGAGTCGTCTCGCCATCAAACAGCCTTGTCCGAATCGGTTCATCCCGTAAGCCTGTCGGATCTCCATAGGTTCTTCTTTCAGTTCAAAGGCTTTTATATTTGGCGAATTGATGAGTTCATCTGCTTTTTTATAGATGGCTTCATGTGCTTCTGTTCCGCGACTTGAGCGTTTTGAGATGAAATCCTCTTGAAGGTTTCTGAGCATCTTCAATCTCTCACGGAATCTGTGTGTATCCATCTGTGCCGGATATTCTATGTCTTCAACTTTTTTCAATGGATTGTTGACCACAAATGGGTCGTGTGTAGCCCCGAGGAATCCACCAGAATATGTTGGTGAATTAATATTCACGCTACTTGGTAAGTGTGATTCGTCGTCATCAAGATAATAGGAAGTTAACGAGCCTAAGGTTGGGTGTCTGACTGCGCCTCCTGGTGCGTATCCTGTATGAAGGAGATAACGCGCACGTTCATGATTACCTTCTCGGGAAACCATTGATCGAACAACTGAAAGATGGTGTGCTTGTTCAGCAACCATTGGCAGATGTTCTGAGAATTCAATACCTTTTACGCTTGTCTGAATAGCTTTGAATGGACCGCTGGTTTCTACTTCCGGTTTTTTTGGGTCAAAAGTATCTAATTGACTTGGTCCGCCACTCATAAACATTACGATGCACTGTTTAGCACGCGGGATAACCTCAGAGAGCTGTGATGCGTCAGAGGTGCCGAAATGTTGCATTGCTACAAGCCCAAGAAAACTACTTACACCAAATTTGAAGAAGCCGCGTCTTGAAATTTCATGATGCCAAAGTTCTGGTGTATCATATTCGGGGATCCATAATCCTGATCTCATCGTTTATTCTGCATTCATTGTTCAAGCGGAACGCTTGTGAATACATCTCCTATGTTTTACCCGCGACATGCACCTGTCGTAATATCTACACCTGCGGGTAAAGTGCTTTATATTACGTTATTATGGATAAAGTCTATCTGAATTTCCGTTAACTATTTAGGTCTTAAGAGTCATTATTTCTAAATATAATATCATATAGAATAAATATATGCAAGGGAAAACCGTATTTTTGGATTAGATGTAAAGTTTCAGTCCCCTAAAATTGATCGTGAACTGACATATTCATGCGGAATGGATTGAATCAACGCATCAAACATCTGTCTATAACGTTTCTTGTCTTTTGCGTGCTTACTTGCATCTGCGACCTGTTTCCAGAAATACTCTAATGAAGAATCTATAGGTAAGATGCTCACAGCATACCTATAATACCGTAATGCCTCATCATATAGGTCATTGGCGACATACGCATGTCCAAGTGTCAATGGATAGTAAAAGCTTGATTCTGTGCCATTATACCAAGCCTGTTTTGCCTGTTTCAATGTTTCTTCTGGAAAGATACCTTTTTCAAGAAGTGCTTCAGCTACCTTGCGTTGATTATGTGTACCCCATAGATTATCTTCATACAGTCTTATTTTCAACCACTCAGAATATGCAAGTGTAGATTTCTCTGATTCACCTATATTCTTATAGAGATCACCCAAAATTTCGTGTAAAACAGCACTCTTTTGTATTTTGGGTTTTACTTCTTCAAGAATAGCAATGTGTTTGTCATCTTGTGCTTCACCAATGTAAAGTTCGGAAAGAGTCCGTATAATTGCATCAGCATTCACTCGTTCTGATGGTAAGTCTAATGCACGTAGATATACGGATGCAGCCTCTGAAGTCTGGTTCTGCTCCAAAAACAGCTTCGCCAATAGATCGTAATTTTGGTAGTTATCAGGATTCAGTTCAATTGCTTTTTCATAGCAGGACACAGCCTTTGTGAAGTTGTCGGTCTTTGAAGTCACCGATATTGGACGTTTATATTTCTCAAGTTTAGCATTTCCAATGAGTTGACCGTCGTTCTGATGGGGTGAACTATCGGATATCCGTCCTTCCGTTTCAGTGTCAAATGTCCAATATCCGATCAGACCGGTTTCATTTCCCTTCAACTGTCTATTCATATCGGAACGTATCTGATATTCTGTGCGTGCGATGTTCCAGATCCGAACTTCATCAATTAGTCCTGCAAAAGATGCGTGTTCAGATCTTTCTTCTTCATGTGAACAACCGATTCGGAATGGGAGTGTTGTTCTGTGTATATTGTTCTGATCCTTAAAGTCATTCCTACCAACTTCAAAACCGTTGAGGTACAACTTCATGATATTTCTTTCTGCATCAATCGTTGCTGCAACATGGTACCAGTTATTTTCTTGGATAGATTCGCTTTCAGAAACTGTATATTTTAGTGGGAGTCCTCCTGGCGATGTGTCAAAGAATACACTGCCTTCATCAAACATCCAGAGCGTAAATTGGCGATGCGTAATATGCGGTTGGCGTTTGTTCCCTTTGAAGAATATCGATGTACAGGTATTGGGAAAGTCTGTTGGTTTTATCCAAGCAGAAATCGTGAAGTGTTTTGATATATTGTTGATGATTTCACTGTCGTCAATTTCGACATAGCTTCCATCTCCATCTAAGCTGAGAGCGTTGCTTTCAATTACATCAACTATCTTACGGTCTACTCTCTGATATAGATCTCCCAACTTCCTGTACCAATCTGCATATTCAGGGTCCAGTTTTGTGAGTTTTTCATACTGCTGAATTGCTTCTTTAATCTTACCGGTAGCTTCAAAACTTTCAGCGAGTGTGGCAATTAGATAATGGTTGTTAGGTGTCTTCTCCAACTGGTTTAGTTGTATGGGAATCCGCTCTTCATATAGGTTTCCTTCCTTTGCACATTCACGGATTGCATTTTCTGCCATTTTTTGTATGCTGTAACGTCTGGTATTGTCTGCTAATTGCTGAAATACTTCAATAGCTTCTTTGTAACGTCCTGTTCTACGATAACTTTTCCCAAGTATAATGTGTAAAGTTTCCAGAATAGATGGATCATTTTCCCATAGACTTAAACTGATCGCAGTTTTTGAGAGTTCAATCGCGGGTTCATACATTCTGTTTTCAATACAGATTGTTGCAAGCGTACCAAGAAATCGTCCATCATTTCTCTCTGGGTTGTCCGCGAGTGCCATTTTTGCTTTGTTGAGCATCTCTTTAGCTAATTCTGGTTGATGACTTTTCTGCAATGCAGCCGCAGCATAATATAGATAACGGACATTGTTAGAATCTGCTTTCCCGAGTGCTTCATACATTTCAGCCGATTTCTGATAATCCTTTTTTTCCCAATATACTCTTGCCAATATTGTGAGTAGTAGAGGGTTATCTCTGTTTTCTGCAAGTTTGCTTTCATAATGTGTTTTCAACACATCAAGTTTATCTTGTGTTTTGAATGCATCAATCAAAGAGTCCCGTGCTGTTTCCAAAACATATAGTGCTGAAAATACGGGAGTGATTAATTCAGAAGTGTAGATATTAGTCTTGCTGTCTACATCTAAACCCACTTGGCGTTCATAGGGTTCTAATACTGAGTCAATTTGACCGAGTTCCACATATAGTTTGAGTAATTCACCAGAGATTTTTGACTTCTCATTAGCATTAGCTGTCATGTCGTGTGCAATTTTATATACCTCAACAGCCTTTTCTAATTCCCCGTTCTTATGTAAGTTTTCAGCGATTAATTTCTGCAACGCGAAATTCTTTGTACCGACTTCTTTCGCTTCTTGCATCTTCAGTTCTAAATTCCCATTAAAACGATACAGATAAATCAATTGTCTTTCAAGTTCTTCCCGCATGGAAGCTGATGTAGTATATAGAATGGCATTCTTTAATGCAGTTTCAGCAGCATCCATATCCATATTGAGAAAACTAAGTCTTGCGAGTCTTAGATATGTCTGAATGTTTTCGTATCCCAATTCGGTTGCTTTGTTATAGTTAGTGATAGCTGAGGTTTCATTACCATCCATTTCATAGAGGTGAGCAATTCGGGCATAATGTACACCTTTCTCTGGTTCTGTCTTGATGTATTCCAGGGCAAGGCCAAATGCTTCATTGCTTTTTCCTGCAGCTCGCAAATTACGAAGAAGGACATCTTGATAGGTTGAATTTTCAGGGTCGGTTTCAAGAAGTTTACTATAGGTTTCTATAGCTTTTTCATGCTGATTCGTGCGGGAATAAAGTGTTGCAAGCTGCAGTTGAGATTCGGTGTCATCGGGTGCAGCTAATACAATGCGTTCATAAATTTCTATAGCTTGTAATAATTGATTGAGTTCCACATGCTGTTCTGCTCTTCTGATGAATTCGTCTATAGGTGATCGGTCTTCATCTATTTCCTGGGCTGCAACTCTGGTCATGAACGGATTAAGAGTGATTAATACGAAAAAAACAGTGTAAAAGGATTTCAATCGTGACAAAGATTTGCCTCCTTATGAAATATGTACATTCAAATTCAATCTTGGTAAACTGAATCTTGTTGATTGTGGATTTGACAGGTTTTTAGATATTTGAACGGGACTGGCATCCATCCACATTTATACATGCACCTGTTACCAAACTGGCACAGTCGGATGCAAGGAAAACGACAACATTCGCTATTTCTTCTGGTTTACCGAATCGTCCAAGTGGCATTTCACGTTCAACAAATGCTTGCATTCCTTCAGGGTCAGCCTTCATCCGACGATCCCAACCGCCACCAGGAAACAGGATGGAACCCGGGGCAATACTATTGACGCGAATATTATCAGGTGCGAGTTCTTTTGCTAACGATTTCGTCATACTGATTGCGGCAGCTTTTGAAGCATTATAGGTGATATGTCCACCCCCCTCTCTGCCGTAGATGGAGGTAATCATAAGTATCACACCACTACCTTGCTTTTTCATGACTGGAATAGCAAATTGGTTGATGCGTGTAGCTGAAACGAGGTTTAAATCAATTATTTCATGCCATTCTTCATCTGTTATTTCCTCTAACGCAGTCCATCGACTTCCACCGACATTGTTAACGACGACATCAATTCGTCCGAAATGCTCAAGTGTCTCAGACATGAACGTTTGAACTTGTTGACTATCTGTTACATCTGTAGGTTTTGAAAATACACCTCTTTTATAGGGTTTTAATTCATCAGTTATCGCCTGAAGTGTATCGGGATCACGTCCGCAGATACTGAGTTTTGCTTCCTCCATTGCAAATGCGTGTGCAATAGATCTGCCAATTCCTCTGCTTGCGCCGGTAATTACAACAACTTTATCGGTTAGTCCTAAGATCATAGATGGCTCCGTTATTTTTTGATTTTTAGATTCAATTTCATTAGAAAATGGGTTTTACTTTTTTTCCTTCAACCTATATCCAACACCGTATACAGTTTCAATATGTTTACCGAATTCACCCAATTTACGTCTGAGTCTGCTGACGTGTGTATCAACTGTCCTATCAATTCCGTAGTATTCTTGTCCCCAGATAACATCCATGAGAATATCTCGGTTGAAGACGCGCCCCGGTGATCTTGCGAATAGCGTTATAAGTTTGAACTCTGTGGCAGTGAGATCAATTGCCCCATCTTCTGTCATGACTTGATGCCTATCAAGATCAATAACAACACCGTGTGTTTCAATCTGATTTTCTTCATCCAGTTCTTTACTGGCATTGAGTCTGCGTAGGACAGCATTGACACGTAAGACCACTTCGCGTGGACTAAAGGGTTTTGTAATATAATCATCTGCGCCGAGTTCAAGTCCCGTCACGCGGTCACTTTCATCGGTTTTAGCCGTTAGCATAATGATGGGAATCTTCTTTGTGCGTGGGTCATTTTTCAGCAGACGACAGACGATCAGACCGTCTACTTCAGGTAGCATCAGGTCTAACAAGATAAGGTCGGGTGGATTATCAACAGCGCGTTGTAATGCATCAGCACCGTTACGAACAGTATCAACTTCAAAATCTTCCTGTTGGAGATTGTATTTGAGCAACTCTACAATATCGCGTTCATCCTCTACAACCAGTATTTTTGCTTCCATTAGAGATCCTTTCGGATACAGTTGCGATTAGGAAATCGCACCATAGGTGTCAATTTAGTGATTCTCCCAGGCCGGTAGGTTCGGTTTCCTAACCGAACCGAATCCTTTGCGAAGACCTTAATGAACGCAATTGGCACAAAGCCGGTTCGGTTAGGAAACCGAACCTACCGGCCTGGGAAAATCTGATTTATCAAACTCACGTTACCTATATCATTGTTGTTCATTAATTAACCATTTCCATAGTAATAAACAATTTTGCGGATTAAGATATCCTTCTTCTGATCCTGATTTAACACTGTTTGCCGAACGCCAAATTTTCCTATAGTCCATATTCTCGTTTTTTATATGAAAATGCAATGCCTGGTTCTGATTCTGCCATCCGATACATACATACCCATCTTCGTTGCTATAAGCAAAAGGACTAAACCACAAGCAATCCTCAGAATCGACTTGTTTCAGAAGTTCCTTGACAATTTTTATTGCATTCGTCAATGTCAACTTAGTTGGCTTTTCAAATCCTCTTCCTTCCCAGTCAAACTCAATGTCTACAATATCATTAATAGATTTTTCTATTTCTTGCAGTGTATTATCTAATTTCATAAGGACATACCTTTACTTGCCATAGCAAGAATTTTAGACTTCTTGTTACTCTCAATTGTTATTGAAACCGTCTTCTGCTGTTCAGTGTTGCTGTTTTAAGGGGATGCTTATGCAGATTAAGCTTCTAATGTTGCAATATGCAAGGCGGAAACGATAGTTACCAAACTAATAGAAGTATAACATTTACATTTAAAAAAAGCAAATAATTTACGATGAATGTGTGTGTAAAGTTATGGGTTATTTTGTCTGAACCAGGATTTTCAGGATAAGAGGTATTTGGTGAGTATCAAATGGGTCTTAGTAGGATAGGTTTTCTATCCACCTTTCGCAAGTATAACATCTGCTTCATTCAGTTTTAAGGATACTTCATCACCTACACGGTAATGCTGTTTATAGTCAGTCTGAACGAAGTAATGCTCGCCTTTCACCTGAACGGTATAGGTCAAATCGTGCCCTTTGAACTCTCTGGCTATTATACGTCCTGAAACTGATTCATTTTTGTCCGCAGCATGCCGTGAAAGGTTAATGTATTCAGGTCGAATTGAAAGCAGAACTTTCGTCTTGTCAGGAGATTCTATTTCTATTGTACCAAAAGGTGTGTTTGCATATCCATCGTATATAGATGTTTCAATGATGTTAGTTTTCCCCAGGAAACTTGCGACGTATTCTGTTTTTGGTTTTCTGTAGACATCTTCAGGTGTACCAATTTGTTCAATGCTGCCGTTGTTCATCACGGCGACTCGATCCGCAAAACTAAGTGCTTCTTCTTGGTCATGCGTCACTAATACGACACTGATTCCAAATTCTTTCAGCAGTTCGCGAACTTCTTCACGAGTCACTTGCCGCAAGTCCGTATCAAGACTGGAGAAGGGTTCATCTAAGAGTAACAACTTCGGTTGTGTGACAAGTGAACGTGCTAAAGCGACCCGTTGTTGTTCACCCCCAGAGATATGATGTGGCATCCGTTCTTGTAGGTGTGCGATACCTACTCGCTTGAGACTTTCCAGTGCAATGACGTTCCGTTCTTTCTTAGGTATTTTTCGATTCAGTCCGAATGCTGCATTTTTGAGGACATTCTTATCGGGGAAGAGCGCATAATCTTGAAAAACTAACCCGATTTCACGTGCTTCAGGTGGAATAAAAGTATCCTTATCGATGAGAACACGATCACCCATTATTATGGTACCGGTCTCTGGCTTCTCAAATCCTGCTATTAGGCGTAAGGTAGTGGTCTTACCGCACCCGCTTGCCCCTAAAAGAGCGAATATCTCACTGGGATATACTTGAAAGCTTACATCTTTGACGACTGGTGATTCTGTAAAACGTTTTGTGATGGATTTGACAGTGAGTAGTGGTTTCATAGCAATACACACCTTCTATTAATTTAGCCACTCCATTAATTTTGGAATTCGGTATATATACTCTTTCCTTCTCCGTAGTAGGAGTCATAGACGTGTAGATATACCGCTTCCGATATCTGACCGAACAGTTTTTCTGTGTAACAATCAGGAAGACCTTCATCCAATATTGTCTGAACAGTATGTTTAGCTTTTGCGCACAACTGCTGTTGTTTACGCCAATCTAAGACTTTGAGCAGTGCGATTACGGGTTGTGCGACGAGTTGGTTTTCACTGTAGGGGTTTTGCATAATTCATGAATAGTCTTATATCTAACGATAGACATCTCGACGGTGTTTGATTCAATAAGGTGATGGCGTGTTCAAAGTATTTCTTCTTTTATCAAGTAGACTCGAATGTCTTGATAATCACGAAACTCAGTATCAGTCTTGACCGCAGCGTCCATCTCTAAAGTATTTTCTAAATCTTCAAGACGCTGCATGAGAAGTTGAAATTCTTTGATTATCAGGAGCACAACAGTTTTTTCGCCTTTGTCATCAACAAGATATTGTGGGTTAATTTTAAGCATTGTTATCCTCCTCATTGCCTTGTTGTAATTATACATCTTCACGGTTTTACCTGTCAATTGGTTTTGGGGTGATGGGTGTGTAAAGTTATTGTCCCTATAAGTGTCAATTTTGGGATTTCATAAGCTCTTAATAGTAGTAGGCACTCTCCGAGTGCCGTCTCTTCTGAAAAAAGTGACAATAACTTTACGCACCATTCCGCCGTGACCAATAATCAAATGGACAAATCCATCAGCAAGTGTTATAATTTATAGTGGCGACAGAAAACGTTACCAACATACAGAATCTACACTCTATAAGAGAAATACATATCAATGACAAACTCAGATAGAATCGCACAACTAAAGGATGCTCTTGCCAAAAGGATTTTGGTGCTTGATGGTGCTATGGGGTCCCTCATACAGACGTATCGTCTGACTGAAGAAGATTTTAGAGGGGATGCGTTTGCGAATCACACGTGTGAACTCAAAGGTTATAATGACCTTTTGTCTATAACACAACCCCATATAATCAAAGAAATCCATGCGAATTATTGTCAGGCAGGGGCAGATATCCTTGAAACGAATACCTTCACGAGTACCTCTGTATCAATGGCAGATTACCAGCTTGAGGACGAGGCTTATCAAGTGAACCTATCGGCTGCACAGATAGCACGTGAAGTCGCAGATGTGTACTCAACCTCAGATAAACCGCGTTTCGTCGCGGGTAGTATGGGACCAACTAACCGCAGTTGTTCTATTTCTCCTGATGTAAATGATCCGGGGTATAGGAACATTACATTCGCTGATCTCGTTGCTGCCTATTCAACACAAGCGGAGGGTCTATTGGATGGTGGCGTTGATCTGCTGCTTGTTGAAACTGTGATGGATACATTAAACTGCAAAGCAGCACTTTTCGCTATTCAAACGCTGTTAGATCAGCGAGATATTAATGTACCTGTCATAGTGTCATCGGACAGAAGTGGTGGCGGTGGTCGTAACCTTTCAGGACAGACAGTTGAGGCTTTCTGGAATTCAGTTCGTCATGCAGACTTGCTCGCTGTTGGTTTAAACTGCGGTTTCGGTGCTAAACAGATACGTCCCTTCCTCTCGGAGATGTCAAGACTTGCGGATATTCCCGTGATCTGTTATCCCAATGCTGGTCTGCCAAATGAACTTGGTCATTATACGCAAACACCTAAGGAAATGGGGAATTGGATTCTTGAGTTCGTGCGAAGTGGATTTGTCAATATCGTTGGCGGTTGTTGTGGTAGTCAACCTGAGCACGTTGAGGCTATCGTAAAAGTCGTATCCGAGTATCCGCCCCGTGAACCTGTCCGGCACGAACCTACGTGTAGACTCAGTGGATTAGAGTCATTTAATATTTCTTCAGAATCTCTTTTTGTTAACGTTGGTGAACGGACAAATGTCACAGGTTCTCGCAGATTTGCATCCCTTATCAAGAAAGGTGACTATGAGACAGCGTTGGAAGTTGCCCGGGATCAGGTTGAAAACGGTGCCCAAGTCATTGATATTAATATGGATGCTGGCATGTTAGATGCAAAAACTGCGATGGTGAAGTTCATAAACCTGATCGCTGCAGAACCGGATATCAGTCGCGTGCCGATCATGATTGATTCAAGTAAATGGGACGTTATAGAAGCAGGTTTAGCATGTATCCAAGGTAAAGGGGTCGTGAATTCTATCAGTCTGAAAGAGGGGGAAGACGATTTCTTAGAAAAAGCAAGGTTGATACGTAGATATGGTGCTGCAGTTATCGTTATGGCTTTTGATGAAGAGGGACAAGCCGATACAGTTGAACGTAAAGTTGAGATTTGTCAAAGAGCGTATAGACTATTGACTGAAAAGGTTAACTTCCCACCCGAAGACATCATCTTTGATCCGAATATCTTTGCGATTGGGACAGGCATAAGTGAGCATAACGAATATGCTATGGCTTTTATAGAAGCGTGTAAGCAGATAAAGGAGACCTGTCCTTATGCATTGGTCAGTGGTGGTGTCAGTAATGTCTCCTTTTCATTTCGTGGAAACGATGTAGTCCGCGAAGCGATGCATGCATCATTTCTATACCATGCAATCAATGCTGGTATGGATATGGGTATCGTCAATGCTGGTCAACTTGCTGTCTACGACGACATCCCAAAACCGCTCTTAGAAGCAGTCGAGGATGTTCTATTCAACCGACGAGAAGATGCAACAGACAGGCTGGTTACTTTAGCGGAGACATTGCAGGGAACAAAAAAGAGAAAACGCGTAGATAAAGCCTGGCGCAAACTATCTGTGGAAGAACGCTTGCGTCATGCGCTTGTTGAAGGTGTGGTTGAACACGTTGAAGCGGATACGGAAGAAGCGAGAAGAAAATATGAACGTCCTATTCAGGTCATAGAGGGTCCCTTAATGGCTGGTATGGATCGTGTGGGAGAACTCTTCGGTGATGGTAAGATGTTCCTTCCACAAGTTATCAAAAGTGCTCAGGTTATGAAACGTGCCGTAGCACACCTCATCCCCTATATTCAAAAGGAACAGGCTGAAGGTGCGCTTCAATCGAGGGGTAAAATCGTCATGGCAACGGTGAAAGGCGATGTGCATGACATCGGAAAAAACATCGTTGGTGTCGTGCTTGGGTGTAATAATTATGAGATCATTGATTTAGGCGTGATGGTCTCTGCCGAGGATATTCTTGAGACAGCGCGAAATGAGAACGCAGATATTATCGGTCTAAGTGGTTTGATAACACCTTCATTGGATGAAATGGTGCATGTTGCAAGAGAGATGCAGCGAGAAAGCTTCAATATTCCGCTTCTAATAGGTGGGGCAACGACATCAAAAGTACATACTGCTGTTCAGATTGAACCCGAATACAGTGGACCAACGATCCACGTCAAAGACGCTTCGCGAAGTGTAGGTGTTGTTGGCAACCTGATGCATGACGACTTGCAGCAAGTATTGATAAACCGAACACGCGAAGAATATGAAGCCATCCGTGTAAAACGAGGTGACACACAACAACGCACCAACCTGTTACCGTTAACTGCAGCACAACAACGGAAGTTAAAACTTGATTGGGAAAATTATAGTCCTCCACAACCCGAGAAACCTGGTATCAAAGTCTATGATGATGTTCCGTTAGAAAAACTTGTGGACTTTATTGATTGGACTCCCTTCTTTACGACATGGGAAATGAAGGGAAGATATCCGAAAATCTTGAATGATCCGGAGTTGGGTGATAAGGCACAGATACTGTTTGAAGATGCAAAGGAACTCTTAAGGGACATCATCAAACAGAAGCGTATCTCTGCCAAAGCAGTCGTAGGTATCTTTCCTGCCAACACGGTAGCTGAAGATACAGAGATATATGCCGATGAAGATAGATCAGAAGTGATCGCAAGAATACATCATTTACGTCAACAGACAGAACAACCTTTCACAAGACCGAACCTGAGCCTTGGAGACTTCATAGCACCAAAAACAACATCCCTCCTTGATTATATCGGTGCATTTGCGGTAACAGCCGGTATCGGTGTTCCTGAACTCTGTAATGAATTTGAAAAAAACCATGATGACTACAACAGTATTATGACCAAGGCATTAGCTGATAGGTTAGCAGAAGCACTTGCGGAGTATATGCATCAGCATGTGCGTAGAGAACTGTGGGGTTATGCAGGTGATGAGGATTTAGCCAACGAGGATCTGATTGCAGAAAAATACCGAGGTATCAGACCTGCGCCTGGATATCCGGCATGTCCGGATCATAATCAGAAGCGTGTGTTGTTCGAATTGCTAAACGTCACAGAGAATGTAGGTATCTCTCTTACGGAGAATCTTGCGATGTACCCTGCTGCATCTGTTAGTGGATGGTATTATTCGCATCCAGAAGCGAAGTATTTTAGTATCGCCAGAATTGGGGAGGATCAGGTTTCTGACTATGCAAGACGGACAGGCATGGGGACCGACTCAGCGGAACGTTGGTTGAAACCGCTATTGAAATAAATTGATAAAAAAACAGGGAAGTTAGATAAGATAACTTCCCTGTTTCCAACACTTTAGTATGTCCATGAAGATTATAGTATGTATAAGGTATGAATGGAATGACACACTTATTGTTGGTGTAGACCCAATATATTCCCACTTGGGTCAATAAACATTGCAAAAGATCCCATGTTATTTGGAATTTCTTGCGGTGGTATAAGTATTTTCCCGCCGTGAGTTTCGACGTTTTTTACAGCTTCATTTAAGTCGTTGACAGATATATAGAAGGTGATCTGGTTTGTGTATGGCATTTCATCTGTTGTTGGGAAGATGTGTCCTTTTATACCTTCGTCTGAACCTGTTTCACATAGGTAGACTCCGCTCTTCTCAGGTGAAATTTCCCATTCAAAAACTGTTCGGTAAAATTCACAGAGTTCATCTGCGTTCTTCCCTGCTATTTCAAACCACATGACTGGATTGCTCATTTATATAATTACTCCTTTTCTTGTGAACAGGATTTACGCAAAATGACCAAATTTCATCTATTTTCACAGGATTCGGCAGAATACGCGTTTGGTATTCTGCATTGGTTAGAAACCGCACCTACCGGGGAGTGCGTAAGTCCTGATGAATACGATACGAATACGTACGAACCTGCTAATTTTGATGCAGACCGATGACGTTTCCGCTTGGATCGGAAAACATGGCGATTGACCCCATACCATCGGGTAGTTCCTGCGGTTTCACGAGTGTATTCCCGCCATGCTTTTCTATTTTATTGAGTGTTTCAGGCAAGTCTTCTACTTGTATGAAAATAGATATGCGATTGGAAAAATCACTTTCATCAGGTAGCGGATAGATATGCCCTTTTATGCCTTCGTCTGTCAAAGGTTCGGGGGTTGTATCAACCACTAATATGTCATTTGGAAAGTGCGATGTACTCCAACCGAATGGGAGAATAAGCCATTCATCAAACAGTGCCGTATAGAAGTCTCGCAAGGACTCTCCATCTTTACCCGCTATCTCAAAAAACATTACAGGATTACTCATTGTTATTTACTCCTTGTTTGCTATTCGGTGCATACAGACCGATACGATTGTTATCTGACTTTTCTGTGTTATAGTCGGCGTTGCAACAGTCCTATACTATTCCCGCTTGGGGCATTTTTTATTATTTATTAAAATGATGGTTTGGAACGACGGACAATGAATTGCTCTACTACGAACAATTCTTAAGATTATCCGTGTGAATCGGGGTAACGGTATAATCCGATGCAGTTTCCACCACATATAAATACGAATTAATTTGTTGATAGTTGCATCTCAATTCTCTTTTTAAATCAGAAAAGTCCTTGACTTTAAAGATAAAAATAAGATAGAATTATGAGGACTAATCTGTGACGAGGAGATATTGATGAAAACTGTCAAATTAGGTTTAATAGGTGCTGGTGGTATTGCTCAAGCGCATTGTGGAACGCTTGAAAAGATTGAGGGTTGTGAGATCATTGCTGCTGCCGACCTTGTTCCCGCGAATTTGGAACGCGCAGAAGAAAAATGGGGTATCAAAAAGACATTTACCGATTACAATGAAATGCTAAAAATGGACGAAATTGAGGCGGTCTATGTCTGTACACCGACAGGTGTGCATGCTGCACCTACTGTTGCAGCATTAAACGCAGGTAAACATGTATTCTGCGAAAAGCCGATGGAAGCAACATTAGAAGGCGCAGCGGCGATGTGGCGTGCCTCTGTAGAAAACGATAGAATTCTGATGATCGGTCTCAAACTACGTTATTCCCCACAGGTCATAAAAGCAAAAGAGATCGTAGATGCTGGGACACTTGGAGAAATCTATTACGCTGAAACCGTTGCGGATCGTAGACGCGGAAATCCTGGTGGCAGTTTTATCCGCAAAGCAACTGCCGGTTTGGGTGCCTCCGCAGACATCGGTGTTTATGCGTTAGATACAGCACTCTATCTTATGGAACACCCCACACCTGTTGCTGTTTCAGGTATTACATCTAACTATCTAAGCCTAAACAATACGTGGAACGAAGCACTCAAAGAAACTGAAGTTGAAGATTTCGGTGTCGGATGGGTCGTATTTGACAACGGTGCAAGGTTAGTATTCAAGACCTGTTGGTGCATGAATATGGATTCTCTCGGTGGGACTATTTTTCTCGGTAAAAAAGCGGGTCTCCGAATCGGTATAGGTGAAGTCCGTGGACCACAAGATGGTGTTCGCGTTTATGGAGATAAGGATGGCCAGATACATGATGAAACGTATACTGAGTTCAAGTCTGTCAGTGTATTCCACGAAGAAGATAGCGCGTTTATTGATGCTGTGAGAGAAGGCAAACCTTCACCGATTGATCCTTATGAGATTATGCTGACGAACGTCATCATACAAGGCGTCATTGATTCTTCTGAAGCGGGTGGACGAGAGGTAGAGGTCACGGTTCCATCTCTTTAGCTGTAGAATATACCTATCCTTTTGATGAGAAAAGACTCTATTATTAATGTGTTCATTGTTGTCTGAATGATAGAGGATTGACATAGATGAAGTGGATTGAAATTGCGAAGAAAAAATTCTCCTTAGGATCCAGATTGGCGCGCATGTTTGCTCTATATGTAGACATTTTGTGCCTATCTGCTTGCCAAACGTTCCTTTTCTTTTTCTACGGTATTTTTGAAAGTCCGCCACTTTTTGGCATACTTTCATATCTTTTATGGATCTTGGGGTTACTCGGTATGGATGGTATTATGGGGGGTCGTAGTATCGGAAAAAGACTTCTTTCAATACAGGTCGTCAGGTTAAAGGATGGAAAACCGTGTTCTTTCAGAGATTCTATCGTGCGTCGATTCACAGCAATTTTTCAACCTTTTGATACCCTCTTTGCACTCGGTAAGAATAAACAGAGGATGGGTGATAAACTTGCGAATACAGTTGTCGTTCAATATAGACCTTACACAATAGATGTTGAAGCAACTGTTGAAGACACAGAAACGGTTTTAGAGAAGGCTATTTTTGAGATTTCCCAACGTTTGTCTGAAGCAAAACAGAAAGTTGACGCTTCTATCGGTATAGAAAAGCAATTTCAGGATGCCTATGAAGGTGCCCTGGTGCAGGCGGAAAGATGTGAAGAACGCGCAACTATCGCCATTAAAGCGGGTCGTGAAGACTTGGCCCGTGAGGATATTGCACAACGCAATGAATATCGCCAGCAGGCAAATCAGTATAAGATGCAATGGGATGATCAAAAGAGAGTCGTAACGGAACTCACAACTTTGCTTGAAACCTTACAACGGAAAACTGAGGAAGCCGAAAGAAAACGTGATATTGTTATCGCGCAAAACAGAAACATTGATGCACACCAACATTTAAAAGAAACGTTATCTGAAGTTCAAGGAAACGAAGCATTTGAGATATTGAATCAGATGGAGCAAAATGCATCTGAAGCAGCCTCTTTAGCAAAAGCTGCTTCAGCAGTGGAGTCTGAACTTCGTAATCCAGCGTTAAATACGGAATTTACAGCTTATGCTGAAGAAGTCTCTATTGACAACGACCTGGCAGAATTGAAGTCAAAATTACAATCGGAGGGAACGTAGCCGCTATCTCTATGGTGTAGTATGAAAGATAAATTGAAACGACCGAACATTGTATTTATTATGGCAGACGATATGGGTTATGGTGATGTCGGCTGTTATAACCCCGAATCAAAAATTCCTACCCCCAATATGGATCAACTCGCTGAGGAAGGCATTCGCTTTACTGATGCACATTCCCCATCCGCGGTTTGTACACCGACACGTTATGGCGTCCTCACAGGTAGATATTGCTGGCGTAGTCGTCTCAAACGGGGTGTTCTCTACGGATATGAACCCCCCTTAATTGAAAGTGAACGTTTGACGGTTGCTGGTTTGCTGAAGGATGCTGGTTACAACACCGCATGTGTCGGTAAGTGGCATTTAGGACTCGGATTTTCCACTAAACCGGGATATGACTACGATTTTGATGCACCGCTACCCTGGGGAAATGCCAAACGTGAATTAGAAGAAAATATTGATTTCCACGCACCTGTAACGGGGGGTCCTATAGAGATCGGATTTGACTATTTCTATGGCACGTCTGGATGTCCAACGTGTCAGCCTCCTTATGGGTTCATTGAAGATGATACATTCGTTGAAATACCGAGCGAATATCGTGAGAGACCGGATTTTACGGGTCGTCCAGGGATGTCAGCCCCCAGTTGGCATCACAAGAATGCTGATCCGATCATTGCCCAAAAATCTGTTGCGTATATAGAATCGCAAGCTGATGCTGATAATCCGTTTTTTCTTTATATGACACCTTCAGCACCGCATGAACCTTGCGTAGAGGAGGTCGTTCCGGAATTTGCGCGTGGACAGAGTGATGCTGGTCCCCGAGGCGATCTCGTCTGGTTAGTTGACTGGATGGTAGGTGAAGTTATGGATGCATTAGACCGCACAGGAAAAACGGAGGATACGCTCATTTTCGTCACAAGTGATAACGGTGCACTGCCAGGTGACCGTGTGCAAGGTGGTAAGGGTCCGATGCCGTATAACCTATATGGACACAAATCTTGTGGTGATTGGCGAGGATATAAAGCACATATCTGGGAAGGTGGACATCGTGAACCGTTAATTGCACGCTGGAACGGTGTCATTGAACCGAATACGGAATCGGATGCATTGGTCTGCCTGACTGATCTGATGGAAACGTGTGCTGCGATTGTGGACGTGGATGTACCGGACGATGCAGCACAAGATAGTTGTAACATTTTGCCAGCACTGTTAGGTGAGAAAACAGACAAACCCTTACGTGAAGCGATCGTGCATCATTCCAGTAATGGTGTTTTTTCAATACGACATGGAGAGTGGAAGTTGATTATTGGCACGCAAGGTTCAGGGGGTTGGCCTCCACCGAGTGATGGCGGACCGAAACCGGAATCACCCGGGCAGCTTTACCAAATCTATGACGATCCTTATGAGACAAACGATCTGTGGGAAAGTCATCCTGAGATAGTGGAAGGTCTGACAGGTTTACTGGAGAAGTTCCTGGCGGAAGGACACAGCAGACTTTAATTACCTTCATAAATGTTTAATGGCACCTCAATTTCTTGAACTTTCCAAGCTGCATAGGACAAAGATTGCTGGATATCTTCTTCTTCCAAATAAGGATAGGCTTTTAATATATCAGTATTGGAATACCCTGATGCAATCAATCCAACAACGGTTCCGACGGTAACCCGCATACCACGGATACAGGCTTTTCCACCCATTACATTTGGATCAAAGGTTATCCGGTTAAAGTTTTGCACTCTCGGTTCTCCTACTATAAGATTTTGTATGATAGAAGGGTGTATAGAGTTTTTGCCTAAGTATCGATCAAGCACGCCAAAACACATTCATCCAGATTCTGCCATTCCCCCTTTCATTGGGTGTGTAATTATTTTGTCCCTTATCAGATGAGACGGCACTCGGAGAGTGCCTACTACTATTAAGAGCATAGCAAATCCCCCAATTATCACTCTATATGTCTGAATCGCGGAGGAGAAGCCAGTTACATAGATGGATGCGAAAGGAGTTTTGGGTCAGTTACATCATCGTCGGTGGCAAGTTGTCTTCTGAATCTTTGTGTTTTTGTTGATTTTACTTGACATTTGGTTTTCTAAAAAAGTCCCGTTTTCGTGACAAATTTGTCACAGCCGTGACTTTTTGTCACTTGTCTGTTAATCCAGTCTGTGTATGGTGTTGTAGGCTGTTTTATTGCATGTTTTAATTTAATTATTTGTCAAATCGTGACAATTCAAATTGTCCCGTTTATTTTACGTATTTTTCAAATTCATTATGTTTTTCTTGTAACTTCATAGTAAATCTCCTTCTTAAAAATGTTACGAATTTCGTACAATTCGTAACATTGGTAAATTGGCGTTGCGAACAGTGACTGTATGGTTGCATAGGGGTTAAAATTAGATCCTTAAAAAATTATTTTTCTGCTGTCTCTGAAGGGTTTTCTTTTCTGAAGGTTTAACTTTCTGTGAAACTCCTCCTAAAGGTAAGGCTGAGTTAATCGCATTTTGCGGAGAACTCCTGTAATCTCGTAGTGTGTCTCCTTTCAAAATCGTACCATACGGTAAGAAATTTCTTACCGTGGTAAGATTTGGTAAATTGGTTGTTGCGTTAGTCATAGTAAGGTTTTGTAGCGTGTTTTTTGACAGAGTCAAAATTTTAAAATTCCATTTTGGTA
>JAJDZB010000025.1:0-92031 GCA_022824835.1 Candidatus Poribacteria bacterium | reverse complement strand
TAGAAATCGGCTGTATAGATATTTGAGCTCCCCGCGCTAACAAGCGGATGGATTATACCCGTTGAGATCATATCATATTCTTTTTCTGTCGTTAGGATATGATTTCGCCCATCATTTATTGAATAATTGAATAAGCGGCTATCAAATATGTTTCCATTGACGTGTGCAAAATGTTCCCTTGCGGCTGAGATGACTCCCTTAGACAGTTCGATTGCATCGACCTGCACCCCGTGTTGTGTTATGGAGTATGATGTGAGTCCCATACCGAAACCGACCACGAGTGCACGTTTTGGATTCGGATGTAATAGCAACGGTAGATGTGCAATGACGCGATGTGATGGTGAATCCCAACGAGAAGCATCCGCAGCCTGATTAGCATCTACATAAAGACGATAAATATCCTCTTCATCTTTTAATGTTGTTACCGTTGCGTCTATCTCTTCTTTATAGTCAACGACCGTATCCCCAGGTCGTTGTGTTTTGAAGATCGTACTCTTCAAAAAGAGGGGTTGGTTTAATGTGAGCAGCAGGATTACGGCAAAGCCGATATTGAGAATCGGCACGCCGATACCGATTCCTTGTGTAACCTGTTTTGCCGTGGTTGTGTTCTGAGCCTTAGCAGTTTGCCAGCCCGTCATCACAAGCAGAAACCCGATTGTGGTGTTCAGCATGACTGCTAAGATTATACTTGGACGGATATTCAACAGCGGAATGAGTATAAATCCCGCACAAAATGCACCTAATATGCTACCGACTGTATTGACTGCATAGACATTACCGATACTTCTGCCGAGTTGACGTGTGTTGCCGGTGTATATTTTTGTAACGAGTGGAAAACTTGCACCCATTAGAAACGTTGGGAGGCTCATCACAAGGAAACAGGAGAAGAATGTCCAGAATCTGCTGCCCCCAAATGTTGACTGCAATGCATAGGTTATCCCGTACAGACTCTCAAAAGCGGGTAGGAGTAGAAGTGCAAACAACCCGATACCGAGTTGCACGATGCCGAAAGCGATCAGAGGTCGCCGTATGCGGTCGACCCAACGTGAGAAGATCATACTTCCTAAAGCGATACCGAAGAGAAACGCTGCAAGCATTGTTGCAAAAGCGTAGGTGGTGCTACCGAGAAAAAATACGAGTATACGTGTCCACAATACTTCATAGGCTAAGGCGCAGAAACCTGATGTACCTATTGCGAATAAAACTAAAGTTTTTTCCTGAATATTCCACGTGCCGATTTGTATCTGTCGGGGTTGTTCAGTCGATTCGTCAGTGTCGGTTGCTTCGTGAACTGTTGTGATTTCTTCATCTTCCTCAATCTTGTGTGTCTGAAGTGCCAATATCCATGCGACTATGGCAACGCAGATATTTATAATTATTGCCACGCGTAATGACCACGTAATACCCAATGCTTCAATTAGGATAAATCCAGCGGCGATAGTTCCGATGACCGCACCGAATGTGTTGAGTGCATATAGAATTCCGATGTTAGTGCCAAGCTGCTCCAATCTTTTGACAAAGAATCTTGTCAGAACGGGTAAAGTTCCACCCATCAGTGTTGAAGGGATTAATAGAATCCCGAAGGTTAGGATAAATCGTATTATTGAGAGCGTATAAAACTCTGTCGTGATATTGCGGTATATTAGCACATAGCTAACCGTAAGTACGCTTAGCAAGAGAGGCCAAATAATACAGAAGCCTCCGATTCCGAGTTCAAGAATTGCGTAGAGTTTGAGTGGCGACATTTTGGTCTCATCTATTTTTCTGCCGAAGTAGTAGCTGCCGAGTGCGAGTCCTGCCATGAAAGCGGTCAGTACGGTGCTTGTTGCAAAGACGGTGCTGCCGAAGACAAGTGTCAGTTGCCGCATCCATATCACTTCATAGATGAGTGCACTTGCGCCTGATAGTATGAAGATGAGCCAGACAGTGGGTTTTATGAATTTCATTTTACCTGTTTCATTTCTAAGTAAATCTTATTATCTTTTTGTAAGTTACATAATAACTTATTATTTTGGATTTGTCAAATAGAATTTGGTATAATGTTATGAAGGAACTTTCTGTATAACTGGGATGACGTAACTTCGGATGCTGATATCGTCTGTCGTCTCTATTTCCATGCGTGGTTCGGGTTCATTACGATGATCAAATACGACGTAATATCCTTCACTTACGCGTTCTGATCTGAGATATGCAGACAGTTGTTTTTTACCTGCATCGTATCGCTTTTTACCCTCCCAAATCTTTGTTTCAACGATATACTTATGTCCGTTGTGCAAGATAATCAGATCCATCCTACCCCGTCCTGTCTGAACTTCAAGGAACATAGCCCCCCGAATTAGGCTAACAAACTGGTCAAGATAGGCATAGAGCAGGTCTTGTCCTACAAATTCTTTCGGCGTATCTGGCACTTGAAGTATCCTATATCCTACGCGTGTAATGAAATTCTGGAAGTTGTCAAGTAGCATTTCCATATTAATCTTACCTGTCTGCGTGAGGTAGTCCAGAAAATCGGTATCGTCTGGCAAGTAATCCTGTTCGAGTCCGTTTATCGTCGGTTTGAATGCTTGCATGATGCAATACTGGTAAATTGGATTAACGATTTCACACATTCCATCTGATGCTTTTCCGATGACCCCGAGTGTTGTCAGTTCACTGATGATTTCGTCTCTTGGGTTAAAACGCACACCCGACTCATAAGAAACGATTCGCATCAGTAAAGTTTTAAAGCGTGGGTTTCTATGGATATTCGCCATCAGATGAGAAAGATTTGCGTTGTTTTCCTCACGTATCTCAATGTGAGCGTTTGAGAAGTGAGTCATCGTAATCGTTTCTGTTTTTGGGATGTGCATCTCCTCTGTAAGCATCTGTGCGAAACGATTGACAAGGAAAGGTTGACCAGCAGTCTGTCTATGAATACTCTCAAGCACTTCAGGATCAAACGTCTGTCCGACTTCATCCGTGTACTGTCCAAACAACTCCCACACCTGCTCTAAGGAGAAATTCGGTAAAGTGAACTCGTCCTGTATATTGAAAGGAGAAATTGAGCGGTTGAGGTTGAGTTGTGTTACATTCTTGACTCCAACAATACCGACGCTATATGGACATTTGTGCCAAGATCGTTGAACATAGATACTGCGAAGTGCATGAAGGAAACCGTTGACAGCATCCCGCGGGATTCCATCAAATTCGTCAATGATAAGAACTAATTTTTCTCCTTCAATAAAAGATCCGAACCGTTGAAAAAATCTCAGCAGGGAAACATGATCGGTTAACTCTGTGCTTTTTAAGAATTGGTTAAGTGTTTCGGATGGCACATATTCACGTTTCTCAAAAACATATTTAATCTCATCGTTTATTTCTTCATATAGAGCGGCGTAAAAATCGGATGCCGGATAGTCTGCATATACCTCAAAATTCAGCTCAATTGGGAAGTATGTATCATCCGTATCATCTGCGAGAGCATCAACCGCCCATTGAAAAAATGTCGTCTTACCCGTCTGTCGGGGCGCGAATATAACGATGTATTTTCCCTGCTTTACGCGTTTGATAAATTCAGCGATTTCTACACGGCGTGAAACAACGTAATGATCTTTAGGATTCACTGGACCGTGTGTTCCAAATGTTCTCATGTTTTCCTCAGAAACGAATTAGACAATATCGTCTACAACATGACTAACTATTCTTGTGTCATCCCTAATTTCTCTTCTAACCGAACTATATGTCGATAGGTTGTAGAGAATATCATGTCAAGTGTTGCGATGTCTCTCTCCTCAAGGGGTGCGCGCGAAAAGACCCTACGCAAAGATTTCAGATACGTTTCCCATTCCTGATTATACGGAGACATACCGACTTTGTCCAATAACCGAGTGACCCTTCCATAGAATTCCTCTAATGCATTCACTTCGGCATACGCAATTTCATCAAGTGGATTATCTTCTAAACTTGCGATGAAGACTTCGTAGACAAATATTTGCACCGCTTGTGCTAAATTCAGTGAAGGATTCTTTGTTGCCATCGGGACACTTGCTGTCAACTGACAAAGGCTAATCTGATCTGTAGAGAGTCCAAAATCCTCACGTCCAAAAAGTAAGGCAACGGATTTATCTTGTGAAATGGAGGCGATTTTCTGGGCAGCATCCCGCGCTGTTACGGGTGGCGGTAATCTCATATCCCTGCGTCTGTGCGTTGTGCCGACCAGATACTGAATACCTTCAAGTGCATCTTTCAATTCAGGAACAACATTGCAGGTCTTCAATATATCTCTTGCACCGTGTGCCATATTATAGGCAGCATCTACGTTCTGGAATTGCACAGGATTTACAAGATATAACTCTGATAATCCCATACCTTTCACGACTCTTGCGACAGATCCGATGTTCCCCGGTTCACGCGGTTCAAACAGAATTATACGGATATTTGCGAGATTCTCAGGTACTGCTACTGGAATTGCACGAAAACTCTTTGCAGATTGAGTCGGTTTCTCGTAAGTTTCACTTGACATAATACATTTAAGGTATACGATAATGGATAAATTGTCAAGTCCAATTCAGGGATTATTACAATCGGGTGTGTAAAGTTTCTGTTCCTTGTCTGAACCAGGATTTTCAGGATTTTGAGATTTAACCAGGATAAAACTCCCTCTATTCGATGAAACTGGGTGCTTGCACTAAATCGGTAGATTTGTTAGAATAGAGCAAGAAGAAGATTGACCAGGATTTTCAGGATTTGGCCAGGATAAGAGGGAATGTTGGAAGGCTGGAAGATTGGAAGATCGGAAGGTTGGAAGATTGGAAGGCTGGAAGATTGGTATTACATCTTGATTTTATGATATAAGAGGAGTATATTTAAAATGGCTAACAATTTACGTTTCGGTGTTGTGGGTTTAGGTATGGGTATGAATCGTGCTGGTATGATTCACGGCACAGAAGGGGCTGAACTTGTCGCTGTTGCTGATCTGAAGGCAGAACGTCGTAAAGCTGCTGAAGAGAAGTTCGGATGTGACAGTCACGAAGATGCACTGGAAATGTTTGATCGTGATGACATTGATGTCGGTATGATTATGACGCCAAGTGGATTGCACGGTAAGTTCGGTGAAGAGGCTGCAAAACGCGGAAAACATGTGATCACAACTAAACCGATGGATGTGAGCCTTGAGAACTGTGATTCACTCATCAAGACCTGTGAAGATAATAACGTAAAATTGCTTGTTGATTTTGGCGAAAGGTATGGTTCAAAGAACAGAAGGATTAAGACTGCACTTGATCAAGGGGCACTCGGAAAACCGATTCTGTGTGAACTCCGTATGAAATGGAAACGACCTGATAGCTACTACGTGGGTTGGCACGGCACTTGGGAACTTGATGGGGGTGGCTCTATTATGAATCAAGGTGTGCATTCAGTTGATTTGATGCTATGGTTTATGGGTCCTGTTAAACGTGTCATCGGTGCACATTTTGATGTATATGATCATGAAAACTGTGAGACAGAGGATATGACATCCGCTATCTTAGAATTTGAAAGCGGTGCGCTTGGACATGTTTTGACGACAACTACTTATCCCGGTGGAAATGTTACGATGATTCATGTGCATGGACAAGATGGCATTGTTGGTGTTGGTCCTGACATGTGGCAATTCACGGAAGGTAAAGAACCAGAGATTGAACTACCACCCTACCCTGGTAATGTTATTCAAGATATGTTACAGGTTGTTCATGAAGATGGGACGCCTGCTGTTGATGGACATGAAGGGAGACGTTCAGTTGAACTCAACATGGCGATCTATGAATGTGCAAGAACTGGGAAAGCGGTAACGTTATAGGTTCAGTATTAAACGGGTCCGGTTCGGTTAGGAAACCGAACCTACCGGCCTGAAATTTATAGCGTAATTCCTTATTATTGGTTGGAAGGGTGCTATTTTACACCCTTCCGTGTTTAGCAAAAAAGTGTTACTTCCGTATTAACCTTTTACGTGTAGCAGAAAAATTGCCTTCGGAACAACTTTGATAAATATCAGTCGTTATTTCGAGATTAATTAAAATCTAAAGAATTGATTTTTTACGTAAGACTCTTGCCAATACACTAATAGCAACCAATACACCAAAACCGATAACAGCGGCTTGCAGCCGTCGCTGCTTGGCGTGATAGCGGTATACTTCGGTATAAGTGTCAGTATACGTTGGTGATTTTTCAAGTAACACCCCTGCGGGTATGCTTGGTTTTGCAAAGTATGCATAGGCAATGCCAAAAACGTTACACGCAAAACCGCCGAATCCCCATGCAAGTGAGGAAATGTTCTTTTCAGCATCTCTTTCAGCATCAGTGCGAGCTTGCTGCACTTCAGATGCCGAATCTCTTTCAGTATCAATGTGAGCTTGCTGCGCTTCAGATAGCGACTCCTGCGCAGATACGAGCATCGGCATATTGAGGGTTAACACAAATAGAAAGATTGATACAAATCTAATCGTCATCGTTTGCTCCTTGCACAATAAGCGTCAATTTAGTGAAAAACGTTAGTGCGTCAGATTAAGCATCGTCTGCTTTTGCTTTGAGGTCGTATAGAATGTTGACTGCATCTAAAGGGGTAATTTGTGAGAGTTCTAACTGGCGTATCTCATCTATGAGTGGATGTGTTTTGGGTGTGAAGAGTGCCATCTGAAGCGAATCGCTTTGTAGTGTCTTGCGGGTGATTCTCCGTTTTGGACGTGGAATTTTTTGGTCTGCTTTCTGTGGTCTGTTTGCTACACCATCAGTCTCTACACTGAGATTGTGTTGTTCAAGCACTTCAAGTATCTGTTGTGCCCGTACGATAACAGAACGCGGTAAACCTGCAAGACGTGCGACGTGAATACCGTAACTTTGGTCTGCGCCTCCCGCGACGACTTTACGTAGAAAGGTAACCTTCTCTCCATCTTCATGGACAGCGACGTTATAGTTTTTTGCACGTTTATACTTACTGGCAAGTTCAACAAGTTCATGGTAATGTGTGGCGAAAAGGGTCTTAGCTCCCATCCGTTTCTCGTCCAACAGATGCTCTGAGACTGCCCAGGCGATGCTGAGACCATCAAAAGTGCTGGTTCCGCGTCCTACTTCATCTAAAATTACGAGACTTTTTGGTGTGGCGTTGTTTAGGATGTTGGCTGTTTCGTTCATCTCAACAAGGAATGTACTTTGTCCCATCACAAGGTTATCCGATGCCCCAACACGGGTGAAGATTTTGTCTACGAGCCCTACTTTTGCGGCGGATGCGGGGACGAAACAGCCGATCTGCGCTAACAAGACGATGAGTGCTGTCTGTCTTAAATAGGTGCTTTTTCCGCTCATATTTGGACCTGTGATGATATGGAGCTGCTCTTCACTGCAATTGAGCTGTGTATCGTTTGGTACAAACCCCTCTTGTGTGAATATCTGTTCTACAACGGGGTGCCGACCATCACGTATAATTATCTCGTCACTTTCCGCAACGGTAGGTTTCACGTAATTGTATCTTGACGCACAATATGCAAAATTTGCGATGACATCAATCATAGAGAGCGCAGCAGCGATTTTCTGAATCTGTTCCGTAGACTTTGCCACCTCGTCCCGTATATCACAGAACAGGTCGTATTCAAGTGTTTGTATCCGGTCTTCAGCATTTAGGACTTTTGCTTCCTGTTCCTTGAGTTCAGGTGTGATGAACCGTTCAGAGTTTGTTAGGGTCTGTTTTCTGATATAATGTTCGGGTACCATGTTGAGATTCGGTTTCGTGACTTCAATATAGTATCCGAAGACTTGGTTGAACCCTATCTTAAGGGATGTAATTCCGCTCCGTTTTCGTTCTTCATCTTGTAATGTTGCCATCCAGGCTCTGCCTTGCCCGGCAATTTCTCTTAGTTCATCAAGTTCAGTGTTATACCCATCATTTATCACACCGCCTTCTTTTATAGTTGCTGGGGGGTCTGGATGTATGCCGAGATGGATCATCTCCACTAACTCTAACATTGGGTGCAATTCTTCATTCAGAGACATCAACATTGCACTTTGACAATTTTCAAGGTGCTGTTTGACAGCAGGGATAAGTTCAAGGGAATCCTTAAGGGAAATCATGTCACGTCCGTTAACTGAACCGAGACTGATGCGTGTAATGAGACGTTCTATATCGGACATCTGTTCCAATGCTTCGCGTATCTCTTCTTGTAGATTTATCTGTGTTTTGAGTTCATCAACAGCGGTGAGACGTTCATTTATATTTTTCTCATCAAGTAAAGGTTGTAATAGACACTGTCGTAGTTTTCTTGCACCCATTGATGTAACTGTCTGGTCAAGTACTTCTAACAGTGTGCCTTTTGTTGAACCGTCGCGAATTGAGGTTGTGAGTTCCAGATTTCGTTGTGTGTCGGCATCTAAGACCATGAAGTCGTCAAGTGTATACGTTTGAACGGAGAGGATGTGCTCAACTTCCTGTTTCTGTGTTTCATGTAGATAGTATATGAGTGCTCCTGCTGCAGCGATTGCTACGGGTAGATTCTCACATCCGTACCCTTCAAGTGTAATTGTTTGAAAGTGGTTCAGAAGTTCAGAACGCGCTGTATCATAGTCAAATCTCCACTCTGGGAGGAAATTGACAGATGCTTTCAGTTCAAGTTTTATCTGTTCAAACATTTCTGCATCTTCAAAGCCTTCTGAGAATAGACATTCTTTAGGTGAAAATCTGTGTATTTCTGCCCAAAGCCGGGATTCATCTTCAAGTTCAGTTACTTTGAATTCACCTGTGGATAGGTCAGCCACTGCGATACCGTATTTTTCTTTTTGATGGCAGATTGAGAGCAGATAGTTGTTTGACTTGTGTTCTAATACTTTCGGGTCAGTTACTGTTCCCGGTGTCACGATTCGGACGACATCTCTTTTGACGAGGCGGTTTTCCTCTTTGGCAAGTTTTGCGTCTTCAGTTTGGTCCAAGATTGCGACTTTGTGTCCAGCATTAACTAATTTATAGAGATAAGAGTCAAGTGCATGGTGTGGAATTCCAGCCATAGGTGGGGGAGGTGTCTTTTGATTTTTCTGATTTCTTGAAGTCAACGCAATTTCAAGTAGTTTTGAAATGAGTTCTGCGTCTTCATAGAATGCTTCATAGAAATCGCCTACACGACAGAGGAGGATAGCATCTTCATGCTGTTTTTTGACCTGTTTGTATAGCTCCATCATGGAGGGTTCAGATTGTCTTAAACGTGGCATATAAGAGACCTCATGTGATGTTCTGACATCCAAAGTAAGAAAGAAAATATGCTTAATACCTTATCATTAATTGTTGCAGTTGTCAAATGTTAATTGCTGTGGGGTGGAAGGGTGAAAGAGGGGAAGGATGGAAGAGGGAAGAGTGGAAGAGGGGAAGGGTGGAAGAATAATTAGTATACTGCTGTAGCACATTCATCCTTGATTGTGCTTCTTTCTACAACAGTCCCATTCATCCTTTTCCTGACTACTTTCAAAACACATCAATTAACGCTTGACGAAGTAATAGACAGGCAACCCAAATTTGTGTAAAAACGAAAAATAAATCTGTTTTACTCAATTTTAACTTGAAATCTGTATTTATAATAAGTTACAATAAAATATAAGTTATTAAATGGTTTACTATATGTTTATGTAAAAAGGTGTTGACAATGCTATCCTACAAAATGTCCAGAAATAATCATAATATCAGAAAAAATCCAATATTTTCAGGCATATTTCAACATGCAGAGATTTTTGTACCAAAAAGGAATTTTAAAATTTTGAATCAGTCAGAAAACCCGCTACAAAGCCTTGCAGCCACTAACTGCACAAGCGATGTACAAAAATGTACGCGTGTACACTATTTTGTACGAATTCGTACACTTTTCAAAAGGAGAATATTATAAACTTACAGGACAATCACAGAAAATTCGCTGTCAAATGCTTCTCAGAATATATAAAATGCAGTGATGTCGGTCACGAATTTATGCAAGAAAGCGAGACCCGAACTACTTATTTAGTCAGGACTATCCACAAGTAACCAGAACTTTACACACCATAGGCGTCAATTTTAGAAAATGTCTGGATTATTGTGAACACCTCTAAGTGCGCATGGTTATTGAGATTGCCCCTCTTTAGTCCCGTATGAAGTTCAAATAATTAAACGGGTAATTTCTTGTTTGCATAATGCAGGTTCACCACTCTGCTGGCGAGGTTTCCTAACCTCGCCAAATTACCCAAATATTTTCTTTAACTTCATTAGGGACGATATGTGTCCATTACAAAACCTATCAAATGTGATAATATAAACACACAAATAGTTAACTAACATAGGTTGTATAGTTATTTGCTCAATTTACGTTAATCCACAACTAATTGGTAAAATTGGTAATTTTTCGTTCGGAAAAACCCAGTCATAGACAAGATTCGTGTACAGAAAAAATTACCAATTTCCCGAAAGCATCAACACTATATCACTCCAATTGACATTTGGAAACGATTATGTCTGAACGTTCTGCAGTCCAAGAACCACTCCTCAAATACGCAGATGAAATCGGATGGACGCGCGTGTCCCGATCAGAAACCAGGCGCATGCGGGGTGGTGACACCGCCGCGCGCTATTTTACGGATGTGCTGCAAGCGCAACTCTTGAAATTCAACAAGGGTATAATTGACGATTCTAACTGTGATGACGTGATGCGGAAGCGCAATTTAGTTGAGTTAATTGAACGAAACGACTTTGAAGGAACTAAACCAGAGCGATGTATCTGATACGGTTAAAGTAATGAATTTGCGGAAAGCATTGCGGCACAAAGTAACAAAGGACGGTGAATCAAAACCGTTTCTGATCCCAATTGGTGAACGCGCAGAAGAAACTATAGAATCTTATGACAATCGCCAGTTAGGAACAAAAGATGCATTAACTAAGTTCATGAAGTTAGCTGAAGAAATTTCGCTCGCCGAAAGAGAACAAAACAGGACAGAATTAGGCGATAATGCTTTTGCCGTCTATACAGTTCTCAAAAATGTTAGAGAGGATATTACACCAGAATAAGCACAAGGAGTCAATCAAATCTTTGAAAAACACCCAGACCATCAGTGGGATGAACAACAAGGAAAAGAGTTACGTGAGGGGTGTGCATAAGTGATTCAATGTCACAGAATGCTCTTAAAGGTAGTAGGCACTCTCAGAGTGTCGTCTCTTATGAAATGGTAACAAAAGATTTACACACCCTCTCTGTGGTGGGTGTGGTTGTTTTTTACATTGACATATATACGCAAAGAATGATAAATTATGGTTGTTAGAAAAGATGCACAATCTAACAGAATGTGCTACAAATATTAGAGGTTGACGAACAGTAGTAAAATATCTGTATTTTTCTTGACATTTCTATATACTGAGATTTCTCAAAAATGTTCTGAAGTCAATATCTATCAACGATCTCTCAATATAAGACTATGAAAATGCTGATTAAATTGCTTTCATAAAAGTTCATTATGTGAAATGTATATTTTGTTTTTATCACGAAACAGAATACAATTCCCGATTAAATGGATTTTTCAATGGAAAAACAATCAAAATCATCATAACAAAAAACGCATTTTCATGTTTCAATAGTCGTTTTGTGTTGACGGTCATTAGGTTTACATCAATTATGAGAAATCCCAGATATATATGACTTATGTATCAGCTCGCAAAGCAAGTGAGTTGCTGGATTATACACCTGACCATCTTAGGAGATTAGCAAATGCGGGAAAGATTGATACAATCCGCACAGGAGGCGGACACAGGCGCTATGATGTTGAAGGATACATCAAAAGCAAATCCAATTCATCAATTGTCACTGTTTGCTACTGCCGGGTGTCCAGCACAAAACAGAGAGACGATCTTGAACGACAAGTTGAATATATGCGTGGAATCTATCCCGAAGCAGAAGTTATCAGAGACATCGGAAGCGGACTCAACTTCAAAAGGAAAGGACTTAAAGCCTTACTGGAACGGCTTATGCAAGGTGATAAGCTCCAAGTTGTTATTGCCCATCGGGATAGACTCGCCCGTTTCGGCATCGACCTTATACGACACCTCATTGAACAAAACGGTGGCGAACTCGTGGTTCTTGACCAAACAGAACACAGCCCTCAGGAAGAACTCACATCAGATTTACTCACAATTCTCCATGTCTTCAGTTGCAGGATGCCTGGACTCCGAGCCTATAGTAAAAAAATCAAAGAAGATAAGAGTTTATCCAACGACTGAACAGAGAAAGAAGTTGCGGCAATGGTTCGGCACTGCTCGATATACTTATAACAAAACTGTAGATATACTCAATACTACAGATACAAAACCGATTTGGAAAGCAATCAAGACACCGATCATGCAGGATTTACCTGACTGGGCTGAAGAAACGCCTTATCAGGTAAAGTCTGTTGCTATCCGTGATGCTTGTATTGCGGTTAGAGAAGCTAAGAAGAAATGTAAAGAGACAGGCGTATTTCAGTCGGTTTCTTTCAAGTCAAAGAAAAAACCTTCAGATAGTATCTTCATTCCGAAAACTGCCATAAAAAGTCGAGGTGTCTATCATACAATGTTAGGCGATCTTAAAATGTCGGAGTCGATACCAGATAACATCCGCGACTCTCGGTTAGTAAAAAAGAATGATAAATACTATCTGTGTGTTTCCTATAACGCACCAAAACAGAAGCGAAAATCAAGTGGACGCGTTGTTGCGTTAGATCCTGGCGTGAGAACATTCCTCACATATTTTCATGAGCATGGTTTCGGATGGCTTGGACACCATGCTATCAATCGGATTCAAAGACTTTGTTCCTATCTTGATGATCTATTATCTCGTGCGTCTAAAGCCAAAAAACAATCACGAAAGAATATGAGGCGTGCTGCGAACAGAATACGCAAACGGATTAGAAATCTTGTTGATGAGTTGCATCATAAGATCGCACGATACCTTGTTGATACCTATGACATTATCCTGCTACCCACATTTGAGACCTCAGATATGGTGATGCGCGGAAAACGCAAACTACGAAAGAGGTCGGTACGACAAATGTTGACACTATCCCATCACCGTTTCAAAAAGTTTCTAAAACAAAAAGCGAAAGAGAATGGGTGTAAAGTTGTTGATGTCTGTGAAGCATACACATCAAAAACAGTGTCCTGGACAGGGGAAGTTGTTAACAATCTTGGTGGTAAGAAAGTGATAAAAGATAGGATGTCATTGACAATGGACAGAGATTTGAATGGCGCACGTGGGATATTCCTGCGTGCTTTGGTAGATGAACCCTGGTTACTTGATATAAGTAACTTGCAAACCGTATAAGAAGTGAAATACACAGTATTCCACGGAAATATATAGGTTAATATCATCGGAGATATAAAAGACATCATGAAAAATTTAAGATATGTGTCCATCGCTCTGTTTGCTATTGTTTCCATCCTGATTATCCCGGTATTTGCGGATGACTGGTCACAATGGCGGGGTCCTAATCGAGATGGTGTATGGAACGAAACTGGTATTATAGACAAATTTGAGGATGAAGAGATACCTATACGCTGGAGCGTGCCTATTGGGAGTGGCTATAGTGGTCCGACCGTTGCTGATGGACGTGTGTATGTCACGGATAGACTTACTAAACCGAAACAAGTTGAACGGGTTCTCTGCTTCGATTGGGAGACGGGGGATGAAATCTGGTCTCATACCTATGATTGCGTTTATAAGATTGAGTATCCCGTTGGACCGCGCGCAACCGTAACTATCCATGATGGACTCGCTTATGCTTTAGGTGCGATGGGACATCTGCACTGCTTTGATGCTTCAAATGGAGACATTAAATTTCAAAAGGACCTTAATACTGAATATGACATCAATATGCCGATATGGGGAATCGCTTGTGCACCACTGATTGAGGATGATCTACTCATTGTGCAGATTGGTGGTAAGCCAGAGGCATGTGTTGTCGCATTTGATAGAAAAACAGGTGAGGAGAGATGGAAAGCACTTGAAGATAACGCATCTTATGCTGCACCGATCATCATTGAACAGGCAGGAAAACGTGTTTTAATCTGCTGGACAGGATGGAACGTCACTGCATTGGATCCGAAAACGGGAGAAGTTCATTGGAAGTATCCGATGCTACCGACGCGCTGGGAGATCGGCATCGCAACGCCTATTTATGAGAATAATCAGCTGTTTGTCACGAATTTCTATGAAGGTGCAGCACTACTAAAACTGTCAGATGACAAACTGGCGTATGAACTCGGTTGGCATAGACAGGGGAAAGATGAAAGAAATACCGACGCACTGCAAACGACTATGTCTACACCTATATGGATAGGGGATCATATTTATGGTGTTGATAGTTATGGCGAACTCCGTTGTCTTGAAGCGAAAACAGGGGACCGTGTGTGGACAGATTTATCTGCAGTGCCTGTAGACCGATGGAGTACCATCCAGTTTGTGCAGAATGCTGATAAAGTCTGGATGTTTAATGAACGGGGTGAACTACTGATTACGGAACTTTCACCTGAAGGATTGAATATCATCAGTCGTGCTAAACTGATTGCACCTACTAAGGGACAACTTAACCGTAGGGGTGGCGTAACTTGGGCGCACCCAGCCTTTGCATATAAACATGTCTTTGCACGTAGTGATAAAGAACTTGTCTGTGCAAGTTTAGAAAAAGAATAAATTGGAATGAATATTGTTATTGCGATAATTTGATTGAGAATATCTAATTTTTCATGTTACAATAACGTGAGTTTGATAATAGGTATATGGATTTCATTTTGCCCAAAATATCACTTGCATAGACCCGGTAGGTTCGGTTTCCTAACCGAACCGGCTTTGTTCAACTTGCGTTCATAAAGGTTTTTACGTCGGATCCGGTTCGGTTAGGAAACCGAACCTACCGGCCTGGGAAAAACCCTGCAGAATACGCGTTTGGTATTCTGCATTGGTTAGGAAACCGAACCTACCGGCCTGGGAAAATAACCAAAATTGAATTAAAACTGGAGGTAAAATGGATACAAAACTCGCAGCTGGAATTGGCGGGAGCTCGCACCCGCCGATAGACCTACAAGAAGGACAACGCCTTCACGGATTTGAAGTCAAAGCCATTACCCCCATTGATGAGTTGCGTGCAGTGGCAATAGAACTCTTGCATCCACACAGCGGCGCACGGCTGTTGCATCTCTATTCAGACGACTCCAGAAACCTGTTTTCAATCAGTCCACTAACACCAACATTAGATGATACAGGATTACCTCATATCCTTGAACACTGTGTTACAAAGGGATCTCGTAAGTATCCAGTAAAAGGTGTATTCTTTGAGATAATGAAGATGAGTCTCGCGACTTATGACAGTACAAATGCGATGAACTGGCCTGATCATGCCTTCTACTACACCTCAAACAGTGTCAAAAAAGACCTATTTAATATTGCAGAAGTCCACTTTGATTCGGTTTTTCATCCACTACTGACCGAAGACTCCTTTAAACGCGAAGGACACCATCTTGAACTTGTGGACCCGGATCAAACGACAGGGGATTTAAAAATAAACGGGATCGTTTATAATGAAGTGAAAATAGGTTTGTTTACTCCAGAATACCTTTTATTTTTCACCGTAGTGGATAATCTTCTGCCTGATACGTGCTATGCTAACAATGGTGCTGGAAATTATCTGGTTATGCCTGACTTAACCTACGAACAATTGAAAACGTATCATCAAACCTACTATCATCCACACAACAGTTACTTCTTCTTCTACGGTAATATCCCAACACAAGATTATCTCCTGTTTCTTTCAGATAAATTGGCAGCTATTCCTAAGACTGAGACAAAAGACTTTCTGCATCCGCTCCGACCAGAAATCACACGTCAACCGAAGTGGAATTCTCCACGGACTGTAACGGAAACCTATCCAATTGGTGCAGATGAGCCTCTTACTGAAAAGACGGACTTAATGCTGAGTTGGATCATTGGAGAGACAACGGATCCTGAAGAGGCTATCTTATGCGATATATTACGCAGGGTCCTACTTGATAACGCAGGTTCACCTCTCCGTAAGGCAATTATCGGTTCAAAACTTGGTACTGATATACGACACAATATTTTTGATGGTAAGATAGGACCAAATAGAACATTTAGTGTCGGTTTAGTTGGAAGTGAGGCAGATCGCGTTGACGCCTTCACGGAATTGGTCATCAAAACACTCACGCAAATTGCAGACACAGAAATTGACAAAGAGCAGATAGAAGCCGCATTTCAACAAATCGCCTACAACTATCAGGAAGTCACACCGAGTTTCCCGTTTCAAATGGCAATACGTGTTTTAGGCACATGGATATATGAAAAGGAACCGACTCTCTTTTTAAGGATGCGGACACACCTCTCTGCTGTCCGTCAGCAATGGGAGCAAAATCCTCAGATTTTTAATGAATTGATTCGCGAGCGGCTCCTTGACAATCCACATCGGTTGACGACAATCCTTACGCCTGACCCAGACATGCGGGCAAGACTTGATGCGACAGAAAATAACCGTCTGAAAGCAATTCGCGCACAACTTACAGATGAACAGATGCTACAGATTGCTGCCGATGCTGTTGAGCTTGAACGTCTGAGCGGACAACCGAACTCACCAGAAGATTTGGCAAAGTTGCCGCAACTGCACGTCTCTGAACTGCCCGATGAACCGCTACATATACCCACAACCGTTGAGACAGTTAGTGGACGTCCTCTGCTTCGGAACGACATTTTTTCAAACGGTGTGAACTATCTTGTGTTGAATTTCAACTTGCAAGGGTTACCGCAACATCTTTGGCAATACCTACCGAGATACACCGATGCCATCGGCAAACTTGGCGCGGGTAAGATGAATTACGAACAGATTGCACAACGTAGAGCAGCAGCCACCGGAGGCATTGGATGCTCGCCAAACTTTACTACACACGCGCTTGATCCGAATCGTGCAGTGTGGGACATGCAATTTCGACTCAAAGCACTTGACGGTAAAATGGAGGATGCCTTAGACATTTTGCACGATTTGATTTTCGCTGTGAATCCGCGCGATAAAGAGCGTCTCTACGACATTCTCAATCAGGCAGCAGATTCTAAACACGACTATTATTGGCCACATGTTGCTAACCGTCGTGCTGCCCGCGGACTTTCACCACGCGGATTTCTCACAGATATCGTCTACGGACTACCACGACTCCGCACAAGTGAAATGTTACGCAAACGTTTTGATAAATCTTATGAAGAGCTTATCGGTTATATTGAACAGATTCGTGAGTTTCTATTAGTCCAAAGCCGCGTGACCGCCAGTTTTACCGGTTCTGACGCAGCTTATGAAGCGTTTCAAGGACAGTTCTCCGAATGGATTAGCACCATGCGTGACGAACCGATAATCCCAGCACCGATAGGTTTTAAATCTTTTGGAACGCCACCACGCGAAGGATTAGCGGCACCTATTCCAATAGCACACTGCACACAGATGATGCCAGCACCGCACTACGCGCATCCGGATGCAGGACTTTTGACAATCGGATCGCATATCTTATCAAATGATTACATGTTGCCTGAAATCCGGCTCAAAGGCAATGCCTACGGTTTTGGTTTTTCATATAACCCTTATGAATCCTTGATCCATCAAGGGTCTGAGCGTGATCCGCACGTCGCTCGGACACTTGACGTTTTCGCGCGGACAAATGACTATGTTAAACAGACAAAGTGGACACAGGTTGATATTGATAGGGCGATTATTGCGAAATCGTCAGATTATCTAAAAACAGTGCGCCCCAGTCAAGCTTCAAATGATGCCATCTGGCATTATATCAAAGGACAAAGTCACGAAGTAGTTGAAGAAAAGTATGCCCAACTCCGACGCGCAACCCCTAAGGAAGTCCAGCGAGCACTGCTTCAAGTTTTTGAAGAAAATCAAGATAGAGCCGCAATATGCGTCATTGCAAGTCGTGAGAAATTAGAGAAAGAAAATCAGAAAATGGATTATCCGCTTGAAATTGAGGACATATAAACGTATACTTGTTAATACTGTATTTGATTGTAAACATGATCTGAAATAAGAATGGAGACAAAATGGATTCAAAACTCGCAGCTGGTAATGGCGGGGCACAACACCCGCCACTTGACCTACAAGAAGGACAAAAACTTCACGGATTTGAAATCAAAACCATAACACCTATAGACGAATTGCGTGCAGTTACCATTGAATTGGAACATCATCATAGTGGGGCACGTCTACTACATCTTTATACAGATGATACAGAGAACCTTTTCTCAATCAACTTTCCGACACCGCCTACAGATGACACTGGTACACCTCACATTCTTGAGCATGCGGTCTTGGCAGGTTCACATAAATTCCCGGTTAAAGAACCGTTTTTTGAAATGATTAAGATGAGTATGGCAACGTTCATAAATGCTATGACAAGTTCTGATCATACGTATTATCCTGTCGCAAGCAATGTCAAGAAAGACCTATTCAACCTTGCAGAGGTCTATTTTGATGCAGTATTTCATCCGCTTTTGACAGAGGCGACATTCAGACGCGAAGGTCACCATCTTGCTCCTGTTGATCCAGAGAATCCGACAGGTGATCTCAAGATTACCGGTATAGTCTATAATGAAATGAAAGGGGTTTTTTCCGATCCCCTGTCCATTTTGTATCGCTCTGCGACGAGCAGACTTCTACCTGATACGGTCTATGCTAAAGAATCTGGTGGAGACCCCGATGCAATTCCTGAACTGACATATCAACAGCTCAAAAGTTTTCATGAGACGTATTATCACCCAAGTAACGGGTACTTTTTCCTATATGGTGATATTCCAACGCGTGACTACTTGGCATTTCTTGCCGATAAACTTGATAAGATTCCGAAGAACGAAAATAGCGTGCAGTTAGAACCGTTGACCCCAGAAGTTACGCGTCAACAGCGTTGGAAGTCTCCGCAGACCGTGCGTGATACTTATCCGGTAGCACCTGATGAATCTTTGACTGAGAAAACTTACATGATGTTGACTTGGTTCATCGGTGATGCGACTGATCCTGAAGATGTTGCGATGTGTAATATCCTGAGTCTTATACTTTTCGGTAATGAAGCGGCACCGCTGAAGAAAGCTCTCATTGATTCAAAATTGGGAACTGATATTATCGGTTCTGGATCGGGTTCAATTGGTCCAAATAGTTCGTTTTTTGTCGGTATCAAAGGCAGTGAGGAGGATCGGATTGAAGCATTCACGAATCTGGTGACTGAGACACTCACTGAACTCGCCGATAGCGTTTTTGATAAGGAATTGGTGGAAGCGGCTTTCCAACAGTCTACCTATTACTACCAAGAAGTATCCCCGATGTTTCCGCTGCGTATGCTATACCGTGTGATAAATGCTTGGATATATGATAACGGGACAGATACCTTCCTGAAAATAGGTGAGAACCTTGCTTCTATACGTAAGAAATGGGAAGAGAATCCAGCGATCTTCAATGAAATGATTCGGGAACGTCTCATTGATAATCCGCATCGGTTGATGAGTGTACTTTCACCTGACCAACAGTTGCAAGCAAAACTTGATGCTGCATTAGAGAAACGGACTAAGGCTATTCGGGCAGAGCTGACAGAGGCAGAGGTTAAAAAGATTGCTGCTGATGCTGCAGAACTCGAACGTATGAACGGACAACCGAATCCGCCTGATGCCTTGGCAAAGCTGCCGCAGCTCAGTGTGAACGATCTACCGGACAGTCCGAAACATATCCCGACTACGATAGAAAAAGTTGGTGGACGCGACTTTCTCCGTAGTGATGTTTTTTCAAATGGTGTTAACTATTTTGTATTGGATTTTGATGTTAGGGAATTACCTGAACATCTTTGGCAGTTTATGCCGAGGTATATTGATGCTGTCCACAAACTTGGTGCGGCAGACATGGATTTTACGGAATTGGCACTACGCAAGTCATCCGTTACGGGTGGTGTCAGTTGTGGTGTTGGGTTTCGGACGCATGCGCTTGATTTTAATCGTTCACTGCAGAACGTGTATTTCCATCTGAAAGCACTTGATGGAACAATAGATGATGCCCTTGATGTACTGCATGATCTCGTATTTTCTGTGAATCCACGGGACAAGGAGCGACTTCACGATGTCATGATTCAAGCTGTTGCTGCATACCGAAGAGAGATGGTTCAGGATGGCTCAAGCACAGCAACGCAGCATGCAGCACGCGGACTTTCTCCGCAAGGACATCTTGCTGAAATTGTCTACGGATTGCCGCAGCTTAGACAGAGTGAGACGTTACTCGACGGTTTTGACGAACTAAATAGTGACCTTATGAGTCATATTGAAGAGATTCGTGATTTCTTATTGAATCGTGGGCGTGTGACAGCTGGGTTTGTCGGTTCGGATCCTGCTTACCAGACAACACGTACTAAACTCAGTGAGTGGTTAAATGCTATGGGTGAAGATCCGATTACGGTAGAACCTGTTACATTTCAGTCTTATGACACGCCGCCGCGTGAGGGTTTAGCAGGCCCGATTCAGATCGCTCACTGTGCTCACGTGATGCCTGCTCCCCATTATTCAGATCCGGATTCAACATTGATCGGAATTGGCACGCATCTTGTACGGATGGATTACATATTGAGTGAAATTCGTTTTAAAGGGAATGCTTATGGTGCAAGGTTGTCATATAGTGCCTTTGATGGTGCTTTATACCAATCTTCGTTTAGAGATCCGCATGTGGCACGGACGATTAATGTATTTGAACAGACAATAGATTATATCAAGCAAGTTGAGTGGACGCAAACGGATATTGACCGTGCTATCATCTCATCAGCGAAAGATGCTGAAAAACCGATCCGTCCAAGTCAAGCCGTCAGCACCGCGCAATGGCATCATATCGGAGGTTTAACGAAAGAGATACGAGAGGAACGTTACGAACAACTTCGCAGCGCAACACCTGATAAGGTGAAACGCGCACTTGTTAAGCTCTTTGAAGAGAATCTTGATAAGGCGGCGGTATGTGTCGTCTCAAGTCGTGAAAAACTTGAGAATGCAAACAGTGAATTAACAAAACCTCTTGAAATAGAGGATATATTGACGTAAGTGGAAGGCTGGAAGGCTGGAAAGTTGGAAGATTGGATGGCTGGAAGGTTGGATGGTTGGACGGCATAATCTAACAGAATGTGCAACAATAAAGAAGCATTATCAATTAGAAATGGTATAACGATAATATTTTGAAAGGAACTAAGACAATGAAGAAACTTGCAATTTTTGCAGTGTGTTTGAGTGCTCTGGTTATTTTAATTGCATGTGGTTCTAAGACCACTGCTGATCCTTTAGTTGAAGAAGTAGACAAATTTGAGAAAAATTGGCATCACTGGCGTGGACCATTATCAAACGGTACGGCTGTCAATGCTAATCCCCCTACCACGTGGAACGAGGACGAAAACATCCGTTGGAAAGTGCCGATACCGGGTTTGGGACATGCGACACCTATCATCTGGGAGGATAGGATTTTCATTCAAACTGCTATTGAATTGGAGATGCCTGAACAGGAAACGACTAACACGGAAGAACAACCTGAAGAAGAGTCTGGTAGGAGACGTGGGAGAAGGGGTAGGAGTCGGACACTTCCGACATATAAATTTGAGATCCTCGCGCTTAGCCGAAGTGATGGTAGTACCCTTTGGCAAAAGACGCTTCGTGAAACAGTTCCACATGAGGGGATGCATAATGACTCAAGTTTCGCTTCCAATTCTCCTGTGACGGATGGTAAATATATCTATTCTTATTTCGGTTCCCGTGGATTATACTGCTTAGATATGGAAGGAAATATCAAGTGGGAAAAGGATATCGGCAAGATGCGGAAGGCAGGCACTTTCGGTGAAGGTAGTTGTCCAATTATTCACGGCAATACAATTATTATCCTGCAAGACCATGAGGATCAGTCATTTATCACTGCGCTTGATAAGGAGACCGGTGACGAGATTTGGAAGGAGTTACGCGATGAACGTACAACATGGACATCACCTATTATTGTTGATTACAACGGTGTATCACAGGTGATTGTTCCTGCGACAAACCGAACCCGTAGTTACGATTTAGCGAATGGTGAAGTGATATGGGAATGTGGTGGTATGACGCGAAATGTCATTCCTTCTCCTCTCTATATGGATGGTCATGTTTACATCATCAGTGGTTTCCGTGGTAGTTCCCTACAAGCGATTAATTTAGATCTTGCTAAAGGCGACATCACAGAGACAGAAGCCGTTGTCTGGGAATATAATCGGGATACACCTTATGTACCCTCACCCCTTTTGAATCAAGATATAATCTATTTCCTTAAAGGTAATACGGGTATCCTTACAGCGATTGATAGAAGCACAGGTGAAGTCCACTATGGACCTGAACGGTTACAAGGCATTTCAAGTGTCTATTCCTCAATTGCGGGTACAGAAGACCGTGTGTATGTCGCGAGCAGAAACGGTAATGTGACAGTGCTGAAATATGGACCTACGCTTGAAGTACTTGCACAGAATAAACTGGATGACAGTTTTAATGCTTCACCGGTAATTGTTGGTTCAGAATTATACCTTCGTGGAACTCAGCATCTGTACTGTATCGCTGAATAGTATTACTATTTCGTTCTTTTTAGATGGAGGTTTGATTTGATGAAAAAAGTACTTGTGCTATTTCTATGTGTCTGTGCTGTGACAATTCTCACAGTCTACACATCTAAAACTATTGCAGACAATCATTCCGCAAAGGTTGAGCAACCCTTTGACTTTGAGAAAAACTGGCATTATTGGCGCGGTCCATTAGCAACGGGTGAAGCTGTCAATGGAAACCCACCGACAACATGGAGTGAAGCGGAGAACATTCGTTGGAAAGTTCCCATACCGGGTTTAGGACATGCGACGCCTATCATCTGGAAAGACAAAATCTACATTCAGACAGCGATTCAAGGTGAGACGGTTAAGCCTGAAACGATAGAAGAGGAAAAACCACCTGAAGAACCCCAACAAAGACGACGGGGTAGAAGAGGTAACAGAAATAGGACTTTGCCAACATTTAAGTATGATCTGATGGCACTCAATAGAAGCGATGGTAGTGTAGCGTGGCAGAAAACCTTACGCGTATCCAAACCGCATGAAGGTATACATGGGGATGCAAGTTTCGCTTCCAATTCTCCAATCACGGATGGTGTACATATCTATGCATATTTTGGATCACGAGGACTTTACTGCTTGGATATGGCAGGTAATATAAAGTGGGAGAAGGACATCGGAATTATGCGAAAACGAAATGCCTTTGGTGAGGGCAGCTGTCCGATGATTCATGGAAACACCATCGTAATTCTGCAAGACCACGAAGGACAATCCTTTATTACTGCCCTGGATAAACGTACGGGTGATGAAATCTGGAAAGTTGATCGTGAAGAACCGACGACTTGGACGTCTCCGATTGTTGTTGATTATAATGGTAAATCACAAGTGATCGTACCTGCCTCGAATCGTACGCGGAGTTATGATTTAGGGAATGGTGAAGTGATATGGGAATGTGGTGGTATGACAAGAAATGTTATCCCTTCTCCGATGTATAAGGATGGGCACATCTATGTGCTAAGTGGTCATGGTGGCTTCTCAATCCAATCCATCAACCTTGCCCTTGCTTCAGGTGATATTACAGGTACGGAAGCAGTTGTTTGGCAGTATGGTCGTGATACCCCTTATGTCCCATCGGCACTTTTGAGTGGAGATATTATCTATTTTTTGAAGAGAAATGACAATATTCTCACTGCTATGGATAGGAAGAGTGGTAAGGTTCTCTATGGTCCACAACGGGTTCAGGGTGTAACGAATGTGTATGCGTCTATCGTCGGTGCAGCAGGTCGCGTGTATATTGCAAGTAGGAACGGCACAGTTGCGGTGATAAAGGAAGGTGCTGACTATGAGATGCTTGCATTGAATAGGCTTGACGAGAGTTTTAATGCTTCACCGGCAATCGTCGGTTCAGAATTATATCTGCGGGGGACTCAGTATCTCTACTGCATAGCAGAATAGATTGTGCACAAATAATTGGATAAGGGTGAGTCGGCATACTCACCCTTAGAAATAGTATTAGTAAGTCGCGCGACCGCCACTTACATCGTAACACTGTCCTGTCACAAAACTCGCCTCATCAGATGCTAAGAAGTTGACGACAGCAGCGACCTCCTCCGGTTTTCCAATACGCCCCAACGGAATTTTACTGACCATATAATCAATAGTAGACTGTGCCATACCGTCCATAATCGGTGTTTCAATCACTGCAGGGGATACTGCGTTGACACGAATATTATAATCCGTCACCTCTTTTGCCAGTGCTTTTGTCAAGCAGATAACGCCTGCCTTAGACACGGAATAGGGAATCATAGTCGGGTTGCCCTCCTTACCAGCAATAGAGGCGATATTTACTATTCTGCCATAATCTTGTGCAATCATTGTCCCAATTACAGCTTTACAGCACAAGAAGACACCTGATAGGTTCACGCCGATAACTTCATCCCAATCTGATTCATCCAAGTCTGTTAGGGGTAGGGTTCTCCCCGCAATACCAGCGTTGTTGACGAGAATGTCAATTCGTCCAAATTCTGTTAGGGTTCTTCTCACTGCAGCGTTAACATTTTCGGACTTTGAGACATCTATTTGAATCGGAATTGCATGTCTACCCATAGTTTCTATTTCTTTTGCTACAGTTTCTGCCGATTGCAAGTTTAAGTCCAAAATTGCTACATCCGCACCGGCATTTGCCAGTCTGAGTGAGATTGCTTTTCCGATACCTTGTCCAGCTCCTGTCACTATTGCGATTTTTCCAGTTATATCCATATATTACTCACCTATAACCACGCCATACGCACCGACAACCGCGCCTCTATGTCCGGATTGATAATGCAAATGTCTCTCACCGACAATGGGTTGTGAGCTTTGTGCTTCAACAGAACCGCGAATATTCCCCATTGCAGCTTCGTCCACATCTGCACAGCAACGCGGTTTTATCCTTCTATGAATTTGCCGTCTGACTTCTCCCTTTCTATTTCTAACGACGATATTTACCAATGCATCAGCCTCGCCTACATTGAGAAAACGGAACCAATCTCTTGCCCCGCTTGCAACTTCAGGGAAAAATAACCTGAGTCCAACATGTCCACTTTCTTCAGATGCCCCGGGAAGGTCAATAACTGCTGTTCCACTGTGCATGTGTCGTTCAGCCACGATAGGTTGATCACTCCGTACAAGGATTGAGGATTTGACTTTAATGTCTTCCATCTTTGGTATCCAGCACTCATAGGGATCTATTTCGCGTTCCATTGTTGTCACTGGATCGCCTGTGCCATCGTCATGTGCTATCATTGTCACCTGTGCACTTTCTCTACCGACATTGACAATAACCGCCCAGTCTTGCCATGCAGGACCCACTTCGGGAAAATAGAGTGTTCGTGGTGCATCAGATATAACTTGTCCGTATTGTCCTACGCACGTTTTGCCGCCTTGATAATGTAGATGCCGTTCACCGACAATGGGCTGCGTGCTTTGTACTTCAAGCGTTCCTTGTACATTTCCCATTATGCCTTCGGCTATATCCCAACAACAGAACGGTTTGATAGCTCGGTGATGTTGTCTGCTAATGTCCCCGCGCCGATTCCGAACAATTATATTTACCAAGGCATCTGCCTCACCCACATTCAAGAATCGGAACCAATCTAATGCCCCCGGAACTAATTCTGGAAAGAAAAGTCTGAGTCCCACAGTCTCATATTCTTCTGCTGCGCCGACAAAATCAAGAATATTTGTTTTGTTGTGCATGTGGCGTTCTGCTACGAGTGGTTGGTCTGCTGACAACTGCATTGAACAGTTCTGTTTTATTGCTTCTACATTTGGTGTCCAGCATTCGAAAGGTGAAATCTCTTTCTCATCTGACCAGACCGGTTGTCCATTTGCAGCATTTCTTGCTATTGCATTCACACGGGTCTCTTCAGTGCCTACGTTGATAACTTGAACCCAGTCTTCCCACTGCGGTCCTACCTCTGGAAAATATAAAGTTGTTGCAAGTGCCATCTGTTTCTCCCTTGTTATTTTATTACGGTATTGCTTGATATAATCTTATATATCATATTCAATTTTAACCTAATCTTAGCTGATATTCCAATTAATTTATTGTATGAGATGACAGGTGTATTTTCGATGCAGACAGTTCAGTACCTAAAACGCTACGCCCCATAGATTGTTTTTCTATTGACAAATTCTAAAGTTCTGTGTATTATATAAGTACTTAACACGAAACTCACGTAAAACTGAGATGCATTTTTATAGGAGTATGTACATTATGAAACTTACGCTAACCTTAGCAGTATCTGTGTTGATGATATTCTGTTTTTTTATCAGCACAAATGATATAGCTTACGCAGAGGAAGTCTTAGGAACAGGAACGGGATCCCTTATAGGTGGTGACCTAACTGACCCGGAAGACGATGGTCAACCTGATGTGGATCAGGGGTACAACGCGAAATTCTCATCCAGCGAGGAACCCGGTTTCGGGGGTGGTGAATTTGCGTTTAACGTCTTTGATAACCAACTTGGCCCCGGCAATGCCAAATGGTGCTGAGGACCCGCAACCCTTCCGGCGGGAGGCATACACGTGACAGCTGAGTTTGATCAGGAATATGCATTGACCCACTTCACCGTATCTTCAGCGAATGATGTTCCTAATAGAGACCCTACAGTATGGGAGATACAAGGATCGAACGATGGTGAGGATTTTACGACCATCTTTTCTCATGATGGGGATAGTTTGTGGGACCAGCGACTGCAAGTCATCCGATTTGATGCTGGTGATGATTACGACAAGCAAAAAATCGGATATCGGTTTTTTCGATTCATTGCTTTTAAGACTGTGCAGAACTTTCAAATTGGCGAAATTGAATACTTTGGCGATACGAGTTTTCCCGTAGACCCTAAAGCCAAGCTCACAACCACATGGGGAAGTATCAAAGACATCCGTTAAACATAAATTTCGGAGTTTTTCTAAATCGGTTTGAATCCAGTAGAACCTGGGTTTAAGCCGATTTTCATAACACATACAAGAATGAAGTATGCATTATCCAGAAACAAGCACCAGCGGTGCGAAAGGTGTATAGGAGGATATTGATGGCACGAAAAAAATTAACTGACACTGAGATTCAGAACAACTTGGAAGAACTTGACGGTTGGTCTATAAAAAATGGTAAACTCCATAAAGAGTTCAAATTTGAGAACTTCGTTGCTGCTTTCGGATTTATGACACAACTTGCGTTGATTGCCGAATCTATGAATCATCACCCAGAATGGTTCAATGTGTACAATCGTGTGACAATTGATATGATGACACACGATGCGGATGGGATAACAGAATTGGACATAAAATTCGCTATACAGGCAAACGAACTTTCTGAGTGAGGAAACAAACGCGTAATTCACGCGTTAATCCAGATAGAATGTAATGGCACAAACCAGTATCATTTTAATTGCCGGACTCTTTTTTCTAATTCGCTATGAACCTACCGAATTAGACACAGAAGTCAATAGGTCAGCAATAGTTTTGTGGGTTTGTCTAATCACACTTATACCTATTCTACTTGCCTATCTCACGCGGAGATGGGCAAAATTACGTGTTACCATTGTTTTTGAAGTGTTGAGTCTAATAGGTTTGGTCTGCACGCTCTATCTATTGCACCTTCCAGATGTCGTTAATGAACAGTTTGCTTTCTTAGAACCTGTTCATCATTCACGCGAGATTCTTCCTTTTATACCATTTTTTGTGAGCTTGCTGGGTATACGTTTCGTCATGTATGATGGACTACACTTCATCAAGCACTTTCCGACCCACACGAGATATGGGATCCGTTTTGTCATGTATGGATTACGAAAAAGTTTGGAACAGTCGTGGGAATATCTTGGATTCAATTTTAGAATGTTGCTCCTACCACTGTTTCCGATGTTATTTGTTAGTGCTGTTCAGGACTTCACACACCTATTTCCCGAACAGATAGCCGCTTATGTCGGTTTGGGGCTTTTACTGCCACTGATTTTGCTCCCATTCGTCTTTGCACCTTTATTGATGCAGTTTCTCTGGAAGACAGAGCCACTAACAGACACAGAATTAAAGCTGAAACTACAACGTCTGACAGAACGGAGTGGTATGAAATACAAGGATATCGGCGTATGGCAAACGGGTAGTCTCTCTATCGCGAATGCCGCTGTTGCGGGGATAATTCCCCGCAACCGTAAAGTCTTTATAACGGATACACTCTTGCACAATTTCCCTGATGAACAAATCGAGACAATCGTAGCGCATGAGATTGGTCACATACGTCATAAACACCTGCTTATCTCTACGCTACTCGTACTCGGTTATCTATTAAGCTCGGTTATCTTCTATGGATTAGTAATGGAACCCCTCAAGGAATCTCTTACAGGATTTCCTATTCTCTTATCCATTATTTCCATACTCTTTTTTGTGTTATATTTTAAAGTTCTCTATAATTTCTTATCGCGTCGTTTTGAACATCAAGCCGATTTGTACGCCGTTGATCTAACAAATAACCAGGAAGCGTTTAAGTCTGCATTAGAGAATCTCAGTGGTTTTAGCTCGTTACCTAAACCTATCCGTTTTATACTTGAATTATTTGAAACCCATCCATCTCTTGAACGAAGGTTATCATTTTTGAATAGAACTGATGAAGGTAAAAAATCCGTTGATAGATATAGAAAGTGTTTGCTTGAAGTAAAAGTGTTGATAACTTCAATTCCCGTTCTGATTTTCCTCATTTACCTGATATTTAGATAACACATTTTCAATATTAGATTAATCCCTATTAAAGGTGGTAAAAACATGAATCAGAAGATTTATCGTGTAGCAGCAATTGGACATACCGGTGCTGGTAACTATGGACACGGATTGCATACTGCATACAAGAATATAGAAAACGTAGAATTCATCGCCATCTCGGACCCTGATGAATCTGGAAGGGCAAAAGCAGTGGAAGAAGCGGGAGCAAAACGCAGCTACGCAGATTACCGTGATATGTTAGATAAAGAATCTTTAGACATAGTGAGTGTTTGTCCCCGTTGGACGACAGAACATCTTGATATGGTAACCGCTTGTCTTGAAGCGGGTTGTAGTGTCTACTGCGAAAAACCGATGACAGGTTCTCTTGCTGAGGGAGACAGAATCGTTGAGACAGCAAAACAGAACGGATTAAAAGTCGCCGTAGCACACCAAGCAGTCTACTTACCAGCAACGCACACAATCAAGCAGATGCTCAACGATGGTAAGATTGGTACAGTGCATGCCATCTATGCCAGTGGCAAACAGGACAGACGTGGTGGCGGTGAGGATATGATCGTCCTTGGGACACATCTGTTCAATATGATGCGCTTTTTCGTAGGTGATGTTGAGTGGATGCAATCCCACGTTACCATTGACGGTAAAGAGGTATCTTATGGAAATGACCACGAACCGACTGAACCTATTGGTCCCGTAGCGGGAGACTGCATAAATAGTTATTTTGCTTTCAAGAGCGGGGTTTCGGGTTTTTTCCAATCGAGACGCGATCAAGGTGGTGCAGGTAGATACGGGATGGAGATTGTTGGTAGTGAAGGCACGTTTTCTCTGCGTGGTGATGTGGCGAATAGGCTCATGGTTTATCCATATCCTGTTATCGTACCCTCAAATGCTGACCAGAAGTGGGAAGCGATTGATCTTGACGATACCCCCTTCTTCAAAGGTAATGAATTGGCGATTCTTGATCTGATTGATGCGATAGAGAACGACAGAAAACCTATCTCCGCAGCTGAGGATGCAGTCGCTGCATTGGAGATGATTTTGGGTGCTTATGAATCACAACTTTCAGGTCAACGCGTTCCCTTCCCAATTGCAAACCGTGAACATCCTTTGAACCGGGAAGATTAAGCAGTTGCTGCTTTGCGGTCTGGGTGCTGTCTGAATACCTTGACAATGGCACTATTGTAAGGTATAATAAAATTTAATCTAAAATTATACACAATGAACCATTCTGGGATAAGCAGTTAGAAGAAGATATCAAAGCAGGCAAACTTGACAAAATATCCTTCTAAGTTCTGGATCTTTTAGATAATCCACTATGTTAAAAATAGGAAATCTAAACATTCCAAATTTCCCACTTCTACTGGCACCTATGGAAGATGTCAGTGATCCGCCTTTTCGCGTTGTCTGCAAAGAGAACGGCGCGGACCTAATGTATACAGAATTCATCTCCTCTGAAGCACTCATCCGGGACGCTGCAAGAAGCGTTGCGAAATTAGACATCTTTGAATACGAAAAACCGATTGGTATTCAGATATTTGGACATAATATTGAGGTCATGCGAGAATCAGTTGAAATCACTGAACGTGTTCAGCCAGACATTATTGACATTAACTATGGATGTCCCGTGAAAAAGGTAACATGCAAAGGTGCAGGGGCAGGGATTCTACAAGATATACCCAAAATGGTCAAGATGACTGCTGAAATGGTGAAAGCCACTACGTTACCCGTCACAGTAAAGACACGTTTAGGCTGGGACGATAACACGAAATACATCGTTGAAGTTGCAGAACGCCTCCAAGATGTCGGTATCCGTGCAATCGCAATCCACGGTAGAACACGAAAGCAGATGTATAAAGGTGATGCTGACTGGACACTCATTGGAAAAATCAAAGACAACCCACGCATGAATATACCTGTCTTTGGCAACGGAGATGTTGATAGTCCACAAAAAGCAGAGAGAATGCGGCAACAGTATGGTGTAGATGGTATCATGATTGGACGGGCAGCAATTGGAAATCCGTGGATTTTCAATGAAATAAAACATTACTTTGCTATAGGTGAACTACTCCCCGCACCTACAATTGATGAACGTATCGCTGTCTATAGAAAACATTTAGACTTTTCTATTAAGTGGAAAGGTTTGAAACTGGGGTTACTTGAGATGCGTAGACATTATACGAACTATTTTAAAGGCATTCCTCATGTCAAACCGTTTCGCACACGACTTGTAACATGTGATAGTTATGATGGCGTGTTAAGTATCGTGGAAGAACTGCGACAGCATGCGTACCGAGCTGAAGAACATGAGGAAAAACATGGGGGTCATTTTACATTTAACCCTATTCTCAATTGAATTTAATTGACTTAATTCGTATTAGATTCTATCATCTATGTAGATAAAATTTTCAAGGACTTCGTATGAAAAAAATACCTTTTATGAAACTTAGTGGTGCAGGAAACGACTTCGTTATCATCAACAACCTCAATAAAGTCGTTGATAGTACAAAATCGGACTTCATGTCATTCGTTACAAAGGTTTGCCAACGGAGGATGTCAGTGGGTGCTGATGGCATTCTCCTTGTAGAGTCGGCAGACGATGTTAACTTCAGAATGCGCTATTTCAACGCCGATGGTGGTGAAGTAGAAACCTGTGGTAACGGTGCCAGGTGTATCTCAAAATTTGCTTACCTTAACGGGATCGTATCAGAAAAGATGCGTTTCCTGACGAATGCAGGAATTTATGAAGCAGAAGTAGTCGGTGACAACGTTAAAGTGGGTATGAGCGACCCAACGGACATTCGGATAAATGTCCCATTGACTTTAGAAGATGGTGTGCATACCGTGGGTTTTGCAAATAGCGGTGTGCCACACGTCGTTTTCTTTGTTGACGATTTAGAAAGCACTGATGTGTTTGACCTTGGGCAGCAAACACGTTATCACAACGACTTTAAACCTGCTGGGACAAATGCAAATTTCATTAACATTCACTCACAAGAAATGATTGAGATACGTACCTATGAACGGGGGGTTGAAAATGAAACGTTGGCTTGTGGTACCGGTTCAATTGCATCAGCAATTGTTTCAGCAAAATTAGGGAAAGTCCAATCTCCTGTCTCTGTAAAAACAGCAAGTGGCGTTATTCTAAAGATCCATTTTGAATTAGAAGATAATACGGCAAAAAACGTCTATCTTGAGGGTGATGCTCGCGTGATATTTGTTGGTGAACTCACACCGGAAGCGTGGCAGTATTAAGTACTAATTGTAGACATTGATTAAACGGACATTCTTGTCAACATACAATCTTGATGGAGGGAATTATATGTTTGAGGGCTCTTTTGTTGCACTCGTCACACCCTTTAAGGACGATGATTCGTTAGATGAAGCGAAACTCAAGGAACTGATTCAGTTTCAGATTGAAGGTGGCACACATGGCATCGTTCCGTGTGGAACAACAGGTGAATCCCCCGCGCTCTCTGAAGTTGAACATGATCGGGTCATAGAAATTACGGTTGAAGAAATAAACGGACGCAAACCTGTTATTGCGGGTACAGGCTCCAACTCAACGACACGAACCTTACGCGCAACGCAACATGCAAAAGCTGCAGGTGCAGACGCTGCACTGATAGTCACCCCATATTATAATAAGCCGACACAAGAGGGATTATACGCACATTATATGAAAATCGCAGACTCGGTTGACATCCCAATTGTTGTCTATAACGTTCCTGGCAGATGTGGAACTGACATTCTCTCACCAACGATTGCCCGACTTGCCGAACACCCAAACATCGTTGCGCTAAAAGAGGCAACAGGTGAACTCAAACGTGCAAGCGAAGTGGTAAGCTTATGTCCCGATGATTTCGTTGTGCTTTCAGGTGATGATGTCAACACTTTACCGATCATGGCAGTGGGTGGTAAAGGTGTCATTTCAGTGGTCGCAAATATCGCTCCAGCAGATGTCGCAGATATGTGTGATGCTTTCAATACAGGTAATCTTGAACTGGCACAAAAACTACACTATAAGACTTTACCGTTAGCAGTGAACCTATTTATAGAGACAAATCCCATCCCCGCTAAAACGGCATTAAACCTAATGGGTAAGCTCAACGGAAAAGTCCGTCTTCCACTTGCCCCGATGGAACCGAAAAACCTTGAATCTCTCCGAAATACGCTTGCTGAAACTGGATTGATATAGATCCATTAATCAAGACAAATCAATACATATATAGTCTACTAATGCCCGAACCTTTTCGGGCATTTAAGGAACTAATATGAAGAATTTGACAAAAATCACCCTTATAGGCTCCGGTGCAATCCTTGTATTGGTAGTATTAGTCGTAGGTTTCATGTTCTGGAAGATGGGACAACCTATCTATGAATTTGGAGTTGTTAGCGCAGAAGTAAACCTACGGAGTGCACTAAGACCACCTGAACAAACCGATCCTACAAAATGGCAGGTAGAATCAGATATAAATCTGCATTTTGACGTATATGGAGAGGGGCGACCTGTCATCATTGTCCACGGTGGACCTGGAATTCCTTATGCAAACTCTTGGAAAGGTTTGAAAGCATTGGAGGATCAATACGCATTCTATTACTACCATCAGCGTGGTTCAGGTAAATCAAGCAGACCTATTGAACGTTTTAAATCCAAGAACTACCCAAAGAATGTATCAGAGCTTACGCAAACACTTGGACTCGGAGCACAGATCGCAGATATTGAACGTATTCGTCGGATATTGAAAGAAGAGAAACTACTGCTAATTGGACATTCATTCGGCGGTTTTGTGGCTTCACTCTATGCAGCAGAATTTCCAAAGCAGGTCGAAAAACTAATACTTGTCGCACCTGCAGGAGTGTTGACTCCGCCACAGAAAGGTAATGATATTTTCGAAAACGTTCGGAACAGGTTACCTGACAATGAGCAATCAGAATATAATGAACTCGTTAAAGAGTATTTCAATTTTGGAGGTATCTTCGGAAAATCGGAAGATGATCTTGTAGATTTGCATACACAGATAGGACACTATCTTGTAAAGGGCATGGGGTACGATATAGAACATATGGATACGCCACCTGAACCTGGGGGTTGGAGTTCATTCGCAGTCTACTTCAGCATCGGTAAATCACCTGACTTTCGTCATGCTGTGGAACACATAATTGCCCCAACACTAATTCTACATGGCAAGGACGATGATATTTCACTGAACGGTAGTAAGGAATACCAAGAATATATACGAAATGCTAATTTTGTGTCATTAGACTGCAATAACACAAAATTAATCTCTGGACACTTTGTCTATGATGATTGTCCTAAGCAATTTGCGGATGCTGTTGGAGATTTCCTTGACAACTAATACTTATGTATCATTTTAGTCTAATATGAAATCTATACAATCTCATAATCCAAATAATCTATAAAACCGGAACAATGCCAATTTCAAGCAATATTGGACTCAGAATTGGGTTATGATTTTGCCAAATTGCATTATGGATACGGATGCATTTGACTAACACAATTTTACTTCAGAAAGCTTGTTCTTAGAATCACTCAATGAAGATTTTAGAATTTAAATAGATACACAATCGCGTCTATTGTATGATCATAGTAAAGTACACTCTTTGTGTCTCATCTAAAGGAAATCTAAGATGAAACATAAAACGAGAACTGCATTGATACCAAGTAATGAATGGACGCCATTTTGTTGACTTTGTTTTATTATCTCACTATTACATGATGCTGTAGACTGTCCGTGAACAGTAATTTTCAGTTGACAAGACTTTATAGAAAAAGGAGATGTATCTAGTGAAAAGGACATTTTCAATTTTAATTCTACTGTTATTGATTAATGCTCTATCTTGTTCAAGTATATCTGCACAAGTCTATAGCAGATTGCTCCTACCAGACGATGCAAAAACTCGTCTTGGTAAAGGTAGTATTAATGAGATAGCATTTACTCCGAATGGGAACAAACTAGCAATAGCAAGTTCTATTGGTATTTGGATATACGATGCATATACGCTTAAAGTGCTTAAACTGCTTAATGGACATACAGATTCAGTTGATTGCGTGAGTTTTTCACCAAATGGTAAGTTTATCGTCAGCGGAAGTTGGGACAGTACAATTCGTTTATGGGATGCTTCCACGGGACAGCATATAAAGACACTGAAAGGTCACAAGGGCTTAGTAAAAAGTGTTAATTTTTCACCAGATGGTAAATATATTGTAAGTGGTGGTTTTGATGAAACGTTGCGCAAATGGGATGCTAACATTGGACGACATCTAATGACACTCCGTGGACATAACGGACCAGTTGAATGCGTGAGTTTTTCGCCAGATGGTAAGGTTATCGCGAGTGGGAGTTGGGATAAGACAATACATTTGTGGAATGCAAAAACAGGACAACACTTGAAGACACTAATAGGTCATTCACGAGAAATACATGATCTGAGTTTTTCTTCTGATGGTACGACTATAGCTAGTTGTGGAAGTTGGGATAAGACTGTGCGGCTTTGGAGTGTAAAAACCGGGAGGAACCTAAAAACGATTGTTGGACATACGAGTTCTGTTACCAGCGTCAGTTTTTCACCTTATAATGAAGTCCTGGCAACTGTTAGTTTTGACAAGACAGTGCGGTTATGGAATGCGGTTACAGGACAGCACTTGAGGACACTCAGAGGACATTCCTACTATGTTAATAACGTGACTTTTTCTCCCAATGGAAAAACCATTGCAACTGGGAGTATGGACAGTACGCTACGACTTTGGGATGTCAACACAGGGCAACACATAAAGACACTAACCGGCCATACTGAAGGCATGCTTAGCGTGAGTTTTGCACCTAATGGAAAAACCATTGCAACTGGAGGTAGGGATCGAACTTTGCGTTTATGGGATGCTGTTACAGGACTACAATTGAGTACGCTAACAGGAAATACTAGTGACGTATATAATGTCAGTTATTCACCAAATGGTCAGCTCATCGCAACTGTGGGAAGGGATAACGCGGTTCGTCTGTGGAATGTTAACACAGAGGAAATGCTGAAAACATTCACTGGACATACATTTTGGGTTGGAAATGTTAGTTTTTCACCAGATGGGAGTACTATGGCAACAAGTGGAGGTATTTTGGGTAACAATTTACTTCTGTGGGATACTGATACAGGACAACTCATCAAGACACTCACCGGTCATACAGCTAGAATAGTTAGTAATATTTTTTCAACTGATGGCAAAACTATTGCAACTATAAGTGAGAAAAACGTATTGTGTTTGTGGAATGTTTACACCGGAAAACTCTTGAAAACCCTAACAGGTCAGACTGGCAGTGTGGCGAGTATTTATTTTTCACTAGATGGTGTAACCATCGCCACTGTTGAAGCCATCACAACTATTGAGACCATCACAAAAATCGAACGTGTAATCAATCACAAGATACACTTATGGGATGCTACATATGCACAACCTGTAAAAGTCCTTACTATTCAATCAGGTCCTATACGGAATGTCAGATTTTCACCAAATGGCAAAATTATCGCAACTGTCAATACTGGAAACACGGTGAGTTTATGGAATGCTCATACTGGACAACTACTGAAAACCTTTAGAGGACATAAGAGTTGGGTGAATAGTATTTGTTTTTCTCCAGATGGCAAGAATATCGCTAGTGGAAGTGAAGACTGTACTGTTTTGCTCTGGGATGTTCCTAACCATGTATCAATAAATAAGAGTTTGAGATGAGAATGAATTGCATAAAATACGAAGGGGTTTTGTAGAATAGGAGTTTTCAATTATGACGAAACATAGAATCTAACAGGACTTACGCATTTTTGAAGATTATTGGTGGATTAGAGAGTTGATGTCGCATATAATTATTGAACTCATATTGAGTAAAACATAAGGATGTTTTATAAGTGGGATCCGCAAGAGTATATTTATGTCCTTTTTCTCCTCTTCATATACTATAACTTTTGAAAGGTGTAGTGTTGACAGACAAGACTCAAAAGTCCTGAAATACAATTGTATTCCTAAGCAAGTTTCGCGTAAAGATGTTAACCGTTATATCAAACCCTATCTAAAGATACCCATCAAAGGCCCTAAACCAAAACTGTCTTTCTATAAGTTATTCAACTGTACTCTTTATGTTTTACATACTGGTGTTCAATGGAATCAACTCCAGATGCAGCGTAATGAATTCCTCTGCTCTAGCGTCTAAAAATGGCATAATCGCTTGTTTTTATGAGAACCTTTTTGAAGCATCTGTAATACATCTTCATGATTCCGACCAACTTGACACGACTCATCCTCAAAGCGATGGGTCAAATACTGTCGTTAAAAAAGGGAACAGCACGGGTTATTCAAGACAATGACAGTAGAAAGGTGAAAGAGTTGACCATCACAGACAATCACGGGTTCATCATTGGTCCTATAACTGTCAAACCAGTCAACGAACATGAAACAACGATTTTACCTGAAGTCTTCACCAAACTCATCACCTTGTTCCATCGGATAGGCAGGGATCTGAGCGGTAATGCTCTAACATTGGTTTCTGGTTTTGACGCGAAAGAAATCATAGGATAATCAAAGAACATGGGTTGCTCCCAGTGATCTACCCGAACCGATGTAATGCGAAAGCACCAATTGTTATTGCTCGTAAGTTCCGTAGGTTCAATAAAGAAATATACAAAGACCGATATAAAGTGGAGCGCACTTTCGGTTGGCAAGATACTGACCGGAAACTCGTTCTAAGTTATGATAAACTCAAAGAAACCCATTTAGGTTTGTGGAATTTAGCATATTCAATGAGAAACTAGAGGGTTACTTTCAACAATTCTTAAATGTTACTCGCTATGAGCTCAATGATTAACATTCAAGGGATTTTTAACGATTAGTAGATCGTATTCGCTGTGAGTTCATATATAAATAGCACGAGTCCACTTAGAAATTAGAGGTTCAAAATGAATATTACAAGTGAGAAGATTAACTTACCCGTGAAAACTGTTACGTGGCCGTATGATGGTCAAACAATTACAAGTAACTCTACAAATAATACATACACTATAGGAGAAAAAATAGGTGAAGGTTACTTCAGTCATGTGTATGCTTGTTCAGACGTTTGGAACAATGAACTTGCGGTGAAGGTTCTAAAGCCAACAAGCACTTATGAGAAAGTAAAAGAAAAGGCAATAGCAGAATTTCGTAGATTGATGGTACTGAGACATCCGAACATCACATTTGTGTATGATGTTTTTGAACTTAAGGATACTTTTTATATTGTAACTGAAAGATGTTTTGGACCAATATCAGATGTTTTCAGTATCCAGAATTTCGATGGTAAGATTCTTTTGATGCCACTAGCCAGACAACTTCTACAGGCAATAGACTACCTGCATTTGAATAAATACGTACATCAAGATATTCATGAAGGGAATGTTTTTTCAACGTTTGTAAAAGATGAAATATTACCAGATGAAGTCCAAGCACTTCAATTCAAACTAGGAGATCTCGGAGTTACAAAACTCCTCAATGATGTTGACATAAACAACACTAGAGCACATCGCATAATGCCTCCTGAAGCGTTAAATCCTGATGAATTTGGGCCAGTTGATACTCGAATTGATTTTTATCATGTCGGACTGCTTTTTTTACAGATTGCATGTTCAAGGAAAATACAATTCACTCAAGATGAAATCCTATCTGGAAAACCAAGAGATATGGCACTGAAGTTACCATCTCCTTACAACATAGCACTTGAAAAAACATTGAGACGACATGTGGTTTTTAGGACTGCTTCAGCAAAAGAGTTATGGCGAGATTTAAACGTCCCATCAAACATCTAATCGTTTGTAAGTATAAGTGCCAAATAATTCAACATCCAGAAATTAGCCTCTTAGGCTGTATTGAATATACCGATGCCTTACATATTTTAAACATATTTTAATGCGGAATAAGTCGTATTGGACTTGAGAATATTTAAAAAATGACCAAGTTCCATTCATTTTGTAAGGAACTTGGCAAAGATGTCTGTCTTTCTATAGTTGTATTTATTGCATGCTTCTGTAAGATAAAGGGGTGTGTATCTTGTGCTATAATAGTAGTTTTGACCATACCATGCACGTTACACGAAGTACCAGAAATTTTCCATCGTATTGGTATGAATTTCATCGCTTTTCCATTTATCAGATCGATTGAGTGTTTTGTGTTTCATTTCTTAACCGATCTCGTTGTAGTCACTAAAATGATCGGTAATGAGTTCTATGCCATCGGTTTGGACAGACTTATTGATAAACTCAAGTATTGTTTTTCCAGTGAGGTTTGGTACGAGTTGTGCGATGACCTTTCCACCTCGTTCAACAGTTCCTAAGACAGCCTCCTTCGTGGTACCACTCCCTCGTTTGCGCTGTTCAGTTTCCTCTCGGTCATTGTCTTTACGAGACTTATCCCAAATATAGGTTTCTTCTGCTTCTACAATTCCTTGTAGCAGCACGTTCTTTTTACCCATCTCCACACAGATACTCGCCATCCTGTGCCAAACTATTTTTTAGGCAATCCTAAAACGCGCGCTAGTTGATGACTTGATAAACTTTCTTTGGGTTTGCCATCAGCGCAATTTCAAGAAACCACTTTTGAACTGGGATCTGAGTGCCTTGAAAAATCGTGCCCTATGTCACTTTGGGGGAAGCGTAGGATGTGTGTCAGCTCCTGCGTCCAACACGACCTATTTCCTGTGCGTTTCGTCATTTGACAGTTGAACTCTGACAATGCGGACATTCTGGTGAACCTTGCCATCTCAATTGCTCCAAAAACGCAATACAATGTTCTTGTGTCGGAAATGCTTCCATAACTTTGATTGCATCCATCAGAAAAACTTCTACTGTTAGAAGTTGCTTTTACTGACAGTTCCTGATATAATATATATGATATAAAGAAACTTGCTTTAACGGACAAAATATGGATGGTCTCACCCCAATTTAGTCAACAATTTTGGCGAAGGTATTGACGAGATGAAAAACTTTTGTTTTATTGACCTTTTCGCTGGTATAGGCGGGATGCGTATCCCGTTTGGAAAATTAGGTGGAACATGTGTGTTCAGTTCCGAATGGGATAAATACGCCCAAAAAACTTATGCTCATAATTTTGGTGAAACACCTGCTGGTGATATCACTAAAATTGATGAAGCAAATATCCCTGATCATGATTTTCTATTAGCAGGTTTTCCTTGTCAACCTTTTAGTATTATCGGAGACAAACTTGGTTTTGAAGACACACGGGGCACCCTGTTTTTTGATATCGTGAGGATATTAAAAAAGAAACAACCAGGTGCGTTCCTACTTGAAAATGTTAAACAACTACTTACCCATAACAAGGGACAAACCTTCTCAATTATACAGGAACAATTGTCTCTATTAGGTTATACTACCTACCACAAAGTGTTAAATGCGCTTGATTTTGGATTACCGCAGAAACGGGAACGTATATTTATTGTCGGTTTTCAATCACCGATAGCATTTAAATTTCCTACATCTATTGGTAGGTACAAACCGCTTTCAGAAATTCTGGAACCTGATGAAGATATTGATTCTGCTCTATTTGCATCCATGCGAATCCAAAATTCAAGACGCGAAAAATGTAAATGTGTTCCATTTTTTCCTTCTATCTGGCATGAAAACAAAGGAGGTAATATATCAGTATTACCCTATTCCTGTGCATTAAGAGCAGGTGCATCCTATAACTACCTATTGGTGAATGGCATTCGGCGGCCATCTGGTAGAGAAATGTTGCGTCTGCAAGGTTTTCCTGAAGATTTTGAAATTATTGGGAACCAAACACAATTTAGAAAACAGATTGGAAATAGTGTCGCTATTCCTGTTGTAAAAGCAATTGCAGAAAACATGCTTAAGGCACTTCAGCAGCAGAAACCTGCAAGACATCCAGAGGAACAACTGTTTCTCTTTTAAACAAAGAAGTGATTATATCTCTAATGGATAATGAAACTGCAAAAAGACAACTTGATAAAGTTATAAATAAGGCAAGAGTACATTTTTACAAACCTATACAAATTGCCGAAATACTCTATAGAGACAGAATTGAGGGTGATATAGACTTGAATGATTTAGATTCATACAGAGCTTCTTCAAAAAAATGGAGAGACGAGATTTCACTTAGGTTTGTTGGAAATATCTCTACATCAAGTTCCAGATTCCAAGATAATCTTTTTGAAGCAAATGCTACACCACCAGAAGTTTTGGCGCATTTAGGAATTATAAATAAAAACAGGAACGGTGTCGTTGAAGCTTATATTTACAATGCTTTGAAACAGAGACTGTCCCAAATATCCGCTGCACTATCCTATGTTGTACAGACCGATTGTAAGTCTTTTGCATTGCGGAATTTCATAAACAATTTTACTCACAATCCTGGACTTGCAAGAAGTATTGACAAAATATATGAAATGGTAGTTTATGCATTATTTTCAACACTGTTGGAAGTATTAAAAGTCAATTCAGGAGTACGAATAGATAATATCAACAATACAATACTCAGCGAATTTTCCGATTTTACTGAAAAAGTGTTAGGGTTGTCAAAAGAAACACCTGAATTATATCAAGCTGCTAAGGTTTATCGAGTAGGTGTCACAAACGCTGCAGATAGAGGACTTGACATGTGGGGAAATTTTGGTGTGGCAATTCAAATAAAGCATGTATCACTGACACGAAAGATAATAGAAGATATAAATAGTTCAGTCTCTGCTGACCGTATCATAATAGTTTGCAAGGAATCTGAGAAAGATGTACTGGTGTCTGTTCTCAAACAACTTGGAAACGCAAATAGGATTCAAAGCGTGATTTCAGAGAGTGAACTTGTCAATTGGTATGAAAAAGCACTACGCGGACAATCGGCAGAATTATTGGGAAATAAAATCTTGAAGAAATTAGCCAGTGAAATCAAGGTTGAGTTTCCTTCAACTACATCCGATTTTACAGAATTCTTTAAGGATCGAAGCTATGATAGGTTGACCAATATCAATTTCTGATCTACTCAAGTCACAGGAAAACAGATGAAATATAAATCAAGCACATCTTTACTTATCTCAGTTACAGTACACCTCATCATCGGTATTATCGGATTCTTTTACTGGTTTAGTGTTGCACCAAGTCGTCACACAGACAGTATGGATGCAATATTTACTGCTGTTGAGGAACCGAAGACGAAACGGATTACACCTCCGAAACGCACTCAGATCCGTCGCGAGACTACCCAAAACACGAGCCAACCCAATCTGAAAATACTTACAAGCAATCAACCCACCTCACATCGAGGCGTGGTTTCCGCTGCAGAACCGACACCGTTTGAACCCTTCGAAAAAGTGAATTTGAATGAGGGCATTGTCACTGGACCAACCTCTATTGAGATTACGGAAGCACCGCGTATTCAACGTGTCGTAGAACAACCAATTACAAAAAAGAAAAAAGCACCGGAACGCAATAAAAGCAGATTAGTAAAGTTCATTGAAGCACAAGAGGATCCACAAAGAATCGTCTACTGTATAGACCTGTCCAACAGTATGCAGAACCTACCTGAAAGGAAGCTAAAGAAAGTTGTTGACATCATGCGGGATTCACTAACCTTTCTTGATCCCCACGATACTTTTAACATCGTTGCATATAGTACGGAGTTAATCTACTATCAGAAAGAATTTATAGGGGTATCCGATGCTGTAGTAGAAGCATCCTCAGCATATATGGCAAACATTAAGACGCAAATCCATAAAAAGGGGACTGACCACGATATGTTGACAGCACTAACAGACATTGCAGAATCATCTCCTACTATCGTCGTGCTGTTCAGTGATGGGATTCCGACAAGTATTTCAGGACCAGACCTATCATTGGTGGGTGATCATGCAAAGGGAAATGGACAAATTTTCGCTATGGCAATAGGCATGGCTCCCGACTTTCCAGGGGCAGTGATGTTGAAACAACTTGCTAAAGTAAGTAAAGGTGATTTTTGGCTTGTAGATAGATAGGGTGTCTGGTTAACCTTTTAATGCAAGGAACAGTTATGGAGCAAGCCAGCATCAAGCGTGCGGAAGAGATTTCACAAGGTTTATTCACACATCAGATAGAAGGGATCGCCTTTTTATTAGGTCGCCGACGTGCGCTCCTTGCGGATGATATGGGGTTAGGTAAAACCCGTCAATCAGTCCTCGCTATGGTTGAAGCGGAGGACGAAGGTCCCTATCTGGTTATCTGTCCCGCATCTATCAAACGCAATTGGGAACGCGAGATAAAAATTGTTTTACCGAACGCTGAACCCGTTGTCGTTGGACCCGCTCCTCTCCCCATTAAAGACTACAATGACTGGGTTATCATCAACTATGAACTCCTGGGTAAGAACTTGGAAACACTCCTTGCGTATGACTGGAGAGGTGTAGTTTTTGATGAGGCACACTACCTCAAGAATCACCAGAGTCAGCGCAGCCAGAACGCGGCAAAACTGGTTCAAACGATAGAAAACAATCCTGTTGTACATGCACTGACAGGAACTCCGATGACGAACCGTCCACGCGACCTATTCCCTCTTTTACAACTACTCGCACATCCTCTCGGCAAGAGTTTTCTCAGTTTTGCAAAACGATATTGTGAAGCATATAAAGGTGATTTTGGGTGGGTTGCGGATGGGGCATCAAATCTTGAAGAACTCACCGTTCAGTTACACGGTGTCATGTTACGCAGAACAAAAGATGAAGTATTAGATTTACCTCCCAAAGTACGCACATGGTTTGACGTTGAACTCCACCCCTTTGCGATAGATCATTATAATAACATTCTCAGAGAAGTCTTTTCAAAGGTAGACTTGATAGAAGTTTTAGATGAAACATCAGCTACACTTGAAATGACATCAGAAGATCAACAAGACTTGGATGAATCCATAGATGCAACAGACTTAGGAAATGCTATGGGTAGAGTAACTCAAGTGCGTAGAGCGATTGCATTTATTAAATGCAAACATACCATCAAGTTCGTTGAAAATGCACTGGAACAGGGAGAGAAGGTAATAATCTTTACATCGTTTCTGAATACGATGGAACGTTTTCGTAAGCATTTCAAGGATAGAGCAGTTTATGTGTCGGGGAACGTCCCCACACATGCAAGACAAGATAGAGTGGACCTATTTCAAAACGATGAAAACATCAGAGTTTTTGTTGCTAACATGCACATTGCAGGTGTTGGCATAAATCTTACGGCAGCACGTCAAGTTGTTTTCAACGACTTGGATTGGGTGCCAGCAAACCATTGGCAAGCGGAGGATCGTGCATATCGTATCGGACAGACAGGTACGGTCAATGTAACCTATATGATTGCAAACGGGACAATAGATTCATTTGTAAAGACTGTTTTGGAAACAAAAGCTGCATTGATGGAGTCAATCGTTGAAGGTTCTATACTACTGTCTGACAGCGAAGCAAAACTGCAATTAGATGTCCTCAGCGAACTAAAGAGAATGATGAAAGCTATTTCTGTAGAAGCCTCTGACTTTGAAGATATTGAACTGCATGATGTGCTTCAGAAAGCAGGAGATGCTTATATTGAAGAAAACGCATCAGATTTAAAAGAAGCAACAAAGCAGCAGATTCGTCCTTATTCTGAAGAAGCCATCCGTATTTTAGCAAAGGTCCTATCTGGTCCCGAACGAACAGTGTATCATGTTGAAAGTTCATCACAGAAAGGCAAATATTACACATTAGAGGTCGTAGGTTCTGACATCAACTGCGATTGTCCCGGTTTCACATACCGTGGTAGCTGCCGACATGTCCGTCCTCTCAAAACAGCACTCGTCGGCGAAAAACCTTTACCCAAAGGTTATACACAGGTCTCAACGGACTGACCCTTAACATTTACATGAGCTCAACGGATGCGATATTTTTCAACTGCATCCATATCCAGACTAATCCCCAAACCCGGTTGGTCTGTCAAGTTAATTGCACCATTGGAAAGGTCCATACTCCCTCCAGACAGATCATCAACCCGGATGTGCGGCAGTTCATCAATCGGCATCGTGCAATTCGGAATAGTACAAACCATGTGCGCAGCAAATGTTGATGCTACACAGGAACCGAAGGCGAAGACCTGTACCCAGATAGGTAAATCTGCTGCTTCTGCAACTGCAGCACATTTGCGGAGACCGTCTACATTACCGAATGTGTTCACAGCGTCCACTGCATCCGCACGGATATTCCTTAGAATTTCTGCTGATCCTGCAATATGTCTGGCAACTGGAACATCTGTGCGTTCTCGTAGTTTACTGTACCATGAGAGATCCTCAAACTTGATCGGATCTTCATAGACTTCAATGTTATACGGCAATAACTCGTCAGCAAGTCTTATACCTGTTTCTAAATCACCAAATTCTGTATTCGGGTCAACCCGAATCTGAAATTCTGGTCCACACGCTTCTTGTATTAACCGAGCGGTTTCGACTATAGTCGCACTGCGTGCTTTCAATTTATGCACACGGAATCCTAAGCCTGCAGCGCGTTCTGCCTCTTCTGCTGTTTCTTTTGGCGGCATTGGAGGAGACCAGTAGGCAAGTTCAACGCTATCTCTATGCTTAGCACCAATGAGTTTATATGCGGGAACACCTAATGCCTGTCCTGCTAAATCATATAATGCACTCTGAAATGTAAAACCCTCTGTAGATAGATCAAATTCCCAGATGCTCTTCCCGATATAACGTTCAGCAATACTCTCAGCACTGTCAGTGATATTTGATCCGTGTGATGAATTACTCTCACCTAAACCGATTAAGCCTTCATCTGTATGCACCATAATTATGGTGGTTGGATATTCCATACCGAAGTATTCCTGAATAATAGGGTGAAATGGGATTGACACTGTTCTATATTCAATATCTGTAATTTTCATGATATTGCACCCTCCCGATATTTTTGACAGTATTATAGCATCAGTTGCATATATTGAGAAGGTTTTCTGATTGACATGCAGGTAGGAATGCATTAAAATATCTACAGAAATCTTAACGCAAATAAGGATTAATCAGAACAATGTCCCAATCAGACACGAATCAACCGAATGTAATCGTATTCTTCACTGACCAACAACGGTGGGATACATCGGGTCTACACGGTAATCCACTTGACCTGATGCCTAATTTTGACCGAATGGCACAACGAGGAACGCACGTGCATCGTTCATTTACGTGCCAACCTGTCTGTGGTCCCGCGCGTTCGTGCTTACAAACCGGACTTTACGCGACCCGCACAGGATGTTTCCGAAACGGCATTCCATTATCTCCCGAACTCAAGACGCTGGCACATCACTTTGGTGACGCTGGCTACAATACAGGATACATCGGAAAATGGCATCTACACACTGGCAGTACCGGTGCTGTCCCCGAAGAGAACCGCGGTGGATATGATTATTGGTTAGCGTCCAATGTATTAGAGATGACTTCTGACGCATACCAAACAAGACTATTTAACAATGATAACGACTCGGTAGACCTGCCAGGATATAGAGTTGATGCATTAACGGATGCCGTCATACGTTATGTAGACCAGCAAAAGTCGGATCCATTTTACCTATTCACATCATACATTGAACCGCATCATCAGAACCATTTAGACGATTATCCACCACCTGATGGATATCGGGAAAGGTATACAGGGGGGTGGATTCCGCCTGATCTCGCTGCACTGGGTGGGTCAACACACCAACACTTAGGTGGCTACTACGGCATGGTCAAGAGATTGGATGAAGCACTCGGGAGACTCTTAGACGCGCTAAAGAGTCTTGACCTACTTGATAATACAATAATCTTGTTTACATCTGACCATGGGTGTCATTTCAAAACACGTAACAGTGAATACAAACGTTCATGTCATGAAAGTTCAATTCGCGTTCCAACTGCTTTTCACGGACCAGGATTCTTAGGCGGAGGGCAGATCCAGCAACTTGTCAGTCTCGTAGACCTTCCACCGACCCTGTTGGATGCAGCTGGATTAGATGTTCCTGATGAAATGCAGGGAAATTCTATATTACCTCTGCTACGGGGTGAGACAGATAATTGGCAAGAGGAGGTATTCGTCCAAATTAGTGAGGCACAGGTTGGACGTGCTGTCAGGACTGAACGTTGGAAATACTGCGTTGACGCACCTAAAGGTAGCGGTAGGAGTGGTGCTGGCTCTGATGTGTATGTTGAACAGTATCTTTATGATCTTCAGGCAGACCCTTATGAACTACGAAATCTTATCGGACTCAAATCCCATGAGAATGTGGCAGAAGCAATGCGTGAACGACTGATTCGACGCATGGTTGCGGCAGGTGAAGATGTACCTACAATCGAACAAGCACCGCAACAAGGCAGCGGACAACGCAGAGTTACGGAAAGCGAGGCGAGAAGTTAGATGAAAATTACAGATGTTATTACCCTTGTGATGGGGACCAGTTGGCGAAACCTTACCTTCGTTAAAGTTGAAACTGATGAAGGTTTAACCGGTATCAGCGAAGTACGAATGAACAATCGCACGGACGCACTTGTAGCTTATATTGACGGGGCAAAAAGAAGACATGTCATCGGAAGCGATCCCTTCAATACGGAAGACCTGTATCAACGTATGTTCCGTGACGACTACGGACGTGCGGGTGAAATTGTTGCGACAGGTATCAGCGTCATTGAAATTGCGTGTTGGGATATTATTGGAAAAGCATTAAATCAACCTGTCTATAGGTTACTCGGCGGTGCTTGTAGAGACAGAATCAAAGCCTACGCGAATGGGTGGTATCGTGTTGAAAGGACACCTGAAGAATTTCACGCTGCTGCAAAAAGGGTTCTGGAGAAAGGCTATAAAGCACTGAAATTTGACCCCTTCGGTGCCGGTTATTATGAACTCTCATACCAAGAAAAGTTGAAATCCGTTTCCCTCGTGGAAGCTGTGCGTGATGCTGTGGGACCTGATGTGGAAATACTCGTTGAGATGCACGGTCGATTCAGTCCGTATACTGCAATAGAAATTGCCGCTGAATTGGAACAATACAAACCGAGTTGGGTTGAGGAACCTGTTCCCCCTGATAACATTGCCGCACTGGCAAAAGCATCTGATAGTATCAACATACCGGTTGCAACGGGTGAGCGGCTCCACAACAAATATGAATATCGTGAGTTGATCAACCTGCAAGCAGCAGACATCCTTCAACCTGATATTACGCAAACTGGTGGTTTCTTGGAAACGAAGAAAATCGCTGCGATGGGTGACATGTGTTATATGACGGTTGCCCCTCATAATGTAGGGGGACCAGTTTCTACTGCAACCGCCTTGCACTTTGCAGCATGCACAACCAACTTCAAAATACAGGAGCATTTTAACGATTTTTCTGAAGCGTGGGTCAAAGAAGCTGCTACAGGTTGTCCAGAAGTTATAGATGGATACTTTAGTTTGCCTAACGGACCAGGGCTCGGTATGGAACTCAATGAAGACCTTATTGCACAACACCCATACCGTGAAGGTTCATTCAACCTCTGGGAAGATGATTGGCACAAACGAGAATATTAGAGACAAGACCCAAGAAGAAATCATTGGAGAATAGGAGTAGATTTAAATATAATGAGTTTTAACTATAAAGATGGATATCTCTACTGTGAAGATTTGAGAGTTAAAGATATTCAAGAAGAAGTACCCTACAGTCCTTTTTATCTTTACAGCCTCGCGCAGCTGGAGGCAAATTACACAGCATATCAAAAAGCACTTGATGGTATAAATGGATTCATCGGTTATGCCGTAAAAGCCAATAACAATCTTTCCCTTCTCAAACGACTCAGTACACTCGGTAGTGGGGCAGTACTTGTGAGTGGAAATGAATTGCTGTTATCGCTTGCCGCGGGATTTGACCTGAAGCGAACTATCCTAAACGGCAACGGTAAAACACTCGCTGAACTCAAGCTTGCAGTTGAGCACGACGTGCTAATTAACATTGATAGCGAATTTGATTTGCGGCATATTCAGCAGACAGCAAAAGACCTTAACAAACCTGCCAATGTTCTCATCCGTATCAATCCTGATGTGGATCCTGAAGTTCACCCATATATCTCTACAGGTATGAAAGATTCCAAGTTCGGCATTCGCAATGAAAGACTCAACTGGTTCTTAGACGAAATCCGTAAAGACAATCTGTTGAATTTAGTTGGCGTTCACTGCCATCTCGGTTCAACGATTAAGAAAGTGCGGATTTTCCGAGATGCAACAGAAATTATGCTCGATTTCATGCGTTCCATTCAAGCAGAAGGTTTTGATGCACACTACCTAAACATCGGCGGCGGTTTAGGTATCGACTATGAAAGGACAGGTGAAGATATACCTACACCAAGTCATCTCATAGATTCAATTCGTAGTCTGCTTACAGATGACATCACGTTGATCATTGAACCGGGTAGATCTATCATCGGCAATGCGGCAGTTTTTGTCAATCGTGTCACGGGTGTTAAGACAAATGGTAACAAGCATTTCATTGTTACCGATGGCAGTATGGCAGAACTCATCCGTCCGAGTCTTTACGATGCGTATCAGCATATTGCGTTTATTGAACCTGTTGATGGGAATGTTGAGACCTATGATATTGTCGGTCCTGTCTGTGAGTCTGCTGATTTTCTTGGTAAGGAACGGGAATTACCGACGCCTCCAGAGGGTACGGGACTTGTTGTATGCGATGCAGGTGCATACTGCTATGCGATGAGTTCAAATTACAATCTCAAGATGCGTCCACCTGAATATCTTGTTGATGGTGATACGTTTACCTGTATTCGTAGAGTTGAGACGTTTGAGGATTATTTACGTGTTTTTGATGTATAGGACAGGCTGGGTTAGTTTAATAAGGAATGATAGAATACAAATTTACAGACTATTTTGAGCAGCAAGTATTGCATAAACGCCCTTATTTAAAAAAAGAGTGGTGCATCTATGTTGTTGAAAATGCTGTTCATGTTGAACCACAGGAACACAACAGATTCCGATTTTGGGCATCAATCCCTGAGATCGGAGGCCGTTATCTAAGGGTAATTACACTTGAAGATAAAATCACGATTCATAACGCTTTTCCAGATCGAGGGTTTAAACCATGAGACTTAACTACTATCCAGAAACCGACTCCTTGTATATCAACTTGTCCGAACAACCAAGCGTAGAAAGTCAAGAAATCTCCGAAGGTATCCTGCTTGATTATGATGCCGAGGGGAAACTTGTTGGCATTGACATAGATAATGCAAGCCACAAAATTGACATGGAGAAACTGATTCTAAGTCAACTCCCTTGTCAAACAGAACTTATACCCAATTAATAGGATTTATCTTGTTTTTCAATGGTAGGTGCGGTTAGGAAATCACACCATAGGCGTCAATTTAGGGATTATCTGAGAGTGAGGGACGCTCTTTAGTCCTGTAGGGACGCAATGTTTATAGATCACGGTTGAACACGGTATCTTTAGTCCCGTAGGGACGATATGTTTATAAATACCGTCGCATAACATATCGTCCCTACCAAATCAACGCCACATGCGCGTTTGGCATTTGGCGGGACTGAAGAGAGGTCGGGACACGTTTTCTATAAACATATCGTCCCTACGGGACTGAAGACACTACCTCAACGGATTTATACCCTTAAATTGACACTTATGGTATGATTTAATCATAGCACCGACATCTCACAACCGCTCTTCTAAAAATGCAATCCCAGGCTCCAAATCAACCTCATGTCCACCTTGAAAATGGTCTAATACTAACCGATCGCGTTTCCCGCATGCAGCATATATCTTTTCAAGATGCTCAAACGCTGCCAAAGCATCAGACTCAATGAAACACCGATCATCAGAACCGACCTGTACCATACAGGAACGTGGTGCGATGAGTCCAGCGACATCGGCAATATCACCTGCAGCGCGTAATCCAAACATGAACTGTGAACCGCATGTATTTGCACGTCCTCGGTCACCTAAAGCATCTGTCAATGTACTGAGATAGCATACGATAACAGCAGCTTTAATGCGTTTGTCAAAAGCAGCAATATAGGTCGTCATCGTACCACCAAACGAGCATCCCATACACCCCAACCGTTTAGCATTTACTTCAGGTCGAGACTGCAGATAATCCAAGCACCGTTGCCCATCTGATATGTTGAGTTGCAGTAATTGATAGCCAAAATATCCGATAGCGAAATAGGCTGCGTTGCAACCATCTCTCCCTGGGCGTCGCACCCACTCATCTCTATCTAACCGTTCACCGAAACACCGCCAATCTGGTGCGATCGTAACAAACCCTTTTTTTGCAAGTTCTACGGCATACTGTTTCTGATAGTCCTCCACAATACCGACAGCTCCATCTTTCCCAACTCCATGTCCATGTGCACATAGCACTGCTGGTGCAGGATTTTCCTCGCTTGCGCTGTCTGGGATTAAAATGTATGCTGGTATAGAGGAGAATGCGTCTGGATTGAAGATAATCTTTTCTCTTGTGTATCCATCTTGTTGTATCCGTTCTAAAGTTCCTACTTCCAACGGCACCGGTTCAGGTTTTGGACCTAAGTAACGAGAGATGTTGCGTCTGAATTTCCTGCGCCATTCTTGCCATTCTGCTTTGGTTGTGCCGTTGAAGTAAAGTGGTGGCGTAGTTTTTAGAAGTTGTTCAACACTCTGTTCCGTTGTCAAAAATCTGTCTACTGTCATAATCTGCATCTCCTATGTGCCACTTTTCATAACGTGCGTGTATTTTAGCACAAAAAGGCATTGATAGCAAAAGCAATTTATGTTATAATTACGCATAGTCAGTTATGATAAAATATTGACTACCAGAACAACTGACATAGGAGAAATATAATGTCACGTCTTGAGAAAATTCAGCAAGCGATTCTCGCTCTACCTGAAGCAGAATACAAACAATTGCGACACTGGTTCAGCGAATTGGATTGGAAAAAATGGGACCGAGAGATTGAGGCGGATTCAGATGCGGGAAGATTGGATTTCTTAACCGCCGAGGCTCTTGAAGAGAAAAAGAAGGGAACACTCAAGGACCTTAGGTGCGAAGAATTTCAATCCTTATAAAAAAGAAAGCACAGGGAAACTGAGTGAATTTCCCTGCGTCTAATCAGAATTCCCTACCACGGTTGTTGATATGAAGGCGCATTGACAAAACGCTCCATTCCCACCTCCAAAGCAATCTGTGTATTTGGTGGTAAATGAACTTGAAGGTATGTTCCATTTACCTCTACCTTGTTATCACCGTTGGCACTTGCACTCGTGAAATTGTGTTCACCCATAGAACCCGCCTGAACAATAACATCTCGTGCTTCAGATGGACTAAGGTTTATCAACTCCAGCTCGACTGTGTTAGCAGTCAATTTCGAAACCAAAGCTGCAACATCTGCAGGAAGTCCGGGACGTTTCTCTTGTGGATCATAATGGCGCACCCGTGTTACAAGCAACCCGCCATTATAGTGTGGCAAAGGCCCCCCACAAGTCAGTTCAACCAAACCTTCGCACGTAACAGGGTTACGTCTTTGGAAATAAGCGTCTCCATAACCTGCTGGATCCTCATCGTCATTTTCCATGAAGTTGAGTCGCTGTTGGACTTGAGAGAGGTTATGATTGAGGATTGATTCTGGATATTCAGGAAAATCCCCACGCATATACGCCAACCATCCACCATCGCGTCCCCCTTGGTCTTTGGTGTGATGCCATGCGTTGATGTCAAATTTTGAACCGACCTTTCTCGCTATTTGCACCGCACGCTCTTGGTCTTCATCCTGCATTGACATTCCCCACAGATGCGCGACGTCAGAAGGATGCATCGGCATAAACTCAAACCAACCGCCGATCTGTAAAGCAGTGCCATCCTCGTTTTTAATCGGATACTGAAGCCACGGACCAGGCACATAATTCCCCATGCCCGGATCACCATGTTTTTGCGGTACATAGAGTTGATCGTTATGCTCTATACCGTTCTCAATTAGGACATCAATCTGTGAACGCGGGAAATCCATATAAGACAAATTTTGATGAAGCAGTGCTGCATTCTGTCCAGCTACGCTGACAGCCTGACCGACACTATGCCACCCGTGTGGATGACTCCAGCCGTAACGCGACCCATACCACTTACCCTCCATGTGTTCTCCGATTTTCCCTGAAAGTCCGATGTTATCTGGCACAATACCACCGTTCTGCTCTGTACGATCTATCCAGGCGTCAACATATTCCGAAACCCATGCCTTGTATTTATCGTCTCCTGTAAGCATATAAGCATTGGTAGCGAGTGTGGTAGCAGCAAGATTTCCGACCGCATCTCCTTTGCCTTGTCGTTCGTAGATAACTCGTCCCATCAGTTCCCGCTTATCATCACTTTCCAGGATTTCCTCACGACTTGTGCAGCCTGGGACATCAATGAATGGCAGATTGTAACCGTTCGGGGGATAGAAGGATTCTCTTTCAAGTATCCAAAATGCTGGTCCCTTACTACCGTTCATCACACACTTGATGATCTTATGTTCTGGGTCGTAATTCTGTGCTTCAGGGTCTTCGTTCATAAAGAACCCCGCAAACCGTTTTGCGCGATCAAGGTTTGTTTCGTGTGTCGGATCCGCCATACACAGCATATAAAACAGATAGTTTCCTTCGCTTTGGTGGAACCAGTCATATCCAGGTTGATACTCTTTATAGACCATCGGATAGTCGTGTCCTGATCCGTAGTTCGTCATATCTTTCGTGATAGCTTCAAATTCGTGTTGTGCATCTACCAAGAACTGTGCATCTCCACCCAGCATATAGAAAAGAGGCCAATTATGGAAACTCTCATAAGAATCATCTAATCCATCAAAACTTTGGAATTCTGGATGGTTAGGCCAATACAACGTTCCATCTGGACGTGTATATTTTTTCAGAACCTTTGGTGCCGCATCATTGATTTTGTCAATCAGTTCACGTTCAAGCACTGCCCATTCTGGCGGTGTTTGGATACCTGTTTTTGCTTCAATCGTTGGAAACATAACTTATTCCCCTACTAAAGAAGATGGATGTTCGGACTTCGGTTTGTTGTTGCAGTATAGCACATTTTTGCATGTTTTTGTCAATTTTTGCTTTACAGAATCAAATTGCAATGTGGGGTGAGTTGTGCTATACTTTTGAATGAACAAAAGGGAAATCCAAATGAACGTTTTAGAAATGACAGACCTTGAGATTTATGAACTTGGCACTAAAAAACTTACAGAAGAAATAGGGGTGCCGTATTCCACAAAGTTTCTGCAGAAATGCAAACCACGGGACTATGATTACACTGCTGAGCGACATAAATGGTTAGTTGACGATCCGGATATCCTCACGATGGCAAAGCAGATTCAAGAGGAAAAAGCGTTGCGAGCAAAGGAAGAAAGCGTTAAAGCTGAAAGAATTGCCGCGTGGCGTAGGGGTTTATTAGAACTCACCGATATTGAGATCTATGAACTCGGATTTAAAGTCCTTGCGGATAACCTTGGTGCTTACGGGTTATTGCGGTTCATCACGCAGCATTTCAAAAACCTTAATGCTGATCAATCTATTGACCAACCGCAGCAGTTTCAGTCGGATAGAGGTACCAGTAGTGTCATGCAGACGATAAAAGAGGACAAACTTCCACAAAATTAAATGAAATACGAGCATTCGGAACACTTCAACATTTAACTTGCCAATATGAGAGAATTGTGTCCTTTAGCAATAAACAATCCACAATAATCAACGAAGATGTCATGACAACCCGCGCTATAGAAAAAAACATAAAAATGAACATACTTGAGATGACAGACAAAGAACTATATGAACTCGGTCAAAAAGTACTTGCCGATAAGCTTGGAACTGATCAAGTTAAACGGTTTATTCGGCAATGCAAACCAGGTGAAGGAGATTATTCTGTTGATCGGCATGAGTTGTTGGAAAATCAGCCTGATATAGACACCATCGTCAAACGGATTCAAGAGAGGCAAGAATCGAGAAAAGTAGAAGAAAGAGAACGTGCTGAAAGATTCGCTGCACCTCAAAGCGAAATCCGAAAAATGACAGATATTGAAATTCTTGAAATCGGACTTAAAGTTCTTCTTGATAAACTCGGTGTCGCTGGATACTGGAGGTTTTTACAAAAGTGTCAAGAGGTTAACAGAGGTTATCCTATTAACTACATTCAAAACAGAGAGGATGCCGAAAAAGAAATCGCACTTTACACAGCAGGTTTAACGCTTCATCCAAGAATGGTTGAGAATTATATCAAGCGGGGTAATGCATATAGTTACATTGGAGAATATGACAAAGCCATCGCAGATTATAGTGAAGCGATAAAACTTAAACCTGATTATGCTGAAGTCTACAACAACCGTGCGAAAACTCACTTCAGAAAAAATGATTTTGACAAAGCCATTGCAGACTTTACTAACGCAATAGAACTTAATCTTCAAGATGCGGAGGCATATTATACACGTGGAAAACTTTATGACGAAGATGGGAAATATGACAAGGCAATTGCGGACTTTACTGAGGCGATAAAACTTGACCCTGATCATGCTGATGCGTGGGGTTTTCGCGCGACCGTTTACGGTGAACAGGGTGATTTTGACAAAGCTATTGAAGACTATACTAAGGCAATAGAACTCAATCCGAAAGATGTTGATGCATATTACACGCGCGGCAAATTTTATGACGAGGGACATGAGTACGATAAAGCCATTGAAGATTTCAGCATGGCAATAAAACTTGATCCAAAGCATGTCAACGCGTATGGTTTTCGATCTAGTATTTACCATGTTAGGGGTGAGTATGATAAAGCCATTGAAGACTATAGCAGGGCGTTAGAACTTCAACCGAGTGATGCTGAGAATTACTTCGATCGCGGTAAACTTTACGGCGAGGCAGGTGATTATGACAGAGCCATTGAGGACTATAGCAAAGCGGTAGAAATAGCACCAGGGTTTAAAGAGGCTTTTGATACGGGACGCAGCTTAATTAATGCGGCGTAGGTGAACTAAAGTGTATCATATTAAAGTGTAGCAATTGCTAATTCTCATATCGGTTTTTTTCATATCTCTGCTTTTCTTGGCATAAGTCGATTAGCTATACAAGAAGGATGAAATGCTAAATCAGAATAGTAAATCTAAAGCAACGATAATCCAAAACCTTGGAGCATCAATTTTAGATTTTCTTTTAGCCTTGACATATTTCACATTGTTATGATATGTTAATTTGATAGTACGAAACACGGTTTTGTGTTTAGGAGTCTCTCAATATTCTTCTTAGTACATAGGAGATAAATGTGTATTTTAGCGACGAACTATTTACAATAATCAACGAAGATGTCCTGATAACCCGCGCCATTGAAAAGGATAGCATTGATCTCATTGTCACATCACCGCCATACAACATTGATATAAAATATAACTCAAATGACGATGCCCTTTCCTATAGGGACTATCTTACTTTTTCCAAAGACTGGTTTTCCCAATGCTTGCAGTGGTTAAAACCTGATGGACGCTTCTGTCTTAATATCCCATTAGATAAGAACAAAGGTGGACAACAACACGTCGGTGCAGACTTAACAAAGTTAGCAACCGCGCTCGGATTTCAATATCACTCAACAATTGTTTGGAATGAAGGCAATATCTCAAGAAGGACAGCTTGGGGTTCATGGTTAAAAGCATCTGCCCCTTATGTCATTGCCCCTGTTGAACTAATAGTTATTCTCTACAAAGATCAATGGAAGAAAACAAGTGGCAGCGGTGAATCGGATATGAACAAAGAAGAGTTTATGGAATGGACAAACGGTCTCTGGACTTTCCCTGGTGAAAGTAAAAAGCGAATTGGCCATCCCGCCCCTTTTCCTATAGAACTTCCGCGCCGCTGCATTAAACTTTTTAGTTTTGTCGGAGACACAGTCCTTGATCCGTTTATGGGAAGTGGTACTACATTAGTTGCTGCACATTTAAACAAAAGGAACGGTATCGGAATTGAAGTTGATGAAGGATACTGTGAACTTGCTAAAGTGCGTTTAGATGAAGCTTCAAAACAATTAAGTCTATTTGAGGAAGAGGGTAAACTGGATGGCAAAAGCACCAAGGGGAATGTTTACTAAACTAGTATTAGAATATTTTAAAGCTCATCCTAACGAAGAAATTGAACACGCGCCTGTAGTAGATTGGGTTACAGAAAAAGTAGTTAAAGCAGGCTACGATCCACCGAGAGATGTTTGGAGAATTGTAAGGCATTTCCATGAGAAAGGCGTTTTTATCAAGGTTGCTAAAGGTGTTTTCAAGTACGATCCCAATCACGAACCTGAAACTGAATTATTGGAATTTCCTGAAAAAATTAAACAAGCTATTTTTAAGCGCGACAATTTTCGTTGTGTTGTCTGCAATCTTGGTGAAGAAGACGGTGTTTCAATTGCTGTCGATCACAAAACTCCAAAATCTTTGGGAGGAGAAAATACGCTCCAAAACGGTCAAACGCTTTGTTATAAACATAACTCTATGAAGAAGAACTACTCACAAACTGAGGCCGGTAAACGCTACTTCATTGAGATTTATGAAACGGCAGTAAAAAACCAAGATGTAAAGATGATAGCATTTTGCGAAACTGTTTTTGATGTTTATGATGCACATGACGTTAACGGCCATATTGACCGACCCGACGCAAAAAATTCAGTTTGAATTTGTTTTTGATGACTGTTTACAGCAAATATGTTATTATTTTTTACAGGTAGTTATGATAGAGCACGGTTAGGAATAGACTATCTTTTTATGCATCATTTTTTAAGCAAAAATATCAGGGCGATTATATGATTGCAGGTGCTTATTTGCATTATATAATTGAAATTATTTTTTAGAGAACTATCAGAACATTCATATACAGAAATGTAAAACTTGGAGAAATATTATGAAGACAACAGCGACTAATAGAACAATACGCGAATTACTGACAGCTATTCGAAACCAAATTTTAGTTCCGAGTCATGAATTTCAAAGAAATTTAGTTTGGTCGAATAAACACAAGAGTGCTTTTATTGAAACAGTTTTACTTGGATATCCTTTTCCAGAAGTATATATAGCTGCGGGTGAAGTAGATCTTGATACAGGACAGGGGACAGAAATGTTAGTAGATGGTCAACAAAGGCTTATGACGTTAAAACAGTATGTTGATGGATCTGAAGATTTGAATTTGTCGGGTGGAGTAATCCCATTTGCAGAACTTAGCGATGAACAAAAGAAGAGTTTCTATAATTATTCAGTTGTAGTCCGAGACTTGGAACAATCAAGTATAAATGAAATTAAGGAAATTCTTCAACGGATTAACTCAACGGATCATTCTCTAAATGCTATGGAGATAAATAATGCAAGATATGATGGGGAAATAAAACAATTTGCTGAAAAACTTTCTCAAGACTCCTTTTTTGCCAAACATCGAGTCTTTAGTAAGACTGATGGCAAGAGTATGAATGATATTTCTTTCGCTTTGTCATTGGTTATTACAGCAATGTTAACTTATTTTAATTTAGAGAAAGAATTTGAAAGTTATCTTTACCACTATAACAATGAATTTGAAGAGAAACAGAGATTAGAAACTGAATTTCAAGAGGTTTTCCAGTTTATAGATGAGTGTGATTTTCATAAAGATAGCCGCGCATGGAGAAAACCGGAATTATTCACTTTGCTTGTAGAGCTTTACAGGGCGTTATTTAGGTGGAAGATAGACATTAATCCAGTAGAAGTAGGCAAACGACTTCAAAAGTTTTATGACTTGGTAAATAAATTAGCGCGAACAGATGAGGAAATTGGAACAAAACATAGCAGAATACAGGAATATTATCAGGCTGCCCTTCAGGGAACTAATAGTAGATCGAATCGCATTAGAAGGGGAGAAATTATACAAGATGTTATTAACGGAGATTTTGAGTTTGATACAAAAAAGTAGTCGTTTAAATTGCGTCTTATTCTAAAGGATGATTACCAAAACCACATGAAAATAGCAAATGCCCCATGCTCTTGGGGTGTCCTTGAATTCGACCTACAAGGCAAATCCCCTGACTATACCCAAGTCTTAGACGAAATGCACGCAATCGGTTATGGCGGCACAGAATTGGGTGATTGGGAGTTTATGCCAACGGACCCCGCACAACTCCAAGATGAACTCACATCACGCAAACTAACGCTGTTAGGTGCTTTTGTCCCAGTCGAGCTTGCAGGTGTAGAGGCACACGCTGCAGGTGCAGAATCAGCAGTGCAGCATGCGCGTCTTTTGGCAGAAGTGGCGGGGGACACACCGTTCATCGTGCTGGCAGATGACAACGGAACGGTAAAGGAACGCACGGAGAATGCTGGTCGGATCCGTCATGAACACGGGTTGACACAAGAACAGTGGGATACTTTTGTTACCGGTGTACATCACATCGCGAAGTCGGTGAAAGATGAAACAGGACTCCGCACCGTTTTTCACCATCACTGCGCGGGATATGTTGAAACTCCTACAGAAGTTGACATGTTGATGCAACACACTGATCCAAATCTCGTCGGGTTGTGTTTCGATACGGGACATTACCGATTCGGGGGTGGGGATCCTCTTGAAATCTTTGATAAGCACGCGGAACGTATCTGGCATGTGCATTTTAAGGATTGCCATCCTGAGATCGCAAATAGTTCCCGTAAGGAAAGTTGGGATTACTTTCAGTCAGTCGGGAAAGGTGTGTTCTGTGAGTTGGGAAAAGGTGAGGTTGACTTTCCAGCATTCATCTCGGCATTGCGAAATCGGAATTATGATGGATGGATAGTCGTTGAACAGGATGTCTTGCCGGGAATGGGAAGTCCATATCAGAGTGCAAAACGGAATTACCACTATCTGAGTTCAATCATCACAAAATGAACACAACAGCAAAAGTCGGTGTCGGTGTAATCGGAACAGGACGCATCGGCAAACTCCACATTGAACATCTATCCCAATATATACACGAAGCGGAACTCATAGCGATCTGCAGCTTAGACACCGAAACAGCAGACTCCCTTGCAGAACGGTTCAATATCCCCATAGTAACTTCAGTTTATCACGCACTTGTTACAGATCCAAAGATTAATGCTGTGATAGTAGCATCCTCAACGGATACACACGTTGAGATATGTCAAGCAGCTGCTGCCGCAGGTAAGCACATATTTTGTGAGAAACCAATTGCATTAGACTTGGAAGAGATTGACGAAACATTAGCAATTGTTAAAGAAGCAGAAGTAAAGTTTCAAGTTGGATTCAATCGTAGGTTTGATGTGAATTTCAGACGTGTTCGTGAGGCGATAGTTTCTGGAGATATAGGTGAACCGCACATTTTACGAATCACAAGCCGCGATCCTACCCCTCCACCGATAGAATATGTCAAGGTATCAGGTGGGATGTTCCTTGATATGACCATTCATGATTTTGACATGGCACGTTATCTGATCGGTAGTGAAGTAGATGTGCTCTACGCTGTAGGAGATGTGCGTATTGATCAGAAAATCGGTGAGGCGGGAGATATTGACACTGCGGTAGTTACACTGCGGTTTCAAAACGGAGTGCTGGCGACCATTGATAACAGCAGAAAAGCAGTCTACGGTTACGATCAACGTGTGGAAGTGTTTGGTTCTAAGGGAGTGGCCACGGTTGGAAATCTGTCAACAGATACGGTGACGTTGACTAACAATACTGGAAGGCTCTCTGCAAACCCACCGTACTTCTTTATAGAACGTTATAAGGATGCGTATCTTTCAGAATTAAAAGCGTTTGTTATGTGTATCTTGGATAACACACAGACATCAGTATCGGGTGAGGATGGTCGTGCACCTGTTGTGATAGGATATGCTGCGTTAAAATCGTTGCGTGAAAATAGACCTGTTAAATTGTCTGAAATCGGTTAGTAGACGAAAATTCTATTCATGCCCACCGACTTCTCCTATTTCAATTTCAATCTCATCTCTATTGCGGATACGTTCTACAAGTCCATCGCGTATATCCACGATGCGGTCAGAAACATCAAGCATCTTAAGGTCGTGCGTGGCAGAGATGACTGTAACGCCTTGCTCAATATTGAGTTGCTTGATTAGGTCTATAATCTCACGTCCTGTGATCGTATCAAGGTTTGCAGTCGGTTCATCTGCAAGGATAATGCTTGGGTCATTTGCGAGTGCTCTTGCGATGGCGACACGTTGACGTTGACCCCCAGAGAGTTCATCTGGGAGATGATACATTCTGTCTCCTAATCCGACTTTATCTAACAGTTTTTCTGCCTTTTCATTCCGTTGTTTGTCGGGGATACCCGCAAAGATCATCGGTAGTGTTACATTTCCGTGTGCTGTTCTGACATTCAACAGATTGTAACTCTGAAAGATGTACCCGACCCTATGACATCTAAAAGCTGCGATCTGTCTTTGGGATAGATTAGACATATTCTGTCCATCAATGTAGACTTGTCCTTCTGTGGGTCTGTCGAGAGCACCGATCATGTTAAAGAGCGTTGATTTGCCGGATCCTGAGGGTCCCATCAACGAGATATATTCTCCGCGTTCAATTTCGATATTGATTCCGTCTAATGCGCGTAGGACGTTTGATCCCATCCTATATTCTTTGACGACATCTTCAGTTTTCACAACAATATCTGGCATGTACTTATACCTCAGTGCGCATTGCTTCAGCCGGTGGAAGTTTTGCAGCCCGCCATGCTGGGAATGATGAACCGATCACGGCTAATAGCATCCCAAGAATACAACCGAACAGTATGAGCAGCAGCACACCTATACGCATGGGTGCGTCCTCAGGTGTAGCGGGTAACAGTGGAAAATAGAAGAAAAGGTCAAGTCCGTAGTTTTTTAGACCTAAGGCAACAGCGCCAAGGGTTCCAATTAGGGCGCCAATTAATGCCCCTGCGAATCCTTGGAAACCTGACTCCAGTAGGAACAGACGCACAACAAAACCGTCTAATGCCCCAAGACATTTCATCGTGCCGATTTCACGAAATCGCTCTGTTACTGCCATCAACATAGAATTAGCGATTCCAACGACACAGACAATCAACGACATGATAATTAGCCAGATGTCTTTTGTAGAAATACCTTGTTCTGACGTTTCTTCTAAGTTTGCGATTGTAGAACTGCGGCCACTTTCCTGTAATGCCAGGTCTATTTCATTATTCGTCCAAACAGAAACAAGAAAAGCAATTCCGAGTGTTATCCCTGCTGTTGTTATGATGGACCTGCCAAAACGTATCTTTAAACTCTGAAAACTAATCCGCAGAGATTCTAAAAATGGCAGATCGATCTGTTCCTCAATCCGTGTGTGTTGATGCAATCTCTCAACTCCTAAAATAGTGTGTATTTTAGTATTATATCAGAAATATACTTTCAAGTCAAGAACTGAGCTGCTTTTACCTGACAGAAGATATATCTTTAGGTTTCAGATAGGCGATTGATTAATGAAGCACTATATCCGGCACCGAAGCCGTTGTCTATGTTGACGACTGTGACGCCAGATGCACAACTGTTTAGCATACCGAGGAGTGCTGCTAATCCTCCGAAACTTGCCCCGTAGCCTACACTCGTCGGTACTGCGATGACGGGACAGTCTACCAACCCTCCAACAACACTGGGCAATGCACCTTCCATGCCTGCGGTTACGATTATCACATTCGCATGCAGAAGTTTCTCGTGATTACTGATGAGTCTGTGTAAACCAGCAACGCCTACATCGTAGAGTCGTTCTGGTGGGTTTCCCATGATGTCAGCGGTTTCTGCTGCTTCTTCAGCTACAGGGAGATCGGATGTTCCAGCAGAAACGACTAAGACACCTGACTTTGTGTTTAAATCAGACTGTTTGATGCTAATTGTCCTGGCAAGTTCGTTGTAGCGTGCTTTCGGGTCTATAGTTTTTACGGCTTCGTACATTGCGTGCGTCGCGCGGGTGGCAAGCAGTGGATGTCCTGCTTCAAGTATACGTTCACTTATCTTTGCAACTTGATTGTCTGTTTTGCCATCGCAAAAGATCACCTCAGGAAAACCTGTTCTGAGCTGTCTGTGGTGGTCAATTTTGGAAAAACCGAGGTCTTCAAATGGAAGGGTGCGGAGAGATTGCAGTGCTGCGTTGACTTCAATCTCTCTGCTTCTGACCTTCTCAAGGAGGGTTTTAATTTTTTCAACTTCCATACGCGTTGAAATTACGGTAAGCGGATAATCCAGGTATTGCTACTGTAGGGATTACGCTTCTTCAGATACCTTTTTGCTGGATTTCTTATCTGTTGCAAGACCAGGGATCGTTTCAGTGATCTTGCTTTTAACATCCGAAGAAACCTTTTTCCCTGTTTCCACAGCAGTTTTCACTTGATCTGTAGCTTCCTTGACACGTTCTTTACCAACTTCAACAAAGCCTTGAACACTTTCCTTACCTTGGTCTACAAGATGTTGAACATTTTCTCTTGCTGCTTCACTTGCTTGGTGAGCCATTTCCAATGTCTTATCTTTTGCCTGAATAGATGTATCGCGTATTTTCTGACGCGTCTCTTTTCCAGGTGCTGGTGCATAAAGAAGACTGATTACTGCCCCTGTTAACAATCCTGTGAGAAAGGCAAAAATCATAGTCAATCCGTTATTGCCTCCATTGTTACTCATTTGTCTCTCCTTTCTTTGCTTTTGTCAGTTTATGAATCGAATAAAATTGAACTTCCCCTTAGTATATACGTTGTATATACGTTTGTTTTAGTTATTTCTTTTCAATTATGTGGGTATTTAACGTTCCCATAATGCTAATTCTTGCTATTGCGCTCTTAACTGGCAACATTAGTTTCTTGTTGTTCTTCTGTTTGTGTAACTTCCTCAGGTATTTCTTCAACATCGTTCTGCTGTTCAGCCTCACCGTTCTGTTGATTAGGTTTATCTTTCCCGTTGGAACTATAGGATCTGTAGAGTTTATCCCAACCTGCTTTCAATCCTTGCCACATACTCACAATATCTGCAAGCGAAACGGCGACCTGGTTGCGAAAATATTCCGCCTGTTCAATTGTTTGACCTGAAAATGTAGAGACTTTTTGTATGAGTGATTCCAACTCTTTTATGCTCTGGTTAAGTGTTTGCGTGACCTCTTGGATATTATGTAAAGTCGGTTGTACCTCATCTTCACTAATCTGCTGAATTGACGCAGTGACACCATTAAGATTCTGCATTAATTCTGGTAATTCCTCGTTGATTGTTTTGACAGTTTGACTGACGTCGTTTATGAGTATACCAACTTCTTGATTGACAAGATTCTCTGTAGAATTAAGCGTGTTTTGTATACTATTTAATGAATTTCTCACACTCCCTATCGCAGCACATAAATAACAGAATAATACTGTCAAAGCGATGAGTGCTGCACCAAGGCTGCATTTCCAAAAGATAGAAACGATAATAGTCCAATCCATGAGTATTTTTTCCCTTATTCTTATGTGTTAGAAGTTAGTCCCTTTTATACTATCGTGTTTGTAATGCGACTATGAACCCCTGAGTTGTTGTTCAATTATTTTACTTGTCGTAGCAATAGCATCATCAACTTTATCAAGGTCTCGTGCCCCACCTTGTGCTAATTCTGGTCTTCCGCCACCCCGTCCATCAGCAAGTTGTGTAATTGCTTGCATGAGTTTACCGGCATGCAATCCTCTGCTTTCTACCAGATCGGAAGTTACGCCAACGACGAAGGCTGCACTGTTTTCTTTAATTGACGCAAGTGCTACTACACCTGTCTCAAGTTTACTTTTTAGTGCATCTACCAGTTGACGCAACCCGTCTCTATCAGTTTCGTCAACCCGTGCAGCAACAACCTTCACATTATTGACAAGTTCTACATTCTCTACGAGACTGTTAAGATTTGATAGTGCATTCTGACTTTTGAGTTGTTGTATCTGGTTCTCCAGATCCCGATGTTCTTTAAGCAATTGTTCTATTCTGTCAGTCAGATCCTGTTTAGGCACCTTTAATAAATTCGCAAGATCCGTTATCAATATTTCATCGTCTTGACAGGTTTCTATAGCAGTAGTACCTGTAAATGCTTCAACCCGACGCACACCTGCTGCGATACTGCTCTCACGCATCAACTTTACATAACCTATCTCACCTGTAGCGTTTACATGTGTGCCACCACACAATTCAATGCTATAGTCACCTGCTTGGACAACACGCACGTTGTCAGCATACTTGTCCCCAAAGAACGCCAGTGCCCCTTTTTCTTTCGCTTTTTCTAAAGGCATTTCATCGGTTACGAGAGAATCATTGCTACGGACCTTCTCATTGATATACATCTCAATTTCCTGAAGTTGTGCATTTGAAACCGCTTCATAATGATTGAAATCGAATCTGAGTCTTCCATCTTGCACGAGTGAACCTGCTTGTGCGACATGTGTACCAAGTACTTCTCTTAACCCACTGTGAAGCAGATGTGTAGCCGTATGACTTACTGCAATAGCATTGCGTCGAGTGCTGTCAATTTGTGCGTTAACCTTTATAAACGGAGATATCTCACCTTCGTTGACTTTACATCTGTGTACAATTAAATCTGGTGATGGTTTGATGGTATCATGTACAACAATTTTTGCGTCAGGACACTCCAGATAACCTATATCCCCTACTTGTCCACCAGCTTCTCCATAGAATGGCGTTCTATTGAGAAGGATTGAAACTTCATCGCCTTTTTTTGCTCTTGCGACCGATTCATCTCCGACTATCAATGCGACTATTTCTGCTTCAACACACTGTTCTGTGTATCCGACAAATTCTGTACTACCGGTCTCTTTTAGTACCTCTGCGTAGATAGCGATTTCATTTTCTTTTGTTCCACTACCGGTTTCTTGCCATGCTGCGCGCCCGCGTGCGCGTTGTTCTTCCATATTCTTCCCAAAACCGATTTCATCCACGGTGATGCCTTGTTCCCGCGTGAGTAATTGTGTTAGATCAAGTGGAAATCCATAAGTATCGTATAACTCAAATGCGCGTTTTCCAGTGAGTTTAGTTTCACCTTTAGTCTTAAGATTCTCAACTGACTGCTCAAGCATATCCAGACCACGTGAGAGTGTTTGATGGAACCGGGTTTCCTCTGCTTGAACTGTTCGTGTAATAAAATCTCGTCTTGGTAGAACATCTGTGAACACATCCCCTAATAGGTCAATGACTTTATCTACAAGTTGATAGATGAAGGGTTCATCCATATTCAATTTCTTGCCATAAAGTACTGCCCGACGTAGGATTCTTCGGATTACATAACCCCGTCCATCGTTAGATGGCATGACACCATCACCTATTGCAAATGTCAAACATCGGATATGATCAGCGATAACCCTATGTGGCATCCCATCAATGTCATGTGAGTAGTCCGTTCCTGTCATATCCGAGATTGTATCTAAGAGGGGTGTGAACAGATCTGTTTTATAATTCGAATCGACACCTTGTAATATTGCTGTAATTCTCTCAAACCCCATTCCTGTGTCTACGTGAGTAGCAGGTAGAGGATTAAGTTCACCGCTTTGGTCTCGGTTGTATTGAATGAACACCAGGTTCCAGAATTCAAGAAATCGATCAGATGTGTTCGGTCCTGCCTCAGGGTCATTTGCGGTTTCAGGGAATGCGTCTACGCCTAAGTCAATGAATAGTTCACTGCATGGTCCACAGGGGCCTGTTTCCCCCATTTCCCAAAAGTTGTCTTTATCACAGCGTCGAATTCGCGTTAGGGGTAAGTCTGTTTCTTGAAGCCACAATTTTTCAGCTTCATCGTCTTCAATATGCACAGTTGCCCACAGCAGTTTTTGTGGCAGTTTCCATAATTCTGTTACTAATTCCCAGGCGAATGCAATTGCTTCCTGCTTGTAATAATCTCCAAATGACCAGTTTCCGAGCATTTCAAAGAACGTGTGGTGACTTGGAGAAATTCCGACTTCTTCAAGGTCGTTATGTTTTCCACTTACCCGTAGGCATTTTTGCGTATCAACTGCTCGTGTATAGTCGCGTTGTCCGATACCGAGGAATACATCCTTAAACTGGTTCATGCCGGCATTCGTAAACAACAGCGTCGGATCTTCTGCTGGAATCAACGAAGCACTTGGAACAACTGTATGTCCATTTTTTTGGAAATATTCTAAGAAACTTGCTCTTATTTCGTCTGATGTCATATTGATATACCTTCTCTTGCAAAACCAATTATAGTTTATAATGTCTGAGAAGTCAAGACAAAAGTATTTCGTTCGGGTAAATTCCGTTTCAGAATAATCGCTGGATGATGCGTAGAATAACATCGGCATCATAACCGCGTCTTGCCAAGTATCCGTGTAATCGTCGTCTTGCGGTATGGATGGGTAGGTTCTTGTAATGTTGTGCTTGTTTTTGTGCTATTTGTAGTGCTAACGCTTCTTCATCTTCCATTTTAACTTCATCAATAGCCCTTTCTGCAGTTTCCCTGTCTACGCCTTTATCGATTAATTCCTGCTTTAGTAGAGTCTTACCACGTGGGTTTGTTCTAAGTCTTTTCTGTATCCATTTTTCTGCAAACTGCTTATCCCGTATATGTCCTGACTGTATTAGTTCCGTGATGATTGTCTTGACAGTATTCTCACCGTATCCTTGCCCTTGCAGTTGTTGTGTCATTTGGGTCTTACTGTAGATTTCTTCACGGAGCAATCGTAGTGCGTAGTTCTTTGCCTTCATCTCCTCATCAGCGGTTATTATCTTTTCAATGACGTGTGCTTCTATCTCTAAACCGATTCTAAGACCAAATTTCTCAACAAGACTGGTATGAATTACAATAGCAGGCTTCTGATTCAGATAGAGTTGTTGATGTGAGTGAAGTTGAGGATGAGGTTGAATATCTGTGATTCTCTGCTTCATTTTCCGATAGGAAACATATTATATGATGTATAGATGGATTGCGTATCCATCTATACATCACTGTTTTTGAGGTCGAAACTATTCGCCACCGTTGGTGCCTGCCCATATTGCACCGCGTTGTAGCAGTGTACTGAACATATCATGCTTACATGCTTCAGGATTGTGTCCGAGTGCAAGATAGAATACCTTTCCTTGTCCCCAGTTTTTCGTCCATGCAACCGGCATAGCATCACCTTTCCACAGTGCTGTTGCCAATACATGATTTCGTGGGTCATAGTCAAGGATATACTGTTCATCCGTCACAACAAATTCATCAAGCCCCTGTGTGATTTCATGTTCATTATCAGCTATGCTAACCTGATAGTCACGATAGCGTGGATGTGTAACGAAATAACCACCGACCATTGATCGATATTCAGGACAGCCTCGGAAAGAATCAGCTGCTGAATGAATGCCGACATATCCCTTTCCGGAAGCGACATAGTTCAGCAGTCCGTTTTTCTGTGCATCAGAGATTTCACCGACGGTATAATAAAATACGATTAGGTCGTAGGGATCTAAGTTTGGGGAAACCAGTGCGTCAAGGTCGTCCTCAACTTTAGTTATCTCAAATTCATCTCGTTGAGATAGAACTTTAACGATTTCTTCACTGCAGCCTTTCCAGTCGTGTATTGCACCACCAGCAAAGACGAGTGTATTAATTTTTGCCATTATAAGCCTCCTTGTAAATGATAATCAGCATTATATCACAAATATATCAGAAACACAATTCAATAACAAATGGACTTCAAGTCGCTTTGACCGAACTCGCGTTATCTATCCTCTTCGTCCTCACCATCAAAATATTTGAGACTCTGCCCTTTTCGATAAATCTCTCGGACAGCGAATGGTAGTACCTTTTTGGAATCTGGATATTCACATACATCGTGTGGTATGGTATTGCCGAATATGAGTAGTGTGGCGGGTTTATCCCCTTCATTTATAAACTTGTGCGTACCGATTGGACCTGGAGGAAATGCGATAAAATCACCTTCTCGGACTGTGAAATCACCACGATCTGTTATCAATGTACAAGTACCTTCCATCACATAACACATCTCCTCGCCGAAGTGGTGTAGGTGCAATGGGAAAGTTGCTTTACTCGGTTGAAGTCGGTAGGCACAATAACCGATATGTTTACCACCGATCAGAGGATCAATGTTCTTCTCTTCAAAATTATAAGGATGTGGTGCGCCGTGTCTATACTGCCATTCCATTTCATCAATGTTGATACGATTGATATAGATGTCGTCTCTCGCTTGCAGACAATCCAACAATTCTTGTCGTCCCTCTTTAAAGAGAGAATGTCCATCTCCGACGAGTACAACGTTGAAATTTAGGGGTAATACTTTGCGAAGTTGTATCGCTGCCTTGGGAGCATCTTCTAACTTTTCATCTGCAAGGAGTGTCAGACATCCCATCGGTTCACCTGCAATAATATCTCCGAAAAGGAGTGCCTTTTTATCTGAAAAATAGAGTGCAATTTCCCCTGGACTCTTCCCATGCTGGAGGTGTATCGCTTTCAGTCCGGGAACGATGTTCTCGCCGTCGGTGATAGTGCGTGAAGGTTTAATGTCCAACAAATCTGCGTCGGCTTCATGCACAATGACTTCTGCGTTTGTCCATTCCTGAAAGCTGGCGGCTTCACGTTCGTGGTCTCGATTTGTAATGACAATCCACTTTGCTCCTCCGAGTTTTTCAAATTGGGTGCGGTCAGTATCGGAGATTGGGACTGGGTCAATGACGATATTCCCTTCATCTCTTACCCAGAGATGTGCGTTGAAGTCAATCTGCCGTGCTTCACTGAATACTGACCAACTATACATATCTTTTAAAATCAATCGTTTCATTTTTTATCCTTTGATTTAAAACCGTAAACCTCTACTTCTTTTGCGTAGGCTTTAGCGATTGCTCTTCGCGATACGATTTCACCATATCGTGGGGAAAACTGTGGGGGTAGTCTTGCGTCATCTGCTGTGGCACGCACAAAGATTCGTAATGCTTGTGTGACACTGCTTAATCGTGCTTCAATCGCTGAACCTTGGTTTTTCTTTATTTCCAAAATTGCCTGCCATTTTTTGCCACCTTGTTCCTGCTGATAGATGACTGCCTCTGTAATATTCGTGCCACGGATGATGATACGATGAATAGTTTGACGTTTAGGGAGTGTTAGGTTTATCCATCTGCCATCAGCGAAACCGACTGTTTTTAGATTTCCATCTATCATTTCTGGCACATTACATGTCACGCCTTCTGCGACAGCGAGGTTCTCCCATTCTTGTGCTGCAAATATGGTTTGCAGTGCTTTGGATTGACAGCCAGCTGTTATGAGGAAAGCACAAAATAGTATTGGGATATAAGTGTAAGGTCTCATTCTGGTTTCTCCGTTGTTTAAATCTGCATGGATATCAGATTTTATTATATCATATTCACGTTTTAATTTGACTATAACTTTGTGTCTATTGTATACTATTATATTCTATAAGCCGGGATGCTGGAATTTGGTAGACAGGCTAGATTCAGGTTCTAGTGTGCATATCGCGCGTAAGGGTTCGAGTCCCTTTCCCGGCATTTCATTCCCTCTGTAGTGTTTCTGGTACTAACCAGAGAAAGATACCGACTGCAAGATACCCGATTCCACCTAATGCGAATGCCGATATACTTAACCCGAATAAGTCAGCGATATTACCTACGACAACAGGTCCCGCTGCACCACCGAAATCTCCGGTAATTCTCCACAATCCGAGAAATTCACCAGTACCTTCCGCGGGTGCTAAATCCGCGCCGAGTGTCATCATAGTGCCTGATGCTGTCCCGTTTCCAAACCGCATCATTATAGCAGCAAGCAGTAGCCATGTAAAGGTATTCGTAAAAGGCATCAGTATCATACCTGTTGCGAAAATACAGATGCCGGGAACTGTCGCATAACGTCTTCCGAAGCGGTCCATCATGAACCCTGCAAGTGGGAACATTGACATGTCAACTGCTGATGAGATCATCTCCACTAAACGCACATATAGTTCGGATAAACCTAAGACGTTGTCAGCATAGAGCGGGACAATAATATTACACCCGCGTCTTAATGTTTGAACGCAAACTTGACCGATTCCTGCTGTGATTAAAAGTGTATAATGCTGTTTTGATACTGCGATCAGTTGTGTAAGATAGTTTTGTTTTCTGCTTTTTCTGCCAGTGTGTTCCTGTTTTGTTTTGGGTATAGAGAAGTAGCATAAGATTAACGTCAACAGTGTGATCACAGCATGGATGTAAAACGGGAGTCGTAGGTTTGTGCCGAGAAAAATTGCTCCGAATTTTCCTACGAAGGTTCCCATTCGGTTGACACCCCCAAATAACGCGATAGAACGTCCACGCTTTGTCAGTGGAATTACATCTGTCATATATGCATGTCGTGATAGCATCCAAAGTGCGTTGCCGGCCCCGCCAATCAACTGTGCAACGATGAGTTGAAGTAGAGTCTGCGCTGTTCCCATGCCGATTGTAGAGATACCGACCGTTATCAATCCGAACAGCATTGCGGTTCTTCTTCCCATCCGTTCTACTAAGATACCCGCGGGTATGTTCCCAACGACACCGACCGCGATGACGAATGTTGTCAATGTGTAGCTCAAATCAAACGATTTGATGTAAATGGAGAGTGTTGGGGATATGATTCCCGTACCTGTTGAAAGGAGGAACGCGGGAAGATAGATGGGAAGGATTAGGGTTATCCGACTAAAATTGCTGGATGCCAAATTATAGATGTCTCTCCTTGGAGGGAGTTTCTATAGACATAGCACTCCGCTGGAGTGTAAGAAAATCCGCAACATATTTCTTCAAGTACCGATAGGTTCGGTTAGGAAACCGAACCTACCGACCTGGGTTTTATAGCTTCACGTTTTCTATTCTTGATACTCTGAACGGTCGGTATTGCCACCGTATTTTAGTGCATAAATCATGAGATTTGTCATGAAGCGATAGACGTCAGTGGAACGCCGTAGTCGTAGTGCTGTTCTGGAATTTATCTCAGCTGTTTCCATTGCACACAGATAGTCTTTTCTGTTGAAGATGACACCGAGTCTGTTTGTTGTTCGTAATGTTCCTTGCGAGTCTTTAAATGTCAGATTCGGTTTTTTCTTATCGCCTGGTGTTCGTGGCACGTAGATACCGCGATGGAACTTATATCTCGTGGGTTTAGCTTTATTCTCACTTCCCCAAAACACCTCACCTCCTTCGGGTGGCTTTTTGAGGTCAAAGAAGATTTTATAGAGTTCGTGTTCATGAGGGAGTTTTTCTAATGCGAATTCGGGAAATATCATTCTGAGTTCATGTTCAACGGTGTTTGAGAATGTTGCTTTCAGTCCGCAATCATCAAAAAATAGTGTACCCCCTCTTTCTAATACATACTTCCGAAGTGCAACGCGTTCAGCTTGTGTGAATTCTGCTTTCATCGGTGTTTTTCTCATCAGGTTACGTCCTGTCGCCATAGATCTATCGTGTCCTGTCATAATTATTAACGGTGCGTTCATAATCTTCGGGTTTGTCAATGGTAGTGCACCTCCAGCGAAACTCATATCTGCACGAATAGGTGTCCATTCCTTTAGCCAATCAATAAGAGATGGAATTGCGGTTGGGTCTTGCCACCAATCACTTAACGAATGTTTGAGTCGTATGATTCGGATATGTCCTTTTAGTTCGTTTCCGCTACCTTTTAAGATGCCGCCTAATTTATCACCGATCTCGTCTCGTAGTGTAGGTAGTTTCCCGAATCCTTCTTTTAAATCTTCAAATCCTTGTCCTGCACCAGTACCCTTGGTGAAATTGCCTAATCCTGTACTGCCTCTCCCTCTGTCTGCGAGTCCTACTGTCCCACTACTACGTTTACCCTCTATTGAGGAAACACCGTCAGTTGAAGTTTTAATATCAGAAAGTTCTGGTCCATCAAGTTCTGAACGATTCAAGATAGATTCAGGAGAAGGTGCAAGTCTTGTGACGTTTTCTAACATACTCGGTGCATTCAAAGGCACTTCTTCTTGGACAGGCGCAAGCGGATTGACAGGTGTTGGCATACGTTCTGCACTTGAGACACCTCTAAGACCCGTTGTTGTGACTTTATGCACCATCTTAGGGATCGGTTTGGGACGGGGTTTTGGTAAATCTTGTCTATTATCTCGTTCGGTCATATCTACAGAAACTATGTCTACGTACATTGTATCATTAATATTTTGTATCATTGGTTTTATTAACCATAGTCCCAAAATAATCACTGCCATACCGTGAATGATAAAAGACAACAGTAATGCAGATCTGCGTCTTTTCTTTGATATATTTTTATTTACCAATCTTGTGATCATGTCAGTTTCTCTCCTGTAGGATATTGAAAATTAGAGATCCGATAGTGCGTCTGTATAACATTCGAAAGTGGCATCATCAAATAAAACGAACTGAACTAATGTTGGCATGCGTTCAGTGTTTTCTGCTAATTCGCGAATTGTCTGGAGTGCTATCTTTGCTGCTTTTTCTGTCGGATATCCATAGACACCTGTGCTAATAGATGGGAACGCGACAGAATATAGAGCATTCTTTACTGCCAATGCAATGCTCTCTTTATAGCAACTTGCGAGGAGTTCGAGTTCACCTGCATCTCCTCCCTTCCAAACTGGACCGACGGTGTGAATAATATATTGTGCTGGTAAATTTCCACCAGTCGTGATAACAGCTTTTCCCGTTGGGCACCCACCTTGTCGTGCTCGTATGATATCACATTCCTTTGTTACTGCATTGCCACCTGCCCGACGAATTGCGCCATCTACACCACCGCCACCGATGAGTTTTTCGTTTGCAGCATTCACGATCGCGTCCACTTTTTCCTTGGTAATGTCCCCTTGGATGAGTTCTACTGTTGTATATCTAAACTTTTTCTGCATACGATTCTCCTTGGGAAGTGTTTTTTATATTTCAGTATCTTCGTTCAATAAGACCTGAACGTTGTAATTTCTCTAATATCATTGTCTCAATAGATATGTCTGTGCTTATTTGGTTATAACCGATGCCTTTTCCTGTGCAAAAACGACTTAGGTTTTGACAGAATTCCTTGTGTCGTTTGTGGTAGTGTGCGGCTGTTTCTTCGTTAATTGTTATCTCTTTTGTCTCGCCTGTTTCTGCATCTTCTAATCGCCATTCACCCATGGGGGGTGGTTCTATTTCTTCAGCGCATTGAATGTGGATCAGCTTCAGAGCGTATCCTCTCCCAATCAGAGCGTTTATGCCATCTGCATATCCTTCAGGGTCTAAGTAATCACTTAGGATTATGACAACACTTGCTTGTGCTTGTGATATTGCAAATTGTGTGAGGCAGGAGGTTAATTGTGTTATACCATCTGCTTTAATAGTTGTGAGTGCATGCAGAAACCGGGCATATTGCGATTTTCCATAGATTATCGGTAACTTGCGATTCAGAATATCTGATAATGTGTAAAGTGTCACACTATCGGAATTTGCTAAAGCGATGTACCCTAATGCTTCAGCGAGTTGTTTTGCATAAACCAACTTCGTGGGATTGCCAAACGTCATCGATTGGCTTGTGTCTATGAATATGGTAACCGGTAGTTCTTCGTCTGCATGGAACAGTTTGATAGACAATTTTTCTGAACGAGCATAGGCGTTCCAATCAAGATAACGCAGGTCATCACCGTGTTTGTAGGGACGATAATCTGTAAATTCAAGTCCTGTACCGCGATTTAGGCTGCGGCGTTCTCCTCGGAATTTTCCACGGAATGGTCTTCGGCATTGGATACGGAAATGTTCAAGTTGCGTGCGAAATTCTGGTGAGAGCATAGTATACCATCGTCATTACCTGGTCTTAGTCTTGTTGGTAACCATTATAACACAATCTATATAACGATAGCAAGTATTAGGTTTCCATTCAAGTGGTATATACATGTTCTATACACCTTTCACCCCTCTGGGGTTTGTGTTTAGTGTAACCAGAACGTTCTATATACCTTTCGCATCTCCGATGCTTGTTTTGTAGCCTCAGAGAGGCGAAATGTGTATAGAAAACATTGATGTGACCACAATAAGCCCCAGCGGGGTGACAGGGATGAATCATGCTTCAGACTCGTCATCTGGATCAAAAACGTATTTCGGATTATAGGGGACATCAAAACGTTTCAAAAACGTAAGATATTCCTCTCGGAATGTTTGTCTGGAATGATGCGTCTCCTGATTTTCAACATAAGTAGCGATCTTGGGGATCTGAGAATGTGAATAACTGAACGCCCCATAACCTGTTTGCCACGAAAATTGTCCCACCGTCCAACGCTTCTGATTGATAAAGCGCGTCTAATTTACCTTGATGTCTTTCACTAAACCAGATAACGTGACATCCGGTGTCATTCCGATCAAGATATGGATATGATCCGGCATTGAATTAATTTGAATCAATTTTTGTTTTTTGTTGGTGATGATGCCAGTGATGTATTTGTGAAGTTCCGATTTGTGATGTTTTGGGATAAGTGCTTGTCTACCTTTCACGGAAAACACAATATGCACATAGAGTTGGGTATAAGTATCTGCCATAGTTTTTATATGTCTGCAGGGTTTGTTATATTTATCGCGTAAAGTTCACTATATTATATCTACATTGCCTAATGTGTGTCAAGGATGTTGTTTAGGTACATAGCACTCCGCTGGAGTGCAGCCTTTTGGAAATCCTTCTTCTATAGACATAGCACTCCGCTGGAGTGCAGCCTTTTGGAAATCCCTTTTCTATAGACATAGCACTCCGCTGGAACAAAGTGTCCTCTTGATAATAACGGATATCCTCACGCCAGAGGCGTGATATGTCTATAGAAATAGGTGGCGGGAATTCTTGCACTCCAGCGGAGTGCTATGTCCATAGAAACAGAACGCTACTTCACAATTAGCATTTTGCGTGTAGCGGCAAAATCTCCAGCGGATAAAGTATAGAAATAGATTCCGCTTGTTACCGGTTCTCCGATCGCATTTTTACCATCCCAATACGCAGCACGATTCTTGCTTTGATAGATACCAATAGGTTGATGTCCCAACGTCAACGTGCGTACGACTTTTCCATCTGCAGCATAAATGGTTAGCGTGACCTCTGCTGGGGTTGCTAATTGATAAGGTATCCACGTCTCAGGGTTGAATGGATTTGGATAATTAGCGAACAGTGTTGTCTCCTTGGGAGTCAAGTTTTGCAAAATTTGTTCCAACACATGAATCCCACGTTGATATGAAAGCATATCCACTTTCAAGTTCTGGCTGTTTTGTGACGGAATCTGCTTGGCAAGCGTTAACCATTCTTCTACCTGTGCAGCGGTGAGTTGATCTTTCGAAAACGATTGTCCAGAAGGGGCTGCATCTACATTGTCCAACGCATTTGCAATCAGATAGAGGTCCAAAAGGTTCACAACACCATCGCCATTTAGATCAGCAGGACTCTCACCAGTAACGCCAAAGTTTGATGCCACGAGCACAAGATCCAGGACATCTAAAGTGCCGTCGTTGTTCACATCTGCCAGTACTGAGAGAACCTGTTCAATGCTCATCGGGAGTGGGAATGCCCATAAGATGACAGTGCCATCAACACTCCCACTTGCAATCGTGGTACCATTCGGACTGACAGCGACACTTGTGATAGAATAGGTATGACCTTCAAGTGTTCTGAGCTGTTCGCCAGTGGCAATGTCCCATAAGCGGATGGTTCTGTCGTAACTACCACTGACAAGTACTTTACCATCAGGACTAAAAACCATACTCGTCGCATTTGCAGGAAGGTCTGTTGGTACATCCCCTGTCAATTCTTCCGGTGCATCTACTGGGATTTCGATGTCAATTGGTCTACGAAATGTCTGGAGAAGTTCTGCTGAAGCGACATCCCATAAAGATACTGTGTCGCCCCCACCACTTGCAAGTTTGGTGCCATCTGGACTGAAAGCAACTGCCCAAACATCGTCTTCATGTTCGCTGATGGTATGTATAGCATCCCCTGTTCTGAGATCCCACAAGATAATCCTATCGTCACGGCTGCCACTGGCGAGCATCGTACCATCCGGACTAAACGCAAGCGTTTCAACCCCTGCTTCATGGTCCCATAAGCCGCCGAGATATCGGCCTGTGGCAACATGCCATAGTCGGATACTATCGTCCTCACTACCACTGGCAAGAATACTCCCATCCGGACTGAATGCAAGGCTAATCAGATAGGAATAATGCCCTCTGAGTGTTTTTATATGTTCACCCGTAATAGCATTCCATAAACGGACGGTATTATCTTGGCTGCCGCTTGCGAGTGTTGTGCCATCAGGACTGAACACAACAACATCAACATCATCTTGATGACCGCTGAGGACATGCTGAAGTTGACCCGTATCAGCGTCCCAGAGTCGGATGGTTTTATCCCAACTTCGAGTCGCAAGGATCCTGCCATCAGCACTATAGGTAACACTTGCAACGGCATCCGTATGTCCCGTGATAGTTTTTAGGTGCATACCTGTGATAGCGTCCCATGAACGGATGGAAGCATCCCACCCACCACTGGTGAGCACCGAACTATCAGGTGTGAACGCAAGTCCAAAAACATCAGCAGTATGATCACTGAGGGTGTATAAATGGTCGCCTGTAACTGCATCCCACACACGGACGGTGTCGTCCTCGCTTGCACTCGCCAGAACCCTACCGTCCGGACTGAATTTCAGGTCATAGATATAAGACGTATGTCCGAAAAGCGTCTGTTTGATTGTCCATGTAGCGGTATCCCACAGATGGATAATTGCGTTCAGATCTCCGCTGGCAAGTGTTTTACCATCTGGACTTACCACAACACTTGCAACATTATCTCTATGTTCCTCAAGCGTTTTAAGTAGATCGCCACTTGAAGCATCCCATATTTTGATAGTATCATCTCTGCCTGCACTGATGACAGTGCTACCATCAGCACTGAAAGCAACACTGTTGAGACCGTCTGTATGTCCCCTGAGTGTGTGCAGAAGGTCTCCTGTTTGAGGATTCCACAAGCGGACGGTCCTATCTCTACTGCCACTTGCGAGCATGGACCCATCAGAACTAAAAGAGAGACTCCGGACACTCCGCCAATGTTCGTCGAGGGTTTGAAGGATCTCTCCTGTTTCGGAATCCCACAAACGAATAGTCCCGCTTGCACTTCCACTAACAAGTACTTTTCCATCGGGGGAATAGGTAAGTGCAGAAACCCCCCATCCAAATCCATTCAATAACGTAATTTCTTCATCGGTTGCAGTGTCATAAATCCAAACGCCAAGTGTTCCCCCAGCAGCCAATCGTGTGCCATCTGGTGAGTATTGAATTTCATATAGCCATCCTTTTCCCAGTCGTTTCGTTGCACCTTCAGGCAGATGCCATTGTGGTGAATCCTGGGCGAGAAGGTTGGGTTGATAAAGGATTGTACCGATAAATAGTATAAATAGTATGAATAAATGTGTTTTTTTCACAATAAAAATCTCCTTTTTTAAATACTTTTAAGAAACGGCACACGGCGTGTGCCTACTACTTTTAAGAAATGGTCATGTTTTATTATAAAGTCAAGGTTACTTCAAAATCAACATTTTACGCGTAGCAGTAAAATCGCCAGCGGATAAGGTGTAGAAATAGATTCCACTTGTTACGGATTCAGAGACGGTGCGGGGGCATCTGTTTCTAATGCGCCAGCTATGAGAACAAGGTCTTGTATATTGACAATACCATCGCCGTTAACATCCGCACTACTTGTGCCTGTTTGTCCCAACTTCGCAGCAACTGATACTAAATCCTGAATGTTCACCGTGCCATCACCGTTAACATCGACATTGAATGGAAACGTAACGTCGTCTTTTGGCATAACGCGCCACAACAGCACTGTACCATCTGTCCTGCCACTTGCGATGGTCTGTCCGTCAGGACTGAAACTCAAGCTATTGACCTGACCGGTATGCCCTATAAGCCTCTGCTTCTCAATACCAGTATCAACATTCCACATTCGGACAGTGCCATTCCGTCCGCCACTTGCTATTGTCTTGCCATCTGGACTGAAACTTAGGCTAACAACCCAATCCGTATGTCCTATGAATCTCCGCTTCTCAACACCTGTCTGAGCATCCCACAAACGGACAGTACCATGCCAATCACCACTTGCTACGGTTTTTCCATCTGGACTGATACTCAGACTATCAACACTAATTGCATCCTTAGTGTAACTCCACATAAGTGCAACCCCTGTTTCAACATCCCATAGATTGAAAATGACATCCGGTCCGCCACTTGCTATCGTCTTGCCATCAGGACTGAAACTTACACTTAAGAGCACGGTAGGTCCACCGAAAACGATAGGTCCACCGAAAACCTGCTTTTCAGTGCCAGTCTCTATATCCCACAAAACGATACCGCTATAGGAACGACCAAGACCAACAAACGGACCATGATTTGTAACAACACCTGCTATTGTTTTGCCATCAGGACTGAAACTCAGACTATCAACACTAAATTGTCCCCCCGTAAAAGACTCAGTGAACCTCTGCTTTATAACACCTGTCTGGACATCCCACAAATAGACACCATCCGAACCTCCACCTGCGATTGTGTTACCATCAGGACTGAAACTTACGCTATTGACCAAATGCCTATGTCCAATGAGTCTCTGTTTTTCAATGCCTGTCTGAACATCCCACAAATAGACACCATCCCAATCATTACCTGCGATTGTGTTACCATCAGGACTGAAACTTACGTTATAGATCGAATTCGTATGTCCTATGAGTCTCTGCCTTTCAATACCTGTCTGGACATCCCACAAACGTACAATGCCATCCCAACTCCCATTTGCTATTGTCTTACCATCAGGACTGAAACTCATCCTATTGGGAAAAATCGAATGATCTTTGAGTCTCTGCTTTTCAACTCCTGTCTGAACATCCCACAAACGGATAGTGCCATCCCGAGCTGCACTTGCCACTGTTTTGCCATCCGGACTGAAACTCACGCTTAAGACATAAGCCGTATGTCCTATGAATCTCTGCTTTTCAGTACCAGTTTCAACATCCCACAGACGTACAGTTTGATCATCGCTGCCACTTACTACTGTTTTGCCATCCGGACTGAAACTTAGGCTAACAACCCGATCCGTATGTCCTATAATTCTTCTAATTCTCCTAAGTCTCCCGTTTTCAACATCCGATAGATGGAAAAACCTATGTTCCGTGCTCATTGCGATTGTCTTGCCATCCGGACTGAAACTTACGTTGTCAACCCAATCGAATGCTCCTTCAGATGATCTCCAGGATGTCGGTTTTTCAATACCCGTTTCAATATCCCACGAACGGAAAACACCATCCAGACCGCCACTTGCCAATGTTTTACCATCAGGACTGAAACTCACGCTTAAGACATTACGCGTATGTCCTATGAATCTCCGTTTTTCAATGCCGGTCTCAACATCCCACAAACGCACAGTTGCATCATTACTGCCACTTGCTATGGTCTGCCCATCAGGACTGAAACTCACACAGTTGACCGGCGTGTGTCCACTGATTAGGTTAAGTTCTTTTATACTTTGGGCATCGTATATCCAAATACCGACAGAGCTTGAGACAGCAAGTCGCGTGCCGTCTGGTGAATATGCAATATTTCCAGAAATTGCTCCTTTGCCGAGGCGCATCATTGCCCCTTCCGGTAGCCCCCATTCTGTTATGTCTGCCGTTGCAATGTGCGGTAGAAAAGTAAAAAGTGAAGTTGTCAAGAGAATTAAAAGAAAAGTCGTTTTCATAAATATGATACTATGTTTATTTTTCAGAAAAATCAAGCGAGTTCTCCTTAACTATGGTAGAATTTAGATATAATTAGATATCTTCGTACTATAGTCGGGAATTCCAATTTCCGACAGCCAAAAGTATCCACGGTTTGTAAGATGTATTAATTGTAACCGAAAAAGTGTAAGGATATCAAGCCAATTATTAAGAAAACATCTGGTTCAATCTTCATTAATATTCCAAGTACAGTTGATATTACTGTCCAGATAGAATTGCTTGAGTGCTGGCTTATCAAACCAGAGCTGCATCTCTTTGCTAACAATATGCCCAACACTGCTCACTTTAAGGTAAAGTCCACCCGCTGTCCATTCAGGTATGATGTTGAACTGTCCGGTTTGTGCAGCGTAGATACTAAGCAGTGCCAGCGGTTCCATCGCATCAAGATTCGCGGTTTTATGACTGTCCTGAAGAAGTTCAGCCACGGTTTTCCCTTCATGTCCCTCCTGTAGTTCCGGTTTATCCATGACCTTGCTGTGAAATATGAAGTCATCTTCAAGTGTAAAAAGACCGCTATCTGTATGTTGTCTATCTTGCAGCAAGTTGTCTCCAATATGTTCTGCCATCGCCAAATATTCAACCTTCGGCTCTATCCGATATAGGTCTACCAATGCGAAGATATAAGCAGGTTCCAAGGCGGTTGTGTCAAAGTTCAACGCAGGCAGTGAGTTATTGTCATTACCGATGTCTCCAATTCCAAAGGCATTAAACATCGTACGCAGATAGTCTCTGAACTCGCTTCTACCACCTGATACCCGATACCCACGCGCACAAACGGACGTAAAGAGGGGTGTGATATTCTGAGGTAGAAATGCACCACCTTCTTTTGCACCAAAGTAAAGTTTAGCATCTTTGAAAGGTCCCTGTATCCGAAAATCTGTGAGATCGGTCCCATCAATAACGATGCTTTTCAGTGTGTTGTTTTTCGCGTCATAGGAGACGTTGAGGAAACCGACGATGTGTTGTTCAACTGCTTCTTTAATATGCGACATTTCACCGACGCGACCGTACTTCTCTGCATTTTCTACGATGGTAAGCATACCCATCATCTGGGTAATGCTGTGGTTTAGCTGATTGCCTACATAGACCCTCGGTTCAGTCGCCTGTGGATATTTTTTGCCGAATACGTTCAATCCACGTTTAGCACTTTGCGGATGAACCAGATTAGGAAAGATACCTGTCTCTGGATCTCGCTGCTTTATGATCAAATTTAAGAGCCGTTCCGCCCACATCCGTGGTGCTTCTTCATGCTTTTGGTATCCCAAGCTGTAAGCAGCATAAGCCATATCCAGCGCGACACTGATAAACGAGAGATCGCCACTGATTTTGGGTTCTTTGTATCCATTCCAAGGCCTGTTCCACGTATTGGCATGATCAACCTGTTTTCTGAAATCCCCATGTCGATTGTAGTGTAAGGCATCCCAATCCTTCATATTTACTTCCCATAAGCCTTTCATTAACATTTCGCCCCTGTCAGGATCCACGGCTCTTAGCAGTTCCCAATAGGGATATACATCCTCTATTTCGTGGACAACCCCCTTCATACCGTATCGATTACCCGTTACCAAGTCCACATAGCCGTGTCCGCCCCAATGTAGAACCCCACTCTCTGGATACCAGTAGTTGTTAAACATGTATTCTGCGGCTTCACCTGCAGCATAGACATACTTGCCATCCCCTATGCACTGGCTTAAGGATGCAAGCAGCCGCATCAAGTTCTGTTGATTCTGAAAGAAACACCACACTGTCGGTTTCGGTTCAGTGCCTGATCTATAAGAAGTCTTAGACCTTGGTGCCTTCATATAGTCTATGTGGAGGCAATCAGCAAATAAAGACATATTCTTGCCGCTATATCTGTCTCTCCCGTATTCCAGGGCTGTATCTGCAAAGAGACTCGCTGCTTTTAAAAAACGGTTATCCTCTATATCGTCAGAACTTAATTGGTTTCTACCAATCCACTGATCCAATCTACTTTCACGCATAATCCCTCCAAGGCACTCTGATGTTCACCACTTTACCACAAATGCATGAAGTTATCTTACCACGACTATCCTCTTTTTACAATCTTTTTGATTCTGTCAAAAAAAGAGCACATTTTCCGCAATTAATGCTATAATTTTCAATTTACTGCAGGGGTGCATAAAGAATTCAATGTCACATAAGATGTGCTTAATAGTAGTAGGCACACGCCGTGTGCCGTCCAAAAGGTCAAAAACGTACAATGAAAAATTCATGAGTTTTTACAAAGTAATGCAGGAGAGAAAAATGAAGACAAGAGTATGTCTTATTCTGGCTCTAGCTGTCTTGGTTTTGTATGTGAGAGGCAGAGGGTGCATAGTTATGGAACTGATTGGGACTAATCACCTATTCTTACTTTTACCCAATAAAGAAGATGTTGATAATAGGGAGTAGACATGATAATCTTATGAGGAGTGAGATGTTTATCTAAGCATAGACAAAGGGTATTATCTATTCTAATGATGAAGAACACCAGTATTGACATTTCAGACAAACGGGAATCTATACGTTCAGAAACTCTAAAACTTCGTGAGAATTTATCTCAATCTGAACGCGGGGAGAGAAGTAGAAAGATAACATCTTATGTTGTTGAATGGATCCAAAATAAGAAGACATTGGAAGATATTTCTTTCGATACAATAATGGTTTATCTTAGCATGAAGAGTGAAGTAGTAACCGAAGAACTCATAGATTATCTTTTCAAACAAGGGAAACGCGTAACTGCACCTGAAGTTGATACAGAAAACACACACCTGATACCAAGACTCATACAGAATCTGGAGACAGATTTAGAAAAGCACGACTACGGGATGCTGCAACCGAAAAGCTCATGTCCTATAATTCCCAATAACCAGATTGCGCTTATCATTGTACCAGGTATAGCATTTGACTTAAAGGGGTATCGTCTCGGTTATGGTAAAGGATTCTACGACCGTTTTCTACCGACATGTCCAAATGCAATTACAATCGGCATAGCATTTCAGGTTCAAATCGTTGAAGACACATTCCCGCAACCGTGGGATGTTCCAGTACAGCACATTTTCACAGAGAATGGCATGGTTTGAAGGATTAATCCGTCACACTGATGAACGGTTTCAACTTTTCCAGCGTCTTATCCCCGATTCCTTTCACGTCGGTCAACATCTCAACTGAAGAGAATTTTCCGTGTTTCTCACGATGTTCAACAATCCTCAGTGCCATTCCTTCACCTATACTTGGCAGACTTTGGAGTGCTTTTGCTGATGCAGTGTTGATGTTAAGAAGTGCGGGGAGTTTTACTGTCGTTGATAGTTTCCTGTTGGTTGATGTATCATCATCAGGGACAGCGATCAGGTCAGGTGTTCCGAGGAAAAGAGCAGGATGAAAACGACGTATCCCCCAGAATGCTGATCCTATGAGAATCACCACAATTAGGAAGACAACTGCACGCCAATAGTGTTTCTCAATGACACCATCAATCTTATCGGACATTGAAGTTGCTCCTTAGACCTTCCATATCGGTTCTGGCATCTGAGAACGGTGATTCACAACTCGCGCGAATACAAAGAGTAGGTCAGACAATCGGTTTAGGCAACGAATTATCTCAGGATTTATATCTGCTTCACGAGATAGACACACGACACACCGTTCCGCTCTGCGGCATACTGCGCGAGCGACATGTAAGAGACTACCTGCAGTGCCCCCTCCTGGTAGGATAAAATTGGTTAGGGGTGGTAATTCATCGGAAAGTCTATCAATTGCTTTTTCCATATCTGAAGTGAATTCATCTGTAATGCGAATTTCAGTTGACTTTGTATGCGATTCAGGTGTTGCTAAATCTGCACCTACAGCGAAAAGATGGTTTTGAATACGGTCCATTAGTTCAGATAGGTCTGCATCATGAATATGTGTTTGTGCATACCCGATATAAGCATTGAGTTCGTCCACAGTTCCGATTGCTTCTATCTGCAATGCATCTTTGGCAATTCTCGTTCCGCCGTATAATGCTGTTTCTCCAGAGTCGCCGAATTTTGTATAGATTTTCATTTTCTATATCTTATGTTTGTTACACGCACTTTCAACGCGTTGTTTATATGCAGCTGCGCCTGCTGAAATCCATCCACCGACACCCACGAGTAGAAACTGTACCCCGGCTTTTACGTGTTTCTCAACGGTATTATCCAGAGCCAGTGTACCCGCAACCCGTCCTGCAGCTTGGATTTGTGCTAATGCAACATCTATCATATTCCGCACATCAGGATGCTGGTGATTACCGATGTGTCCCATTGAAGTTGCTAAATCTGAAGGTGCAACGAAAAACACATCTATGTGGTCAACTGTAAGTATCTCATCCAAGTTGGTGATTGCAGCTATATCTTCTATGAGCACGATCAGAAGCGTTTGAGAATTTGCTACGGTAAAATAGTTGTCAACACCGTAACCTTGACGGCTTGTGAACATGCCACGGTGTCCGATAGGGGCAAACTTTCCCCCATCAACCACATTCTGTGCTTCTGCTTTTGTATTGACATGTGGAACGACAATACCCATTGCACCACAATCTAATGTGCGGTATATCAGTGCCTGATCGTTCCGATTGACTCTGACAACTGATGTCATCCCCCATAAGTCGCATGCGCGTGTTAGATTACCGAGGTTCGTAGCGTTTACATTTCCGTGTTCACCCTCTAACCAGACACCGTCAAATCCGTTAGGTCCGAATGCATCAATATCATCGGCGTTAGTAAGTCCCGCGACGACATAAGCGACATCTCCATTTGCTAATTTCTGCTTTATTCGATTTGGTCTTAATTCCATTTTCAGTCCCTTCTCACGTTATCTATGGTAAAGTTTTGAATTAATTATACAGTCTGTACCAGTGCGGTTGGGAAACCGCACCTACCGTGGCCCGACAGTGTGTAATAATTTTCAAACTTCACTCTAATTGGGTTTTACACGGAATTCTGCTGGCACGATTTGATGTACAGTGTCAATAACTAAATTTTCAACTCCCGGTGCAAAACGTGTCGGTTGTCCGAAGTAAATCATCGCGTCACCACCTTCATATCCACCTTCTGCTAATACGCGTTCTGATGGAATATAACCGGGAAATGCATTTGCATAAGCACCGACCCATAACCGTGTAGCATCAAACTCCCGTTTCAAGCGGTGTGAAAAATCTACCACTACCTCACTTGCAAGGAAAACAATTGCCAACGCATCACCAAATGTCCAGGATTGTATTGGGTAAGATATGTCAGTTTTGATGTCTTCACCATTCTTCAGCATTTCCAGGTGTTTTTTTGCATGGTATCCGGTAGCCCCACCTTTTGCAGCGCGTTCCTCCCATTCCGTTTGGGTTGGAAGTTTATCAAATGGTAAATCCACCCTTTGAAATACACCTTTCGGAAGTGCGGTAAGGTCCGTTGCGTCTCGTTCGAGTTGATGTGAAACTTCTTGTGCCAGTGCTTGTCCGTGTTCTTTTGCATAAGCGAGTCGTGTCTCAAATACCTCCTGTTTCCCTTCTGGCATTGGTCGCATTCGAGATTCAGGGTTTGCATCAGCTCCACATCCAATCGTAATAAAAGCAGTTGCCCCGGGGTGCGCGTCCTGAATTGCTTCCTGTGCGAATCCTGCCCAGTCTCCGCAGATATGGTTATCGGCACCTGCTAAAGTTGTGCAATGGCATGCATAACTTACCCAGACTGCATACAATTCACCATCTGCATCAGTTATTTTCATAACGGGTAATGAATGATCAACAGGACCACCCTTTGTGCGTCTGTTTTTGGCGAAACCGAGTTCTCCAATGTTCCACGATAATCGACAAGGTTTTCGTCTCGTTAGAGCTTCCATTGTCACTGCTTCCATCCAATTTGATAGATGTTGCGTGTACTGATCAATGACGTGTTGCTCCTCTGGAGAAATATCAGCACTGAAAATAAAGGATGCTGCGTTTGTCAAGCAGGGTGCGCTATGTGTATGCGTGAAACATGCAACGAAATTCTCTCGTGAAATACCTGCCTTCTGTTCAAGACGATTAGATACCTCCTCGGTAAATTCGTCGGGTAATCCACAGTTTTCCACGGTTACCATGACGACAGGTCCCTCGTCATCGTTACCGATAACAAGTGCCTTTGCATATATACGTTGTATGATTCCCTCAGATACTGTCCTACGACTACCGTAGCCATTTAGACGAATAGGGTAATCGGGCGTGATGTCAATCTGTGCGACACCGACCTCCACGAGTTCTTCTCTGTCTGCCATAAACGTTTCCTCCAAAGTGAACACCATCTGTTTTACATTATATCTGTCTCAATTGCTACTTACATTATTCTAAGGTCTTTCACTTTAGATGTCAACTTTTTTCTAATTTGCCCAAGGTGTTCATCTTTATTCCACTGTTTTCAAATCTGCCCAAATGGTAGTAAGTTTACCACGGGCAGAGACTAAACCTCTCAGGCGAACGGTTGCTAACTGCTCGCGAGCACCCGCATGCGATACATCCTCTATCCGATAATAGTAAACAGTGTTCGGTTTGGCAGTGGTATCAGTCCACGTATATTCGTTGCGTTCACCTGTTGTGCCTGCACCTTGTATCATTGTTGCGTTGACAACTCTGAATTCGCCATCCTTTGTTTTGCTGCGGTAGATGTAGAAGCCTGCGTTGTCTACCTCTGATTCGGTTGTCCATTTGAGAACAACACCAGCATTGGTATGTTCTGCTCGGAAATGTGATAGGTTGACGGGCAGTGGCTCACGACCAGATTTGAGGTATATTCTGACATCTGGATTCTTTCGCAAGAGTTCAAGGAGCGGTTTTTTGTCCTTAATTGGGTTGCCATAAATATGTAACTCTTGCAGGTTCACCAATCCTTTGAGTGGACTGACATCGCTGATTTGGTTGTCCGAAAGATCTAAAACATTTAATTTTGTTAATCCAGCAAGGGAATTGATATTGCTGATATTGTTGCTGTTGAGGCGTAGCTCCTCTAAACGTGTCGCATGTTCAAGACCAGTAAGATCGTTTATTTCTCGGTTATTGGCTATGAGTTTTGTTAACACAAGCATATTTAGTTGTGTGATGTTGCTATTCGGTGGTAACCCACGTCCAGACTTGCGAATCGCCGCTGTTAAATTTGAATCGGGTATTGAGACAACTTTGGGAAGTGGCAACAACCTGCTAAGATCTATCTCATAATGATCGTTCATGAAATTTCCATACCTATCCATAACTAACAGCCCATAGTTATTTGTAGTGATCGAATAGAACTTATCTGTAATAAATTCTACGGTACTACTTTTACCACTTAATTCTTTACATTCTATCAATCCGATTCCTTTGTGTGCATATAACATTACTTGATGGAGCCCATCAGAATCGGATATCTCAAACTTGAAACGGAAGGTAGCTGGTGGTTCAGCGAGGGACGGTGGAAGCATTTGAACCACGGTGTTATCATTGACTGCAGAACTATTAGGATTAAAATATTTATGCACATCCAACCATTTGGCGGCACATGATGACAATTCGGATCTCCTGTCTACGTCTCCGTAAGACAAAATGTAGGTATCGCTTCGGAAATCGTGTTGCAATCCAAACGCATGTCCAATTTCGTGTGTTATCGTTGCCCAAACTCCCCTGTATAATTCGCTGTCAAAGTTCAGTGGAAAGACCCATGCACTCCCACGTACTGTTTCGCCAGAACCTATACCTCCACCCGAAGACCTATGTTCATCCGGGGCATATCTATCCACCCAAATCAAATAAATATTTTTCTGTGAAAAGTCTAACCGCCCTCTGATTTCATTTACAGCTATTGTTTGATCATAGTTTGCATGGTCGAAATTCCCTTTCATGTAATGTAGCATTACATTTTCGCTCTCATCTGTTTCAAGTCTAAATGTCTTTCTACCGTATCCGTGGCGTTCCATTTCGTCGGCGAAAAACGTTTGTATATCCTTCATCATTGCCTTTAACGTGTTAACACTATCTTCCTGCGGTTCAATATCGTTTGGGTGAAAATAGATTACACGTACGATATATTCGGGTGAATTGTCTTGTGCGAAACTATTTGGCACAAACGTAAGTGTTATAAAAGTAATTAATGTAAGTGTGAAACATAGTGTCGTTTTCATGAATTGGTTCTCCTTTGTTGGCATGTGCGGGTACAGGGCCCGCACCTACATTGCGGTTTGAGTTTATTTTCGTATCAACATTTTGCGCGTAGCAGTGAAATCACCTGCCTTGAGCGTATAGAAATAGACACCACTTGCCACGGATTCACCGAATTCGTTTTTACCATCCCAATATGCCGCACGGGAACGACTTTGATACATACCCGCGGCTTGATGCCCTAACTTCAACACGCCCACGGAATACCGTTCTCATCATAATCTTCTTTGCTATGTACGGTTATCGGTTTTTACGCATTATTTCTAACATATCTTCGGCAAGTTTGATAAGTTCCATCGCAACAGCATTATCTTGAAATGGTGTACAGGTAACACTAGTTGTTCCTGTTGCATTGAAACCATTCAATATTCCAAAACCTCTTATTGTAATTCCATCCTGTTCAGGGACATCTATTCTTACCACAGAACGGTTTTCTTTTAGTTCTATAACCCCTTCAAAGGTATCACCTATTTCAAATTCTGTTAGCTTGCCATCTGAGATCAGGGCACCATCTACGTTGCGGAAATCTCCTCCAGCAAATTCTACTAATGCGCTTGTGGGGGTTTGAACCGTCCCTCCGAATACTAAGGGGTAAGGGCTTTCTTTTTCCTGCCCAACAAAGGCAACATAATCTCCATCGGATAACAAGACATTAGTACTGTCATGTCTTACAAATAAAGCTGGAGTTCCATCATAGTCTTCATCTAAAGGTGGAATTTGACAGGGTGCGTTTGGAACTCTGCTAATCGTCCAACTTCCATTACTGTTTTTGTCTGCAGAAAATATAGTATTGTAAAATGCATCGCCTCTTATATCGTCATATACACATAATCCACCTTTTCCTGTCTGTATACGAATATTGATTCCCTCGGATGGGTTGTAGACGATAGGTTGTTCACTCATCCGGCATCCGCTGCCATCTTCATTAACATAAAAGAGTACCGGTTCCTCATTCGCGATATAAATACACCCTTCTCCCGGTTGTAATGTCATCCCGACAACGCAAAGTCCTTTGTTAATAGGTGGTGGTGGCGGTTCGTTGACGGTGACTTGAAACGTTATCGGCAGTGAGGTGTCATTATCTTGTCCGCTGCCATCGGTGGCAGAGACTGTGATTGTTGTCATCCCTACTGCATTACCTATAATGGTTAGGGATGTATCGTCAACAGAAACGGTAGCTACGTTTGGATTATCAGAGGACGCGCGAATAATGTGTATATCGTCTATATCAACATCAGTGATATAGACTCGGACCGTCCGCGTCTCGCCAATTTCAAGGGTTTTGTCGTCTAACAGATCAATTACGGGTTGGTTATTGTCATCAGTCTCGCCACAACCAACAATGATAAATGACATAACCAATGAAAGAGTCAATATAATCAATACAATAAATTTTCGGTACATATTTACTCCTATACTTAGTTGTAGGTTGAGTTGAGGCACAAAACCAGACATGTATTACTCTATAATAGCTCGAGATGTCGGGGTTCGGGCTTTAAGCCAACCTACGTAGTTATTTGTTCTGATTTATCAAACTCACGTTAATTGCTTCTAAAATGTTTTAAATTCTACTCATAATACCACTGTGGTTCTCATTGTTCCTGAGATGCCACCAATACCCCTAATCCGAATAGACAACCACACACTACCGCACCGCCTAATGTTGTTGATTTACCTCGTAACATACGCACTTTTCTTTTGTAGGCGTCGAGATAAGACTGAACGTATTCAGGTGATTTTCCGATAAGCCGTTCGGGTGGTGGTGCCATCCCACGCATGATGAACCGTAAACCACCAGGACCGGGTGTCTCAGAAGAAATGCCATGATTGACAATACCAATACAAGAAACACTTGATGCTAATAGACAAAAACCCATTATATATGCTCCTCCTGGGGTAGAGGGACCAACAATACCACCTGAGTAATCGGAGGAGTTTAGTATCATCTGGCTTCCCATATAACCATAAAGTAAAATGAAGGGACTACAGCTTGCACCTACACAAAACCAAAAAGGTTCGTTAGTGTCCTTACTTGCATCCTGTTCTGCAGCGGCTTTTGCTTCAACTACAGCATTTGCATTTTGTGCTACATCCGTTTTGGAGACTTCAGGCGGCACTGGATGCTGTTGTGCAAGGGTAATAAATGATGTGCTGAAGGTGAGCACTATCATTAAGACAACCAATGTATGAAACATAGACATAATTCTCATTTAGAAATCTCCTTAATTTTCTCTTATTTTCGTATTAACATCTTACGCGTAGCAGAAAATTCACCCGCTGTAAGAGTATAATAATAAACTCCGCTTGCCACTTTCTCACCGAACTCGTTTTTACCATCCCAATATGCAGTAAGGCTGCGGTTGCTATTCTAAAAACAGGTGTCTGATACTCTACCTTTTTTTCATGACAATAACACTTCCATCATCACTGTTTAATGTGAGAGTATTCCCTTTTCTTGACCATGTGCCGGTGTCTTTGTCTGAGGTGTCAAATTGTTCTGCCTCTAATCCCAAATCTTTAAAGATACCAGTTACTTCCATTTCCATAAATGTCATTGTATAGTTGGTGCCAGATATGGAGTAAGTCCCTGTGATTCTGATTGAACCTTGTCTTGAAAAATCAAAGCCCTCACCTTTTGCTTCAAACTTCATAGTGCTTACTCCTTCCGCCATTCCATCACTATGAAATGTCCATTCAGCGGTACCAGTCACGGAGAGATCTAAATCTGTTTCGCTGAATCCGTACTCTTCTGCAAGTATCTGTTTAATACTATCATCAGTGGATAACAGATGTTCAATACTCTCACCATCAGTGGATTCAAGCGTCCATGTTCCGACCCATTCATTATCGTCGTCTTCACCACAGCCAGCGATGCCAATCATTAGCAAAGAGATCCAAAAGACTAACAAACAACGGGCTACGGTTTTAAATATTTTCATTTTATCATAATCTCCTTTTGATTAGTTCCTATCGCTGTAGGTAGGATGTTATCTTTATTTTTTGCTGTTTCCAAACCGAACACCAAAACCCATCATGAGTGAAAAAACGTTGGCAGATTCATCATCATTTATCATACGATGATATTGCCCTTCCAACCGAAATAAATAAACAGGTTCAATGTACCATTGATAACCAGCACCTATACCGGCACTAAGTATGGATTCATCTTCAATAATAGTTATAGACCCTTTTCCAAATAAATAAGGATT
>JAJDZB010000049.1:0-26344 GCA_022824835.1 Candidatus Poribacteria bacterium | reverse complement strand
TAACGTGAGTTTGATAAATGTAGCGCAAACTTTCCAGTTTGCGAAGATGTGCCACAAACTGAAAGTTTGTGCTACAATGCACGCCTCTCGGATACGAAATGGTGTGAGTGAACGCAACCGAAATGATTAATCAAACTCACGCTAAGGTACTATCTGCTGTTTAACTTAGCGGTTCTAAAGGTTGTGAATGTCCAAAAACAGGTTTCGGTGCATCGCCAAGGGTTGCCCAACGTGCCGCATTCGCAATTACCTGACGCACATTCTTATCATAATAGATCGGATACGTTTCGTGTCCGGGACGGAAATAGAATATTTTTCCTCTGCCACGATAGTAACAACACCCGCTACGGAATACCTCACCCCCGGGGAACCAGCTGATAAAAATAAGCGTGTCGGGTTCAGGAATGTCAAACGGTTCACCATACATCTCGGTTTTTTCTATCTCAAAATATTCATCGAGTCCTTCTGCAATCGGATGTCCGTGTTCTATCACCCAGATACGTTCTTTTTCTGCTGCCTCACGCCATTTCAGGCTACAAGATGTTCCCATCAAGCGGGTAAACGGTTTAGAATAGTGACCAGAATGCAGGACGATCAGTCCCATCCCTTGTAATACCCGTGCCTTTACCTTATCAGCGATGGCATCTTCAACGGCACCGTGCGCGGCATGACCCCACCATATCAGCACGTCTGTTTTATCCAGTACTGCGTCAGTTAGTCCGTGTTCCGGCTCATCCAACGTAGCGGTTAGTGTTTCAATACCGTGTTCAGATAACCCGTCAGCGATTGCTGAGTGAATGCCTTCTGGGTATAACTTTTTGATAAATTCGTTCGTTTTTTCGTGTCTAAATTCGTTCCAAACTGTAACTAAAGGTTGTGACATAAGTTTCTCCTTCAATTATAATACATTGAAATATTATCGTAATTCTCTTAGAAAATAATAAGTTTGATATTTCTCTAAATTGTTCAAAATCTAACACCAACAAAACACCTATATGGACATGAAAATCCGTAACTCTTTATGAAATTTGCTTTTTCTTCCTTTAGATAATCAGTCTATTTGGTAAATTTCCTCTGTTTTGCGTTGAAACAAGGTGAACTAATCACACAATCAGTGTTTATCAATTAGCATTTTGATGCACTATGATGTATTATGCGTAACTATTATGAGATATCAGCTAATACCTCTCTCCAAAAAGTACCTCTGTACTTCAGACTGAAATTGAGCAAACCCCTGATCCATAAACTGATTGTTACGTTGTTCTCTGTTATTCATATCGTGCATAAAAGCAGTGAATCCGAGACGAGGGTTCTCTTTAAGCCACTCTAACCATTCATCCAGTCGTGCATTGAGCGATTTGTCTGGCATATAAGGTTCTAACAATTCAAGCTCCATTATTGTTAATACAGAAAGTGGCATAACCTCTAAATGACCCACAAAATTTTCCTGCTGAACTGCGGCTTCGAATTTTGAATTCAAAACTTGGTTCATGAATAAGTAGGATAATAACCGATCTGAAATGACTAAAACAGGATAGATTTTCTTTATTTTATAGATATCAATATCTTTGACAACACGCCTTTGGTTTTCATCTTTATTTCCTAAGTGCTGAACAGCCTTCCCTAACTGTTCTATACCTTTCTTTACAGACTTAGCACCTTCATAAAAATTGTTAAAATCACCACTAAATTTAGATGCAGCAGAAAGGATTGTTGATTTACATTCGACCAAGGTAAGGGAATCATCACTAAAGATAGCTGCATCAACACATTCTTCATCTGGTTTTTGATCGTATTTAGGATTAACAATAACTCTTTCTTGTATAGATGAACTCTGAGAGGTAATTCCGCGCTTAATTATAGAGGTAGCATAATTTTCAAAGACATCACCCCATAAGTCCTCAAAAGTCCCTTCTTCACTACTGCCTCTGACCCATTTACGAATGAGCCAAAATGCTCCAGTTTGAATTTTCTCCAACAGGAAGGAAAAGTCAACACAAATAGCCGTGTTTGCATTTATTTTTAAAAGCGGATAGTCCCGCCATAATCTGAATTCGTCTATGAACTTTGCATATTCATTTGTTTTGCTGTTCAGATCATCTATAGAGACAGATATAAGTAGTAGTAGTTTCTGAAATAGTGGAGTTAGGTCGTCTGAATGTATATTAGGTTTGAAAAATAAAGATTTACCTGTTAAGGGGTTTTGTTGGGCAATATCCTCTGGTGATAAAGTCCAATAATGTGTAAATATAAGAAAAATGAGGTATTGGTAATCTTGTAATGTCAATCCAGTGCTGTGAGAGAAAATCTCATTAACATCAAGTGTTGAGGATTCCTCCTGAAGCAAGCGTAATAATTCTGATGTCCGGACAACTAAATGTTTAGTATAAACTTCAGGTGTTTCATTTGTAGCATATTCTTGAAAAGGAATAGAATTAACTAACATGCTCCTTTCTTTTTCATCTTCCGATGTGCTCAAAGCAGAAGAACCTATATCAAGTAACCCGTTAACAATTAGGTATGCCTTAGCTAAATCGTTCATTGCCTTAGTGTTTGTAATAGTATAAGCGGACTGTGTATTAGAAATTAAAGCACAATTATCTAACAGGCGAAGTGTTCCTTGTCTACTAAAAACGAAATCATGCCTTATATCTGGGCAAGCATCAATCTTATCGAGTATATCGTCACAACAGAAAGCTAACTTAAGATTTCTTTCGTCTTCTGATAAGTCCTTACTACGTTGTAAAAGTAGATTGATTCTGCATAGAGTTATCAGAACGTGTTCATAGTTAAATGTGGATAAAATCTCTGTTAAATCTTGTTCCGTGTGTGGAACACCTAACCGCTTTGCTGGAATTAACTTAGCAATTACTATATTGCCAAGATCTAAGGTGTTGCGTCTGCTCATATTCTGTCTCATAATACTATCTTCTTCCATTACATGCGAATATATTTATGGAATAATTGCGGTGACTCGCAGCATTTCAGTTTAATTTAATAAAGGTGTGTATAATTGTTTGGCGTAACACAACTTGATTGATAAGGTTCATGGTGCTTCTTATGTAATGTGTATACTGCGATAAAAGATATAAACCTTTCCAATGCCATCCGTTTCCATCCTATACAAGTCTTTTTCGGATTTTCTCATTTTTTTTAGTAGCATTTCATATATTATTTCTTGAGATAGATACGGTTGACTTTTCAATTCTTGGTATTCAATTGTCAATTTATTCTGTAGTTTTTTAAGAGATCTGGGCCAAGATCCACATATCCAAAATATACCAAACATAAAAAGGCACGCAAAAGGGACCAAGCATAACCAAAACCACGGATCCACTATTGAAAATCTTTCGTCTGGTGGTCCTGTTATGACTGTTTCAACTATAGCTGCACTTATTCCACTTACAATAGAACAAATAACTACTAATACTCTTCTGAGTAACAGATCATAAGATCTTTCAATAAGAGTTTGACCTACAAAAATAGTAATCCAAAAAAGGCAAAAGAAAAATACACCAAAAAAGACCCTTAAAATCTCAAACATGATATCAAAGTGACGGGCAAGTCTTTGAAAGTGTCAGATTTCCTGCCCGTAAGTCCATCACTGACAGAGTGCTTACAATGTGCGTCTACGGTTTGTGGGTAAGTCCTGATCTTAATTTTATTCAACAGCAACAACATATTCAGTCAATACAGACCTTCTTTCTCTTGCACGCTTGGCGGCATCAACGAATTCGCGTAGTGCTACAATCAATTCATCGGCAGTCTCAGGTGTGAATGAGGCTTCACCATCTTCTGGACAAACCCAAGCGTACACATTAGGAATACGGATTGAAATGCCATCCTCATTATAAGTAAATTCGGTTTGCCGCCATTCTTTATTTGTATTGTGTTGTCCACAAATTGGGGGTGTTTTTGGTGTCATTCAATATATTCTCAATTGGCGACCTTCACATTCATCTCTGCACTTCCTCTTTAGGCAACAGCGTAATCCTTGCCTGCTCTGAGGCTCACATCCTGTAGTGGTTCAATTGACAGTCTACATCCAAGTGCATGAAAAATATTGCTCAGTAGATCAAATTGCGGAGCATCGTTACTGGAAAGTATATCCGAAAGTTCTGTCGATTCTATCCCCATTTGCTTTGCAAACTTCAAAATCCCCCCCTGTGCCTCTACAACAGTCTGGATCTCGTCCAGAAAGAAACTTATATTCCCATCATTTTGATACTCTTCAAGGGTTACTTGAAGATAAGCAATTGCTTCCTCCCGGTCAGCGAGTTGTTCCATCTGAAATTCGTGCAAAGTTCTCAGTTTTCTCATCGTTGTGTCTCCTTGTATTCTATCCAATAGGTTTTTGCGCGTTCAATGTCCCGACTTTGCGATGACTTGTCACCGCCACAGAGCAAAAGAACGATTACATTATCTATTTCACTAAAATAGATACGATACCCAGGTCCAAAATGCAACCGTAGTTCAAATACACCGTTACCAACTGAATGACAGTCGCCAAAATTACCTCTTTCAAGATTCACAAGCCGATTTTGAATTCTGGCACGTATTGTTTGATCTCGAATTGATGAAAACCATTCAGTGAAAGGCTCTCGTCCATTGGGATTCTTATAGAATTGTAGTTTCCTCGGACGGACATGACGCATTAATATTTTGACCTCCGCCACTTACCTTAGAACGTTAATTCAGTTTCCACCGCTGCATCATAATCAACACCCTCTACCTCAAAACCGAATAGGTTTCGGAAACGACGTCTGTAACCAGCATAATCAGAGAGTTCATGGAAGTTTTCAGTGTTTATCTTTTCCCAACGTTCTGTAACTGCTTCGGTCACATCTTGCCGTAGTTCCCTGTCATCAAGTCGTATATACCGTTCACTATCAAGTGTCGGCGTTAGTCCAGGTCCGAGATGTTCCGAGAACAAACGACTCATCTGGTCAATCGGTGCCTCATTGATCCCCTTCTCGTTCATAATATCGTAGAGGATACTAATGTAAAGCGGAACAACAGGTATTGCGGCGGATGCTTGCGTAACAACTGCCTTATTAACTGATATATAAGCATTGCCTCCATACTGATCTGAGAGTTTTTCATCAAGTGCATCAACGCGTGCCTTCAGGTCATCTTTTGCTCTGCCGATGGTGCCGTCTTTATATATCTGCCAAGTTAAGGCACTGCCAATATAAGTATAAGCGACAACTGTCACCTCTGGAGCGATCAAATCTGCATCTGCTAATGCCGAAACCCACATGTCAAGGTCTTCTCCCCCCATCACAGCGATTGTATCCGCAATTTCCTGATCGGTCGCAGGTTCAATCGTTACGGGTGCAACAACCCCTCGGTTGAGATCTATCGTTCTGCCCGAATACGGTTCACCTATCGGTTTCAGCTCAGAGTTATGTGTTACGCCAGTTCGTGGATGTATACGACGTGGTGAAGCGATACTATAAACAAGTATATCTATTTTCCCAAATTTAGCTTTGAGTTGTGCGATTGCTTGTTCTTTCACCGCATCCGAAAATGCATCCCCATTCAGACTTTCTGTCAAAAAACCATCCCGTTTCGCTTCCTGATGAAACGCAACGGTGTTGTAATAGCCTGCAGTGGCGGTCCGTCTTTCATCTGCTGGTCGTTCATAGAGGAGACCCAATGTGTTAGCACCGTATCCCCACGTCAAAGCAATGCGAGATGCGAGTCCATAACCCGTTGACGCACCAACCACAAGTGCATTCACACCTGAATCGTTCTGTGTCGTATTCTCTTTAATTGACGCTATCTGGTTTTGCACGTTGGTACGACAACCAACAGGATGCGAGTTTGTACAGATAAAACCGCGGATGCGGGGTTTAACAATTTGAACTGCCATTATATCCTTCTTCTTTCATAACGCTATTAATCTTCTATTTCAACGACCATTTCCACTTCAACCGGAATACCACCCGGTAACTGTGACATACCGACCGCTGAACGTGCGTGTTTACCTTTATCACCAAAAACTTCAACAAAAAGGTCTGATGCCCCATTGACAACAGCAGGTTGATCAATAAAATCTGCGGAGGAATTCACAAAACCGACTACCTTTACGACGCGTTTTATTCGATCCAGATCACCCAACGCATGTTTCAGTGTGCTTATCAAACCGAGTGCCACCTGCCGTGCGGATTCATATCCGTCGTCAATCGTTGCGTCTGTTCCGAGTTGACTTTTATAGATTTTTCCTTCACCATCACCGGGACCGTGTCCTGATGTAAAGACAAGATTTCCTGTATGCACTGTCGTAACGTAATTCGCTACCGGTGTAGCAGGAGGCGGTAATTCTATTCCTAATTCTTCAAGTCGTTTCTCAATATTCATGTAATTTGATATCTCCCATATTGGTTTATAGTTGATGTGCTGTCAGCATAATATCTTTGCAGTAACCTATTTAATTAAATATGTTATCGGGGTATTTGTCAAGGGAATTTATTTCGTGGCGGGACTATTCAGTGTTTTGTTCGTTATCTTGAAAGATTGGGGTTAGATAGGCGAGATTTACAGGGTCTCTGAAGAGGATATGCCAATTTTCTGCAAAGGTTTCTTTACTGATATCAGGATATCTACGTTGTAGGTCTTGTAGGCTGGTTCTTGAAATAATGAAGGCATCCAATAACACATGTTCACCTCTGAAATGTTCTTGAGAAAGTGTGTGAAATCTTTTGAAAAGCGTTATTTTCTCGTTGTTCTCATTGATAGCATCATAGATCATGCCGTGTGGTTCAATGAATACGATACGTTGTTTTGCACCATCAAGTATCCATAAAATGAAATCCGGAAAAAAACCTTCATTTTGGTAAAAACCGATTCCTTTACCTCTGCTCTGGTTGCGTAAAAGGAAGACATCTTTTTCAGTGAGAAGTTCCTGATGGTTCTGACGTACAAAACTGCGTAGGTCTTGAACAAAGTGTTCCTCACTTTCCTCCAATGCAGGCGGGGATGTGCGTAACGCTGTTTCTACGCCACCTACTGTCAAAAGGGGTTGGTATAAATGTCGTTCGTTATGGATATTGGGGAGATCTGTTAGATCGGGTCCATAAATAGCACCACTTTCTATAAGTTGTTCTATTTGGGGTTTAAGGGTACCTGCCTCTTCTTGAGGAATGGAAACGTTCCAATCTGGAAAATTACCGTTTGCTTTGTCAAGAACTTTTATCCGTAACCTTTCATTATTCCAACGTTTCTGTATGATGCTATAGAATTTGGAGATATACTTGCGGAGCAGTGTTAGGATAAGCTCCTCTAATTGATCAAGTTCTATTAGCGTGGTCGGAATAACCTCGGATTCGTTCATGACAGTGAGTTTATACGCGGGTTTTTCTGGATTGAGAATTTCTTTGAGAATCTCAGTATCAAATATAAGGTTTGTGTAACATTTTTCGTGTTTGTATTCAAGCAACTGTAAGTAGATTTTCTCCCAATTGATGAGTTTTAGGCTTTTATCTGGTATTGTTGTTTCATGTGCTGCTTGCGCACTACTACCTTGTATACCTGCCTGTAAACTACTGCCGATTATTTCAATACTTTGTGTAGTGTGGGTGATAGTTGGACCAGGAATCACTTCAAGTGGAACACATTGTCCTTTCGCTGCTGTATCATAAGGTTGGACATCTAAAGTATATAGACGTTTTTCAAGGTGATCTGTATTGAGTCTAATCGGCAATTCCAGTCTAACAGGTTCTTCAGTTGGAACACCTTCCCGCATAAGGTAATCTCGGAATTGTGCCATGAAGTTTGCCCGAACAGCGAAGATATTAAGCGTTTCCAAAAGTGGGAGATCTGGTGGACGTTCTGTATCGTCAGGTGTGCTGCGTCTAAGGCTCATATTCCTACCGCGTAGACGGACTCCTCTACCGAACAGTTGAATTATCTGCGAACCTTCCTGTCGACCAATGTTGAGTAGTCCCATAGCAGTTACACGCCAACTGTCCCATCCTTCAATGAATTTCTTGGCACCGATAAGGATGTTGATGTCACTATTCGGTTTGTTGATGTCGTTGAAAAGGCTTTCTGTTAGTACATCTTCAGAATCCATGTTGATATCCGCATCGTCATTTTTGACAAGTTTTTTGAAGGCGGACGTATCTCCGATGTAGATAAGTCCAAAGTATTGGTTGCCACTGGTGGTTTTCAATGCGATTTCGCCGGGGGCGTTTCTGACATCGGAGAGATGTAAAGCACCACTTGAGTCTGTATGGAAGACCTCCTTTAGGATACCGGTGTATAGTTGCGATGGTGTTTGGTTGAGTCTTTTGAGATAGTTGAGTTTGTTTCTAAAAACATCGGTACCGTTTTCATCCTTTAAACCGGCATCATCGTTGAGAATTTTCTCAATGGTGTTTAATGCCCACCTATCTTCATTTTTTAGAAATTGGTGCAAAAAACGGATGACGTTAAGGACATCGGAACGTGATTGACGATTTTCGGTATAGACAGCGTTGACCTTGCTGCCAACGAATGCCCATAAAGGCGGGTCTAAACCGTAGACTCGAACTGTGTCGTGTTCTTGCCTGAAATAACGTCTCTGTTCATAGAAGCTGAGAAGATTGCCCATGAGAAGTGTTTCGGTTTGTGTTGCATCGTCGTGCTTGACGTTAAGAATACGGAAGTTCTTCCCGTATCCATCTCCGTAGAAATAGCGGTAGGAGTAATCAAAAGCGATTGCTTTTCCGTATTCATCAATAAGGTCGGCATTGCTTGCAGCGGCGAGTGCTTGTCCAAAGGTTGCACTGTATTCGAAAGTGAAACCGGTTTTGGCGAGTGCTTCTCGGTAAGCACGCCACACTTTACCACCACTGCCTTTATGTCCTTCATCAACAAAAATGAGATTATTTCCTTCAAATGCCTCAACTGGAACGCTAACACCGCCGCTTGTCTTTTCTTCTACTAACTTCGTAATCTCAATGACTTGGATTGTGTTGTCGGAGTGCGCGAGACGGTTGCCTTCTACGTTGAAACGTTCACATCGGATATCGGAGTTTGCAAGTTCACGCATGTGTTGTTCGCTTAATCCCTCGTTGGGTGTGATGAGAACGATATGATCCAACTCCTCTTTGCAGTAGTGGCGAAACTGATGGTAGTTGATATGCATGATGAGCGTCTTCCCTGCCCCAGTTGCCATCCAAAAAGCAAGTTTATCTATATCCGATGCTGTGAATTCTGAATCCATTTCATCGCCAGGATCTTTCTCGATGTTTTGTCTCTTCACGAAACTGTTCAGTTGTAGTAGGAATTGGGATTGTCTGTTGTATTTCCAGTCTAAGAAAATCTCAGCGTAGAGCAGGGAAAGGCATTGAAAATAGCGTAGGACAATGGGTTGTGTGCGCTTGTTGTTTATGGCTGATAGATGCCGTTTGATGTTGGCATCATAGGTTGGGAGTGCTTCCGCTATTTCTGAGTCTGGTGCTACACGGGAGACGAGAAATTGACAGATGGGAGAATGTCCATCTGGGTTAAATCCCTCCTCTTCATCTTTTACAGCACTGAGTAGGTCGCGCGTAGTTTTGTATCCGAAGTGACTGTTTAGCCAACCGTGGAGGATAAGGTGATTTTCAAGTTTGCGTTGTGGATTGTTTCTGGGCATATCTGTTGTGTACTTTATTGTCGGAAAGCGGCAGCTTTGCTAACTGTTTCAACGATTTGTGGCGCAGCATTACGAAAAACTTCAGGGGCGACTTCCCGGAATGTTCTTTCGAGTTCTTCGTCCTTGAACACGTTTTCAAAACTTGTGTCGCTGAATGCCCCCTTATCAAGGTCTATCGGAACAGCCTTTTCTTGTTCAATGCCATTAAATGCGTATAGAACTCGAGCGAATGGGATTCTTCCATAAGCTTCTCCGTAGGGTATTTCTACTCTCAAGAACTCTATTAATTCACTCCCAGATACAAGTTCATCAAGGGAAACAGTCTGAATTTTATAGGGTGCCATTTTGATGGGTTGTGTTTGATTATTTGACATTGCAATTTCTCCCATTTCTTGTAAAGTTTCAATCAGTACACTTCAAACTTATGTTTTACACAGTCAGCAGGTATTGCTCCTTCTGCCAGGACTTCCGCATCTCAGATTAATAATAATCGCCGTTATTTTGTTTGTCAAGAAAAACAATAATCAGTGTCATTCTTACTGAAACATTAATCGTTTAAAAAGTGGATCTAAAGGTTTTGCATTGGGAACAATGGAGTCTGTATTGACATATACTTCGTTTGCCCCTTCTGTGAGCTCATTTTCTTGAATGAAGTTATAATCTCGTTCATAATTTTCTTGATCCCACCCCGCAGTTTCACGCCAGATAACCACAACCGATTTTTGTCCAACTGTGCCTTTGTATACCAGATAACGTCTATCATTGTCATACATGCACTGACGAGTTTGCACAGATAAACCGATTAGATAGTTAAAAGTTTCGGGTAAATCGATATCTTGTTTCTGCGTTTGCATATCTTTGACGATGTTAAGTTGATAACTGAACGGGTTTCGAAGTTCGGAGATGTTTAGCAATGTTGGACTTTCCTTTGTCTCGCTTTCCAACATGTAACGCAATCGGTGTTCGTCAGGTAGTAAGATATTCAGGTCAGTTTCGTTGAATTCTATGTTATTAAGTGCATCTTCATAGGATTCAATGCGCTGGTATTTGATGATGTGGGAGAGTCTGCTATCACGGGAAACAGGTTTCGCATTTTTCCATTTTTCGGCGTAAACGGCTTTTTTGATGCGTGGCATTAATGCAGTGTCAAAATGATGTCCCATTTCAATGAGGATGTACTTGCGATTACCTTTGTCTTGTCTGTTTAGGTTGATGGTGGCATGAGCAGTAGTACCTGATCCCCCAAAGTAATCTAACACTGTCTCGTTTTTGTCTAAACAACAAGCTAGCAAACAATCAGAGACCAAGTATACTGATTTTGGAAAATCAAAGATTTTCTTCTCCAGCATTTGTTCCAATAAAGTTGTTCCATAACGTGCTGCAGCATACTTACCTTCATCCCACCAAGTCTTAGGTGGGGTTGCTTCTTTCATACGCAACTTAAAATAAATACGAACATTCTCCCCCCTACGAACTTCATAATCTTCTATTTCCTTTGACACTTTTTCCCATCCCCGTCGCCAATGTTTTTCCACACCTTCTTTTATAGGCCATACTATGATTTCATCTTTTTTCGGTTGCTCTAAAATATCATAAGCTCGGATTTCCTCGTTCCAAGTCATTTTGGGAATACGAATAGTATTATCTTTTTGCGCGTAAATTGGATAATATAGACGCGGCCTATCCTCACGCTCATCCTTTGGTGGTCGGCGAATTAGATTGTCCCATAAGTATCTACCTTTTGCATCTTGATATGGGAAACTACGTTTTTGCTTCTCTGTTTTCGGTAAACTACCGGGGTATGCGTCTGATCTTCCATAAAAAAGTGCATACTCATGAACTGGAGAAAAATTTCCTTTACTTGACCGACCTTGTGGGTTAGATCGTACTGTCGCAATTCCCAATTCTTTTTCAAAAAGGGTACCTAACACAAATCTAAGTGCTGAAACTTCCACGTCGTCAATAGCCACACAGATCACTCCATCATCCAGCATGAACTGTCTTAACAATGTAATCCGATCTGCCATTAACGACATCCATGACGAATCTTTATAGCTGTTTTTATAAAGAATCGCCGAAGCATTTGTGTTATATGGTGGATCAATGTATATTGTTTTCAAGGATTTATGATTTTTTTTAGTCAGCAAGTTTAGTCCTTGAAAGTTCTCACCGTGAATTAGCAAACCGTCTGTCTCATTATCCAGATCACCAAAATGTGATAAGAGGCGATCCTTGAATTCAGAATTAAAGTGGCAAGTATCCAATACAAGATTTGGATTTTCTTTGAGGAATTCAACGGAGAGCGGTTCGGTGTATTCGGTATTGAGGAGGTTTTTGTCTATTTCGTGAATACTAAAAAGGTCTTTCCATTCCTTAAGTTGCGCTGTGTTCTCTGCGATTTCAGGGTAGAATTCTATAGACACATGGTCGAGCGTAAAGCAGTAATCGGTAGAGAGGACAAACTTCTTTTTGAGCCAGAGACGTTTTTGGAATTCTTCAATGTGTGCCAAGAAATCGATGATTTTGGAAGCGATGCTATGCACAAGTTTACTTGTTTCAATCCAATTTACTTTCTTTAGGTCATCATCATTGAAATTGACATCATCAAAAATAAGGGAGGACATCGGTATCACTTCGTTTTTGATATAGACATCCAGTTCGCGATTGAGAAACTTCTTTAGGTCTTTGTGAATGAAGAAGTCTGCGGTGTTGCGGCGAGTATAGGTTCTAAGGTGTTTTTTGAGACTGGTCACATCGTTAATTTGAAAGTCGAGGGCAGATAGGACATTATAATGGTTTGTCAAATTCTCCATGATTTCTGATTCGGCTGCATCAATGATTTTTTCCTGCTGGTCTCGGGTGCCGTAGCGAGATTTCTCGTCGTCAGTGAGTGGACGATATTCAAATGGGATACAAACCTCATCGGTTTCTGAATTGTATTTTGTTTCTGATGATAATGGGATAAAGAAACGTTTAACGCCTTTGACGTTATCCTTTTCAATGTCTACATTTTGGAGGTCAAAGGTGACAGTAGTGTTTTGTTTAGGATTAGGTTTAAATCTGTAATTGGAGAAATGTTCACCGCTTTTGACATAATACTGGTCTCGGTTTGCCCAGTGGAGGTATACCTCTTCACCGTTGTATGGCACTGCGTAACGTTCAGTTTGTGCGTAACGTCTACGTGGAACAAAATCACCATTATCGTAGTAACGTGAAAAGAAAGTATAGAGGTGATTGAACACATTATCTGAACGTTGGTCGGGGGTTTGTGGTGAGCCGAGATTCTCCTTCGCTTCAAGATAATTCTTTACAACAGGGGCATCTTTGTAGTTCTCATTTATAAGGTTCCCATCTGCATCTAATATATCTTCTCCGAGATTGCTGCTAAAATCTTGGACTTCGCTTTCAAGTTTGGTGATGTGTTCAAGTGCAGACGCTGCTTCAGTGTTTGAGTCAAGAGCATTCTGAACAATTTTTGGAAGTTCCTTATCAATATAGTCTTGGATTGCTTCGCGCCGATGGTTAATGACACGGTAGATTCCGAAGTCAAGGTCAGCGGCGTCGGCACGGAAGAGTTTTTGGAGTAGGTCTTGTAGTTTTTGTAGGGATTCTGATATGTTGCTTTGATCTTGTGACATAAAGCGGGACTCTTACCGGTATTTTTAAATTTTACTAATTTTAGCATAATTTTGGGTTTGAAGTCAAGGGAAATACGGAGGTATGGATGTGGAAGGAAGTATATAGTGTATAGCAATTCTTTTCGTTTTCAAGTTCTCTGACATTAGAAATCTGTGATTTACTAAACTGGAAGAACTCCGCTTTGCTGAAGATCATCACAGGTTAATCTGTAACAATTATCTACAAAACCAACTGTCTCTTGAAAAACATCCTTGCAGAAAGTGATTACTTCTGTAGTAGGACTGGTTGGGAGTGTGTTAGGAGGAAAGAAAAAATTGTAGAAATTCAATTTAGGATCAGATGTAACACCTGAAAGAGGAGATAGAGGATGAACTACACTGTCTAAATCACCATGTATTAACTGGTTTCTGATTTCTCTTGCAATATTGAAAGGAGAACCTGTCTTGTCTCTGTTTCCAGACTGATCTATCGGATAAAAAGTCTGTAAATGTACGGTTAAATTACCCTGCGGCATTTTATTTTTTAACGCTTGAGGCACTTTGTAACTCTGTCGGTCAGTCTGAAGAAGATTGTAAACTATATTGATGATTTTTGCCATACAATCATCCAAACTAACCAGATTAGAAAAGAAACCGTTCAGAACAATGAAAATAACTAACGCGGATTCTTCATGTTGAGTATTATGTTTATTCTCCAATAATTCAACTTGAACATCTACGGAATCCTGACCTGAAAAATCAATAAAGGTTTTTGGTGGTAGTAACGCTTCCGGTTCTGATGGTTGAGAAAACTGGATTTTCAAATAATAGTCAAAGTCCATGTTTTCAATTAAATTTAGATGGAACTCTACTGCTTTAATCCGCTGTTTAGTTTGTTGAACTAATCTCACAATTTTTGATTCAACATCCTGTGGGGTTAAATTTGCGGAATTCTGAATTTGATTTTGAGAAGCAAGATTGTCAATTTCCTGAAGGAGGATCTGTTCATGCGTTAGATTTACCATTCTTCTCCTTCAAGAAATTCTTCATCCTCTTGTAATTGTTTTTCAATATCTTGCTCTGTTATTTTTATAAGATCCTCGGTAAATTGTGTAACATAGGGAGATTGTGTTCCATCTTGCAATGTTTTAAGGTCTTTGATGCGTTTTACAAGACGAGGCGGAGGTTCTCCGATGCTTCTGAATCCACCTCCAGAATACAATGCTGCTGTTAAAGCACTCCGGATGTCTCTATTGCCCTCACTATTTATGAGAACTTTCTCTAAAAGCGAATAAAAAATAGCATCTGTATGAAAACCCTGCATAAGATAAGCAGCATTCTGCATTAGTTTAATATCATCTGAGTCTATCCACTCTTCAAAAAGTTTTTTCATGGCACTATTGATCTTGACATCACTACCCCGGGATTCGTTTCCGCTGAGCATTGATGTAAGCAGTTTAGGTGCCTCAAATCTCAGTACGTTTGAGGATTTAAGTAGCCAATCTCTCACGCGCCTTAACGCTGCATTCGCGTTCTTCTCATGCCAGTCAATGTTATCAAATAGATAGTGTGGACGGTAGGGTACTGCGTCATACTTATATGAATCGGTACGGTCAGACATATTCTCTTTGTAAGCAATTCGTTCCTCAAAAAATGAAATGACCCAGATTGGGTCGTGCTTGAAGATGGTGTGGAGTACTCGATTAGATTCATAATCAAGTCGTTCTAAACTTATGCAGTTTAGCATAAGTTGCTTGTATGTTTCCAAATGCTTCTGTGGTGAAAACTTGAGATTATCATTGGAGAGTGCTCTGATAGTTTCTCTCATCACTCTTGGTGTTTCATCGGTAGATAACCGAACTAAAATCTCAAGGACAAGTTCTGTGTCCACACCAAAGAAACCTGGAAGGGTTTGTGCTATGTAAGTGTGCAATTCTGAATCTGGCACTTCAGACAATTGATCTAAAATATTCAAATCTCCCTTATCAATGTCCTGTTTATTTCTACTTATCCCATAATAACTTCTTGCAATAACACGTTTAGAAATGATACTGTCCTGCTTTAAGAGATTGTGAATTGCTTTCTGTGCTAAATCTTGATCGGATACCCGCATACCGCTGATCAATCCTGATGCGCATTGGGATTCATCTATCTTCCAAGCAACAATTTCACTTAATAAATCGATTCCATATTTTGGGTTAAGTTCTCCCACTGATCTGAGTAAAAAGGTAGCACTTCCAATATTCCATCCTTTTTCTTCCCAAATGCCATCTGTTGGACTTCTATATTCTTTCCCATCTTCGGCATTTTTTATATAGGTCCACATTAACTTTGCGAGTTCTGCTGGGGTATACTTTGCGATATACTTTTTCAAGAATTTTTGTGTTTTCTCGGGACTTTCGCTTATATCCCAGTCACGGAATTGTCCCGTAAATTGGCGATATAAAAGGTATCTTTCATAAATCTCATGTTCACTGAATTTCTCAAGTAATTCTGCTGCTCTCTTTCTCGGAAAACCTTCTACATGTTCGTTTTCTGCATATCCTTTGAGGAATTGATCTATTGCATTAAGAACAGTGAAATCAGATTCTTCTTGCATGTGGTTGGCTACTATGTCAAATAACCGCTTTTGTTCTTTGTGTAATTGATCCTTATCTGATTGTTCCATTCCCTTTCGAAATGGACTTTCTAAAGGATTTATAGCACGGTTAATAGAATCTACTGCATTTTTTCTGAGAACACCATGTTCTGATGTTTTTAGGATATAAGCAATTATGTCAATCGCTTTCGTTCTGATCTGGATTAATTCGGGAATATACCTTAAATGGTGCCAACCGAACCTAACAGAAGCACCTTCGCTATATGTTTCACTGAAATCCAACACGAGCATTGAATTAAGGGCATTGAGTAGAGCCAAAATGAGTTCAGGTTCATTTCTCTCTTTCCACACTTCAAACACTTTAAGAGCTTCCATTTGAAATATACTGGGTTTGTTAGTATGGAAGCTTGCCATTCTATTTAATGACGCTTGGGGAGTATCATAATTGGATAGATTAAGATCTTTCTTTTGAATCAGTTTACGAATTACCTTTAGTGTCTTACGAAAACCTGAGAGTGTATAAACTGTCTTCTGCACTTCCTTTGCAATTTTTTCTAATAGGTGTTGATGGGTAAGCGTGAATGGTATACCTAAATTGGTCCTCACAAAGTCTTTAGTGTTTGGATTATCCAGAATGATATTGAATATTTCAATTGCATCGTCAGGACGAAAATAAGAGATACCTTCCATATTCTCTAAGACATGTTCCCGAACTGCATTGTCTCCTTCAAATGCTTGGCTTTTAAGGGAATCAATGTATTCGTCAAGAAGACCTTTTTTACCTGCAATGGCTTCCACACGAGCAAGATTTTTAATGAGATTTACTGGGAAAAGTGGTAGGAATTCTTCCAATAAACTATTGTGAAAAGAGGAAGGTTGACCACCGGACAGGAAACATGCTTTTTCTAAAATATAATCGCTGAGTGGTCCAGGAAATACTCGTTGCTTCCTTCCATACTGAACAAGTAGTCCGTAGTTTTTCAAGGTGTCTCGGTACTGATTTATCTCATATAACTTTACTTCTAAGAGTTCCGATAATTTTTCACTAATTTGTTCGTTTTCAACATCAATTGGTGCTATCCCACTAAGCCAGTTAAGCAAGTCACGGTGCTTTTTGTCAGCTTTTGGTAAGTGTTTACTGAATATGTCATCTAAATAGGTTTCAAAGGCGTGTTCTACGAATTCATCTTCTGTTAAGCTGGTTAGATCAACACCTTTATTGTACAGGTATATCACCATTACAGCAATTAATGGTGTATCTCTTCCCATTTTTGCTAATTCATTCAAGAAAGCATTGTCTTGAATGCGTGTATGTGTCTGAATAAATTCTTTAGTTTTCTCAAATGATAGTTTCTCAACCTCAATTTCACCAATAGTCTGATCTAGTAGCGTGGATAAGAAAATCCCTCTCAGAGATGCTTTAAACGGTTTCCGTGTTATAAGAACTGCCTTGGATTCATCATAACCTGAGCTATTCAGCAATATTCTGATACCACCGAGGTTATCTAAGTAGTCATGCGCGTCATCTACAAAGAAGATATACTTTCTATTCGGTGGAATATCTGCCAACGCATTTTCAAAACTATCTTCGGCAATTTGAACAAACAGAGGTTCATAGTCATGATGTTCTTGTTCGACCGTTTTTGCAAATTCAATTGCGAGTTTGGTTTTACCGATGCCACCGCTACCGGACATAACTAACAATCTTTTGTCAGTGTCTTCAACAAAGGAGCTAAATTGGTCAATTTCATTATCTCGTCCAAAAGTATCGTAGTCGTATCTCAAGAGCCTATGGTCGCCTTTGAGTTGATCGCGGAACATATCTTCACAAGAAAGGAATACGGGAAGATGTGGTTCTCGGAATGAATTTAGAATGTAGGGAAATTCATCAAGCATCGTAATGAGATTTTCGGCATCCCAACACGTCAACGTAAAAGTATATCCTTTATCGTTTTTAGCGTTTTCAATTTTGCTGATATTCTCCGGTGTAAGCAAGGTATTGGTCATCAGAACATAGTGTTCACATTTTGCATCGTTAGCTTTCTCCAATTCACCTTTTTTCGTCTTAGTGCCTTCCATAGCAGTAATAAGGCTTCTACGCGCATGATTCTTATCTTTAGTTGGATCAGAAAACTTGTATTGAAAAATCCAACGTCCACTTCTTTTGTTACCGTTTCTATCTGTATAATCTCCGTTGTATTCCGCATCAATACCTTTATCAGGTCCTTCTGCCCCATAAACTGTTACAAAGGAAGACACCTCTTTTTTAAGGAAAAGGTTACAGAATCTTTCAAAGTCCTTTGGGGATTTTATGTAGTTGGATAATTCTTTTTTCATGGCATTCTTCCTTGAAGTTAACAAGCCGAAGTGTCATAGAATGGAACTGTCTATTTATATAATTTGCGAAGGGTATAAACAATTGAAAACATAATATGTTAACCTATTTTACAATGGTTGTCAATGCATTTGACGTTTCGGATGTGTAAAGTTTTTGTCACTATAGTCGTCAATTTAGTGAATAACGTTAGTGCGTTTGATACACCTTTCGCCCCTCTGGGGCTTGCTATTGGTTGGATCAAAATGGACTATATACCTTTCGCCTCTCTGAGGATTTTATAAATCGCATATCAGCACCCGCCAAATCATGACGAATACCAAACGCGTATTCGTCCAAGCGCATTTGGCGTTGATTTGGCTGAATGCCATACGCGCATTCATAGCGTTGATTTCAGTGCGGGAGGTGTATAGAGAACGTATCACACGAAAACCCAAGCACCAGCGGTGCGAAAGGTATGAGGATAGAATCGGTTTTATATAACCCGCAAAGAAGAGGGAATCTCCTTAAATTGACGCTTATGGTGATTGGAGAAAGACAGCACAATCAGGGATGAATGTGCTACAGTCATGGTCTTGGGAATCGCCAAATTGACGTCTAGGAGATGTAAAATTATTGTCACCTCTTTTGTCAGAATCTTTACCCGTCCGTTTATGTACATAGCACTCCGCTGGAGTGCGGCCCGTTGACAATCCTTTTTCTATAGACATATTGCTCCGCTGGAGCAAAAGTTTAGCGATCCTTTTTCTATAGTAACAAACTTTTGGGACAAAAACTTTACACATCCCCACTTTCTCCCAATTGACTTTTTTTATCAGGTATGTTAGTATGGTTTCAGTACATGTTATCATGTGAACTAAGGACCTATTTGCACAATTATGTATAGACTACATAAATTCACTAAGTCATTTAAGGAGAAATATAATGAAACAATTACTATGTTTATTGATATCTTCTGTACTCCTGATGGGTTTAATTTCAGGTGTAACTGCAGAAGATGCTTTAGTAGCATACTATTCATTTGATGGCGATGCAGATGATTCATCTGGAAACGAAAACCATGGTGAGATAATAGGCGGTTCTAATTGGGATAAAGGAGAATTTGGAGATGCCATTCATCTTGATGTCGGTGCACATGTTGAGATGATGGTAACTGAATCATTACATGGGGATCTATTCAAAACCGACCCTTTTACGCTTTCTGTATGGATAAATCCTACATTTGAAGGTGGTGAATGGCAACAGATATGGCGAAGTCTACCCACCGCAGCAGGACACAATACTTTATTTGTTAACACAGTTCAGGGTTTATTGTCATGGAGAGGCCAAGTCGCTGGCTGGACTGTTCTATGTCAGACTGATGCTGGTCAAATCAAAAAGGATGAATGGAGTCATGCTGTCGTCCAAAGTGATGGACAGAACTACAGGATATATATTAATGGTGAGTTGGCTATAGAGACAGACTTTCAAGAAACCCGCGGGGCAAATGAGACCTACCGACTTGGCGGTGAAGGTGGTGAAGGATATGGCGGTGCGATTGATGATGTCGCTGTCTTTTCACGGAATTTAAGTGAAAATGAGATTGCAGCATTGGGAGATGGACTGGATGCATTTCTGTCAGTTGAGCCTAATGACAAATTGACAACACGGCGGGGAAAAATTAAAGGTTTCTGATTTTCACGTTATTAATTAGCATATATATATATGGAGTGTGCAGATGGTAATTGCTGTAGATGCAGCGTCCCTTGAGAAACGTAACCGAACGGAGCAACAACTTTTCGCAGTGGTGGAGCAGAATACACCCGACTCTATAAAGACTCCGCTCTTTCCACAAGATGCCCCTGAACCATTCACATTCCTACTAAACAAGGAATTAATTGAACAACTGAACCTAAAGGAATGGTTCCAAAACTATGCAAAGGAAGCACAAGTGTCAACGGCAGGGATACGTGGACCTCAGAATATTCTCTATCCGTGGGATACGCGCTTTCCCATAAATCAGGTCGGAATCATCTTAGCAACACTCGGCAAAAGCCTTGTAATAAAGGAAGCATTAGATGGACATCCGATAGAAAAATTGGCGATAGAAAAACTGGCAGGATGTGAAGTACGCTACAACTCACAAAAATATGTCGAATTCATCGCTCGCATACAAGCAGCGCAAGGTATACGCACGTATGTCCCGAAAGACTTCGGCACGCTACCGATATGGATGGCATCGTTCCTAATTTTCATGCTGGACTTAGATGGGGGTGAACATGTCACCTCAAGTCATTCCGTAAGCACAAAAAACGCTACAAAAGACCTTAACAACCAGGGTAGTCAATATCTACCCGAAGAATCTATGCAATTCGTCAAGAAAATCAAGGACATATTAACGACTGCTGAAACAGACGGCTATCCTATCCAGTTCAGCGCAATTGACGATGAACACATTGATTTTGAACGTTTAGACGAACTGCATGATGGGGTGCATCTTTATGTCGGTTATCTCAAAAGCGGGGTTGCCACAGATACCAATCTCAAGCTTATACGGGAGATTAAACCTCCCATCGTTGTTGATTGTGTCGGTGGATGTATGTATCGTCCAATGCGTGCTATCTTTGAACGATTAGGTATCGCAGACTCTGTCCGTTGGCTTCACGTTGATGCAGACCCGCTCTATCACAATATCGGAAAACTGGATCGTAATCCGAAAACCGGTGACGTAGAATTTTACGACCTCGGATGCGATTTTAGTATCCTTGACGTTGTTAAATCTGCTGACTACGCAACAAAACTCAAAAATCAGCCCATCGGAACGATCATTGAGGCTACCGACCCTGACGGTGACAGACTCATCGTCTGTCAGATAGAGAGTATAGACCGAGAGGATACCTTACAAAAACTCGGTGTTGATTATCTAACGCTTGATGATGATAGACTGCTGACAATATATACCCCTAATCAAGCGTTCCTAATGTTGATGGACTTTTATGCAAAGCAGCTGAAAACCTCTGGACTTTGGGACAATCACCCGCGTTTCATGATAAAGACCACGCCTTCTGCACTCGCTTGGGATCAATGGGGTGAAGCAAATAGTGTGCATGTGATTAACGTACCTGTAGGTTTCAAAGAGATCGCATCCATAATGAAGAAAATTGAGAAACAGATTACCGATTCACCTGACCAAGCAGTTTCTATACAAGATGTTTATGGTGAAACCATTAGTTTGGGGGTGCAACCACGACTTATCTTTGCTGGTGAAGAGAGCGGCGGTATGATTACGGGTCCAGAAGAACTGATTAAAAGTCAGGGTGAAAGAGTTGCAATTGCAATGCGGGAAAAGTCTGCTGGTGAATCTATGGTTTTGGTCACAGCACTCGCAGCGCATTGTAAACAGCAAAACATACCTTTGTCAGACTACCTCGCTTCTGTATTTCATGAAAGTAAAATCACTGCGAGGTGTGATGTCCGTGAAGATATAACCTATTACAACGAGTCTGAACCGAATCCGGATAAGCTGCGAGAAGCAAAGCGCGAAGGTGAAGCAAAACGTGACAAGAATGACCTGTTCTTTCTCGGTATTGCTATTGCGCTGCACGAAGGGAAAATAGATATGCAACAAGCACGCGCCATCTTGTCTGATGCACTACCGGAACTTGAATTTGCTAATCTGGAGAATATCCAATTCGTTGGAGATGGGAGTTATCTAAAGTTCACAGATAAATTCGTAGAAGTACGGAAATCTGGCACAGATGCTAAGACGAAAGCCTACGCTTCTGGACATGACAAAGACGAATGCAGAAGATTCGCAAAAGTCTTCGGTGAAACAAGTGGTGACCTGACCGAACTTTACCTCTCTCAGATTGGTCAAAATTACTTAGAGCGTGTTGAGACAAAAGCACGAGAAATCTATGATGCTTTTCAATCAGCATAAAACCGAAAATTTCCCCCCGCTTGCGGGGTTAGGGGGGTGTTCAAAACTTATAGTGCTTTGAATTAATTATACAGTCTGTACCAGTGCGGTTGGGAAACCGCACCTACCGGGGCCCGAAAGTGTGTAATTATTTTTAAACTTCACCATAATTCTAACTTTTACTATAGCACATTCACCTCATAAAAGGAGATTACCATGAGAAGAACAAATATCACCTTTTTCGTATTCTTCGTTTCTATAACAACTCTTGGAACACTTACAGTCGCGAATGCTAAATGGAGCGTCATCCGTGAAGATGATATTATCCGTAATGATGGCATACAGGGGATGCTGCACGATGTTCACTTTATGGATAAACAACACGGTTTGGTAGTTGGAGAAAATGGATTGGTCCTTGAAACAGCGGATGGCGGAAAAACCTGGACAAAAAAAGAGATCAATATGCGTCCTCCCGGTGCTGCGCAAGCACAAAGAAGACCACAAGGAGCACCAGGCTTCGGTGGTGGCGGTGCAGCAACACTCTATAATATCTACTTTGTAGACGAGAAGGTTGGATTCCTTACGGGGGCAAGAGGAACCATTTTAAAAACGGATGATGGCGGGAAAACTTGGGCTCGGAAAATGGCAAGAAGCGAGGCTGCTGCTAATCAGAATAACCCCCGTCGACGGGGTGGCGGAATCCGTTCCAGTCTAATGGGTATTCAGATGATTGACGAAAAAAACGGGTTCATCGTCGGCACTGAAAACGCTATCCTAAAAACAACCGATGGTGGTGAAACATGGATAGGGAGATCAGAACGTGTCCGCGTCGGTGAAACCCGCAATAATTTGGAGAACATTCTTTTCGTCTCACCAAAGACAGGTTGGATAATTGGGTCTTTCGGCACACTCCTTCATACAAAAGATAGTGGGGAAACGTGGGAAAAGCGCGACCCAGGCTTCGACAACAATCTATTCGGAATTCACTTCCACGATGAAAAAACTGGATGGATATGTGGACAGGAAGGATTAATCTTACACACAGACAATGGCGGAGAAACATGGAAACAGCAAAAGACAAACTCAATTGACAATCTCTTGGATATCCATTTTGTTGACAATAGGGTCGGATGGGCAGTAGGGGACTTTAGTGCTGTTTTACATACTACAGATGGTGGAAAAACTTGGACTGCTACAAAAGCGGGTGGAAGTGGTACCCTCAAAGGCGTTCACGCTACAGACAAAGACAATTGTTGGACTGTTGATGATTGGGGTGTGATTGCAGCTTATAAACCTGAAGATTAAGTTTGTAATTCGGTAATTTTTATTTTTCCCTAACCCGGTAGGTGCGGTTTCCTAACCGAACCATAGGCGTCAATTTAGTGATGTTTCCAGGTCGGTAGGTTCGGTTTCCTAACCGAACCGGCTTTGTACCAATTGCGTTCATAAAGGTTTTTGCGTAGGATCCGGTTCGGTTAGGAAACCGAACCTACCGGCCTGGGAAAATCTGACTTATCAAACTTACGTTATATTATTAAAATTCCATTGGAGAATTATGAGATGACAGAACAGAAAAACCATAGGGTTACGATGCTTGGAACAGGACTCATCGGTATGTTCTACACGATGACACTGCATAACCAACGCGGTGTAGATCGTGTCCACACTGTATATTCACGTCGTGAAGAACGCGCAACTGATTTTGCTAAGGAATGGAACATCCCAAACGCGACAACCGATTTAGAGGAAGCGATCAATCATCCTGAAACGGATGTTGTCGTCATCGGATTACCAAACAATCTGCATTTGAAAGCCGTGGAACTTGCTACAGCTGCAAATAAAGCGATTCTCTGCACAAAGCCGCTTGGACGCACTGCAGAAGAAGCAAAGCAGATGCTTGACCTTGTAGAAAACGCTGGTGTGTTCGGGGGTTATCTTGAGGATTTGGTTTATCCTCCCAAAACACTAAAGGCGTTAGAGTCTGTTCAGAACGGTGCTCTCGGCAAAATACTATGGGTACGTTCTCGTGAAACACACCCTGGGCCTCATAGTGATTGGTTCTGGGACCTTGAACAGGCAGGTGGTGGCGCAATCGTTGATATGGGATGTCACTGCATTGAAATCATCAGAAACTTCGTTGGTAAGGGCAACAAACCGCTTGAAGTGATGTGTTGGGCGGACACACTTGTACATCCGATTGATGCTGAAGACCACGGTATTGCACTCATACGATTTGAAAGCGGCGCGATGGGACAATTTGAAGTCGGTTGGGCATTCCGTGGCGGCATGGACCTCCGGGATGAAGTCTCTGGCAGCGAAGGCACTATCTGGCTCAATCATTGGCTACGCACCGGCTTTGAGATGTTCACCGCTGTCGGACAAGGGGGTTATGTCGCAGAAAAAGCCGAGAGTGATACCGGTTGGCTTTTCCCTGTCGGTGATGAGGTGGCAGAACTCGGATATCGTGATATGTTTCTTGATATGTTCAACGCTATGGATGAAGGCAGAGAACCCTTAGAAACCTTCTATGATGGATATGTTGTAAATGCTATTATAGATGCTTGCTATAAATCCGCGAAATCCAAAAAGTGGGAACCCGTTGAACTTGAAGATTGGCGTGGGACTACAGATACAGCAGAAGCAGAGACCGATACGGCAGACGCAGAAGAACGTTATGCACACCTAAAAGATGAACGCATGCCTGATGGTAGAATGAAGCGTATCTATAGAGACCGTGAAACAGGTGAGATTATTGAACGTGTTGAGGAATAAGAATGCAGAATATAAAACCTTATCGGATTCTTTCCATATCAACATAGGTGAACATAATGGATTTCTCATGGCTTGAATACTGTGCAACCGAAGAACAACTCAAAGCATTTAACGACACAGGCTACCTCGTTGTAGAGGACGCAATCAGTCCTGAGATGACAGATGCTTTAGAGAAGATTGCTGATCGCATTGATGCTGAAGAACGCGCAAAAAATGGATTAGGTCCCCACAAATTACTATCCAAATTCCGTACTGTCATTGAAGATGATCTGCTGTTAGAGCTGCTTGATAACAAGAAGGTATTTCCTTTACTCTGGGACATTTTGGGATGGAACATACAACTCTACATCTCACATCTCATTATGTATCCGCCTGAACCCCCTGATGCAGAACGTATCCGTAAAGGTGCAGGTTGGCATCAGGACGGTGGCAGACCTATTCCAGAGATGGAACGTCCACACCCACGACTTTCGCTCAAGGTGAGTTATTGGTTAAGCGATGTTATGCACAGAGATAATGGGGCAATGCGACTTATTCCAGGTAGCCACAAACTTGATAAAATCCCATCACGTAGTGATCCTGAAAGCGATCCTGATGGTGCGATGGATTTACTTGTCAAACGTGGTACTGCTGTGCTTTTCGACCGAAGAATGTGGCATTCGCGAGGTAGAAATTACTCCGATGTAACGCGCAAGGTGTTATTCATGGGGTATAGTTATCGTTGGTTGCGCGGTCTGGACTATAATCTTATGCCAGAGGAAATCCTTAAGAAATGCGATCCGATACGACGCCAGTTGTTGGGGGATGGCGTAGATATTAAAGGGTGGTGGCAACCTACAGATGCTGATGTCCCCCTGAAAACGTGGATTGCAGAGCATCGTGGTGAAGAATATGTGTGATTAGGTGCTATCAATCCATTTAGATAATCTATAGTAGTAGGCGCATTCATACCGTCGAATGGGTGTCAATCGAAGATTCATAAAAATAGCAGAATAGTGGATTGACACAGAATACGGGTAAGGATGTTATCAGAATCATTTCATATCTGAATCAAATCGAATATCAGGAAAAAGTCGATCATCTTTCTTTGTCGGTTTAAAGCGTAACTTCCCAGGTATTTTTAATTCGTCATAGATTGATTCAGGGTCATCAAAATACTTATCCGTGATTTGCCAGAACTGAAGTCGTGGAAATGTGAGTCCTCTATACTTGAACTTTTCAATTTTGTCAGCGATTTTGCGCATTTCGGAGGTAACGGATTCAAGTGTAATCAATATAACGATATCTGCTGTATCGTTCTCAATAAATGTCTGAAGTTTACGAACCTGATCTGGACTCGGTTTCCCAACTTTAACTTCTGCAGCTATCCGCACATCTTCTCTTTTCTTGTCTCTCAATGACCATATTGTAGCGTCTGACTTATTGTCAGATTTTTTAGATGGTATAAGATTAAGCCGTGTTGCTGCCCAATTGGATAATATACTGTGTTTCGTTTCTT
>JAJDZB010000053.1:0-70367 GCA_022824835.1 Candidatus Poribacteria bacterium | reverse complement strand
TCCTTTGCTGGACATCCAGCTTTGGATGCCCAGAATCTTAATTTTGCGATCCCATCAAAATATCTTAAGAAACTACTGACGCAGTCAAAGTTAGCAAAACCTTTATCGCAAGGTAAACAATCCATATCTGCTGAGACCTATCTCTTGTGGGGCAATGCGAAGTACCGTTTAGGCGATCATGTGGGTGCCATCAAAGACTATACAGCAGCTATCCGGCTCAAACCTGATTATGCCATTGCTTACAACAATCGGGGACTTGCGAAGGGTAAGTTAGGACAATACGCTGCTGAGATTTCTGATTATGACACTGCTATTCGGCTCAAACCTGATTATGCCATTGCATACATCAATCGGGGAGTTGCGAAGACTGAGTTAGGACAACACTTTTCTGCGATTTCAGATTTTGACACCGCTATTCGGCTTAAACCTGATGATGCCGAAGCATACTACAATCGGGGAAATGTGAAGGATGAGTTAGGACAACACTTTTCTGCGATTTCAGATTATGACACCGCTATTCGACTCAAACCTGATGATGCCAAAGCATACCTCAATCGGGGAAATGCAAAAAGTGACTTAGGACAATACTTTTCTGCGATTTCAGATTATGACACCGCTATTCGACTCAAACCTAATCTGGCCGATGCATACTACAATCGGGGAAATGCAAAGGGGGAGTTAGGACAATACTTTTCTGCGATTTCTGATTATGACATCGCTATCCGGCTCAAACCTGATGATGCCAAAGCATACCTCAATCGGGGAATTTCGAAGGTTCGATTAGGTCAGACATTGGCAGCGAAGCAAGACATCCGAACTGCTTTACGGCTTGCGATAAAAACAGGGGATGTAGATGCTAAAACTGCCGCCGAGGGAGTACTGCGTCTTCTTAATGAGTGAGTCGGAACACTTTATAGTAAGGCGTCAAAAGATGCAGTATACAATCAGATGTTTTCAGGTTCTTCTCATTTTCACTTACATTAAACGGGTGTTAAGTATAAAACCACAATTCTGTATTTTTTAAGATTTTATGCATGAGTAGTTTGAGGCTGGAAGGGTGGATATTAGATGATTTGATGTTATTCGGAGTCCTCTTGGAGAGATTTTGCCGCAAAAATTGTCAGGCACAATTCATCGTTATGTAGTTCGTATTCAGGTATCTTTCCACTCAATTCTTCGCTTTCGTTTAGGATGATACCTACACCTTCGCCTCGTCCATCTAAAAAGTGTCTCCGCTTCACTTGACTTCCTACATCATCATCTAAATTAATTTCCGAAAGTAAACGCGCTAAGAGTTCATTACGGGTGGCTTGACTATAAGGCAATTTCTCAATTGTTACAGTATTTACTAATGCACCTGGTGAGTATAGTTCAAGTCGATCCGCAAACATGAACAGGCGTATTTTTGACTCGCCTTTAGAATAATCTCTGTGGACGACTGCGTTAACAATTGCTTCAAATACGGCACGCATGCTGTATTGGGGTTGCTCTACTCTTCCAATTTCTTTACGCGCTGATACTTTGTTGTGTTTTTGAACAAACTTAAAGGCATCTATAATCTGTTGGTCAAGTGGACCTCTAAAATCTTTTGCATCAATCTGATAGTTAGCATCTTTCTGTTTACCACTATAATAAACGGCTTGAATAAAACTGTTATAGAGGAATTCATCAGGTGTATCGTGACACATCAAAACGCCCGCTACAGAAGCACGAATCTCACGACCTTCTTTAACGAGTAAAGTTCTTTTCAAGAGTAGGTCTTCTATCATATCTTCAGAGGCATCTTGGGTGATGAATCGTTGATATAACGATTTCCTTAATGTTCTTCTATATGTATTTGGGACGGGTAGTGTGTCAAAATGCGTTATGCGCGGCTGTGAACGGGCATGAATCAGTCGTGCTAACTGTACTGTGAACATCTCTTTTTTAGTCTTTTCATGACGCGTAAAATACCCGTTAACAGTCTTGTGAACAAAAAATCTACTGGAGATCTTTATTCTCAATAGGTTTTTATCATCAAGTCGAAACTTCTCTGTGAAGATGTGAACGGTGGGTTCAATGTTGTCATCACATATCTCTACAACAGTTTTTTCTATCTGATCCAATTTCTGTAGTTCAATTCCAATGATTTCCTTGTTGTCGTCAATACCGATAAGTATCGTTCCTCCATCAGAGTTCGCAAATGCCGCGATCTCATCTGCCATGCTGTCTCTGTGAGGCATTTCTCTTTTGAATTCCATCGTTGCGTCTTCGCCAAGTATGATGTCTTCAAAGAGTTCGGTTTGACTGTGGAACATAGTTAATCTCCGAGATGAATACTTTTTAATTATTATTCAAAATCCCTTTTTCTGCCTGCAAGATTGTTCGATAGAGGTTCTATGTGCAGCCTTTTACTTGTAAATTCCATTATATATCAATAACTCGTGGTAATGGCAAATAATAAGGTCGTATTTGATAATGTAGTTTATAGTTCAGCAGACTGTGGTCATCCTTTTACTTTCCTCCTGTTCAATCAAACTCCCATTCCCATACATCTGCAATCCAATTTAAAATATCTTCTTCTCGTTCTTTGATTTGGGCCTCACCCCATTCTCCATTTGCTTCAATAGTTTGTGCAACATCTACTGCGTCGAACAGTCCCAATTTCCTGTACTCTGCAGCTTTCTCTATCGGATCTTTTTTACCAAGGCTTGAATTGAGACCTGGAGGTAAAAGCATCAAGTTGCCGAGTCTATGTACGAAGGTTCCATCTTGCGATTTATATTGTACGCCTATTGATTGCGGTAGAATATGTTCAATGGATGAAGCAGCTGATTTTTCCCAAATACGTGTCCATTGCTCATTGCTAAAACGTTGTCCTTGAAGACTCGCAAGATATTCTTCATACCGACATAATAAGTATCGGAGTTCTGCTTGTGAATCGGTATAATAGTCTACATTCCAAAGTAAATCAAAAGGGTTAAACCTGTATGGTATTCCAAGTTTATTTATCCTTGTAGAAATAGCATCTACTTCAAAATCATCTTTATTCCAAATTGCGCAAGCCAAACTAACATAATCACCAACCCCTGTGCGAGCATCATTTTCACGTAAACCGAAAATTAGAAATGCAGTTTTTTCCCATTCTGTAAGGAGCCTTGTTTCTTCTGCTTCCCCAAATTTACGTAACAGGATTGAGACTGCAAGTAATCTTGCATGTACGATCTTGGTCACAACGGATTTGTAGGGTTGCATATCCACGCGAACTTGCTTGACAGCTTTGGTTACTTCTAACAACCACTTTGATATTTCAATCGTTTTTGCCGCACTATCCCCTACATCAGATTTGATACGTTTGAATGATTCTTCCTCACTAAGTATTTTTCTTCCGTCTCTGTTAAGTCTAAGCGTTGCTGCAAATCTGAGAGATTCTGTGTCCAATGCTTCCTGAAGCCCAACTGTTGCATAAATCGCACTCCAAATTTGATGGAGTTCCTCTATGTGTTCTATACTGTTTCCTTAATTGTCTTCAAAAACAACTGCCATCAGCATGCTTTTAAGTCTATCTAACCAAGAGACATACAACCCTCTATTATTGAGCACCTCAAAAACAGTGTAAACGGCTGCTTCGTCAGTAATCTCATGAAATATAAAACGGAGTTGGTTCTTGATTATACTTAGTAGATCTATCGTATCCTCCCATTGATCCACAAAGGATTTGCATTCGTGGATTGCACGTAGTAAGTCTTGGTCTGCAAGTGTTTGGGCGTCTGAAATAGGGGGAGGTTGCACACCTTCATCGTCTCTAAGGAAGTTTGCAAAATATTGGCTTAGATCATGATTTGTTTGTAGCAAAACAAGACTAAGATCGTCTTGTTTGACAATGAGTTCTTGAAGGTTTCGTTCGCTGCGAGCTTCCGGGGTTCCTTTCATTCTATCTTCATCGGTGAGGGATGATGTTAGTTTCTGCTGAATAGTTTTTAGCAAAAGTACAAGGGTTGTCAGCCGTTGCTGTCCATCAACGATCTCTATAAATTGGTATTCGTTCTCATGTATTCTTCTGGTGCTTCTACATAAGCCGACGACAGTCGCCATAAAATGTGAATTATCGGGGTTGTCTTTCAGCTTTTTTATATCGCTAAACATATCGGAACGCTGCTTAGTTTTCCATGAGTATGCCCGTTGATAATGGGGAATACGAAAGAGTCTATTCTCAAGTAATTTGTTTAAATTCAGGTATTGAGGTTGGATATTCAAAGTTGTTCTCCTTATATCAAAGTAAGTATCACATAATTAGCGCTCTATGACTTTCCAATATTGTAAAGTAGCAGCACTTATTCTGATGTGTCTGTATCGATATTGGGTTCTATAAGTTTACTAACCCTGTCTATAATGTGCTTGCTATCTGTCGGTATATTGAATGCCCACAACAGTTGCATTGTTAAATCTTCAAAGATAGTTCTCTGATGCGTTGGATCGGTGATATCACGAGATAAATATTGTTTTGAAGTTTTCGCTCGTACCGTCTCGTTATAGCAAATAGGTTGATTGTGTAGATGAATGTATCTACGAGTCCCAAAGTCTTTTGAGAGTTCCTTTCCATAGACATTTTGCAGTTGCGCAGTTACTTCTATGTTTCCTAAGAAATCACAAGCCTGATAGAACCTCTTTGCTGGATCCAGTGCACCATCAATACCTTCAATGAAATCGTGAACGTAAATAGGACTTATTTCGTCCGGTCTGAGTGCCCTTCTGTAATATAGCAATCCGTATTCGTTAAGTTCAAGATTTCGCTCACTGTTTGGTTCCAAAAGACAAGAAATTCCACCGACAACCCTTTTTACTCCGACCCAATTTTGGAATAATTCAAAAATTTCTGAGGGCAAGATGACCGGACGGTATGGTAATACAGGACGGATAATAACTGTCATATTTCGCATTGTAGTGTCACAAAACTGTTGAGTTCGGGCTTCTATTTCATTGATGATTGGTTCTATTATGCTATCTGGGTCTTGCCGCCGTTTGAATAAGTATTCAATGTGATTTAGTTCTGTCAGTTGGGGTTTTGTGTAAGGTTGTGTAATACTTTCGAATCTGATATAAACTCTTGTTGAGTTTTGAATAGCATGAGGTGCTTGAGGACTCTCATCAACACGCACAACGACGATAACATTTTCAGTCTCTGGCACATCAACGATTATAACTTCTGGCATCACAGGTGGATATATGTTCATAACGGAACTCTGCACAATACGTTCTTCAATTCCGCGGGTATTCGGGATCCCTATAATTGTAAAAGGTTCTTCGTCATCAGGTTCATTTTCCTTGATCCCTATAATAAAGATTCCACCTTGCGTGTTAGCAAAAGATGATACTATTTTCGGTACATTCTTAGTGATTTCTTGTTTATACTCAACACGTATACCTTCTTGCCATTCGCTACAGAACGCTTCTACATCATCAAAGGTAATTTCCTCTTTGGATAAATTAAACATAAGGATCTCCTTATTTTATGATGATATAATCTTTCATATCTCTCGTCTGTTTTGTTTTCTCGTTTCATGTTCTTGGAATCTGTTGCATTTGGGTATCCAACCATCTTATAATTTCTGCGTTCATTCGGTGTGGACAAACGCATAAGAAAAGTAATAGAAGAATAGGATGTTCCTTTATAGTTGGTGGAATGCAAGCTCCCTCTGATTCAAAGGACAGTGCTTTTAAGTCTTCCCATTGTTGAGTCCTTTTAGGAATTACAATTTTGTTTGTTCCATTTTTATTTTTCCATCTATAGAAATCGGTAAAATTTTCAGGTTCAAAGGATACATGTGCTAACCTTGTAGCACCAGGCCAAAGTGATTTTATAGTTTGTTTCCAGTTTCTACGTACAAACAGATGCACAAGCCCCTCTAACGCATAAGATTTTCCTGTGAGAGTTTCCTCAATAGGTTCCTCAGCGGGGCCAAGAAAGCGAGAAAGAATATGGGGAAGAATGGTCTCTACTTCATAGTATGGACTAGCAAGAAATGTTTTGCTTCTTGGATGGTTCAGTTTGCATATTAATGAAATGAGGTTGTGAATTAAAGTGTCCGGTTCCCTTGTTCCATCGATTTTTCTGAAATACCAAAAAAAAGAAAGAAATTGAGGTATCGCAGCTTCACCCCATAATTTTAAATGTTCCCGTTTTTCCTTACAAAATTCACGGAGAAAATCGTCTGTTTCGTTTTTAGGTTCTCCTTTGCTGCGTCGCCACAATGCATAAATACCCATTAACCCTAACAACCACGTCACGCGAACGTCGTAAACATAAGAGTCCTCCAGTGAGTATCCTTCTATAAGGTAGTCTCGTTCTCTAATTTCATTACAAAGATTTTCTAAAGAATTATAGATTGATTGTGTCGCTATTTCAAATTCATTTTTATATGTTTTACTTTGTACCTCCCATTTCTCCGCAACTGCAAGGACATAAGCAATGTAAAGCACCCATGCCTCAATCTCAGCTACATGGTTATTTTCATTTGAAAAACTTGATGTTGCTATCGCACATAAAAGTCCGGTACTTGCAATCGTACGTTTGCAATGATTTTCTGATGGAGCATTTTCATCGTCAAGAGCAAAAATTGATTCAAACAGTGAAGTAAGTTGAGACTTTGGAAGGATGCCTTTGCCATTTTCAAGAAACATTTCAAGAAGTGTCTTTATATTTGCCAATTCCGAAGGCCACAGATCAACTCCTAATCTTTTGGCTTTTTCAAGTAGTTCTCCGCGAACAACGGTTTTTAAACAATAAGATAAACCTTGTCGCTCCCATGCTCGATTTCTAGCCTCTATTGCATGACTGACTTCTTCTTCAATTCTACCATTCGTGACAAGATAAGATTTGTGATGCTTTGAATTATCAACTGATGGATGACTAATTTGTAGAGTTACTAAATCACTTGTTTGTGCAGCTACATTTTCTCTCCATTGATGTAAAGTAGTATTACCTGTTTTCAACTGAAAGGCGCAAGGAATGCCTTTTTGATTAATAGTTATGACATCCTTACCCAATTCCATAGCTGAATGTCTTGTAGAATGAATTATCGTATGCCCATCGGCCGATAAAATGTAACAGTAAGGTTGTTGAAACAACCGTTCGGTTGTATTATCCAACCAATTTTCGACGACTCTCTCTAACATACCACTCCTTTCTTTTTCGCTCCATAAGAGTTTGATAACGCGGATCACCTGCTGCTTGCGAAAGGACTTTGTCAATTGGGATATTAGGATTAGCGACAAGGGTTAAACCGCTCGAATTTCCTTCTGCATCAAATTCGATGTGCATTTTTTCTAATGCATCCAGAAGTAGGTCAATTGAGAAAGGTTTTCCATCAGAGGAGGTCACATTGCCAACTTTGTCGACTGCCTTGTGCATTACATCATAGGACAATTTCTCTTGCTTTTCAGCCATTTCTTTCGCCATAGAATTGATTTTTTTAATGACCGTCTCATGATTCATTCCTTTCAATTCTTCAGCCTTAATTTCTATTTGAACTGTCATCTTTTGAGGATTCATTTCTGAAACTGAACCATCCTCACGAACAATAATTGATTTGTTTCCTTCAAACATCATTGATGTAGGGATATCAGCAATAGGTCCCAGATGTTGGAAGTGGGCTTTTTTAATTTCAGATTTGATCATCTTTCCAAGTTTTTCTTTCGTTTTGAGAAAATCTGGTAACATAATTCAATCCTTTCAATTCTTATGTTTTTTATCAAGTGAAGTGCCAATGCACGCTACAAGATCACCGTGAATGTGAACTACCTATAGTAGTCAGTTAGATTACGATACAATTCTTCTTTCTAAAAATAGGCCCGTGAGGAGAATACAGAGATTGAACGGTTGATTTAATCAAATTCTGATATGTCAGATTCCCATTCAATTGCCCAAGTATCCTTAATAATAATAAAAACCTTTACTTTTTCAATCCACTGTATACCCAACGGGCTACGAAGTATATTATCCAAACAACGAGAGGAGTTAAAATACTAATAATTAAATAGGCAACTATACCTTGCAATGTTACAATTTGCTCGGTATATATAACCGAATGTGTCTTATAATCATAGAGCCTCAACGGGTCATCTATAGCAAAGTATAACACTGTAATAATATACGCTTTTATAGATAAAACTGTTGTAAGTCTTAACCAGAACTCTTTCCAATTCATTTTTTAAGGATAACATAATTTCAATAATATGCCAACATAACACCGACGTTCAGAAATCATAAATACCCTCACATCAATCTTTAAACAGCTCAAAGAAACCGACAGTCGATTCAGGGTATCCGATACAGATTAAAACCGTCTAAAATCCTTTGTCAATTGGACACAAAGGCAAATTCTCCGATTACCATACACTCATCTGAAATTGATTGGGTGTACCTTACAAACACGATAGGCGCAATGAATTGCGGAACTACAACGTTGTAACTCAAAAAAATGTCTATTCATTGTTAAATATCACTATAATCTACTCTACGCTACACGTGGTATGTACCATCCAAATATTTCAATTCATACCATATTACATCAATTTCAAGTGGACATAGTTCTTTTTTGATTCTTTTAATATGTGTAGTTATATTTTTAGTTGGTTCCTGCTTATCTATACATGAAAACAAAACTATATCTGGTTTTACTCTCTTGGCAATTTCAGCCATATCATCAAAATCCTTTTTCTTAAAAAAACTCATTGATTTTTTGACTTCACCGATAATGAATTTACCATCTTGAATGCATGCGATGTCTACTTCAGCAATTAAATCTAAATCATCGCATGCGGTGTCCTTCTGTTCAGCATATAGATTTAAATTTGGAGAAAAGAGGAAAGAGTCTCTCCTTTCATCAAGTAATTGACCTAAAACTAAAATCAGAGGTATAGTTCCATGTGAAGCAGTCGCAGCATAGACAAGATTATTCAACCTATACTGCCAATCAAGTTCTGGCTTAAGAGGAAAAGGCATCCTGCATCCTTGACAAATTAATTGCTGACCGATATCGTCAACATGACACCAGTTTGTCATACCACAATTTGGACATTGCGGATTTACTCCGATCTGAATAATATTCCTTTCTGTTAATTGTGAAAGTGAGTCTTTTATATCTTCTGAGCTAAAGCGTAGACCAATTAGGTCATTTTCTGAGTAGTTATCTGTCGATTTGACTCTTTCTATATACTTACTTTCCCATTCCTTAGCTTCTCTTTCAAATGCCATTAAAGGAAACTCTTTCTGTTTTATAGTTAAATTGTTTGCTATATTTACCGTTTGCGCTGCAAGTGCTTCAATAGCCTTTTGGTTTTTAGATGTCAAAGGTTCCGATCCATCTATTAGTTTTTTCAATTTGTTGGCTACAGACACTTGCATGTTCTGTTCAGCATTGGTATTCTTAGACAAGATGTCAAACATTGATCGCCAATATGGGTTCTTAAACACAGCATAAGCTAAAGTCAGATTACCGAACAGTTCCAAAACACCTTGTAAGTACTTTCCTTTATCGGATAGGTTCGCATGTGAGTATGGTCTTGTTGTGACCTGAACTCGTGGATCGCTATCAACATACACAAGACGATTACTATTATAAAACAGCGATTTGACTACCGATTCCGCTTGGTCAAGTGTAAGTCTTAAAACCTTTTCCCCTCTTTTCATCAGCACGGAAGGAAACCTATTCAACCTGATTCTGCTAAATCTGTCAAACATAGGATACGTCAAATGATTGCGGTTTGGATACATCCATAACAAGAAATTCCCATCCATCCTCCTTATTACATCGTCGTTATTTCCATACTGATCATGAGTGAATTCAATATAGAAATCTGCCATCCAATGACCGTCCAGATCATGTTGGGATAGGCCGTTTGGTTCGGTTAATTCAAGTATGTTTGTATAACTTTGTCCCCTATGAATTTCTATACTGCTATCCCTGTCAGAAAATGGGTCTTCGCGCAGAGAAAATAGTGGGTATTCTGGGCGAAAATTCGGTATTTGAGGATCTTTGTAGCATTTTACGTTTGTAGACCACCTTAGCTTATTCTGGAATCTACTTGCTATACTCTTGAGTTCTTCTTCTTCAATGCTGAAACTAACAAATTGGACTGTTTTGGAGTTTTGCTCTTCTGCCCACGAACTTTTGTTAACCCAAGCGCATAAAGCATCTTTCATATCTGCGTCGGTTGCTAAGTCTGTAGGAAGCCACAGATGATTCATAAACGTTCGTTTCCATCTGCTTAGAAGATAGGGTTTATTCCAAAAATAGACAATATCCTCTATAGTATCGCCTACAACAACTTGGAAACGATTCTGTGCCTGTTTTTCAACATCACGTTCCGTATTAGGAAAAGCACAGATTTGATCTCTATATACCATATTTTGGGAGCGAGCAAGCTCCAATAAAACATCGGGAAGTGAATTTCGATCCGTAATTAAGAACACCTCTTTCTCAACCTTATCATATTCTTTGCTAAAGTTTTGCGTTTCAGGGAATATCAATAATTTACCATTTATTTTCTCTACGTAATGTCTTTGTTTGTTTTCTTTATCTATTAGTACCCAATTTCCAGGTCTTTGTGTTGAGTCTTTACAGCACACTTCACTGGAAAAAGGTATATTGTTTTCTTTAAATCCCTCATGAACTTCTGGAGGAACTTCTCCTTGTGAAAGAGCGTTTTCAAGTGATACGGGAATATGGAATCTACTGCCTATGTGGTGTCTTGTATTCGTGCGTTCGTATGTCCCGAAATTACGGAGAATAAAATTTTTTCCAATATCGTCGTCCATTTCATTTAAATCGAAAGCCGCGATAGTTGGATTTCCGTACCAGCCTCTCAGATTGGCAAAGTTAAGTGAATTCATGTCAATACTTATAGGTGAAATACTTGTATTTACATACGTTCCCCAACTCAACTGTTCATTTCCCTTATAGTTTTCAATTTGCAAGGGAGACAGGAATTGCTCAAATGTTTTTATAAGTTCGGTACCTAATGGCACTAAGGACTTGATAACATCAGGGTCAACGTCACGTAGAAACTTCCACCAATTGTCTTCAATCGTGTTTCCATCAGTTAGAATAATTGGGTTGAAACGACCACCCCACAATCCCCGGTTATAACTCATGATCTGATCAACTATCTCAATGCTGTCCTGTGAAGGATTCACAAGGAACACAATCCGCATCGGACGTTTATCTATGTAGATGGAATAAGGATTAGTGAACATAATAATGTATGAAGTAGTCCAAAAGTTTGATTGGTTATTAGTAGACGATTATTGAACTTATGGGATTTTTAAATGGAAGGAGGTAAACTCAAGTAGGTTTCTTGGTACACTTTAGGTACACATCCAAGGGGGGACCTCTTATGTGTCCCCCTATTCCCATGTGGGTGTTAAACCCACTCACTATGTTCTTTCGTGTTACTCCGCTGATTGTATCTCATTCTTAAACGCATACTTCTTACTATTGTATTTCTAACCATCAGAATTCCTCCTAAAATATAGAAACGAGATAATTGAATAACCAATTTCGCCAATTGTGTTGACATAAATGAAGTCAACATGTTTGCAGGAAGACTTTTGATAGCCTTATAGAATGCTTTAATTGGGACCATGTCATTAAACATGGTCTCTGGAATAAACACTCCAAACACACAAGAAACAATAAGTAACACAAAAGCCATCGCCGCCAGCTTAACTTTCTTTTCTTTAAGCAGCCGGTTAAGACGTTGTTTGTTTCATCAGTGTTTTATGTTTTCACCGATGTAACATTTTTCAATTTTAACATATTCTCTTACGTCTTGTCAAGGAAGAATGATAGGATTACTGCACTCACTAAACAAGACATACTACTTGGTAGTAATCTCATCCGGCAGCCCATCAATAATCCGAGCAGATTCCACACTCACATAAACAATACGCTTAATCGACGTAACCAAATCCCGCGGATCAGCAAACCAACCGTTTGGGTCATTGACAATGCCGCTGTCTTTATCTGTTTTTATCTTATAACGGTCAATGAACCACTCCAGCGGTGACCTACCGTTGACGACATAACGATGTGCATCTTCAGGAATACCAGTTAGACGGACATGATCATTGATGTTGAGCGATCTTCTCTCAATATCTCCATAACGCATCGCTTTCTCAGTTAGCAGAAAAAGATTCGCGTCTGCATCTTCAAGATTTGCTGTTGGTGAGGTAATATTCGGAAACTCAACTGTGAGTGGATACTGTTCACACGTCTCGTAGTTGAGATGGAGCTCTGCCAATTTATATCCTGCTTCAGCAAAAGCAATGAAGTCTGGGGCATACGGGATACGCGGGAGCATTTTGGACAAGTCGTTGGTGAACTGTTCTCGGTAACTCGGGGCGTGGAGGATTCCGTAGACATAATAAAAGATTTCGTCTTTGGTAATTTTATCAGTTCTGTAATGTCTACAAAATTCAGATTGTGCTTTATCCGATATATTGTCAATACGATCAGGTGAGTCGTTAATGTCAAGAAGTGATGCAGATTCGTCTGAATCAGCAATAGGTTTGGGATATTGCCACCGTGGAAAGCATTGTGAAGCGTTGTTTAAACCGAGGTCCAGCATTGTATCGGTTATAAGTACGGAAAACGGCTTTTTAGAACCGATACCAGGGACACATATCACACTATTTTCGCTGGTTCTGTCTGGGAAAATACGGTCAATCTGATATTTCATCTGCACAAATGTATAATCGGCATAACAATTTGTTGCTACATAAGGTCGGTAAGCAGTGTTTCGAATGTAACTCTCATCAAATTCAGTTTTCTTCCTTCGTTTTAGATTGTTTTCAAGTTCACGATCCCACTTAATACCCGATGTATTTTTTCGTACTATTTCTTCTTCTGTGAGTTCTGGATTCTCCTCAAGTTCTTTTAAGGCATCAAGATAGGTTTGTGTCATCTGCTTCGCGTTTTCTGCACAGATATTGCGTGAGAAGTTATAGATATATACGTCTTTGCCTGTTGCTAAGCCTCTTGAATACAATTCAAAAATTGTATTATCTGTTCTTCCCGCTTTTGCTTCCTTTGATCCCATCGGATAAAACTGTGCAAATGCCTCGTTTCGTTGTTCAATCCAATCGTTGTGTTTATCAGGTGTGATCTTATCCCAATCAGTAAATCCAGAGATTGACTCCTTCTCGCGTAGTGTTGCCAGTTTTTCCTCGCGTGTAAGATAATCACCAATGTCACGGTATTCAATTTTGCATCCCTCGTGTGTCGCTTTCGGGTTCTTGACAAGAATAGTGATAGCGACTGGTGTTCGTGAACCGCTACCGAACACGTTCCCCGCTTCCGCCCGTCTCCGCTCTCCAGATGTTCTTGCATCTCCTCGTAGATGCAAAACGTGGACAGAACTAAATTCCTCTGCTACACATGCCCGAATACCTGCATCGGCATTTCCATCAATCCAGGAACCGTTGGTAACGAACGCAATGATTCCTTTTTTTCTAACCCTGTCTGATGCCCATCGGATTGCCATTTTGTATGTATCGTAAAGGGTATTTTTATTTGTCATTTCAGAATACTCAACATACGTTTCCCTAATTCTTTCTTCAAGTGCTGGATATTCTACGTTAGGGTTGTCGTCTGATGCACTTCGCTGTCCTGCTGACCACGGAGGATTACCCACAATAACTTGAATCGGAAGTTTCTGTTGACGTTCAGCACGTTCATTGTTATCTGGTAGCCATTCTTTTGGGAAAAGGGTTGCATCATCTTTTTTGTTGAGATTAAAGGTGTCGGTTAGGACAATACCGTTGAAAGGTTCATAACTACTATTTTCCCCGCGCCGCCCGCGGAATGTCTCCTCTATGTTTACTGTGGCGATGTAGTATGCCAGCAGGACGATCTCGTTTGCGTGGAGTTCTTCGCGATATTTACGTTTAAGGTCGACATCTTGGATAATATCGGACTGGAGTAGCCGTGTGAGAAATATGCCGGTGCCGGTGAACGGGTCCAGCACATGCACACCTTCATCGCTGAGACTACGTCCGAACTCATCTTGCAACACCTCATTTGCACTATGGAGTATGAAGTCAACTACTTCAATCGGTGTGTAGACGATACCGAGTCGTTCAACCTCCTTTTTCAAGGCAGTAACAAAAAACTTTTCGTAGAGTTCTAATAGCACCCGTTGACGTGCTTCACTATTATCAAGTCCCTGTGCACGCATCCGGACACTTTCGTAAAATCCCTCCAGATCGCGCGTTTCGTTTTCAAGTCCGAATTCACCAAAATCGTTTTGTAGTTTGTTCAGTGCATTCGCTACAGGGTTACCAGAGGCAAAATCGTAGTTTTCAAAGAGTGCTTCAAAGACGGGACGTGTAATAATGTGTTGTGCCATCATATCAATAGCACTCTCACGCGTGATTGAGTCGTTTATTGTTTCCTGCAATTCCGTGTGGAAATCATCGAACCACTCTTGCAGTGCTGCGTTATCAGGATTGTCTAACAGGTTTTCTATGCGTCCAACGAGTCGCTTGAAAATATCTGCGACATCTTTTGCCCAACTTTCCCAGTATTTTCTATCACCGCATTTCTCCACAATTTTGGCATATATTGCATCGGCAGGAAGACCGAAGGGCAGCAGTAACTGATCAGGATCTATCGTTCGTTCTCCATTATCTGAATAGCCTCCATCGCCTCCTCCTTCCTCTATGATAATAATATCACCTGGATTGTCGTTAAGGTCAATCTTGTTGATTTCAGCATTGAGTCTGTCATCGTGTGATCGGAGTGCGCGGAGGACACCCCACACAGTAGCGAACCTTTCGTTATCGTTGAGTGCGTCAACGGGGTCAACATCTGGCGGAATTGCGACTGGTAACACGATATAGCCGTATTCCTTACCGGGTGCTTTGCGCATCACACGACCAACCGCTTGCACGATGTCAACGTGTGAGTTGCGCGGAGACATGAACAACACAGCATCAAGTGCGGGGACATCAATACCTTCAGAGAGACATCGGGCATTGGAGAGGATACGACAAGCATTATCTCCATCACCTTTTAACCATTCAATGAGTCTTTTTCTATCAAGTGCATTCTTTGTCCCATCAACGTGTTCTGTTTCGCATTTGAAGTTGTTGGGACGTTGGTCTTCCGACATATTTTCAACGGCACTTTCTATGATGCCGTTCCAATGTTCCACAAGGTTTTGTGATGATTTGATGGTGTTTGTGAATGCGATTGCACGTGTGAGGGGTTTGATTGAATCGTCGTCTCGTGATTTTCTTTCTGGGTTCTGTAGTGCGCGCCAGCAACCGACAATCTTTGCTGCATCGCTGATGTTAACTTCACTGCCACCATTGCTGAGATAGTTGTGTAGTGTATCCTGCACACCTTGTTCGGACATTGCAAGCACGACAACCTTGTAATCAGAGAGTAGGTCTTGTGCCACTGCTTTTGAGAAGGGGAGTCGGTGGAATTCGGGACCATACATATTTGGATCGTCCATTGAGAACACGTCAATATCATGCTTGGCTGCTTTTGTCTTCGCGCTTTGTGTATAAAGACGGGGTGTCGCTGTCATATAGAGTCGTTTTTTTGCGCGTATACGTTTGGCATTGTGGACGAGAACGAAAGGTGAGGTCTTGTCGTCGGGTCTGTCAATACCGGTGGTTCTGTGTCCTTCATCGCAGAAGATAATATCAAAATCGGGTGCCCCAGCGTCTTGTGCTTCAGCGACTTTCGGGAGTGATTGATAGGTGCAGAATACGACGCGCATGTTTTCTTCGTCTGTTTTTTGTAATGCTTCGGAGATCACGGTTTCATCAGTGGTGACAGGGAATTCCAGTTCATAAAGGGATGCGTCCTCGTCAGTTCTTCCCGCTTTTGTATCGGAGCATATTCCGATGTAACGATGTGGGATTGCCTGTTGCTCTGCCCATTCACGCATTGCTTGTGCGAAGAGTCCGATGGATGGCACGAGATATAACACCCGACCTCCGACACCGGCAATTTCTTCAGCGATTCGGAGTGCAGTGAAGGTTTTTCCTGTGCCGCATGCCATAATCATTTTACCGCGATCGGATTCTTTGAAGCCGTTGATAACATCGTCATAAGCATTTTGTTGATGTTCACGTAGACTAAACGACTCCAGTTGATAGTTGAGTTGATCTGGTTCTTGGAGGCTGAGGTCGGGCCACGCAACGGGTCGACTTGCGAGGTCTGCTGCGCTAATCCGTTGGCATGGGGGTTCTAATCCATCAATCTTTTTTATTAGGTTGGCAGTCCAACTTTTGCCAGTATCCACAAATATTCGTGCTGTGAATGGTTGACGGTTGGAATATGTGATAAATGAATCAATATCAGATGGTGAAACCCGTTTGTCTTCTGCGTAGCATTTGCATTGGATAGCACAGATGCCGCCGGTAGTTTCTATTGCGACGAGGTCAATGCCTAAATCAGTACGTGTGAATCCGGGTTGGTTTTCTGCCCATTCTGCCCAGAGGTATACCTCTGAAAATCGTTTGTTGTAGAAGGGGTCTTCAAGGAGATATGCTCTTATGAGTCGTTCGAAAAGTCTGCCTTTTCCGAATTGTGAGTTGGCGTTTTGGCGGATGAAATTGAGTGTGTCGTAGAATCCGTTATCTGTTTGATCGCTTCCGTTTCCGAGAAGTAAAGGTAATTGTGTTGCTTGTGGCATATCTCTCCTCTTTTTGTCTATTTCTCATGGATAAATAGAGTATATCATAGGAGGTCTGTATCGTCAAGCAGGTAATAAATCACGGGTGTGTAATTATTTTGTCACTCTATTTGTCTGAATCGCGGATTCCGCGCCAGTTAACAAAGCTGGCACGGAAGACGCGGAAGGGTTTTCTGGATCATTATATGCCTTTGATCGGCTACAAAGAAGCACAATCTGGAAGAATGTGCTACAACTGGCATAATCGCAGAGAATATCTCTTATTGGTGCAGGTTAGGTAATCAGCAAACGATTCAGAAGAAGACATCCCTTGTGAATAGTTCCTTGATACACAAACTCAACAATCCGCGAAATCCGAGTCATCCGTGATAATCCGCGATTCTGACAGTTAAGGTACACAATCTTTATGCGTCTGTTTATGTACATAGCACTCCGCTGGAGTGCAGTCCGTTGACAATCCTATTTCTATAGACATATTGCTCCGCTGGAGCAAGGGATCAGCGATCCTTTTTTTAAGTGTCAATTTTGGGATTTCATAAGCTCTTAATAGTAGTAGGCACTCTCCGAGTGCCGTCTCTTATGAAAAAAGATGGCAAAAACTTTACACATCATTCTTCATTACTGTCTTGACACCATCAAATTTTAATGATAAAATTCTATAAATGACTATCATCAAACCTATACTTGAAGTCCAAATTGAAAGGATGCAGTGTGAAGACCTTCAGCACGTCATGGGAATAGAAAAAGAAGCATTCCCAGATCCGTGGCACGAGTCTTTTTTTAAACGTGAACTTAGAAAAAAAAGAGAGCATGCATATCTGTATGTTGCTAAGTTAGATAAGAGGGTCATCGGTTATATTGTCTTTTATATTTTTAGTGGCGAAGGTCATATTTATAACATCGCCGTTGATACTGCCTATAGACGGCGGGGTATCGGCAAATACCTGCTGGAATCTGCTCTGGAAATCATAGAAAAGAACGGTGTGGATGAAGTGTTTCTGGAAGTTTCTGTTAGGAATGCCGCTGCCTTAGAACTCTATAAAAAGTATCATTTTCAAGTTTTTGGTGTAAGGAAAAGATATTACAGTAATGGTGACGATGCGTATGTTTTACGCAAAGAGATGAAATGTTCGGTCACTATATTAGGAGAGTCTGAATCATGTTTATCGGTTTAGCGAGTCATGTTTATACGTCAAATTCTGCGGATAATGAACTCTCCCTTTCGATTCGCAGACAGGAGGCGCGTACAGTCGGTCGTAACGGATGGAGAATTATTGAAGAAGAGGCGCGCTGGAATGCCGCTGAAACCGCTATCATCGTTGTTGATATGTGGAACGAACACTGGTCATGGGGAGCAACCGAGAGAGTTAACATCATGGCGCCGAGAATGAACATCGTGCTAAATCGTGCGAGAGAATGCGGTGTACATATAGTGCATGCCCCCTCTGACACTATGGATTTCTACGAAAATCATCCTGCTCGTAAACGTATAATTGAAATGCCACACACCGATACACCCCAAGAACGTGAAATGCCTGACCCACCCTTACCTGTTGATGCATCCGATGGTGGTTCAGATACCGGTGAAACTGACAGTTACAAGGCATGGCACCGTCAACATCCTGAAATATTAATTGAAGAAACGGACTATATCAGTGATAACGGTCAAGAAGTCTACAACCTTATCGCGCACAAAGGAATTGATAACATCATATATATGGGAGTTCACACGAATATGTGCGTTTTAGGTCGTTCATTTGCCATAAAACCGATGGTTAAATGGGGTGTTAATGCTGTTTTAGCGAGGGATTTAACAGATGCTATGTATAATCCCTTCAAACCCCCTTATGTGAGTCATGAGGAGGGAACGCGTCTCATTATAGAATACATAGAGAAATTTTGGTGTCCAACTATATTGAGCAGTGATCTCACTTCAACAAAACCGGGATAAGTACTCATATTAACACATGCCAATAGGAGTTTCCAAATGTTATATAAAACAACTCTTCTTATTTTTCTATTTTCACTTGTAGTTTTAACCACAGGTTGTCATGTATTGCTTTCAGAACAGGAATGGAGTGAAAACTATACGCAACTTGATGGGACAATGGCTACAAGTCCTCAGATGATTGATGGAAATCTAAATACTGTCGGAGAAACACAGGCATTTTCTGGGCCACAATACATCTATAGGGGTGGCGGTTCAGAGGTAATAATCACTTTACCTGAAAAGAAGATGATTCGAAAAGTCGTAATTCACTCCGACAATATTAAGAAGTTTAATCTATATGCTGACAAAGGTGGGACTGCCCTTTCTGAATCAGACTGGCAATTGATTAAGGAGCTAAAAAGCGTCAAATCATACCCATTGGAAGTACCGATTCTGTATGCGTTCCCAACAGACAGGTTACGGCTGGTTGTATTAGATACATCGGATGATGCCTCTCTGTGGCGAAAGGAAAAGGCGAGAATGTATTCAGAACCATACCAAGCGATGCAAAATTTCTTCGGTGGCGGATTCAGTTCATTTAGACGCAGCTCAACAGGAAGAATAAGTGAAATTGAGATTTACGGATATAAATCTGCCGCAGAAACTGCAGCAGCCAAATCGGACCCGCAACGGGAAAATGAACTGGATGCTATTTTGGAATGAAATACTTTGCCTACGGTTCAAACCTTAACCAGAAGTATATGCAGTGGCGATGTAAAGATGCCTTGTCTCTTGGCCCATATACGCTACAAGGATACCAACTTGTCTTTCGCTTCTATACGGATATTATTCCTTCACAAGACAACGCAGTAAAGGGTGGACTCTGGGAAATATCTGAAAATGATGAGACTGCATTGGATAGGTATGAAGGATATCCAGATTTATATGAAAAATACTATGAGGGTGATATTATGTTCTACCGTATGTGTGATGAGAATCGCAATTACGGTTTACCCTCAAATGGTTATCTTGAAGACCTTCTGGAAGGTATGGAAGACTTTGGACTTGATCCACTTGTAGACTTAAATGCAAATCTTGGAAATAGTCCCTTGCAAGCAACTAAGAGTAAGGGAGATAATGTAGCGTATGCTATGCAAATTATTGCTGATGCATTGGGGATAGAACTGTAAGCTCAGAGAATTGTCAACTCATCCTCATCTCCACTCTCTTTCAATACTTGATCTAACGCTGCTGCAACATCACTAAAGGTTTCCGCTTGATGTGAATCTGGGTGTCCTGCCACGATAGGAACCCCAAGGTCTCCTGCCGTGCAAACTTCAGCATCAAGAGGTATCTCCCCCAGAAACGATACGCCGAATCTCTCGCTTGTTTTTTTGCCACCATCTGCCTTGAATATTTCAGTCTTTTCATTGCAGTGTGGACAGCGGAAATAGCTCATATTTTCAATGACACCCAAAATTGGAACACCGAGCCGTTCAAACATTGCAACACCTCTGCGTACATCTGCTAATGCGACATCTTGAGGTGTAGTGACGATTACTGAACCTGTCAATGGTATTGCTTGCGATAGTGTCAGGGCAACATCTCCTGTTCCGGGTGGTAAATCGATGATCAGATAATCCAATTCACCCCAATCTACATCACTTAGAAATTGACGTATCGCGCTATGTAGCATTGGACCGCGCCAGATCATTGCCTGTTCTTCTGGCACCATAAACCCTATAGACATCAGTTTTATGTCGTGGCGAACAAGGGGTATCAGTTTGCGTTCTGGACTGGTTTTAGGATTTTCCTGTATTCCCATCATTGTTGGAATGCTGGGTCCATAAGCATCAGCGTCCATTAGTCCTACCTTTGCCCCTGCCTGTGCAAGTGAAATCGCCAAATTGGTAGCAACAGTAGACTTACCAACACCACCTTTGCCACTTGCGACTGCAATCTTATACTTGATGTCTGGTAAAGTAATGTTCTGTTGTGGTGTTCGTTGTTGGGGTGTTGTCTGTGGAACGGGTCTTTGTTGACGCTTGCCAGAAATCTCTGAACCGCTGATGACTTTAAGGTCAGGATGCGGTTTTACCTGTTTATCAGGATTTTCTTTCTTTTTATCACCCTTTTTTAGAAATCTCAATGTTTTCCTCCTTACCCAAAATCGCTTTACGTAACATAATGCCATAATTTTTGCTGATTTGCCAACATTTTTTTGTTTTATGCCTAATTGGGTTATGGGATATCCTCTTTAAGATACCAATTATTTGTCGTTTCAAGTATAATACAGATTAAAAAATGATGAAAGGTGCTGTTTTATGAATGTTCTCATGTTACGACATTCTGCTGGTTTTGAACACAGTTACTTGCCGGATGCTGAAGTTGCTCTGAAGGAGATCGGTCAAGCAAATGGGTGGAGAGTTACCACCACTCACCGATGCGATCGCATTAACGCAGATAACTTAGCCAAGCAAGATATAGTTGCATTCGCAACAACAGGTAATTTACCGTTTAACGATTCTCAGAAGGAAGCATTGTTGGATTTCGTCCGGAATGGTAAGGGTTTCTTCGGAATACATAATGCGACTGATACTTTCTATGATTGGAAAGAATACGGAGAAATGCTCGGTGGTTATTTCAATGGACATCCGTGGCATCAAGAGGTTAATGTCATCGTTGAAGATACCGATCATCCAGCAACACGGATGCTCGGAAATAGCTTCAAAGTTGTTGACGAGATCTATACATTTAAAGAGTGGAAACGAGAAAACACACATGTGCTGATGCGTTTAGACAACGATTCCATTGATGTCTCGCGGGGGAACCGAGACGACAACGATTATGCCCTCGGTTGGTGTCATCCTTACGGTGAAGGACGTGTACTCTATACTGCATTTGGTCATCCTGATGCGCTCTGGAGTCAATCTTGGTTTCGCGAACACATTGTAGGTTGCATTAAGTGGGTCGGAGGCTTGGAGGACTAAGAACCTACCTGTTATCACCAGTTGTAAAGGTGGATCTCTGTATCTGCCTTTACATCATTCTCTATTAAATAGGACTTACGCATTATCTCTTAAAGTCCCCTTGATAAGGGGGATTTAGGGGGTTAAAAAAACTAAAAACACTGAAATATTGTACCATTTAACCCCCCTAACCCCCCTTATCAAGGGGGAATGCGTAAGTCCTGTTAAATCGTGTCTTCTAATAGATGTGTTACTTCTTCCAATGCCTGTTCGACTGAAATCCCATCAATTACTGCACAACTCCCTGCACCACATCCACCAGGGTTCCTCCCCGGATGACAAGGGTTACATCCTAAATCCAATTCACTCCGTACGATGACATGCCTTTCACCATAGGGACCACTTCGAATATGGTTTGTCGATCCAAACATTGCAACGACTGGTGTACCCAGCGCGGCTGCGATGTGCATAGGTCCTGTGTCGTTGGATAAATAGATATCACAAGCAGAAATTAATCCAGCGACTTCCCGTAAGTCTAACGTATCAACAATCACGGGAGATGTCTTCATCAACCCTGCAATTTGTGATTGTAGATTTCGTTCATTGGGTCCAGCAAAAAGCAGAACGGAAATAGCGTCTGATGCATTTAATGTATCCGCCAGTTGGGCAAATTTTTCTGTATCCCACAGTTTGTATTCCCAATTGCCGCCAGGATGGATACCCAGAAGCAGTTGTTTAGAGGCGATTTCAGATTCTTCAAGGAAACGTCTTGCATAAGTCTCCTCTTTTTCACTGAGTTGTAGACTTGGTTTAGCATCAGTTGTATCTACACCGTTTCTACTCAGTACTTCTAAGTAACGCACAACGGCATGCCGATTTCTATCTCCCCGTACCAATCCCCAGTGTTCGACACCGATACATCTTGCTAAGAGACTATCGCGCAGGTTAACAACGAGATCGAATTTCTCTTGTCGTAAAGTTCTTATGAGTTTCAGTCTACCTTTCAAACCTGCATGTATACCGCGATTATCGTAGACAACTGTCGCATCAATCTGTGCGTCTGTCTTTAGAATACCTACTGCTCGCGGCCCTACAAGATAGGTTAGATGTACGTCTTTAAAGTGAGATCGTAACGGTTGAATAACAGCAGTTGATAACACTGCATCACCAATGTTACTAAAACTGAAAACAAGGATTCTCTTCATCGTGGTTTCGTAGGAAAGGATTCAATCAGATTTACAGCGGTTGTTAAACCATCTTCAGTTTCCATCTGTGTACCTAACGCTTCTGCTTTTTCCTTAATTGAAGGTGTATTGATAACATGTTCAATTCTTTTTGCTAAGTCTTTTGCATTAAGGTTGCGCCGGGGTAGACTCTTCGCGGCAACCCCCAACTCGTATAAACGTCTACCCCAGTAAAACTGATCGGCAATATGTGGCACAACAACCGATGGTACTTTCGCAAGACAAACGGATGCAGTCGTTCCAGCACCACCGTGATGCACAACACATGCAGCTTTCGGAAATAACCAGCGATGGGGAACAAAATCTGTACAGAAGATATTACTATCTACATCCGCTGTTCCCAACAGACCCCATCCTGCTTGAATTATTGCACGTTGTCCAGTAATTCTGATTGCGTCTATCAAGATGCTTGTTGTCTCTGTATTATTACTTCCCCCCATCGATCCAAATGTAATGACAATTGGCGGAGAACCGTCTGTTATAAAGTCGGTAAGGTCGGATGGTGGGGTATATTCCTGTTCTTCCAAATGCCATACACCTGTGTACTTATGGTTTGACGGCAAATTGACTGGTGGACAAATTGCGGGAGATGCGGCGATGAAGTTCAGGTGCGGAGAATACATCTCATCCAACGCTACTGTTGATCTCGGTTTGCCACCAACAGATGTGATAAATTGATTGAATAACGGATCAACTGCATATCTAAGTCGAAGTCTCACCAGTTTCCATATAAACTTATTGAGTGTTCTACTCCAGTTTGGGAACGGATATGGTGCGTTGTCAGGTGTTTTTATGAATCCAGGACAATACGTCACAGTCAACCACGGTAAATCCTTCCGTATAGCAGCCTCTTGTGCGGGTATATCAATAGAATGGCAAATAACTAAGTCGTATCCGCTGAACCCATCAAGACAATCGTTATACCACCTCTCACCACGTCGTATTATTCCCTCTTTCGCTATCATTTTTAGTGGACCCATCGGGTCACGGTTAGCAATGGCTATGTCCAACGTCTGATGGAATTCATCTAAATCAAATGCCACACCAATTTCATAATACTCCGCACCTATCTCAGAAATCTTGTCTTTATAGATAGTCGGTGCACAGACCCGCACCCGATGTTGTCTCTTCAATAATCGTTCTGCAAGTGCTAAAACAGGATAGACGTCCCCCGTTGTTCCCCATGCGACTATCGCTATCTTCATTCTGGTCTCGCCTCTAACAACATAGATGTAGCATCCCATACAGTGTCAACGGGAAGTTTCTTTGTACATTCCCATCCGATTTTACACTTATGTGCATTACAGGGCCAACACGGCATATCTCTTCTAACAATCGTAGCATTTTCACTCATGGGTCTCCATGCAACATAATCCGTTGGACCGAATACTGCTACAGTAGGCACGTTCAAAGCTGCTGCGAGATGCATTGGACCTGAATCGTTACAGACAACCAAGTCGCACTGTGAGAGAATTGCACCTAATTCACGAATTGTTTTTGGTGCATACACAATAGCATGTTTTTGCATTGCTTCTTGTATGTTATGGGTGAGTTCTATTTCATCGGGACCGCGTAATAACAGAATGTTTGCATCGTATCTGTTAGCTAATTTGTCAGCAAGTTCTGCATAGTTTTTTTCGGGCCATCGTTTATCAAAAGAACTTCCGCCAGGATGAATTCCTATTAGGGAATTACCGTTACAGATTTTCCATGATTTGAGGCGTGCTTCAGCATCTGCTGCCTCATCAGGCATAAGGTTAAAAACCAGTTTTCTCACACCTTTACCTTTACCTTCACAGATGCGCTGCACTAACTCCAAGTTTTTATCTACTTCGTGCGTTTCTCCTTTTTTGTATTTCCCATTCCATGTTATCGTAAGTGTGGACCTGAATCCTTTCTGATAGCGACCTAATCGGTGTTGTGCTCCTGAGATGTAGGCGATGAAGTTAGGAATAGTAGCGGTATGTAGAACTACGACGAGATCAAACTTCTCAAGTCGTATTGATTGGAAGAATTTGAGTTTGTTTTTGAGACCTCGGTGTTTGGCTCTCTTATCAAAAATCAGTATTCTATCTACATCAGGGTTTCCATTTAGTACAGGTGCATTCAGTGGACGTGCCAACACAGTTATCTCTGCCGATGGATAGTTTTGCCGTAATAATGCTATCGCTGGTGTTGCGTTCAGCATATCTCCAATGCCATCAGCACGAATGATGAGCATTTTTTTGATGTCTGGCAGTGTTTTTCCGTTGATTGAATGTTGATATTTCATAATGACACTCAAGAGAAAGGTACTAATCCTATTGCTATTATAGCACATGGATATTCTCATAACAACATTTGTCCTTGACATAACATCAAGAATCCCGTATAATATAAGACATCCTAAAGCAATCAGAAACTTGGTAAACACATGGCTTCTCGTAGAAAATCTCGAATTATCGCGATGCAGATATTGTATCAAATACAACTTAATAAGGAACCAATAAAAAGCGTCACAAACAAGTTTTGGATAAGTCAAGACATCTCGTTTGACCTACGACCTTTTGCTATTGAACTTGTTGAAGGCACAACCGAGAATCTTGAAGCAATTGATGCGGAACTTCAAACGACATCCAAGAATTGGAAACTCCATAGGATGCCTATCGTAGACCTCTCTATTCTACGGATAGCAACCTATGAAATTCTCTTTGTCAATGATATTGATGCAGCCACATCTATTAACGAAGCAGTTGAGATTGCAAAATCTTATAGCACACCTAAGTCCCCAAAATTCATCAACGGTATCCTTGATAACATTCGAAAAAAACATGAAAATATCCCCGCAGAATGACACCACGCATACAATACACAAAGGTTATACAACCTTGCCTATCATCTCATCAACCTATTTTAAAGCATGAAGTTGACTATTAAAACACTATTCCTTTCACTCTTACTTCTCATTCCACTCCATATAGACGCAGCACAAGAGTTCAAATTCGTGGGTGAATTTGGTGAAAAAGGTGAAGGAGACGCACAATTTGCAAAAACCTTATCTATGGCATTCGGAAAAGATGGAGATATCTATATCACGGATACCGATAATTTCAGAATTCACAAATATACAGAAACAGGAAACGCTGTTTTTCAAATACAGGTTGACGAGTCTTATGACTTCAGATTTATCAACCCCACGACGATCACAATAGGTACTGACAACGCCATCTATGTAATGGATTGGCTATTGCAGCACATCCCCGCGACTCATGATCCGAAGATATTCAACTATGCGCCGTGTGTTCACAAGTTTGATCCACAAGGCAACTTTGTTGCATCCTATCCGATACAGGATTTGAGCAAGAGCGTAAATAACCTTCAAGCTGCTGCACCTGGATTGGATAGTGAAGGCAATTATGCACTCATCATTCCACATGGGGATACAAAACGTGAATTCCTATTAGCAGTTGATATTCACAATAACCTTTCTGTCTGTGATGATGGCATCATATACAGATTGGATGCTACCGGTAAACCTACGACGCATTTTGCTATTTCTCAACCCGGTGCTGGACAAGTTATCCATCCTGTTGATATGACTGTAGATAGTAACGGTAATCTATATATTGTTGATGAGAAAGCACATCGTGTCGTTCAGTACGGTTCTGATGGGAAGTATATCCGTGCATTCGGTACGTATGGCGATGGTGATGGACAGTTCATGAGTCCTCACAAGATTGTCGCTCTGAAAGATGGTTCCCTACTTGTCGCTGATAAAGCGAAGTATATTAAGGATTTTCTGTCTACATTACCAAAAAGACTTGATGATCCGACACCACGGTACGATGGATTCTCACGGTCTTTCCGCTATAGATTGCGGAGAATTCAAAAATTCACTTCTGATGGCAAATTTATCCGACAGATTCTCATACCCTTCCAAAGAGAATCTGAGCTGGATGCAGACCTGAAACTGAAAGGTATAGACCCAAAAGGTAACCTATACTATCTCAATCAATCATACTTAACGTTCAGAAAATATGCCCCAACAGAATCCATATTCTCTTCCATGTTTCAGACAGAATTGAAGTTCCGTTTGACACGCGATATACATGACATTGAAATAGATAATCAAGATGATCTTGATGCTGATTTATACACAAAAGCAGATTTTGACGAACAGATCATTCAGGACGCTGTCAATGCAAATATAACCTTCTCTTATGATTTCAACGAAGATTATCGGTTGGCACTGTCAAATAGACTCAGTCTTATTCGTATGACTGACACGAGTTATTATCGTGCACAGGATTTTGAAGATTTTCGTGGCACTTTCAATCAGGATGATAGATCAACGGAAACTTCGTGGGACAACCGCATTCAGTTAGACTTTACATGGATACGAAACCATAGTGTCTATAGCTATCGTGAAGCGCGCGCTTATGTTTATTTCAGCACAACAAACTTGGATTTCATCAACGATGCACTTGACCGGAGTAATTCTCGATATTTTGATTTCACCGCAGAACTCTCTGATTGGGGTGGCGGAATCTATTATGACTTAAGCCGAAAATTACGTTTAAACTTTGAAATAACACACTTTTTCGGCAAAAACTACTATACCTATATTGATGAGACAGACGATCTATACGCTACTGGATCCCAACAAGCAGACACATTACGAGCTGTCCTGTTTATCAACGGATTCTTTTAGGGTATACGTTTCATAAATCAAACTATGAAACGCCTGTTTCTATTTTTAATGAACTAACACGAAAGGAAAATGAGTATGCTAAAGAGAATATCTATCCATCTAATTATCTTTTGCCTTATGTCCGTAGCAACATACGCACAGGAAACTGAGGATACAGAAGAAGAGGTATTTAAACTTCCAACACAGACTGTCACAGCACAAAAGAGAGAAGAGGTACTTCAGAAAGTGCCAATTGCTGTGGCTTCTATTGATAGTAAAAAAACTGAGGAACTTCAGATAGATAGCATCAACGAGATCGGTAGAATCTCTCCCAATTTCAAATCCTACGACGATGGTGGTGGACTCTATCCGATGATTGCCAGTAGAGGTATATTCACTATAGATGAAATACCCGTTGTGGGTATTTACGTTGACAGTGTGCCGCTTTTTAATACGATTTCATTTCCGACATTGTTAACAGACATTGAGAGAATTGAAGTATTAAGGGGACCACAAGGCACTTTATATGGACGCAATACACTCGGGGGTGCTATCAATGTGATTACGAAACAGCCCTCCAATCAAACAAAAGGATATGCTTCATTTGGATATGGAAACCTTAATCAAATTGAAGCGAGAGTTGGTATTGAAACGCCACTTATTGAAGATCAGTTATTCGTCCGTTTAAGTGGCGGTGCAAATTTGCGAGATGGATATGTTGAGAATACTATTTTGCAGACCGATGATCTATTAGAATACGCAGAATATCTCGGTAATTTGCGTTTGTCATATCTGCCGAGTGACAACCTCTCGTTATCATTGAACAGCTCTCTGGCACAAAGAGAAATCAATGACTATGCTCTTGTCGGTGGCAGAGAAACAACAACTGAAGTACTTACGGGTTTGCGTGACGACTCACCATACCAAGTTGCCTACAATGTGCAGGGTGTGATTAATACATTAGTGTCAAACAGTGCCCTGAAAATAGACTACGAAACTGATACGTTCTCAATCAATTCTATCTCATCTTTGCAGTTTACAGATAACACAACCGATCCGAGGGATTTCGATTTTTCGCCTGCTGACATTGCCACACGTGAAGACTACGCCAGAGAACTGATGACACTGTCAGAGGAAATACGTCTGAGTGCCGATTGGAATCAGTTGAGATGGTTAGCAGGTGTTTTTGTTTACAGCTACAATCTGCAAAGTGGATTTAATTATATCAATGGTAAAGACAACGCCTTCTTGGTACCTGATCCGGAGTCCGCAGCGCAATATCCTTACACTCAAACCGATGAGACTACACTCGGACAAACAGGTCTCTCTATCTTCGGGAACGCTGATTATATGATTATTGATGGACTTCGCGTAATTGGTGGGATCCGGTTTGAAGTAGAGGAGAGCCATGCAAACGTAGTTCAGTCTTATGTGAAGGATGGTAAGGACTTTTTATATCCAAATTTAGGAGTTTTCCCACGTGAATTCGAGGAGACAGTATCCTTCAATGCTTTATCACCAAAGGCAGGACTCTCATATCAAATTACAGATGATATTATGCTTTTTGGGAACGTCGCTCGCGGGTATCGTCCGGGTGGAATCAATCCTTTTACAAACGATGCAGATGCAGCGAAATACGACCCAGAGTATAGTTTGAACTATGAAGTTGGCGTAAAATCAATGTTTATGCAAGACCGAGCGAAGGTTAACCTCACCGGATTCTATATCAGTTACGCAGATCAACAACTTTATACCGTGATTGACCCTGCGACCTTCAGTGTCGGTCGTGAAAACTTGGGAAATAGCATCAGTTCTGGTGCCGAATTAGAAACAGAATGGGCACTGATAGACGGTCTCTCAGCGATTATAAATCTCGGTTATTTGGACACAGAGATTACCGATTTCAAAGTCATCTCACGCTTCGGTGATGAAATCAACAACGCTGAGAATAAACAAGCATATTCACCACTTTTTAACTGTAACGTCGGACTTACCTACGCAATGTCCTTAACCGATGGAATTGCTTTGAGAACAGCGGTGGACTATCAGTACCAGACAGAGATGTTTTTTGACCCAGAAAATGTGATAAGTCAGGATGCTTACGGATTGTTGAACGCCCAGGTCGTCATATCCACTGGAATTGTCAATCTCACCTTCTGGGGACAGAATCTAACAGATGAAGTTTACTTCAGTTACGGTTATGGACTGAGTGGCATCGCATATTTCGCAAGTTATGGGTTACCAAGAACATTTGGATCAAAACTCACTGTAGCATTTTGAAATGTGTGGTGTTGATTTGTATGAAAACTATACGGACATTGAATTTATCAAGAAAAAGGTTTGCAAATATATTGAGAATAACGTATCATTATACGTAACATAGAGGCAATTATAGGTTTCTGTAGTATTGTGGAAGTTATACCAGATCTAATTGGAAATGTCGCTTTATCGCTGAAAGATGTCTCCGCGTCATAAAAAGATCTAAAGGGGTTGCAGTCTTGAAAAAACATTGGCTTTCTATTTCCATTATTACAATTTTAGTATGTGTAGTTTGTTCTGTTGCCTTTGCGGGTGAAGGGCATGAACATTCTGGTGAAAAACTCAAGAAATTTATGACACAACCGGTAACGTTTTCGTTGGTCATTATCGCTCTGATTGTGTCATTTGTTCTTGGTGGCTTACATGCATTGACACCAGGACATGGAAAAGCAGTCGTTGCTGCATATCTTGTTGGGTCAAGAGGAAGGATTATTGACGCAGTTTTTCTTGGACTTGTCGTCACTTTCACACATACTTTCAGCGTCATCACAATTGGTGTTATATTGTTGGTAACAAAACATCGCTTTGCACATTCAGATATTGTGCTATGGCTGAGTATTGTTTCTGGTGTGTTGATTGTTGGCATCGGTGCATGGCTACTTGTAAAAAACATGAGGGATTATTACAGAAGCAAATCCGATACTCACGATGATAGTCAAAACCATGCACATTCACACAATTCCAGTCATACACATGGACATACACATGATGGGCATTCACATAGTCATTCACATGGGCATGGACATGCACACACCCATGCTCCCACCGAACGTACAGGTTTTTGGGGTCTATTATCGTTGGGAATCTCGGGTGGTATCGTTCCATGTGTGGACGCTCTTATCGGACTTCTCTTTGCATTTAACATAGGCAAATTGACGTGGGGAGTGATTATCTTGTGTTCATTTTCACTCGGTCTTGCAGCCGTGCTTGTTGCAATTGGCATCCTTATGGTGATGGCAAAACCGTTACTTGATCGGTTTACAGGTCAAGGGGTCTGGCTTAAACGGTTACCAATTATTAGCGCATCTGTTGTGATCGTGCTTGGGGCAGTGTTGGTATTCAAGGCACTGATCAGTGTCGGTATCCATATTTGAAGGGTGGTGTGTTTACTATTTTTTGTTGACGGCACACGGAGTGTGCCTACTACTTTTAAGAGAACTAAACTGGGAATTTAGAACTATAATGACTATGACGATAGGAATATTAAGTCCAGGAGATATGGGGCATGTCGTCGGTGATGTCTTACGGCAAAACGGACTTTGTGTGATGACATGCCTCCAAGACAGAAGTCAACGCACCCGCGAGTTAGCGCATAAAGCAGGTATTGTTGATGTGCCAACGTATCATCAACTTGTCATTGAAGCAGATATAATCCTTTCAATCATGGTGCCAGCACAAGCGAAGATTGCCGCAACAACTATTGCAGATGCTTTGCAGGAAACTGATACAGATTTAACATACACGGACTGCAACGCTATTGCACCGAAAACTGTTCAAGAAATTGGCGAAATTATCACATCAGCAGATGGGACTTTTGTTGATGCATCCATAATTGGACCACCACCACGAAGACCAGGATCAACACGGTTTTATGCATCCGGACCTCATCTGGAGGCATTCGCTGCGTTGAACAATTACGGGTTAGATGTGCGTCCACTCGGCGATAAAATCGGTCTCGCATCAGCAATCAAGATGTGCTACGCCTCCTTGACAAAAGGATTGACCGCACTTTGTACTGAATTGCTCACTGCTGCGGAGATGTTAGGTGTTTCAGATGCACTCGCTGCAGAGTTCAAACTGAGTCAAAAGGATCTCTATGATCGTATGGAGAGAGGATTGCCAAGTATGCCTACCAAGGCAAAACGGTGGATCGGTGAAATGGAAGAGATTTCAGATACGTTTGCTGATGTCGGTTTAACACCTCACATCCTTACCGGGGCAGCAGACATGTATCGTCTTGTCAGTGAAACCCATCTCGCTGACATATCACCAGAGCAGCGTGACCAATTACCCAACTTAGAAGGTTTGATTTCAGTTTTAGCACAACAGTTAGAAGAAAAGTGATGGGTGTGCATACATACAATGAATCATTGCTGTTATTCTTCAACAGGTTCTTCCTCTTTGTTAATCGTGGGAAACGGTTCTGACAACCACTTCTCAAAAGTTGTTGCATCCGCAAAGAATGACCGCATCAACGCAAACTCTAAGGGTGTAGCAATTGCACTCCGCAGATATCCTTCCTGAAAACCGTAACTCTGCACACGACTATACCATGCATAGTGAAACACTTTATTGTCTTCTACAATAAAAGCAGAGATTAACCCCATTTTGACAAATTTGGAAGAGAATCCTCCAAGTCCTGCATTCTCCATAAGAGGCTTCACCAGATGTGTTTGCAGAAGTTCGTCAAATTCTTTTTTGTTAGTAGTTATGCTTTTTCCTGTTCTACTCCAATCCCGCATCGTATAGTAAAAGTCTGACCATATTTCCAATTGTTCAGGTTCTACCTCTGTATCCTCTGTATCCTCTGTAACAATCAGTTTCATTAGTCTTGATTTGACAACATCTCTATGCTTTGCGGTCGGCATTGCAGCGAGATAGGTTGAATAATCCGTATACGTTTGATTAGCAGCATGTGTGTCAATGTATGAAAGGTAAGGACTACTCGACAGAACCATTTCTAAGTTCTCTCCACTTTGCGTGTCACTATCCTGCCCGTTAGACGTCTCTCCAGCAATTTCAATAAGTCTATCTAACAGTAGCTTCTGATCACTATTTAGCGGTTTGTTAGCAAACAGTCTTAATTCACGTTTATAGTCCCTTTGTTTGTCGCTCATTTGCTGAAATTCTTCAAACACGTTCATAAACCAAGGTACAGCGAAAATCAGCACGATAACGAGCAGTAAAACACCAATTCCAGTAAGTATTAAACAAGTCGGTTTCTTCATCAGATGTTCCTTTCAGTTTTTATCTATCGTAGCACTTACTGTTAAACATTGCAATTAAAAATCGTAAATGAATCAACGGCACGATCAATGACCGTGCCGTTGACTCAAAAGTTTAGTCTATTTGCAGAAATTCTCAGAAGGGAGAGTTTATCATAAGCACAGACCTCTACCTGAATTGACGTATACGGTGACGTAAAAAATCCTGCTTCCTTTGCGGTATCAACGATTTTCTTGCTTTACAGGAATTTGGAAAATACCGCGTAGGTAGGTAGTGATGTATAACTTATCGTTATGGATATCAATATTTTGTACGGAGCGATCTGGTACTTCTGGTGAGATTCGCTCCCATTCGTACTTATTACTGTTAAATCTGTAGATACCGGAGCTTTCGGCACCGTAGACTTCAGATCTGTCATCAACAAGACAAAGCATACTAACATTCTTTCCGTTTTCATCTTTGATTACTCTCCACTGTTTCCCTTTAGGTGAAGTTAGAACACCCTTGTCAGTAGCAATGAAGACTCTTGAACCTGAAAATGTGATATCAATGAAAACCTCAAATCGGATTGGTAGTTCTTTAGTAATGTCTGTCCATGCTTCCCCCTCATTCAATGATTGGAATAGTCTACCATCTATTCTACCTACATATACAGTTTTACCGGAAGTTCCTAAACAGAATCCGAGCGGATTTCCTTCACGAGTATCTAATCCAGTGTCAACCCACTTGGTGAGTCCCTGTTTCCATTTGAGGAGACGACTATTGTAGACTACGTAGAAAGTCTTTCCACTAATTGCCATACTTGTGATGATGTCAATACCTTTGAGTGGATCCGCTAAGTCCTTATAACGTTGCTGCAAATCACTGAGTTCTTCACGAATACTTATGGCTTCTGTATTCTCCTTACTCATGCCTTTGTAAGATTTTTTCTCAATAGCAGGAATCTCTGGTATTGGTAGGATTACATCACCGCTTTCAGATAAACGACATATTGTGGGTCTTGTGCTAAAGTTCCCAGCAATTGCGTAGAGTGTATTGTCTGCTATCGTTAACAATGGAGATCTAAATTGATGAAGTGGTTTGTCATTATAGTAAGCAGTTCTAACAGATGTCCAAGTTTCACCATTGTCGTCTGACTTGATGATTTCATTTGATATATTTGCATAAAGTCGATTCTTTAATGAGACTAATTCCCTGGCTTCAGTTCCGATTATACCGTCCATAAACTGATGCCATGATTCACCGTCATTCGTTGTACGTTGAATTCCGCGGTATCCATGTATGTAGAAAATATTACCATCTACGCCTGCCTCTACGTATTCAGCATCATCAATGCCATTAAGTAACGAAGCAGTGTCAACAGAATCGAGTTGAATCCACGTAAGTCCTTTATCTCTTGAGCGATATGAGTAAAGACCTATTGCTATGATTGTCTGATTAGAAGCTAAGATGTTGATGCCCATAGCCTTAATTTCTTCCACAATATGCTTGTGTTTTGGTGTTATTTTTTTCCATGTATCACCTAAGTCATCTGAACTGTAGAGTTCCCACTGCTTTGAATTCTCATCAAGCAACATCTCTTTTACCTGTTTAATTGCTGGAGTGTCGGATGAATTCTCAGTACTTTTGGTTAAGATTCCGGCATAGAGGGTATTGTCGGCTGCAGCTAAGGAATTTGGGGTTTTAAACTCTCCATCAAGTAAGTGTTGCCATTTTCCTGATTTTATCCTATATAGACCTTGTTCTGTTCCAACAAATACAGTGTTTCCAATGTTAGTTGCAGCAGTGATTTCACTGTCTTTTAAGTCAGTTTTTAACATAGACCACTGTCTGCCTTCATCTACAGATTTATATATGCCTTCCTCCAATACGAGATAGAATCCATTGTCAGTGGTCAAGAATGCGATTGGAGTTCCTTCTTCTTCAAGTCTGGCTATGGATATCCAATTCATGCCACCATCGTTTGAAGCAAAGATATCGGGATCAGTCGCAATATAAAGAGTGTTCTTATATTCTGCTATAGGTGTTTTTGAGTAGGTAATTGGCAAAGTGTTGTTGATAAGTATCCACTCATTAGGTAACCACTCATTAGCATCACTTGTGGCTTTGTAGATACCTGTGGGTGTCACAGCCAATAAGTTCCCGTTAGATGCCAGGAATATATCATGTATTTTTCCACCAGGTGGTCCTTGCACTTGATTCCATCGGTTTTCTTGTATTACAGAGCGTGCTGAATCTACATCGGTATCATCTCCGATCTTCTTATCAAACGTCTTTTGTCCTATACCTTCGTTTTTTCTGGCAAGGACGCTTCTTGCATTTCGCTTCTGTAAATCAGGTTCTGTTTGGATATCAAGTACAATAGGTGCGTCAATGATTTCAATTGCGTTCTCTGATTGTGCTTCTAAACTGTAAGGTTGCTGAAAGCTTGATAAATACTGACTATTTGTTCCCATTAATAGGATAACCAAAAGTGCAGCCGTTCCGAAGGCTGCCCATGGCATCAATGGTTTGCTGTTTGTCATAGGGGTCGGGGTCGTTTTCTCAATTTTCTTCATAATATTCTCCACAAAGTTATCCGGTAATTTGACATTTCCGAGTGTTTCACGAATCATCGGTTCCTCTTTCTGTAGCCGTTTCCGTGCGCGTCTCAGTCGGCTTTTTATAGTATTTACGGAGACACCTAAAAACTGACTGATGGCTTCAGAGGTCATTTCTCCCAGGTAGTGCAGCGTTACCACTGTGCGTTCACTTTCTGGTAGTTTGTCAAGTAGGTTTCTTACGATTTCTTGTCGGTGTTCTGCAGCCTTTTTCTCCCGTTGTTCTTCTAAGTACATCTCATAAGATGTCTTTTCCAAAACTCCTGGGGCATCAGTTTCTAAAGATTTCAAAATAGGTCTTTTCCTTCTTTTCCAATCTGTGCATAGATTGGCAGCGATTACGTATAGCCATCCAGCGAACTGCGTCGGGTTTTTCAACGAAGCAAGTTTCTTGTATGCTTGGAGAAAGGTGTCTTGAGCAATTTCTTCGGCAATCTGAAAATCACCTATTTTACGCCAAGCGAGCGCATGAACACTCTTTTGATATTTATAGACTAATTCGCTGAAAGCTGCATCATTGCCAGACAATGTATTACGAATTAGTTTGACATCGTCCTTTTCCATCAGAAGCCTCCACATAATTCCATTTCTATTGTGAATTCTATTCAGGACTTACACAATATGACCAAATTTCACATATTTTCACAGAATTCGGTGCGGTTAGGAAACCGCACCTACCGGGATGCGTAAGTCCTACTATTATTACTTTTACATCCTCTGTAACAATCAATTTCATTAGTCTTGATTTGACAGCATCTCTATTCTTTATCATCAACGCAGCGGGATTTGGAATATCCCGAGTTGGAAGGTGCCAATCAAAAACTTGTCGTTATGGACAGCAATGTGATATGCAGTGTCTGGTAACGCAGGAGAGATCAACTCCCATTTGCCGTCGTCATTGTATTTGTAGATACCGGAACGATGGACACCGTAGACCTCTGATCTATCAACAGCAAAACTGCGCATTTTGATGTTGCTACCGTTTCTGTCTTCAATGACTCTCCACTGTTTTCCTGTTTGTGAAGTTAGAACACCTTTGTCAGTTGCAATGAAGACTCCAGAATCTGTAAATATGATGTCATCAAAATCCTCAAATTGAATGGGTAGTTCTGTGGTAATGTCTGTCCACTTTTCACCCTCATCCAAAGATTGGAATAGTCTACCATCCTGCCTACCAAAATATACAGTTTTACCGTAAGCAGACACTATAATTCCGTGCGAATCTTTTTCAATACCTGTATTGAAGCCCGTGTCAATCCACTGTGAGAATCCAGGTTTCCATTTTATGAGATGCCTATTGTAGACTACGTAGAAAGTCTTTCCACTGATTGCCATACTTGATATCTCATTTAAATTGAGGACAACCTTTAGATTCTGAAGTTTATCATGCAAACTACCGATTTCTTTGCCGGTATATGTTGTTTCTGTATTCTCTTTAACAATGCCTTTGCCTGATATTTTTTGAAAATCAGGAATTTCTTGTAACGGTATGAGTTTATCACCGCTATCTGACAAACGACATATTTTTGGACTATTCCCATAGTTCCCAACAATGGCATAGAGTGTATTGTCTACTACCGTTAAGATAGGGTTTCTATATCTAAAAGGACTGTCATCATCGGAATCAGCCGCAATAGATATCCAAGTTTCACCATTATCATCAGACATGAGAATTTCATTTGCTGTATGTGTATAGAGTTGATTCTTAAATGAGACCAAGTCCCTGATGTCAGTGCCGATTATCCCCTTCATATATGGGTGCCATGAGTCCCCGCAATCAATTGTGTATTGAATGCCATCGTATCCATGTGAATAGAAAGTGTTTTGATTCACACCTATAGCATGTTCAAAGCCGATTGTATCTGTATCAGAACCGATGTTAGTCCACGTAAGTCCCTTATCTCTTGAACGATATCTGTGGAGTCCTAATCCTAATATCGTCTGATCATAAGCTATTATCTTGGTGTCCAGGGCAATTCTTTCAGTGAGAGATCTTTTTTTAGGTGTTATTTTTTTCCATGAGTCTCCTAAGTCATCGGATCTATAAAATTCCCACAGATTTGAGGTTTCATTACGCAACATCTCTCCTACCAACTTGCTTCTTAAATCATCGGGTGAAATATCAGATTTACTGGGTGTAAGGGCAGCATAGAGCGTATTATCGGCAGCAGCTAAGGAATCTACCTTTCTGAACTTCCCCACAGGTAACTGTTCCCATTTTCCTGAGACTATCCTATAAAGACCTTGTTCTGTTCCAACAAACACAGTATCACCAATTTTGACTGCGTCAGTAATCTCTCTATCGCTTATGTCAACGTCTAACAGAGACCACTGCCTACCTTCATCTACTGACATATATATAGCTTTCTCTAAAACCAGATAGAATCCTGTGTCCGTAGTCAGGAGTGCAATAGCATCTCCGCGTTTTCGTCTGCTGATGGAGGTCCAATTCATCCCACCATCTGTTGATGCGAAAATATCACGATAAGTCGCAATATAGAGCGTGTTTTTATGTTCAGCTATAGACACTCTTGAAAAGAATGCAGTGGGTAAAGTGTTATTGATGCGTATCCACTCAGTGATATTCTCGGTTGTCTTGTAGATACCTGTGTGAGTCACAGCAATTAGCTCACCATCAGATGTAAGAAATATCCCATTTACATCTCCACCTTGTGGTCCTTGTACTTGACTCCATTGGTGTTGTCGTATTGCAATTTGTGCTGAATCTACATCAGTATCTGCTCCGATCTTCTTGTCAAACGTCTCTTGCGCTATACCTTCGTTTTTTCTGGCAAGTACGCTTCTTGCATTTCGCTTCTGTAATTCAGGTTCTGTTCGGATATCAAGAACAACAGATGCGTCAACGATTTCAATTGTGTTCTCTGATTTTGCTTCTAAACTGAAAGGTTGCTGAAAGCTTGATATATACTGACTATTTGTCCCCATTAATAGGATAACCAAAAGTGCAGCGGTTCCGAAGGCTGCCCATGGCATCAATGGTTTGCTGTTTGTCGTAGGGGTAGGGGTCGTTTTCTCAATTTTCTTCATAATATTCTCCACAAAGTTATCCGGTAATTTGACATTTCCGAGTGTTTCACGAATCATCGGTTCTTCTTTCTGTAGCCGTTTCCGTGCGCGTCTCAGTCGGCTTTTTATAGTATTTACAGAGACGCCTAAAAACTGACTGATGGCTTCAGAGGTCATTTCTCCCAGGTAGTGCAGCGTTACCACTGTGCGTTCACTTTCTGGTAGTTTGTCAAGTAGGTTTCTTACGATTTCTCGTCGGTGTTCTGCAGCCTTTTTCTCCCGTTGTTCTTCTAAGTACATCTCATAAGATGTCTTTTCCAAAACTCCTGGGGCATCAGTTTCTAAAGATTTCATAATAGGTCTTTTCCTTCTTTTCCAATCTGTGCATAGATTGGCAGCGATTACGTATAGCCATCCAGCGAACTGCGTCGGGTTTTTCAACGAAGCAAGTTTTTTGTATGCTTGGAGAAAGGTGTCTTGAGCAATTTCTTCGGCAATCTGAAAATCACCTATTTTACGCCAAGCGAGTGCATGAACACTCTTTTGATATTTATAGACTAATTCGCTGAAAGCTGCATCATCACCAGACAAAGTATTACGAATCAGTTTGACATCGTCCTTTTCCATCAGAAGCCTCCACATAATTCCATTTCTAATATATATAACATACAATTAATATATATAACATACAATTAATGAGGCATTTTTTATAGCACAACCCCGGTAGGTTCGGTTTCCTAACCGAACCGAGTATAATATCCTATTAATTCTAAAGTTTACTATAATATACCCCATGTAGCACAAATTTTCCAGTTTGTGCCTCAGAGAAGGACAAACATTAATGCACCAATAAATTATAGAAATGGTATAAGAATCGGTTTATGAATTATAGTGACGTATTTTTGCAGTGAAAAAGGTGCATAAATTGAAAAAAAAAATGAACTTTACCATTTACTATTCTTTAGATTTAGATAGTTTTTCACGTTCTTCATCAATCTCATCCAGCTCTTCTAAAGCCTGTTTTTGCTCTTTTGACCCTGGCGCCATTTTTGGAATAGCATCAGCTAGTTCTCTTAATCTTTCAGACAACTTAGCTGACTTAGCTCTTCTTTCTCTGGCAGCTGCCCACTTTGCTTCGAACTCGGCATTTCTTGCTTCCCACGCTGCATGACGTGAATCACGCCCTTCATTTTCCGCCATCCTAACTGCCTGACGCTCTTTGGCTTCTCTGTCTATCTCAGCCTTTTGTCTTGCAGCATTATCTTCCCGGGCAATTGTTGCCTGAAGTTCATTGTATGCTTCGTCAGAGTGTTTGGCAAGTATTTCAAGAGCATCCTTACGCCGCTGCTTTAACATTTTCATTCTTTCCTCTACCGCTCTGATAGCATTCTCGTCTAAAGGCCATTCTTTTAAAAGAGGTATTAGCTCACGTCTTACACTTGGGTATGTTGACTGTATATGCTCGTACTCTCTTAAGGCTGCTAATGCTTCTGGGGGTAGATCTTCTTCTATTATATCACCGAATATTGTGCCAACAGACAGATTACCCTTATTATCCATCTCTTCGGGTGTAATACGGTTGTGATTACGTTCTGCCATTGCATCCGTGTTACCTTCACGGTTTACAAGTTTAACTTTAGATGTGTTAGCATTAGTTGTTGAGTCACTGGATTGTCCAGGTATGTGAAACACTTTTTCCGGTTCTGCATTCATGATATTAAGATAATGGTGTCGCCACAAGCCGATACCAGCAGAAATCACGACAACCGGTATTAGAATAATAGTGATACGAAACACTCTTTTCATTTTGATACTCCTATTTAGGTGAAGGGTGTGCATAATAGTATAAGAATCGGTTTACGAATTATAGTGACGTATTTTTACAGTGAAAAAGGTGCATAAATTGAAAAAAATTGATGTATCTGTCTGAACCAGGATTTACAGGATAAGAGGCTTCTTCTCGTATTTTATTCTAATGAAAATGGGAAACCTTTTGCGGTTCATCTAATCGGGGGAGTCTTATCCTGGAAATCCTGAAAATCCTGGTTCAGACAAGGACCCAGAACTTTACACATCCTTCATTTTTTTTTGACTTCACAACTATCAACTGATATACTAATCATAACGTGAGTTTGATAATTAAATCCAATAACCGATGTCCGTTGTGTTGAGGAACGAAATCCAACGGAGCCCCTTTAATGAGGAAAATGTTGCGTTGAGAAACGAAACCCAACCTACGTAGAAAACGGTACAATCTAACAGGTTATGCTACTGAAAAGCCAATTTTGGGATATTGGTATTTTAGAAAGGGGCGGTTTTTCTCACAGGAAATCGGGTGAATATTGCGAGATTGCACATTCTTTGTGAACATTACTTAACTTTATTACTAAAAACACATTATAATTTTCATTATAATAAGACATAAATTCAGTAACGGATCATTGCTTCCACTATATAAACCACTTATTTATGCACACCGCACAATTAAAGCACTATATCCCAAAATAGGAGATAATACAATGAAGATAAAAACAGGACTTTTTTTATTAACTTTTTCTATCGTTTCAACGTTCAATCTGTCAACCGCGATTGCCCAATATGAACCTCACACACAAATCGGTTTACCCGAAAACGCGGTCGCTCGCTTTGGGACAGGACCCTTCTGGGGTGTTTTTGAAAACCTAATTGCCTTCTCACAGAATCCGAATGTGCCTCAGTTTGCAGTACCAGGCATATTAGGTATTTGGCTATACGATTCTGAAACTTTTCAAATAGAAGGGCTGCTTCATGCTCCTTATCCTGATGTTTTTTCCATGAGTTACAGCCCTGATGGGAAACTCCTTGCAACTGGACACTACGATGGCACTATAAGGTTATGGAATCTCTCTAAAACTGAACTCGACATGACCCTTACCCCGAATCCCACTGTAGCTTATTGGGATGAAACGGATGAATTCTATAGGCATACGTTCACCAGACATGAACGGACTATCAGGAGTGTAACGTTCAGTCCTGATAGCAACATCCTTGCTGCTGGTATTAACAATGGTACGATAGAACTTTGGGATGTTAACATTGGAAAGGTTAGCATACTTGAAGGACATAATGAAACAGTGAGTGCCTCAGTTAGGATGCGGGTTAGTTTTAGTAACGATGGTAGCATGCTTGCTTCTACAAGTGTATTTAGTGAAGTGCATTTGTGGGACGTTGCCACAGGCGAACTTATCAAAACGCTTGGAGAACAGAGTTGGGGTGCCTCAAGCGTGAGTTTTAGTCCAGATGGCACCACTATGGCGACCTATAATCATACAGGACTGCATTTATGGGATGTTGATACATACAAACTACTTCAAACCTTTAATCATGCGCCTACTTTAGTAAGCTTTGGATTTGATGTCAATATCAGTTTTAGTCCTGATGGTAGTACTATTGTCACTTATACTTCCGACAAAACTAATCATAGTGAGGCACTTTATCTATGGGACGTTGCCACAAAGACACTACGTAATGTACTTCATGGTCCTTATATTTTTGTGGATGCTATAAGTTACAGTGCTAACGGAAACATCCTTGCGGTTACAACAAGCAGCGGAATATTCTTGTGGTATGTTAATTTTCCTCGTCCGTCGTATGTGCACTTTCAAGGACAAGTCTTAAATCCACAGACTGCAATCAGTCCTGATGGCAAAACGCTCGCTACTGGGAGATTGCTTTGGGATATATCTACAGGCACACGCAAATATCCAGTCCTTAATAGTCCGAATGTGTTCCTCAGTCGCATCGGTTCAACAGCTATTAAGAATGTGTTATTTAGTCCGGATGGACGGACCTTAGCTATTTCAGAGTTTAATACTGTGATGCTGTTTGATGCCGCCACTGGTAGGCTTTTGCATACCATCAAAGGACATGTTGGGCGGCCCCAGGGAGTTGAAAGTTTGGCGTTTAGTCCGGACAGCAGCCTCCTCGCTACAGGTAGTGTCCATAACTCACATGGAAAAGGTGAATTGTTTTTATGGGATGTCGCTACGGGTCAGCAGAAAACTAACTTTACACAGCATGAGGGAAATGTGTATAGTCTTAGTTTTAGCCCAAATGGCAAAACGCTTGCTGCAGGAATTGATGACACAATGCATTTGATGGATGCGGCTACCGGTGAAATGTCCAATAGCTTCCCGCATGTCGGTAATGTCTATAGTGTAAGTTTTAGTCCGGATGGTCGCCTCCTCGCTACAGGGAGTGACGATAAGGTGCGTTTGTTGGATGTCGCCACGGGCACCCTCCGTACAACCTTTGACACAATCTTCCAAGAGCATACGCCAAATATCTTGAGCGTTAAATTTAGCCCTGATGGTAAGACACTCGCTGCCAGTATCTACAATACAGTACATTTGTGGGATGTAGCTACAAATGACATTAAAGCTACTTTTAAAGGGCATGTTGATGATGTTTTTAGCGTAAGTTTCAGTCCGGATGGCAGTACCCTTGCATCTGGAAGTAGAGACGGCACAGTGCTTTTATGGGAAATTGGAGTACCAAAACGACTCAAAGAAGATATAAATGGCGATGGTGTTGTCAATATTCAGGACATGGTTTTAGTTGCTGCACAGTTCGGTCAGACAGGTGAAATCAAAGCGGATGTAAACGGCGATGGTTTTGTTAATATCCAAGATCTCGTCTTGGTGGTCCGCCGCTTTCAGTAACGGATCATTGCTTCCATTATATAAACCACTTATTTATGCATACCGCACAATTAAATCACTATATCCCAAAATAGGAGATAATACAATGAAGATAAAAACAGGACTTTTTTTATTAACTTTTTCTATCGTTTCAACGTTCAATCTGTCAACCGCGTTCGCTCAATATGAACCCTATATGCAAGTGGGTTTACCCGAAGGTGCAAAAGTTCGTCTCGGTCAAGGTGCGCCGGTTGGACTTATCGCCTACTCGCCAAATATGACAGATGCTTGGAGCGCCGTTGCCAGTCACATCGGGATTTGGATATACGATGCTGATACTCTGCAACCGCGCGACCTGCTGATGGCAAGTTCCCCTAATATTTATAGTATGCATTCCAGTCCGGATGGCAAGACACTCGGCACTGGATTTAGAGATGGCACGGTAGAATTGTGGGATGTCACTACCGGTGATCTTCGGAGGACCTTCACCGCGCATTCGAATCGTGTCTCAAGCATGCGTTTCAACCCTGATGGCAATATCCTCGCCACAGGGAGCTGGGATGGCACAGTGCGTTTATGGTACGTCGCTACCGGAATACTACGCGATACCTTTGAGGGAGAATTTAGTCCTGTCCGTAACGTAAGTTTCAGTCCGGATGGCAGCATCCTTGCCGCTGGGACCAACGATGGGGTGCGTTTATGGGATGTTGCCACTGGCACACTCCGGAACACCTTCGTCGGACATACTACCGCTGTTTTCAGTCCGGATGGCAGCATCCTCACCACATGGGGTGGTAGCAATAAGGTGAGTTTATGGGATGTTGCCACTGGTGCACTCTTCAATACCCTTACTGTGCCTAAAAACACTGTCGAAAGGCTACGTTTTAATCCAGCTGGTGACACCCTCGCCACCGGAAGCTGGGATGGTATAGTGCGTTTATGGGATGTCGCCACCGGAATACTCCAAAATACCCTTGAAACAGATACTTACGACGGTCCTGGCCTGTATTACATGCCGCAGATTTCCAACATGTATTTCAGTCCGGACGGCAACACACTTGTCACGATACATAATCACGACAATAAAATGCGTTTATGGGATGTCGTCTCCGGTACACTAAGCAGAACTTTACAATCCGGCGGAGTCAATAGTGTGCGTTTTAGTCCAGATGGTAACACGTTTACTTTTTGGACAGGCGGCCGTGCGCGAGTGTTGGATGTTGCCACTGGAGAATGGAGCGAAAGTCTCAAATGGAATTGGTTGCCGGACGTTCAAAGTGTGCATTTCAGTCCGGATGGCAGCACACTCGCCATTGGCTTCACTCACGGCACAGTGCGTTTGTGGGATGTTTCAACTGGTGTCTTTCGTGTAATCCAAGCTGGCGGTGATTGGGATCATATATCCAATATGAGCTTCAATCCGGATGGTAGCATACTCGCTATTGGACTTAGGGACAGCGTCAGTTTGTGGGATGTTGCAGCTGGTACAGTACAGAATATTCTAAGACTTCACAACCCCAATGCTGTTCATATCTCCAGTCTGAGTTTCAGTTCAGATGGTAGCACACTTGCCGCTGGTATAGAACGCAGTTATTTCGTTGAGATGCCTTCAGTTATAGACGAGCCGGATGATCTAACTATGCTCCCACCTGTTCCTATTGAACCTGAATTTCCCACGTTGGGGATTTGGGATGTTAGTACCGGACAGCAAAAACCCAGTCTTGGAAAGTATATCCACAGTATCTATAGTGTGTGCTTTAGCTCTGATGGCAGAACCCTTGCTGTTGCGGCTAGACATGGAGACGAACCTATCTTTTGGGATGACTCTCCTGGCGCACAAAACAAGACGAACATAGATCTGTGGGATACCTCCACCGGCAAACTTACCACGACACTTGAAGCACCTAACTCCTCACTCTCTGGACCGGTCATTGCCACTGAGGTATGCTTCAGTCCTGATGGTCGTATTCTTGCCGCTGTATCTGGATCCACAATACATTTGTGGGATGTCGCCGCTGATACATATCGAACATTCTCCACTGAGCATACCAACATTATCTTCAGTCTAAGTTTCAGTCCTGATAGTAGCACACTCGCCACGGGTAGTTGGGATGGGACAGTGCGTTTGTGGAACGTTTCGACCCTTTCACTACGCAAAACTCTTACTGTGAGCCCATGGGGAGTTAGGTCTGTAAGTTTCAGTCCTGATGGTGAAACCCTGGCTACTGGGAGTGCTTTTGGCACGGTGCTACTATGGGAGGTTGAAACAGAAAGAGTTATGCCACAGCTTACAGAAGACATAAACGGCGATGGTGTTGTCAATATCCAGGACATGGTTATGGTTGCCGCACAGTTCGGTCAAACAGGTGAAAATATAGCGGATGTGAACGAAGATGGCGTTGTTAATATCCAAGATCTCGTCTTGGTAGCCGCCGCTTTCAATAATGCATCAGCTGCTCCCACTATCAGGCGCGACGCGAGTAAACACCTCACTTCAGAAGTCGTGCAGCAGTGGCTTGATGCTGCCAAGCGATTGGAACGCCCCAGTGCTACCGCGCAACGTGGCATTTCTGTACTGGAAACTCTCCTCGCCGCGTTGACACCCAAAAAGACTGCACTTCTGCCCAACTATCCGAACCCGTTTAACCCAGAAACCTGGATACCTTATCAGTTAGCAAAGCGCGCAGATGTCAGCATTTCGATCTATTCTGCAGGTGGAAAACTTGTTCGGACACTAAAATTAGGACAACAAGTGGCAGCTGTTTATGAGTCTCGGAATCGGGCAGCATATTGGGATGGAAAAAATGAAGTCGGTGAATCTGTGGCAAGTGGCGTGTATTTCTACACGCTAAAAGCAGGCGATTTCACAACAACACGCAAGATGTTAATTCGGAAGTAATTGTCTGAACCATAACTTTACACACCCGAAGCAAGACAATTTTCAATTCTTCAATTGCTTGCACATATAGACATATTGTGTTATGCTATATGTTATATAAGTTCTTGTAATTTGAAACAACAGTCACCACTCTTTTTTATTCCTATCCTGGAGTTTGAAATGCCAGATTCTCGTCCAAATATACTTTTAATTACCACTGACCAACAACGCGGAGACTGTTTAGGTCTCGATCCAAACGGTCCCGATTGTCTACAGACACCTAACTTGGATTGGATTGGTCGCAGTGGAACACACTTCCGTCGTGGTTACGCTGAATGTCCGAGTTGTATCCCAGCACGGCGTGGGATAATGACCGGTACCGCACCCGCTGCAAATGGAGCAGTCGGATATAGAGGAGCGGAATGGAACCCGCCGCATACACTTGCTGGTGAGTTGTCTGCAGTCGGTTATCAAACGGAGATGATCGGTAAACTACATCTGAGTCCACCGCGTAAACGTTTCGGATTTGACCATCTCCAATTATCTGATGCAACACATGGAACCGCAAACAACGACTATGTAGAATGGTTACAGCAATACCATCATCGCAACGATTATGACCCAGGGATGGCACACGGTGTCTCTGCTAACGGATGGGTAGGTCGTCCGCATCACTTACCAGAGGAGCAGATGCATACCTTCTGGTGCGTTGATCGTGCACTGAAATTCATGCGAAAACGCGACCCTTCTACACCTTTCTTCCTCAATATCTCTTTTATCGACCCGCATCCACCCCTAACACCACCAGCACACTACTACGAACGATACATCCAACGAGAACTACCTGAACCTGTCGTGGGAGATTGGGCACCAGAATTAGATGGACAACAGAAAGGTTTTAATCCAAATGCGTGGGAGATCTCGCTTTCTAAGTATGATATGCAATGTGCCCGTGCTGCGTATTACGGGATGATCAATTTCATTGACGATCAGATTGGACGTCTGATGCAGAACATGGGAGGTCTGAATGACTGTCTCGTAATTTTCACATCTGATCACGGAGAAATGCTGGGTGACCATAACATGTATCGGAAGACCTTCCCTTATGAAGCATCAGCACGGGTGCCGTTCCTGATGCGAGCCCCTGCAAGATGGCGATATCCGAAGGAAACCGTCTGCAACACTCCTGTCGGTTTGCAGGACATCATGCCTACGATACTTGACGCTGCTGATATTGAGATACCGGATACATGCACCGGTAAGAGTCTTCTACCCATTATGCAAGGTGATGTTGACCGTGTGCGTGAATGTCTACACGGTGAGCATTCTGGTTGTTACAATTACAAACACGGCAATCACTATCTAACAGATGGACGCTATAAGTATATCTGGTATTCTCAGACGGGGCAGGAACATCTCTTTAATTTGGACGAGGATCCACACGAAACCCGCGATTTAGCGTTGCAGAAGGATGCGGAGCCGTCTTTAATACCTTGGCGCAATCGCTTAATTGAGATTCTCAAGGATCGTCCCGAAGGTTTTACTGATGGGAAAGTGCTTATCGCCGATCAGCCGCATAACGCGTTACTGCCTGATTATAAACCGGATGCGACTTATTCTTATTTGTAAAGTATTTATTTAGGAACCATTAAATTCTATTGTGTATTCGATGATGACGTGCTATCCTATTAACATGGACAAGGAAACACAGACCTTCTTAGAGATGCACGCGCCCGCTGCAATTCTCTTAATCTCTTGCTACAAACTTGGACTCCGACGAATAGGACTTACGCATCCGTTCAATGCCCTTGAAGCCGCAAGATTTTCTACTGATACCATTGACATTGAGGAATTACGCCGTGGAAACAACCTATTTTGAAGTTTTTTTGACGCTACTTTCTGTTTCGACTTTGTATCTCTCAAACACCTTCGCCCAGGAATCCTATACACAATGGAGTTTGCCCGAAGGCGCGAAAATGCGTCTGGGTAAAGGGAATGCTAATGTAATAGAATATTCTCCAGATGGTACATTCTTAGCAGTTGCGAGTGACATCGGTATTTGGTTATATGATGCAAATAACGGTGAAGAGTTGAAAATATTTTCGGAACATACAGATTCTATATACCAAATATCATTTAGTCCAGATGGTAAAACACTTGCAAGCGTTGAGGGTTATAGTGCCATCTGTTTGTGGGATGTATTAACTGGTGAAGTAAAACTGAAATTCCCCGGATATCGGTTGTGGACTAAGGATGAGTATATACTTAATTACAGACACGAGTATGGAAAAGATGAATCTATCAGGGATATATCATTCAGTCCGGATGGCAAAACACTTGCAATTGTGGGAAGTTACGCTATCTATTTAACCGAAACGGTTGAATTACTAAATTTGCCAGATGCTGACTCTGTAACAATAGATTGGATGCTCATACATACAGATGATATTGTGAGTACCTCATTTAGTCCGGATGGGCAAACACTAGCAAGTGTAGATCATCGTACTATCCGTCTGTGGGATGTATTATCTGGAACGGTAAAACAAGAATTCGAGACATCTTACGATTCCAATGTGTTGTTTAGTCCAGATGGTCAGACCTTGGCAAGTGTGAGTTCTGGAAAGATTCTTTTGTGGGATATAACAACCGGTACGGTAAAACAAGAGCTCACTCGAAATGATGAAAACAGAATTGAGAGTATATCATTTAGTCCGGATGGGCAAACACTGGCAAGTGGAAATGAGTACAGCATATGTTTGTGGGAAGTGTCTGCTGGTACAGTAAAACAAGTAATTGGTGAGGGATCTTTTGGTTTTCGTTGCGTATCATTTAGTCCGGATGGTAAGAGACTGGCAGGTATTAGTAGAGCCCGAATGGTGAGCCCTATCTATGTCTGGGATGTATCAAGCGGTACACTAGAAAGTTCGCTTGATCTACACACTCAGTCTATATCCAGCGTATCATTTAGTCCGGATGGTAAGGTGCTCCTGGGGAAGGAAGCTGGATTGTTAGGGGACAATTTTCTGTGGGATGTGTCTACCGGAATGGTAAAACTAGCGTGCTACGTTCCGTATGTCACGTTTAGCCCGGATGGTCAGACACTAGCTATTGGAGGATGTAGTTTGTTGCGCCTACTGCATGTGTTTAGAGGTTTAATACGCGGAATCTCCCCGTGTAGTGGCGAAGCAATTGGGCTATTGGATGTATCGGGCTGCAAGCGAGCACGGATACTGATTGGACATAGGAAATTTATCAGAAGTATTTCATTCAGTCCGGACAACAAGACATTGGTAAGTGCCGGTTTTGAAGGCACCATCCATTTATGGGATATATTGAAGGGAAAAACAAAGGTGAAGTTTAGAGGTTACTATAGTCCATTATTCAGTCCGGATGGTAAGATGTTGGCACTTCAACGTGAAGGTGATATCCATCTATGGGATGTATCAGCAAAGAAAGTAAAACAAAAACTCACAGGACATGAGGGTAGTGTTGAAAACTTATTGTTCAGTCCGGATGGCAAAACGGTGGTGGGTACTGATTATGCGGGCAGGACTAACTGGGACAAAATTATCCATCTATGGGATGTATCCACCGGTAAAATCAGGTCTATCCTTCCTCCAGATCCGAGTCAGATTCAAGACATCTCGTTTAGTCCAGACGGTAAGATTTTAGCAAGTGCAGAAGTTAATAAGATCCGTCTATGGGATATATCAACATGCACGGTATTGCAAGAACTCATTGGAGATGTTAAATGCATTTCGTTTAGTCCAGATGGTAGCATGCTGGCGAGTGGGGGTTACAGAGGTCAGGTGGTTCTGTGGGATGTGTCAACTGGAACGGTAGTACAGGCGTTTACCGGGCATACAGATTGGATTGTAAGTGTCACATTTAGTCCAATGGAAAGACAATTGCAAGTGGAAGTTGGGACGGCACAATACTATTGTGGGATGCTACAATAAAATTAGATGTTATCAATCTTGATTAACCAAAAACTTGGGACGGCCTGGTTAATCTGGTGGGACATTCAGCACTGTTAAGCATTAGACACTTGGTTTCATCAAAACAATAAAGAAGAAGATATGGAAGAACAATTACAAGAACTACTCGGTTTTGATACACCACCCATTGCAGTTACGTTTCACGATACACTGCCAAAGGACATACCATGCGTGGAAACCTCTTCAGTTACTACGGGACTTGAGAAACTCATTGTATGGAAAAACTCTTAACTTTACACCCGACAAATGACATACGCGCATTTGACGTTGATTTGACTGAATGCAATAAGGCATTCATAGCATCGATTTATTGGTTCCGCTTCGCTCTACCCGACCTACAATATGGTAGGTTCGGTTTCCTAACCAATGCAGAAGACCAAACGCGTATTCTGCCGGATCCTACGCAAAAACCTCTACGAACGCAAGTGGCACAAAGCAGGTTCGGTTAGGAAACCGAACCTACCGGGACTATGCAAGTGATATTTTGGGCAAAATGAAGTTCATATACCTATTATCAAACTCACGTTAAATAATAATTTAGGTAATTCGTGGAGATATCCGGCAGAATACGCGTCAATTTAGGGAGCATTACGATATTACCCCCAGGCCGGTAGGTTCGGTTAGGAAACCGAACCATTTTTGTGTAAATTACGTTCATAAAGATTTTCGAGACGTATCCGGTTCGGTTAGGAAACCGAACCTACCGCAACTGGAATAAGGAATAATAATGAATCATGTGGCGGTAATTACAGGTGCAGCGAGTGGTATAGGGAAAGGAATGGCAGAACGTTTCGCTGCAGATGGGATGACGGTGGTCCTGGCAGATATTGAGGAAAAACCGCTATTCAAACTTGAAACCGAATTACGAGATAAAGGTGCAACTGTCCTCGCTGTGAAAACGGATGTGTCTAATGCACAAGACGTTGAAAATCTGGCAACGCGAACAATTGACGCATTCGGTGCTGTCCATATTCTATGCAACAATGCTGGGGTGGTTTGCAGTCGACCTATATGGGAACATACGATAGCCGATTGGGAATGGGTTTTAGGGGTCAACCTCTGGGGAGTCATACACGGAATTCGAACCTTCGTTCCACAGATGCTGTCACAAAAAACAGAATGTCATATTGTAAACACTGCTTCAATACTCGGTTTGATTAGAAGTCCAGGTCAAGGCGTATATAAGGTCAGTAAACACGGCGTAGTCGCACTTTCTGAAACACTTGCAGACGAATTAACACAGATCAATTCACTGATTCAGGTGCATGTGTTGTGTCCAGGTTGGGTGCAAACAGGAATCCTAAACACAGAACGAAACCGTCCAGATTCATTACAGAATCCAGAAACAGAAGTAGATCACACTGTAACAGGAGGTTTTATCCGGAATGCACACGTCGAAATGCAGGCAGGTTTGTTGCCAGCTGAAGTTGCTGAGCATGTTGTCAACGCAATTCAAAATGGTGTTTTCTATATTCACACACATCCTGAACACAAAACGTGGATTCAAGCACGCATGGAAGGCATTGTTGAATAGTCCGTTAAATGGCATTGATAATCCCATGAGAATCTGTTAAAATAAACTATACATTAACCAGTTGAAGCCTATTTGGAGAGAATTATCCCTGTAAAATTCACTAAAAAAGGAACATACTATGCGAAAGAAGTTATCCCTGTATTGCCCTCTTGTTATTATGATCGTTATAAGCTCATCATGTGCAAACAAAACAGAATCGCCGAGTAATTTAGAGTTGCTAAGTGCTATTGAAAGTGCCTTCGTTGATATTGCTACGAAAGCAAAACCTGCCATTGTTGGAATTTTTGCTGGACACGCAGATCGTGAGTTGAATCGTGCCGGTTCTGGATTCTTTTATCGCGGAGACGGTCATATTTTGACAAATGACCACATCGTCAGAGGAGCAGATTATTATAGAGTCAGGTTATTAGATGGAACTGAACTTGATGCAAAATTAGTTGGAGCGGATATTATCACCGATATCGCTGTCCTAAAAGTGAATCGTGAAGAGGTGTTCCCAACGTTACCGTTAGCAAATTCAGAGAAGGTTAAAGTCGGACAATTTACGGTTGCCATCGGTAACCCTTTTCAGCTTGAGTATTCGGTAACGACGGGGGTTGTGAGTGGTAAGGGACGGTCTGTCCCGCTCGGACTTCAATTTATACGACACCAGAACTTTATTCAGACAGACGCATGGATTCACACGGGTAGCAGTGGTGGACCGCTCCTTAACATCTATGGAGAAGTTATCGGTATAAACGCGCTTATTCGAAAGGTAGAGAATACGCCGGCACCGGTTCGGGCAGGTGCAGGATTCGCCATTCCAAGCAATATGGTCAATAGCATCGGGGAGCAACTCATCGCACACGGGAAAATTATCCGGGGTTATCTCGGAATTAGGATGAGGGAAGTGCAGGATGGGATACGCGTTACTTTCGTCAGATCAGATACACCCGCATACCGGGCAGGGATGAGACGCAATGATGTCATCGTTGAATACAATGGTGAGAAAATAAGAAAATCAGTTGATCTTATGATGCTCATCGCTGAATCACAAGTTGGCAAAAAGGCAGTGATAAAGGTATTGCGCAGCGGTAAAGATAGAACCTTAAATGTAATAATCGATGAAATACCACCTGAATTAGCGGGTATACCTTACGAAGACGATTCCGTATCATGGAAAACACTCGGATTAGCAGTACGGAAATTGGAAAAGCACGATTTTGAAAGGTACACTTACCTAACTGAAGAAGATAGCGGTGTTGTCGTTGAAAGAGTGAAAATAGACGCTCCAGGATACAACGCAAAGATTCCACGCGGTTCACTTATCCTTAAAGTCAACGGAAAAGAGATACCTGATGTCGCAGCTCTTGAAGCAATCCTTCAACTTGAGCAAGAAGCTGAAGAACTGGAAGTTGAAATAAAAAGCAGCTTCGGTGTAGAGCAGGTTACAGTTAACCTACCAAAAGAATAGTCGTATAGACTCTAAACTCTATGTCACAAACATCTAAAACACTTACACTTAGAGATATATTTAGTCCAGGTGGAATCATCTCCGAACATCTGACAGGTTATGAGTTTCGCGAAGGACAACTCAACATGGCGAATGCTGTTGCACGAGCGTTTGCCGCTTCCGACCATCTGATAGTTGAAGCTGGCACAGGTGTTGGTAAGAGTTTTGCATATCTTATCCCGGCAATCTCACTTGCCCTGAGGAATGCACAGACCGTAGTTGTATCAACAAACACCATTAGCCTGCAAGAACAACTCGTTACAAAAGATATTCCTTTCCTTCAGAAAGTACTCCCACGGGATTTCAATGCAGTCCTCGCGAAAGGTAGACGGAACTATCTCTCGCGGCGAAGATTGGAGAGTTTCATTCAGTACGATCGAGGATTATTTGATACATATCAAGAAGTTGAACAGGTACAGGATATTGTCAAATGGGTTGAAACAACCGATGATGGTAGTCGGGCAGACCTACATTTTGAACCAGAACCACATATCTGGGACAAGGTTGCATCCGATAGAGACAACTGTCTCGGGAGAAATTGTCCAACTTATGAAGTCTGTTTCTATTTTAAGGCACGCAATAAGATGCATGAGGCAGACCTGTTAATTGTCAACCATCATCTCCTCTTTAGCGATTTAGCTCTTAGACAGAAAGACCCTTCTATAGGTATACTTCCTGACTATGACTATCTCATCATTGATGAAGCGCACCACTTGGAAGCTACAGCAACACATCATGCCAGTGTTGAACTTAGCAATACACGCGTAAAATGGTTCTTAGATGCATTATTCAGCGACCGGAATGAGAGTGGCACAGCAACCAGATATGATTCGGACACCCTAAAAAACCAGGTCGATGATACGCGTGAACAAGCGAACCTGTTCTTTGACTCTATTGAAACATTTTTCAGTGAATTAGACGATAGCAATTCAACTGTTAGAGTTGATGAGACCAACCTTGATAGGATGTTCTCAATGGGAAATACGCTGGATGAACCGCTCTCACAAATAGAGAGGACACTTAAACAGATGCGTGAGAATGCTTCACTGGAAGATGATGAACAGGAATTGACATCCTACTACAACCAGTGTGTGAGACTGCGTGATGAGTTAGACCTGATGATACGTCAGCCGGACACTAACTACATCTACTGGATAGAAACTTCAAGATGGGGACGCACGCCGCGGATTATGCTGAATGCTACACCCGTAAATGTGAGTCAGATGTTGCAAGAAACCCTATTTGAGGTGAAAGAGAGTGTTGTCATGACAAGTGCAACACTCTCCACCAATCGAACGTTTGATTATTTCAAGAGTAGAATCGGTATAGTTGATTGTCAAGAACACCTTGTGCAATCCCCCTTTAATTTCAAAGAGCAGGTTGAACTCCACATACCTCAGTCAATGCCCGAGCCGAATAGTAGTGAATTTGTCCCCGCTGCGATTAAGGAGATAAAACACTATCTGAAAATGACACACGGCAAGGCATTTGTACTATTCACAAGCTACAGGATGTTGGATGAAGTCTACGAGGAGGTTGCGCCTTACCTTGCTGAAATCGGTATTGAGGCATTCAAACAGGGAGGCGAACTATCCCGTTCAGACATGCTTGAAGCATTCCGAGAAGATACAGATTCTGTCCTGTTTGGAACGTCAAGTTTTTGGGAGGGTGTTGATGTTCGTGGTGAAGCGTTGAGCAGCGTCGTTATTACAAGATTGCCGTTTGAAGTCCCAACCCATCCTGTATTAGAAGCACGCGTCAAACAGATTAAGGAAAAAGGCGGTAACGAGTTTATGGAGTTCAGTTTACCAGAAGCAATTCTCCGATTGAAGCAGGGATTTGGACGGCTTATCCGGACACAAACCGACGAAGGCATCGTTGTCATCCTGGATTCACGAATCAGAACACGCAGATACGGTAAACTCTTTATAGACTCATTACCACAGTGTAATATTGTGTCCTAATGTCGAGGCATCCAAGACTAAAGTCGGTAGGTTCGGTTTCCTAACCAATGCAGAAGACCAAACGCGTATTCTGCCATAAGCGTCAATTTAGCGATTCCCAAGAGCATGACTGTAGCACATTTATCCTTGATTGTGCTTCTTTCTTTGTATCACATTCTGTTAGATTGTGTCTCTTTGTAGCACATTCATCCTTGATTGTGCTTCTTCTACAACCACCTTCCGCACCGCCTGATGCTGATATGCGATTTTCCAAAGCCTCAGAGAGGCGAAAGGTGTATAGTCCGCATTGATTCCAACCAATAGCAAACCCCAGAGATGCGAAAGGTGTATCAACGCACTAACGTTTTTCACTAATGATAGAAAACGGGAGTGTAAAATTATTGTCACCTTTTTTGTCAGAATCACGGATTATCACGGATGACACGGATTGCGCAGATTATTGACTTGGATGTTTAAGGATGTATGGCAAGGATGTATGGCAAGGATAAGCATTTTTGCACAACAGACAGGCAATCAGTAAGCGATTCAGAAGAATACATCACTTGTGAATAGCACCTTGATACACAAACTTAACAATCCGCGCCCATCTTTGTAACTGGAGCGTCATCCGTGATAATCCGCGATTCCGACAATGCAATTCTGACAGTTAAGGGGCAAAATCTTTACGCGTCCGTTTATGTACATAGCACTCCGCTGGAGTGCAGCCCGTTGACAATCCTTTTTCTATAGACATATTGCTCCGCTGGAGCAAGAGTTCAGCAATCCTTTTTCTTAAGGGACAAAAACTCTACACACCCTACTTCTTTAATGGAGTTGCTATTTCTGATGGATTCTGGTACAATATCAGATAAGGTGGAACATCAGAAAAAGCAACTCGCTTTTCTGAGTTCAATTAGGGGGTGATAGCCCCCTAATTTCTTATCTATATTATACCATATAAACCCAGTATATACAAAGGTTTAGGACGCTTTAATTACTTTTTTCAAGTCCAAAACGACTAATTCCGTAAGGTTATTCAGTAACTCAATTTATTGTATATCTGACATTTATCACCATTCTACAATGGCTTGTGAATTCCCGGATCCAAAGCAAAGTAAACTGAACAAGGAGCAACAGATGACGCAACCTGAAATGATAAAGATAGAAGGTGGCACCGCAGATGCCTTCGGCACTGAGGAAACAGTGGCTATTTCCGCGTTCTATATTGACAATCATTTAGTTACATACCAACAGTATAATAAGTTTATTGAAGATGGCGGGTACAAGAAGAATAAGTATTGGTCAGAAGAAGGACGCAAATTCCTTGAAAAGTATGAGTTCTGGGTGCCATCTACATATCATGAGGAATACCTAAATCGTAAGAAGTTGCCTGTGACTGGAGTGAGTTGGTATGAAGCGGAGGCTTACGCAAATTGGCGCGGGGCAAGGTTACCAACTGCAGCGGAGTGGACACTCGCCTGCCAAGGTGGGTCAAAACAACGTTACCCTTGGGGAAACGATTTCGATTTTGAAGCAGTTGACTATCGCGCACGTTTAGCTCCGTATGCCGTGGGGAGTCAAGAAAAGAACGTCAGTCCTGTGGGTGTTTATGACCTTGTTGGAAATGTGTGGCAGTGGTGTACGGATGCTTATGAGGGAAAGGACTTTCGATTGGAGGCTGAACCGACTGGCACAAAACCGGGACCGCAGAAAATCTTACGCGGGGGTGCATGGATGTCACTGCGAAGACACTTTGAATCGGATTACCTATACTATGATAAACCTTTTCATAGACTTGCAACGTATGGATTTAGGTGTGCAAAGAGTGCGGAATTCGGAGGGTGATATTGTGGACACAAATTCGGTCATTTCCTTAATTAATTCTTCCAAAACGCTTATACAAAATGGAGAAATTTCTTGTTTATTTTTTCAACAGTTTCCAACACATCCAGATGAAAAAGGGAAGAGACTACGCGAAATTGTAGCATTTCGTGAACAAGAACTTCAAAATGCCCATGAAAAAGGAGATAGAACATTCAGACAAAATATATTAAGAAATTTAGAAAAAGAAAAGAAATATGAACCTTTTCGTGATTCTACCGAATATTTTCAATTTGTTGAGATTTTTCTGATTTTCCAAATGAGACCAGACTATGCTATAACTGGAAATAGTATAGATTCCGTTATGTCCTGCATAGACAGATATGAGAATTTTCCATCCCTTGAACATAGGCGTTACTTCATTAATGGTTACGAATATCTATTCCTTAATAATGCTACTGAGCAAATAACTGTATCACGAGGTTCTCAATTTTCTAATACTGAGAATGTTGCTGGTGTTGAAAGGAAATATGAAGAGGAAATAATAGATGAAGTCGGTTATATTGCTGGTATTCCGCCTTCTCGTTTCATCCTTGAAAATGAAGCTAATGTAGAAGCCACAGAATTCTCTGGAGAGAAAGGTTTCATCATTTCTTATTATCCACGGATAGATGACAAAAGTGTTCTTACTAAGGTTTTTGTGCGCTCCTTACCTTCTCCTCAGGTGTTCCGTGAAGAATACTATTATAAAAGCGAGTCACCAAATGCAAACAGTGAAGGATATTGGTTAACAGTGCGCTTGAAATATAGTGATTTTGAAATGGTAAATGATTTAAACTTCGCTGTTCCCAAAGTACGTCTAATTGAAGAATTTGAATCTGATGGGTGGTTAAGAAGGCGAAATATCTATGTCTTGAAAGAGATGAACTTCAATATCGGTTTTCCTGAAGGTTTTTTTGATCTTCATGTAAACGATTTTGATAATGACAAAGGCAACAGGAAGAATTTTATAGAAATTGGGAAATCTAAGTAATAAGTAAAAACACACAGGATCAAGGATGAACAAAATTGTATCCTTATGGTTATACAGGTTGTCTTCTCTTCAGTCCCGTAGGGACGATATGTTTATAGAAAAATGTGTACCCCACCTCTCTTCAGTCCCGTAGGGACGATATGTTTATACCAGAATGGGCTACTACACATATCGTCCCTACGGGACTAATGAGGGGCTGTATAACGTTTAACTATAAACATAGCGTCCCTACGGGACTGAAGAGGGTTTCTGGCATCGAAAATCCCTTAACTTTACACTTATAGGTAGAGCGAAGCGAAACCCTACCTACAGATCAAGACTTGACAGAACCCTAATTAACCTCTGTTCCTGACATCTGTTCCAATGCCAGTAGCAATGCTTGTGTTCCTAAACGTCCGTGTCCTTGTGCTTGCACAGCAGTATAGAGCTGATGCACTAATGCGAGTCCAGGAAGACTAAGGTTCATTTTACGTGCTTCGTCCAATGCGATGCTCATGTCTTTGATGAAATGTTCAACAAAGAAGCCAGGATCAAAATTCCGTTGTAACACACGCGGTGCTAAGTTGTCTAATGACCAGCAAGCAGCAGCACCACCACTAATCGAAGATAACATCGTTTCTAAATCCAATCCTGCTTTGTGTCCATAGATGAGTCCTTCACAAACACCGATCATTGTGCCAGAGATAGTAATCTGATTACACATTTTTGTGTGCTGTCCAGCACCTGCACCACCTTGATGTACAATGTTTTTCCCCATTGCCTCAAAGAGTGGCATGACGGCTTGGACAGCTGCTTCGTCCCCACCAACCATAATGGAGAGTCGTGCTTCACGGGCACCCACATCTCCACCTGAGACCGGGGCATCCACAGACGAGATATCCTGTTCTCTCGCTGCTGCGTATATTTCTTGTGCAAGGGACGGTTCAGTCGTTGTCATGTCAACAATGATACTACCAGGTTTTGCACCTTTCAATATACCGTTATCACCAAGGTATACTTCACGGACATCGGGTGGGAAACCTACAATAGTGAAGACCACATCGGAATCGGCAGCGACTTCACTGGGGGAATCTGCGTAGGCAGCCCCATCATCAATTAAGGGTTGTGCTTTTGATTTTGTCCGGTTATAGACAGTCATGCCGTAACCCAAATCCATGAGATGCTGGCACATCCAACGTCCCATTACGCCTGTTCCAATCCAACCAAGTTTTGTTGTCTTGGGATCAACTTTATTAATTCGGTTATTCATAATTCTCCTTTCACGGATATTGTCTTGTTGGTGTTTTCTACAATAATGAGTCAACTCTGTACTTTCTCATTCTATAATTCTCCGATTGCGCGAGTCTGCACCTGCTGTGAATCTTCGGAGATTTCTTTTTTACCTGATTTTAAATCTTTAGCGATTTGAAGTGAAATTACTATACCCCCAGCAACGACACCGCTATACACTGCAAAGAATCTTGTCAACAGTACAAAAGGGGGTATGTAAGTACTATGTATTATCTTTTCCATCAATCCGTTCTTCGTAAGTTCTGCAAAACCACTTGCACCTGGCGTTGGCATAAACAGCACAACAAAGTTATACAGCATCTCTACAACGGTCAAGTCCCAAAAAGAAGCATGCAAACCGAACGCTCTAATGACATAGTAACCACCGAGGATGCGTGCGGCGAAAAATCCACAGGTTAACAGTAAACTAAGTAAACAGGTCAACTTGTGATCCCTAATAAGCGTTCTTGCAAAAGTCTTGTGTTCAGTGGTAATCTGTTCAGCTTTCAGTTGGACACGTTTCAAGAAAGGCGCAAGAGGTTTGATTCTTCGACCGACATGCTCAGAAATCCAATAGAAAATACGGAAAACAATCTCTGGTTTAAACAACAACAGCACGAAGGTTGTAAACACTAAACTGAATATCAACAAACTAAATAGACTTAACCATTCAGAACCTTTTGGCATGACGTTAGGATTTATCCAGAGTATACCCCCTGCGGAGACTATTAGGATCACCAAAGTTGATAAAAAGGCAGCAATACCTGCTGTAATTGCAGCCGATAGTTTAGCACCTGACCTGGCATATATGTAAAGATGTCCAACACCTCCTGTTTGAAAGGGGGTGATTGCAGAGACGCAGATTGTGGCTAAGATTGCACGAAAACTATTCCTGAATTTCATTGATGGTGTCACCACCTTAATGAAGACATGGAATCTCAGACCTGCACATAACCAATCCAAAATCATACAGACGAATGCACCTATTAGAAACTCATAACGCATCTCTACAAAGACATTCTTAAATGCTTCTGCACCTCCTTTGAGATCCTTTACACCACTACTCCATACGAAACTGAGCACTAACCCTATTATCGTGAACAAAACAAAAAAAAGCGCGCCGCGAATCATGTTTTCGCGGCTGATAGGGGGTCGCATTATAATATGATTTCCTTTATTGTCTGCTATGTCTTTGTCAAGTGCTATTTGTAGGTCGGGTAGAGCGAAGTGCCATTAAAATATTAACTGGCGACACGTAATGTTTATGTCTATCATGTCGGGTTTCGTTCCTCTACCCGACCTACTTATTTAGTCTGGACTATCCACTAAGTGAAATTTGTCTATTCTTCCACAAGTGTCAAGTTTAGACTTATATCCATGGGCATTGCAGAATGTGTTAATGCCCCGACAGAGATTAAATCAACGCCAGTTGCAGCAACTGCTTGCACCTGATCCAATGTAATCCCACCTGAAGCTTCCGTTAATGCACGTTTATTTACTAATTTTACAGATTCTGACATCGTTGACGGTGACATATTATCCAAAAGTAAGATGTCTGCTTTGGCATCAAGTGCTTCATTGACCTGTTCAATGGTTTCAACTTCAACTTCAATTTTTGTGGTATGCGGTGCAGATAAACGTGCACGCTTAACTGCATCCCATATCCCACCTGCTGCGACAATATGATTATCTTTAATAAGAATTGCATCGTATAGACCGAAGCGGTGATTGTTCCCACCGCCAACACGAACAGCGTATTTTTGAAGCGCACGCCAACCCGGTGTTGTTTTACGGGTATCAACTATCCTTACATCATAATCCGAAACTGCAGCAACATATTCTGATGTTAAGGTTGCAACACCTGAGAGACGTTGAAGAAAGTTCAGAACAGTTCTCTCCACTATCAATATAGACTTGGCACTGCCTTTTACCGTAGCAATACAATCACCTGCTTTGACTGCCTCTCCATCGGTAACAATCGGCTCAAAAGTAAGACTGTTATCAAATCTCTTGAACGTACGATCTGCAACAGACAGACCAGCGATAACACCGGAACTCTTAGCAACGAGTGATCCTTTACCTTTCTGTAACGGAGGGACAGTAGACTCGGTTGTAATGTCACCGATACCGATATCCTCTGCGAATGCAAGGTCAATTATTGCATCTACAGACTGCAGATTTAGCATGGGTTTATCTCTGTTTCATCGCCTAATATCTCTCCAAATAAGGGGTCAGGAATTTCTTTGCATCTTCCGTGACCTCCCAAGCATTTGGCCAAAAACATAGGTCGATTGAGAACCACTCACCATCGTATCCTGTTTCGTCCATGATGACAGGTATGATAGCATCAAAATCCAGCACACCATCTCCGAAAGGAGCGTGAGTGCTTGTTTCGTCTCCGTGTAACGTATTGTCAGAATCGATAAGGTGGAAGTGTCCGATTTCACCTTTGAGTTGACGGGCAAGCTCAATAACTCCATTATCCCCCAGTGTCTCCTTTTCGCCGACCTGTCTTGAGCCGACTGTTGCACACATCTGGGCATGACATGTATCAAACATTACCTTAAAATTGGGGTGATCTACAGCTTTAGGCAAGTTTATGATGTCACTTGGTTTATTGAACATAAAGCCTGGTTCAAATTCCCATAACATCAGGACGCCATAGTCTTCAGCCACTTGAGCACAACGTCTCCATAGGGTTGCGATCCTATCCCATGCTTCCTGACGTTCAACACCTTCAATTTCTTTCTCAGGGTCTGATACTGTGTCAACACGTATTGATGGTGAACCGAGATCAAGTGCAAGTTGAAGGTTGCGTCTGAAGAGTTTGAAATATGCGTCGTCCTCTTGTGCTTCGTCGGTTCCTGGTCCGTCATGGGACCAGAAATCAGCTGCTAATCCTGAAACTTCTAAACCGTAGTAACTTATCAGTCCCTTGACAGCATCACGGTCACTTTTCATGGGGTAATCGTTGATGTCAATATGGGGTTTAAATGCTCCGATTTCAATCCCATCAAACTCAAGTTCTGCAAGTCGTTTGACGACATCATCAAACGGGACAGGGTTCTCTTCATAAGGTCCAAATGCGTAAGCCCAACTTCCAATAGACAATTTTTTTGCCATGTTTTCCTCCTATAGGAAAGATTATAGTAAAACCAAGTTCTGGACTTGGGTTTCTAATTCAGTCGTTATCTGTTCTACAGTCTCTTTCTTTTTCGCTTTGTAAGTTTCGTATCGTTCAGATAGATTAATCGGATCACTAACCCGAATAGTCGCAACACGTGGTCCACGCCTATTAGCTGCTCCAAATACCTCTTTTTCCAATCTGAATATCACCTCAAGATATCGTTCTGGTGAATGCTCTTCAGCGACATACCCATCGGCTATTGCAATGAAATTTATCAGTCGTTCTAAATCTGGATAAAACTGCTGAAATTTCTGTAACTGTTCCTCATGTATTTTTCGTTCATATTCTGTCATCTGCTCAACATCCCTATAGACTTCAGAATCGACGATGTTCTTAAGGGCACGGACACGGGTCAGTATATCGTCATCGGATTCAATCCCCATGATCTTTTCAGCATGTGATAGTATCTGTTCCTTCAACCCTTGAATATGTTCATTGAGTGAAGCGGTAGATTCTACCTTATATTGGTATTCATCCGCAAGCGTTTTCAGGACAGTGATGCCGATACGCCGCAATCTCTGGTAACGTTCATCTGGTGTACGTGCGTTGTCTGGTAGGATATTACGTTCCAATGCTGTCAGCGCATTATCAATGACGTGCCACATATCCCGCGTATAGTGATATTTAATACCCATAGGTAAGACATACAACGGGTTGAACTTCTCTGTTTTTATCATATCATCAATTGCCCAAAAACAGAGTTGTGTGATCCCCCTTTCAAAACGCATAACGGTATCGTTCTGTCGGGATATTTCTCCTTCTCCAAAAATAACCAGAGGCCATTTACCCTCGACTAATATCTGTCGCGTGGTTCTAAAAGCATTTCTATCAGCAGTGCCTCGTACCACTGAATAAACACCCAGTCTTTGCATAACATAACTTCTGATCCCACCCAATTTCCCTTTGTCAAAGGTTTCTCTGGCTGCCATATAGTAGAACGGTTGAGAAATCTGTTTTGACAAGAGAAAAACAACTGTAGGGTCATCTGAAGCAGCATGATTTGGTGCAATTAAAGTCGGATTTCCGTGTATAGATTTTATTCTGTCAATAGACTCTGTATCAATGTCTATTGTCAATCCTTTTGAAAACAGTCTGTTTGCTAAAGGCACAATAACATTGGCGACCTTGATAGCTTTCAGATTTGGTTTCGGTGGTTTAAAATCTAACATTGTATGCTTCCGTTACAGACTTGGTGGATAGCAACAAATAATCTCCATGGGTGAATCGCCATTACTGACGATGACATAACTTGATAGACATTTAGGTATAAAGACAGATTTACCCCGTTTAAGAGGAACATCCTCAAAGTCACCTCTGAGTACCCCTTCGCCGCCTAATGTAACAAGAGCATAGAAACCTTTCCCAGCGGGCATGCTGAGTGTTGAATTGACCGTCAACCGAGTACAACCGAAAAACTTCGATGCTTCTTCTGGCACGATTCTGTCTTCACGGTTATTACCTTCCGCTCTTACGAGTTCCGGTGTGCGGCGAATATAGTTATTGAGATAATCAAGTTCAAGTTTGTCAAATTCGGCACAATCTACAGCTAAATCCCATCCGAGTCCGAGATGTCCATCTTCCTTATCATAAGGAAAACCTTCCCATTCAGCGAGTATGTTCCAGTCTGTCGGTTCTTGCGGTTCAAGCACACAGAGTCCTGTACCGAGTGAATGAACGATGGGTGTCCGTAGGAAATATACTTCACCTACCTTCGGTTCAACGACGTGCATCAAGCTTCTTAAAGTTTCAATATCTTGTGCTTCCATCAATCTTCGGAATTCAGATTTTTCAATAGCTTCTTTCCAACCTATCCAAGCTTTTGCGCCAGGACGTGTTCCGATGAGAATCCATGCTTCGTTCTTTCCAAATGGTGAGTCAAGATGCTTTTGTGCGAAGTCTGGATTTGGATGCCAATGTATCGGTATATGTGCGCCTTCACCGACATCAAAAATCTTTAGAAGCACACCTAAATCAGTGCCAAATTTCTCTACATGTGCATTCCCAAGTGTCTCTTCTGGATAAGCGTCCAATAATTCCTTTAACAGTGCCTCCTCTCCGTTTGGCAAATTGATTTTGCTAAAACCTTTTTCTGGCGGGTTCTCTCTACCTGGTGTTATTGCTCTGTTTGTTGAGAAAATCCATTCTTCAGAATAGTAGTCATCCTTTGGGTCGGGTTCCCCCATGAATTCTGCGCGAAGTTTTCCGCCATTATAGAAGTGCAAATATGTATTCGGTGCTAATGCTATGGGTGCGTTTAGCATTGATTTTAATTCTGTTTTTGATGCCATATTAGGTTCCTTTCATTGAGTATAGGTTTAAATTCTATCATTACTTAGGAGGAATTGTCAAGAGGGTTTTCAGTTTATTCAGTTTAATTTCTATTGACACATTGATTAACTTGCTATAAGATTACTATAGTTTGGACAGTTTCTATAATGACTTAACTTAGGACTACAATTACTGTCGGCATTTCTATACACCTGTCGCCCCTCTGGGGCTAAAGATTATTGTATATCAGCATTTCTATACACCTGTCGCCCCGCTGGGGCTAAAGATTATTGTATATCAGCATTTCTATACACCTGTCGCCCCGCTGGGGCTGATCTGTTCTATTAATGAAGTTATATGTCATTTAGAAACTCAGTCATATAGAAACGATATCAATGCGACAGTCCCAGAGGGACGAAAGGTGTATAGTAACATATTCGTATCTCAAACCTAAGCCCCAGAGGGGCGAAAGGTGTATTTTATTCATGGTATAAGAAATGCATATTCTAATGAAGGATACAACAGAAAAAGATCTGAAAATTGTCCAAACTATATTAAGATTAACAATTATATCGAAATTGCCGGAACATTATGTCATAATCATATACTGTTTCGTAACCACGATTACAAACCTTAGACCACATCTGCCTTAAAAATTAGCAGGGGAAGGAGCATTACAATGCCCAAAAGGGTTAATAAAGTAATTGAATTGTTGGATAATGACCAACCGGTTTTTTACACAGGAAGCCATACGGGTGCAGACCTAAACTTTGATGCTGGACGTGCAATGGCAAAGACATGGGCAGATTATATCAATATCGGAATGGAACACGGTTGTTTTGATTTGTCCGGTTTAGATCAATTTATGAAAGGACTTGCTGATGGAGGTCCAACCAATAGTGGACACAAGACGCCAGCAGTGGTCGTCGAACTACCGGTAGATGGTGTGAGTGCGGATGTTATTCGTGCTAACGGCTGGCAGATGCGACAACTCCTGGCACGCGGTGTTCACGGTCTTCTGCTTTGCCACGCGGAATCTCCTGAAGCTGTCAGAGCTTTTGTTGAAGCATGCCGATACCCTTTTCAGACGATCGGTGTTGGGTCACACTTAGATGTCGGTAGACGCGGTTCTGCTGGTCAAGGTTCTGCTGCACCAATATGGGGTGTTTCCGTCGACCAGTATCTTGATACTGCTGACCCTTGGCCCCTAAATCCCAATGGAGAATTGCTACTCGGTCTAAAGTTTGAGAATAAGCGTGCATTAGCAAATGTTGAAATTTCCGCTCAAGTGCCAGGAATAGCATTTGCCGAATGGGGACCTGGGGATATGAGCATGTCATTTGGCTATAAACATCAACCCAATCCAAGACCACAAGAACTTCAGGACGCAAGAGACCGTGTTTTTGCTGCATGTCAGTCAGCAGGTCTTAGATTCTTGGAAAGTGCATCTCCAGAAACAATTGAGTCAAGCATTGATGCTGGTGTCAGGATTTGTGGCTCAGGTGAAGAAACTGCACGTATAGGTCGTGCTTATGCTGGTAGAACTTTGCCGGTTTAATTGAACTTTTGAATATCAATAAAAATGAGGAATACTATGGCATTAACTGAATATGAAATGTTGGCAGAATTACGGAAATATGACACACCCTCAATCACAAATGTTGTCGCAACCTATCCGGGTAATCCACTCTGTCTTGGGTTATACAACCCTTGGACTGAAAACTGGTATACGGACACGACAATAAAATGCATGTTTCCTGAATTAGGAGCAATGGCAGGATATGCTGTGACGTGTGTCTACGGTTTACCAGACCCAAACTTCTCTGAACTCTCATTCATGGATGTTGTTGATGCGTTAGACGTCTCAAAAAAACCGACGATTCTTGCGCTACAACAGAAGTTTCCACCAGAAATAGCCAATAAGGTAGGATTAGCGGGTGGTAACATGACAGCTGCGATGAAATCTGTAGGGTGTTTAGGATTGATCTCAAACGGACCTTCACGGGATATAGATGAAATTCGACCGATGGAATTCCAAAATCTATTAAGTGGCATCAGTCCTGGACACGGGGCCCAGGCAGTGCATGCGGTGAATGTTCCAGTATCTATTGCTGGGATGGATGTTGCCCCTGGTGAGATCATACACATGGATGAAAACGGAGCATGTAAATTCCCCGGAGATCAACTAAAAGCGGTGTTGACAAATGTTGAAGCATTGATAGCACAAGAAGGTGATCGGATTGGACAGTTGTTGTCAGGACCAAAAACAGCAAAACAGGTGCGTGCAATCTTCAGCGGTCATACCTATTCTGAAGATGAGGATGCGTAGAAACCGTATACATTCCTATAATTAGCAACTTAGGTGAAACAATGAGAAGTTTTGGAACCAGAGGTCGTGTATATCCCGATAGACACTATATTGTAGCACGCACAGAAGAAATCAGAGACTTCATTAACCGTATCAAAGAGGGTAGATACATTGTTCTGTTTGCCCCGCGCCAAACAGGCAAGACTACCTTTTTTCGGTTTGCGGTTGATGCCCTGACAAATGAAGACGAATCCTTTTTCCCAATTCAACTGAATTTTGAGTCGTATAAAAACCTACCATCTTTGGATTTCTATATCTCCTTCCACAAAGAAACATGTAAAGAAATTGAGAATGTTATTCAAACTCGGACAGAAGGTTTATCTGAGGAAACAGCACACTTCCTTGAAGACCAATCAATCGTTGATCATATTTCAATGAGAAGATTTTTTGAGTCCCTCACAGACTTTCTTTCAATCCAGCAAGAAGTCAGGCAAAAGATAGTTCTTATAATTGACGAATTTGATGGTATACCTCAAACCGTCGTGAGCGATTTTCTGCATTCACTTCGTCATATATACCTATCTGATAATCAAAGATGTATACATAGTGTCTGCATGGTCGGGGTAAAGAGTATAACACAACTCAACTATGATCGTTCAATCTCTCCGTTTAACATACAAGATGAATTCAACTTAACGAACTTCACGTTGGATCAGGTGCAGGAGCTACTTTCGCAATATACGGATGAGGTCGGACAACCTTTTGACCAAGAAGTTATCATCTCATTACATAAACAGACAGCAGGACAGCCTTTCCTTGTTAACCGTGCAGCACAGATAATGACAGATGAACTAAATATTCCTAAAACCGATACAATTGAAATGGCACACTTTGCAGAAGCACATACACAACTGCTTGAGGAAAGAAACACCAATATTGAACATCTTCTGACAAATATTCGTAGAGACCGTCGTTTTGAAAGATTACTGATGAAAATTGCTTCTTATGAAAGAGGTGTTCCATTTATTCTTGATGATGACATCATAAATGAACTCACCATGTATGGTGTCATTAAAAGAGGTCCTGACAGAATGTGTCAGATTGTTAATCCGATATACCAACATCGCATTTTGCAAGCATTTAAACCAGCAATAAACGGTTTAGAGAATGACTATTTCTCGGAAGATGCCGATGCAGATTTCATTGACTATGTCACACCTTCGGGTGAAATTGAACTTGAAAGTTTACTCAACAACTTTAAAGATTTCATTTCTCGCGTAGGTTTTCGGATATTACAAGTTCCAGAAACACCGCAAGAATCTGTTGGACAAAACCTACTCTATGCATATTTAGATCACTTCATCAGAACTATAAATGCAAGTATGTTCCTTGAAGTTCAAACGGGTCGCGGTAGGATTGACTTGTTGATTCTCTATAACTCACGAAAATATATAGTAGAGACCAAAATTTGGGAAGGAGAAAGGTATCATCAAGCAGGAAAGAAGCAGCTGGTAGCGTATCTCAAATCTGAAAAAGTTGATAAAGGGTATTATGTTGTTTTTGATCACCGAGCGAATCCAGAATCGCGTGTTGAAACGGAAACGATTGATGGTGTAACGATTCGATCCTACCTCATCCCTGTTGTTCAAAGTATACCTTCATCTATCTCTGAATCTTGATATAAATAAACTACTGTTTCTGTGCTTTTCTGGTAAATCGTGCCTGCCACAGCCACCATAATATTGCTGGAATGAGCGGTAATGTGGTCATTCCCCACAGAACATACATGACGCCAAACAGATCAATCATTGCGCCAACAATGGCAGTGGCAATGCCACCCATTAACGTAAATAGTGCAAATTCTGTTCCAAATATCCGACCTCGGATCTCATTTGGGGCCCGTTGAAGAAGTAGTTGTGTTGAGAACACCCACGCAATGCCACCACCGATACTACGAACAAACCCGCCAAACACCACAGTCGTTAAACTCACCAGCGGTGCAGTGATTGCTAATCCAACTGAGCCAATTAGGTAACCGAGACTGATACTTTGACGCAACGGTCTATCCCTGTCACCTGTCCAATACCTTGCAATGATCGGTCCTATGCCACTACCCACACCACCCATACAAAACATCAGTCCTAAGCTTATTGCCCCATCCTTCCCAACAACGAAGACTGTCTTTGCAATCTCAACCTGCACAACTTGAAATCCAGAAGACAAGAGGAGTGCGATGGCTGCTTTATGGAGCGTGAGGAAGAAGATATCGGGATGTTGAAACATATAGCGAAATGTAACGAACTTTGCACGCGTCCGTAGTTCGACTTGAGATTCAGAACGTTTCGGAAGTCTAATCTGCCACAACAATACCGCTGAAATGAGGAAAGTTAACCCATCAATTACAAAAGCTGTGTAAACCCCTAACAGACCTGCCGTCAATCCACCTATAGCAGCTCCCAGGGCAAGCATAACTGACCAGCTTGTTGCGCTCAACGCATTTGCTGTTCCCAGTTCGCGTGGTGAAGTGATATCAGGTAGAATTGCACTTCGGGCAGGACTGAAAAATCCACTGACACCAAATAGGAGTGCCGTAAGGAGATACAGAAGCCATATATCGTTTTCATCTCGCACAAAAAGATACCCGATTAGGAGTATACCTCTTATAATATCCGTAATGATCAGGAGGTGCTTTCTGTTGAATCGATCCGCACAAATGCCAGCTAATGGAGAGATTAGAAAAGGTGCAAGCATACGAATCGTAAACAGTACACCTAAAGCAAGAGCAGAATCGGTAAGACTGCGAATCAGGATAGCCGATGCGATTATGTTAAACCAGTCACCCAATAGACTAACGACCTGTCCTGACCATAGCCACCTAAAATTAGAATTATGCTGAAGGAGTTCAAAGTATCCGACCAGTTTCTCTCTTTTTGCAGATTCATCCTTAGGCGGAACATCTTTGTCAGGTGTTATAGCGTAGGATTGTTCCTTCTCAGACAACTAAAACCCCCATCGTTCATTGATCGCCTTTTGATATACTTCTGTATTTAGATAAACACTAAGATGAGCAATTGCTGTACCACCACAATCGATTATTGCTATCTGAATTGGCATAGAGTTCTCCCTTTTTATATAACGTGAGTTTGATAAATCAGATTTTCCCAGGCCGGTAGGTTCGGTTTCCTAACCGAACCGGCTTTGTGCGAATGCGTTCATAAAGGTTTTCGCGTAGGATCCGGTTCGGTTAGGAAACCGAACCTACCGGGTCTATGCAAGTGATATTTTGGACAAAATGAAGTCCATATTCCTACTATCAAACTCACGTTTATTAAGAAACGTATAGTATGATAGCAGAGATACGGAGTTTTTAGATGTGATATTTAAGAGTTGTGCTAAGTCAAGCCACCCACAGCCTCAAGACTGGGGCTTGTGCTTCATAGCAGTTAGCGTTTTTTGATAAACGTCTTACATCTGCTCCACAACGGGATAACAAGCAGCCCGTAAAATGTTTATAGCAGCGTTTATGTCTCTATCGTGGTGTGAACCGCATTCAGGACATAG
>JAJDZB010000027.1:0-30370 GCA_022824835.1 Candidatus Poribacteria bacterium | reverse complement strand
TCCTTTGCTGGACATCCAGCTTTGGATGCCCAGAATCTTAATTTTGCGATCCCATCAAAATATCTTAAGAAACTACTGACGCAGTCAAAGTTAGCAAAACCTTTATCGCAAGGTAAACAATCCATATCTGCTGAGACCTATTACTTGTGGGGAAATGTGAAGTTAGATTTTGAAGATTACGCGGGGGCGACTAAAGACTATACAGCAGCTATTCGCCTCAAACCTGATTATGCTGATGCATACAACAATCGGGGAATTGCGAAAGCCAAGTTAGGACAACATTTTGCTGCGATTTCGGATTATGACATTGCCATCCGCCTTAAACCTGATGATGCTTTGGCATACTACAATCGGGGAAATGCGAAATATAGGTTAGGACAACATTTTGCTGCGATTTCGGATTTTGACAGTGCCATCCGCCTTAAACCTGATTATGCCGAAGCATACAACAATCGGGGACATACGAAAGCTGAGTTAGGACAATACGTTGCTGCGATTTCGGATTATGGCATTGCCATCCGCCTCAAACCTGATTATGCTGATGCATACAACAATCGGGGAATTGCGAAAGCCAAGTTAGGACAACATTTTGCTGCGATTTCGGATTATGGCATTGCCATCCGCCTCAAACCTGATTATGCCGAAGCATACTACAATCGGGGAAATGTGAAATACAGGTTAGGACAACATTTTGCTGCGATTTCGGATTATGACAGTGCCATCCGCCTTAAACCTGATGATGCTTTGGCATACTAAAATCGGGGAATTGCGAAATACAGGTTAGGACAACATTTTGCTGCGATTTCGGATTATGACATTGCCATCCGTCTCAAACCTGATGATGCTTTGGCATACTACAATCGGGGAATTGCGAAGGTTCAGTTAGGACGCATAGGGGAAGCGAAGCAAGATTTCCGTACTGCTTTACGGCTTGCGATAAAAGCAGGAGATGCAAATACTAAAACTGTCGCCGAGAAAGCACTACGTAATCTTGATGAGTAAGTAGGAACACTCTATAGTAAGGCGTCAAAAGTTGAAGTATACAATCAGATGTTTTCAGGTTCTTCTCATTTTAACTGTGATAGGGAGTGTTCTAAATGGGTGTGCTGTGTTACAGGAGACACAACAGTGGAGAAAAGCAAGAAAACATGCCAACAAGTTTTGTCGTCTACTATCTCAGTCAAGCAGCCGGTGAAGACTTAGTGCCGTTTTTTTGAAAAGTTGAAAGTGCGTCCGTTGGAAAAAGCGGATATTCTTCAGTATTTTGACAGTCAAAACACACGCAACCAGAGCAGATAACGTCTATTCATGTCATCATTGCCATCCAACACGAGATGATGTTTTTCTTCCCAAATCTGTATTCTTCTGATATACGATTATCAGCGTTGTTGCGTTGTTTCACAGATTACTTCAACAAATAAAGAGAGACATTACTCATCAGTTATCTGATCCGGTAGCTGATAAATAATCCGCGCAGATTCCACACTCACATAAACGATACGCTTAATCGCCGTAACCAAATCACGCGGGTCAGCAAACCAACCGTTTGGGTCATTAACAATGCCACTATCGGAGTCCGTTTTTATCTTATAACGGTCAATGAACCACTCCAGCGGTGTTCTGCCGTTAACGACATATCCCCACGAGTCTTCTGGGATGTTTGTTATACGCACGTTATCATTGATAGCGAGCACTCTTTTTTCTGCATCCAGGAACTTCATCGCTTTTTCAGTTAGCAGAAAAAGGTTCGGGTTGGCATCTTCAAGGTCCGTTGGCGGTGAGGATATGTTTGGAAACTCAACTGTGAGAGGATACTGTTCGTACGTCTCGTAGTTGAGATGGAGCTCTGCCAATTTATATCCTGCTTCAGCAAAGGCAGTGAATTCTGGGGCATAAGGGATACGCGGGAGCATTTTGGATAAATCGTTGGCGAACTGTTCTCGGTAACTGGGTGCGTGGAGGATTCCGTAGACATAATAAAAGATTTCGTCTTTGGTAATTTTATCAGTTCTGTAATGTCTACAAAATTCAGATTGTGCTTTATTCGATATATTGTCAATACGTTCTGATGACTCGTCAACATCAAGAAGTGCTTCAGATTCGTCTGAATTAGCAATAGGTTTGGGATATTGCCACCGTGGAAAGCATTGTGCTGCATTATTTAAACCAAGGTCTGGCATGGTATCAGTTATAAGCACGGAGAACGCTTTTTTAGAACCGATACCCGGAACGCATATCACAAGGTTATCACTTGAACTCTCTGGGAAAATCAGATCCAACTGGTATTTACAGTTTGCAAATGTATAATCGGCATAACAGTTTGTTTTTACGAATGGACGATAAATAGTCTTTCGGATGTAACTTACATCAAATTCAGTTGTTCTACCCCGATTTAGGTTGTTCTCAAGTTCTCGATCCCACTGAATATTTGTTGTGTGTCGACGTGCTACTTCATTCGCTGTAAGTTCCGGATCTTCCTCAAGTTCAGACATTGCATTGAGATAATCTTGGGTCATCCGCAGGGCATTCTCGGCACAAGTATCACGTGAAAAATTGTAGATGTATGTATCTCTGCTTGTCGCTAAACCCCTTGAATACAAGCCAAATATTGCATTATCTGTTCTGCCTGCCCTTGCTTCCTTTGTGCCCAATGGATAGAAGTTAGCAAATGCTTCATCGCGTTGTTCAATCCAATCGTAATGCTTATCGGGTGTGATAGTGTCCCAACCACTAAAACCTGAAATTGACTCCTTATCGCGTAGTGTCTCCAGTTTTTCCTCGCGTGTGAGATAGTTCCCAATGTCGCGATATTCAATTTTACATCCCTCGTGTGTTACTTTCGGGTTTTTGACAAGAATAGTGATGGCAACCGGCGTTCGTGAACCGCTACCGAACACATTTCCTGCTTCAGCACGTCTCCGCTCTCCAGATGTTCTTGCATCTCCTCGTAGATGTAAAACATGGACTGAACTAAACTCTTCTGCCAAACACGCGCGAATCCCCGAATCGGCGTTTCCATTAATCCAGGAACCATTGGTAACGAATGCGATGATACCCTGTTCACCAATCCTGTCAGATGCCCATCGGATCGCCATTTTGTAAGTGTCGTAGAGACTGTTTCTTAATGTCGCAGTAGAATATTCAACGTAAGTATTTCTAACTCGTTCTTCAAGCTCAGGATATGGTATGTTTTGATTGTTGTCTGAGGAACTCCGTTGTCCAATAGACCACGGTGGATTACCCACAATAACCTGAATCGGTAGTTTTTGTTGCCGTTCAGCACGTTTGTTATTATCTGGTAACCACTCTTTCGGGAAAAGTGTAGGATTATCTTTCTTGTTTAGGTTGAAAGTGTCGGTTAGGACAATGCCGTTGAAGGGTTCGTAAGTGCTGTCTTCGCCGCGCCGCCCGCGGAATGTTTCCTCAATGTTTACTGTGGCGATGTAGTATGCCAACAAGACGATCTCGTTTGCATGAAGTTCTTCTCTATATTTGCGTTCAAGGTCCTTATCTTGAATAATACCAGACTGCAGCAGACGGGTCAGAAATATGCCAGTGCCAGTGAACGGATCCAGCACATGCACGCCTTCATCGCTAAGGCTGCGTCCGAACTCATCTTGCAACACCTCATTTGCACTATGCAAGATAAAGTCCACAACCTCAATCGGTGTATAGACGATGCCGAGCCGTTCAACTTCCTTTTTCAAGGCAGTAACAAAAAACTTTTCGTAAAGTTCTAATAGCACACGTTGACGTGCTTCGCTATTGTCAAGTCCGCGTGCACGCATTTGAACACTTTCATAAAATTTTTCCAGCTTGCGCGTTTCGTTTTCAAGTCCGAATTCGCCAAAATCGTTCTGTAGTTTATTGAGTGCATTCGCTACAGGGTTACCGGATGCAAAATCGTAGTTTTCAAAAAGTGCTTCAAAGACAGGACGGGTGATAATGTGTTGTGCCATCATATCAATAGCACTTTCACGGGTGATTGAGTCGTTTATTGTTTCCTTCAATTCGTTATGGAAATCATCAAACCACTCTTGCAGTGCTGCGTTGTCAGGATTGTCTAACAGGTTTTCAATGCGTCCAACGAGTCGCTTGAAAATATCTGCGACATCTGTTGCCCAACTTTCCCAGTATTTTCTATCCCCGCATTTCTCCACAATTTTTGCGTAAATTGCATCAGCAGGAATACCGACGGGCAGCGTCAACTGTTCAGGGTTTAATGTTCCTTCTCCAAATTCACCATCGCCTTTTTCCTCTTCAATGATAATAATTTCAGTTGGTTCGGTGTTAAGGTCAATTTTATTAATTTCGGCATTCAGTCTGTCATCATGTGAGCGGAGCGCGCGGAGAACACCCCACACCGCAGCGAATCTTTCATTATCGTTGAGTGCTTCAACAGGGTCTACACCTGTCGGAATTGCGACTGGCAATATGATATAACCATATTCTTTATCGGGTGCTTTCCGCATGACACGTCCGACTGCCTGAACAATGTCTACGTGTGAGTTTCTAGGTGTCATAAAAAGCACAGCATCAAGAGCAGGAACATCAATGCCTTCGGATAGACATCGGGCATTAGAGAGGATACGGCAAACGCCTTCAGAATCGCCTTTTAGCCATTCAATTAGCTTTTTTCGTTCAAGTGCGTTATTCTTACCATCAACGTGTGCGGTTTCGCATGTGAAATTCTGTGTACGTTGGTCATCCGACATATTTTCAATAGCACTATCTATAATGCCGTTCCAATGTGCAACCAGGTTTTCTGATGACTTGATGGTGTTTGTAAATGCAATGGCACGTGTGAGCGGTTTGATAGAATCGTCGTCTGACGATTTTCTTTCGGGGTTCTGTAGTGCGCGCCAACAACCGACAATCTTTGTTGCATCGTTTATGTTTACCTCACTACCATCGTTGCTGAGGTATCTGTGTAAAGTCTCATTTACACCTTGTTCGGACATAGCCAATATTACCACTTTGTAATCTGAAAGGAGGTCTTTTTCAACTGCATTAGAGAAGGGCAGGCGGTGAAATTCGGGCCCGTATATTTTCGGATCGTCCATAGAATACACGTCAATATCGTGTCTTGCTGCTCTTGCCCTTGCACTTTCGGTATAGAGGCGGGGTGTCGCGGTCATATAGAGGCGTTTTTTAGCACGAATACGATCATTATTATGGACAAGTACAAAAGGTGAGGTGTCATCATCAAGCCTATCAACACCAGTGGTTCTGTGCCCTTCATCACAGAAGATAATATCAAAAGCGGGGGCACCAGTGTTCTGTGCTTCCTCTACTTTAGGTAGTGAATGATAGGTGCAGAAAACGACCCGCATGTATTCTGTATCGCCATTACTGTTAGAAGACTGTAATGCTTCAGAGATAACGGTTTCATCGGTAGTAACAGGGAATTCCAATTCCATGAGCGTAGCGTCTTCATTCGCTTTTCCTGCTTTTGTATCGGAGCAAATTCCGATGTAGTGATGCGGAATGTTTTGTTGTTCTGCCCATTCACGCATGGCTTGTGCAAAGAGTCCGATGGAAGGAACGAGATATAACACCCTACCGCCGACACCAGCGATCTTTTCAGCAATACGAAGTGCAGTAAAGGTTTTACCTGTGCCACATGCCATAATCATTTTGCCGCGGTCGGAATCTTTGAAACCGTTGATAACATCGTCATAAGCATTTTGTTGATGTTCACGTAGACTAAACGACTCCAGTTGATAGTTGAGTTGGTCTGGTTCTTGGAGGCTGAGGTCGGGCCACTGAACAGGTCGACTTGCGAGGTCTGCTGCGCTAATCCGTTGGCATGGGGGTTCTAATCCATCAATCTTTTTTATTAGGTTGGCAGTCCAACTTTTACCAGTGTCCACAAATATTCGGGCAGTGAACGGTTGACGGTTGGAATATGTGATGAATGAATCAATATCAGATGGCGAAACCCGTTTGTCTTCTGCGTAGCATTTGCATTGGATAGCACAGATGCCGCCGGTAGTTTCTAATGCGACGAGGTCAATACCTAAATCAGTACGTGTGAATCCGGGTTGGTTTTCTGCCCATTCTGACCAGAGGTAAACCTCTGAAAATCGTTTTTTGTAGAAGGGGTCTTCAAGGAGATATGCTCTTATGAGTCGTTCGAAGAGTCTGCCTTTTCCGAATTGTGAGTTGGCGTTTTGTCGGATGAAATTGAGTGCGTCGTAGAATCCGTTATCTGTTTGTTCGCTTCCGTTTCCGATAAGTAAAGGCAATTGTGTTGCTTGTGACATATCTCTCCTCTTTCTGTCTTTTTCTCATGGGTAAATAGATTATATCATAGGAGGTGTGTGTCGTCAAGGAACAATAAAATCTCACTATCGGTAAAGATTGTGAGATCGCCAAGGGGATATTCAATTTCAGATGGGTGCGGACTCGTTCCATTGGACGATTCTGTGTGTCCGCAACTGTCCGTTTTGGATGTTTTGTTGTCCACTTCTGGATTCCGCAGTTTTCCATAGACACGTTCTAACTCGGCAATATCAACAACTTTTTTATCTTGTTTGTTCTTTTTCGTGCTGATGGTACTATCGGCTGCGTCTTGGTAGATCTTAGACCTACTAACATCAACTAAATCTAATACTTCAGATAGAGTTAGTTTGGACGTTGGATTCCATCCTTTTCCATACGGATAGGTTTGGACAGGAAAACGGCTTTATGGATTGGTTGGTTACACAACATAGATAACGTCTATAATTCGTAGACTTAACAAAATAGCCCCATGGAAGGTTACCATGGGGCTATAAAATGGATTCTACTGCAAAGTTGTGTTGGAGTAACTTATCTTTAAAGTGACCTAAAAGATTACTTTTCGAGGCTTTCGATACTTCTCTTTGAATTCGGATGCATCCCAGGCATTGCCTACTGATACAGCTTCAATAAGAGACTTTTTGGCGGCATTAACTTCTGTAGTAGAGTCGAACTTTCCTATACAAACTACTTCGTCACTATCGGATTGTGTCGCTACGAGATGCCAGCGCGGTGTCGTTTCAGTTGCCTTTAGCTCAAGTTTATGAAGTTCTTGATTATAATCAAGAACTTTTCCATCTTCGGTGATAATGTCCATTATTTTGTCCTCCACTATTTTTATATGAATGCTTGTTTACTTATTCTCATCTGTCGGTGCATCTTCAATAGAGTTTCCCAATTGGATTTCAGCTAAATCGCAAAAAGATTTGTTGGCGTTTAGTTGATCATCTATTTTTTCAAGACACTTATTAGCAGTAGCTTTATCTGACGATAATGCTATTTCCTTTCGGTATAGCTTGCCTGATTGATTTGTGTGTGGTGATTTAAATGCTTGGATATAAAACTTACCACTTTTCTCTTTCACACTAAAATCTGCGTCATCTTCAACATATACAGTTTCTAATGACCCATTTTTATCTACATATTTGATTCTCATGGTTTCTCCTATAAAATTTGCCTTTGCGGCATTTGATTTGCTTTCATTTTGCTAACGACCAAGGTGCTATGTTGGCGGTGTTTTACCAAAATAAGGTTTATCTCCTAATTCGCCAGCTTTTGATACTTCTATGTGATATTGTGGTTCAAACTTCTCAGTCGTATTTTCAATTGCTTCTATTTTGTCGCTGAGCAAGGCTTTTATACCTTCACCAGAATTAAGTCCTCCTGTCTGATCATAGCAGTAAAAATATTCTTGCCCCATTCCATCTCTCTTCCTTATCTTATATTTTAAAGAATAAGGTTCAACCTTCCGTTGAATTCCATGATAAGTCAGTTTTAATAGTGTCTTTGTTCTTCCAGCTTCCATTATCGGGTTACGCTGATGAGAGGGAAAGAAGGACAACTCAGAGATTTTGCCCGGTACGTTATTGCTGGGAGATTTAGGCAGTGATTCCGAAATATCTTGTTTAAATAGATCTACGGCTTGATCGTATTCTATTTCTGATTGTTTCGGAGCTTTTACGTGGTTATTCCAATCCTCTCTCAACTTTTCAAAAGGTATATTGAGAAGTAATCCTCTTACTATTCCAGGGACACTTTCATAAATAGTCTTTTTGAAAAAGACGCTTAATATCTCGGAACGCCGAACGTTAAATCGATTCTTGATAAAGGTTGAATAGACATAATCAAACAAATCGACAATATGTATACGTTGCAGCAAACATTTCAATTTACTCGCTAATAATTCTTCTAATTTAACACATCTGATTTTGGCTTCACATTTGTCAGCATCTGAATATGGGTGGATTAAATCTTGATCTTGAACTGGTAGATATATCCTATCAAATTCTGTAACGTCAAAATCAACGCTTATTGGCATTGTGCTTCGTTTTCCATAAAAATTATTAAAGACAAGTTTTACATCGTAAGCGAGTATTTTAGGGTCTATACGTTTCTTACGTTTTACCTTTGTGCGATCTTTATCAAATTCAATGTCTGTCTCGGCAGATATATAATCGGATATAGAATTAAATTCATCTTGCAATAATTCGGGAGAAATCTCCGTTTTACAAGAAAAATCTAAATCATTCGAATACCTTGTATTTTCGAAATATGCTTTACGGAAACAGTTTCCACCTTTTAAGACTAAATGATCTTTCAATTTGCTGTGTTGATACATACCAGCTAATATCCAACTGAAAATATAATCACGCTGCACATAAGTTGGATCTATTTGAAACTTTTCTGATTTCTGTTTTATCTCAATACTATCAATCATCTGGGTTTTCCAGCCACCAGTCCTTTTATCCCCCTGCTAAGGTGGGAAGGTGGTCAGATCAGCGGGGACCGATCTATGTCACCTAAGACTTGGTTAATGAAATGAATTGTAACGTAATTCCGTGAGTAATGCAAATTTTTTTCAAATGCAAAAGTAGAAGGGTGGCAGACATACCGTGCGGTATGCTTAGCAGTGCCACCCGACTGGATAAGAAAGTATAGCAAATTTATTAAATAATTACAAACATTCTATGATTACCTCCATTTATTGTCTTACATGTGGACTCGATGGGATTGGGTAACCAAAAGCTTCTGATATACGTGTAACAAAAGGCCTATCATCCAAATCAACTAATGAATACCAGTTTTTCAAATATTCTTCAAGAGTACTTATTGAAGTAGGATATTTGCGAACGGCATTCCATCCTGTTTTGTATACCTCGAATATAGGTAAAAGCTCGTATGCTACCAAAGCTTGATTGAGTCTTTGTTGATTTTCTCGATAATCTGCTGTGCGTAACATATCCTCATTATCAAATAACCATGAATTAAGAGAAACACCGTCAGGTAATTGTGTCCCAAGGCGGGACTGGGTCTTGTGCCAGTAAGCGTCTAAATGATCTGCGTAACTTCTCCAATTTGGATATGGTGGTTCTGAACGCCAACGTTTTGCCATGTTACGCAGTGTGAATATAGATGCAACTTCACATATTGCTTCATGAAACCAATTGTTTGGGTGATTTTGCAGTTCTTTATAATTAGATAGAACATGACAGAATTCATGTGCGAACTGGTAAGCATATTGATTCCATAATCTATCACGAACAGAGAGTTTGATAGTATATGGATCATGGGTTGAATCTCGAATAAGTGCTATAGGATAATCCCCTGGCATAACATGAATAGTTTCATCAAATGGTTTTCTAAGATGCTGATTTATGTGTGATGCTGTATCTATAAGTAATGTTCCTATATCCTCAAGTTGAGCATCTCCCCAATTGCCTGGTATTACAAATAGGTGCATATTACTTTGTTCTCCAATTAAAACATCATCAATAGTTTGCGAAGGTTGATTGTCTTTACGACGCGTGACTAATTCAGTTTGTATTGAGTGTTCAATTATTTCGACTGATTCTTTTTGTTTAGTTCCTAATATTGTTTTGAGTAAGTCTTGACGGGCTTTAGCACTATCTGCGTGAAAATCAGCATACCATATATCTGACATAGATATTATGGGATCAATACGGTAATTTTCTATTATGCAGTCGTTGATTTTTATTGGAATTAAGAAATTACTGTTAGATTTTCTATTATAAGCCTCAGTTATTGCTATAATTATTTCTCTACGCATATCAGACTTTTTTCGGTCATTTAATTCTTTTGAAAAACCTAATATAACGTGATCACTTTCTTCTATTTGATTTTTAGTTTCCTGTTTGATGATTTGCCCTGGCAATAGATCTATTTTATACTGAAAACACTTTATTCCATGCTCTTCCAAAAAACTGTGGAGTTCAATGGCAAAGTCGTCGTTTTCCGTAACGTTGGCAATAAATACATTTTTTTCCATTATGAATACTCACTATACATTATGAATACTCACTATAATTGTGTAAATTACTAAACCTCTGCTACCAACCAAATGTTCTACTTCACAAAACATCTTTTCACACAAAGAGTAAAGTGTATTGGTATTGGTTACCAATTCAAGGTAATTTAGTTTTCAAATTTTGTGGTTATAAAATAACTCTTTCCGCTACTGCAACTGTAAAAGGTGCATTCAGATCATTAGTAATTTGCATTACAGACGCATTTGTTTTTTTACTTAACGTTATAATTGTGATTCGTTGATTTAACTGGTGCTTTGTACAGATAATCTGCCATTGATTAACGGTTTGGTATAGTATTGACTGCCTCTCATATGATACTATTATGTTTCTCTGTGTATTAAGCTATAGCATACGAAAATAACAAATCCAATGATTGCAATAAAACCAATTACTATTGTTGTTTCATCGGATATTTCATCCTGGCGATTCGAATTACGCAAGTATTTCTTTATCTCCTGCGAATTTAATGAGTTAGTTACATTAGAATCAGTCGGGGCGGTTGGTATACTTGTATCCTGTCCAAATGTATCTTGTCTAACTGGTGGATTTGGTTTTGGAATTGGTGTCAATGGTTTACCTACATTCGTTGGCGGAGCACTATTTCCTGTTTTGTTGTAATATCTATCTAAATACTTTTGAGGGTCTCCTGTCGTTATTTTCCCTGTATTAGGATTATAGTTTCCTGGAAAAGAATAATTGTTGTAAGGATTCCCATCAGGAGCAGTTCTATAGTGAGGTCTTACGTATGTTCCATCCTTCCGATAATATCCGCGAACATAAACACGTCCGGTTTGAACCTTATTTTTATTCGTATTAGGACGAGTTACGCTTTGTCTTCGGACAGTACCAGAATTGTGAAAATGGTATCCACCATTTTTGCGATCATGGTGTCCGCCATATTTATCTGTCCTGCCAGAATGTGCGTTGACAAGAACAACTGAGAAAAGCAGTATGAGTGCAATCACAACCGCATTAGCTACATACTTTTTGAACATAATAATCCTTTCTATTGATTATCAATCCTTTGCTTCAACAAATGGCATACTAATGTGGATTTTTTTATATGCTAATAATTTACCCCCATGTGAGTACGAATAGTACTTGGAAATATCAATTCTTCTGTTATCATTAGTCATATCATATATGAAGATAAATCTTTCACCTCGGATATATTTACATCCGATAATTTCTTCCATATTACTCATAACGTTTTCAATAAACTCTTCTATTTCCAGATTAGATACACGGCGTTTAAATATACCTTGGTTGCCTTCATAAGGTGGATATTCAAGTGAAAATTCAAACTCAATCCTTTCGGTATTTTCCTCAACAATAGCAATTTTTAGATCTTGTGCTTCGTTCATGGCTGTAATAAGGTTTCTAACAGCAAGACGTAGTTGGTTTTCAACAATCTCTTTCTCACGATCTTTTACCTTTGGCATGGTCTTTTCCTTCCATTGTTAATTATTCTTTTGCGAAGCGGGCGATGAGGCAGTCTTCTAATTCTTTATCTAATAGTTTCTGTCCAACAACTTTATCAACAATGTAAACTTTGTCTCCTTTTTTAGTTGTGCTAAGTAGTGACGTTAACTCGGTTGCATCTGGCAATTGATTGCAATATCGTTGCTAAATCCTTTCAAAAGTTATCTGTGATTTTGTATTGGTGTAGCACACTGTATTAAGTCTAACAAAGTTCCGCCCTCTTTGTCAAGGATTTCGGTGATTGCGCATGTGTAAATATTTTGTCACTCTATTTGTCTGAATCGCGGATTACGCGGATGGACGCGGATTCAGTTATCGCTCACCCTAAGTTTATTCCTAAAAGAATAGGTCAGTGACATGAAAGACGCTTAAAATCTGCGAAATCTGTGAAATCCGCGTCAATCTGCGATTCAGCCTTCTATTTGTCAGAATCGCGGATTTTCGCGGATGACACGGATTACGCGGATTATTTGCTTGGAAAATCAAGGATGTATGTGTAGGATAAGCATTTTGGCACAACAGACAAGCAATCAGCAAACGATTCAGAAGAAGACATCCCTTGTGAATAGCACCTTGATACCAAACTCAACAATCCGCGTAATCCGTGTCATCCGCGAAAATCCGCGATTCTGACAGTTAAGCACCAATACCTTTACGCGTCCGTTTATGTACATAGCACTCCGCTGGAGTGCAGTCCGTTGATAATCTTTTTTCTATAGACATATTGCTCCTCTGGAGTAAGGTTTCAGTGATCCTTTTACTTAAGTAACAAAAACTTTACACACCCCTACAAAGAAGCACAATCTGGAAGAATGTGCTACAGGAAAGTATTACATTCTTGGTTACAAAGAAGCACAATCTGGAAGAATGTGCTACAACTGGCACAATCTAAGAGAATGTCTCTTATTGATGAAGGTTAGGTAATCAGCAAACGATTAAAGAAGAGGACATTCCCTGTGAATAGCACCTTGATACACAAACTCAACAATCCGCGTCATCTGCGTCATCCGTGATAATCCGCGATTCCGATAGTTAAGGGGCAAAATCTTTACGCGTCCATTTATGTACATAGCACTCCGCTGGAGTGCTGCCCGTTGACAATCCTTTTTCTATAGACATATTGCTCCGCTGGAGCAAGGGTTTAACGATCCTTTTTCTTAAGTGACAAAAACTTTACATACCCACGGCATGTTGACAACGAGCTGTTGAGTCTGCTATAATCTACAATATGGAAGTTTTATATGAACAATCGTCATGTCCAAGTATTTCTAAGTTTTGAGTGGCATCTCTCTTGAAAACCCCAAAACCCCCGAATCTGTTAACTATGATAGCCTTAAAACTCTCAAAGATTTACTATGTGCCATTGAAACGCAATCGTCTTGTAAACGTTAGAGATACAAAACAATTCAGATAAGGTCTATACTATGCGTGGTAAAAAATCAAAAAGTATCCTCATCGGTATTGTCATTATTCTTGTTGCCTTTGGTATCTGGTATTACTTTATTGATACGTTGACGTTTGCACAAATAATCGGAGATGATATAATACAATACTTCGGTATATTTGCGAATAGGCTTGAATTTGATACTGAAATATCAAGATACAATTTCAATAAGCTCAAATTTAAAGTTGCCAAATGGGATAAAAGACTGCAAGAAATCGATAGAATCAACGATCCAACAAGTAGGGACACAGAACGTGAAAAGGTGATACAGGAGATGATGTCTGATCCTGCTGTAAAAAAACTCATGAAACATTTACCAGGTATTGATAAAGATACTGTTACGACTATATTTGATATCATCAAATAAGAGATGTGAACATCAGATTATTCGAACAGAAAATATAAAGAAAGCATTACCCTGTTTTCTATACACCTTTCGCACCGCTGGTGCTTGCGTTTTGGTGTGATCTGTTTTCTATACACCTTTCGCACCGCTGGTGCTGATTACACCTGCAAATAGTGTTATTTCCATAAATTGATACCTTTGGCAGAATGTGAAATGTGGATTTTTGCCTTGACAATTCATTAAATAAACTTGACATAGGCAAAAAAGTAATGTATTATAAAATAGAAGTACTTGAAAAGGAAATTAAAATGATTTTTGCTACACACTCTTATTTGAATACAAACGGACATCATTGGCATTGGTGGCGCTCCAATTCCAACAAAAGGGTGTGTGCGCGCTAACGAAAATTTGTCTATATTATTCTTCACAATACTGGTAAGCCTTATGCACACAAACCTAAGTGGCATAAGGTTTTTTGTTTAACAACACTAAGGAGGAAACATGGAAATATTATCTGAACTAAAGTATGATAGCGACGGTTTAGTCGCTGCCGTTATACAAGATAAGACAAACAATGAAGTGTTGATGGTCGGTTATATGAACGATGAGGCGATAAAACAGACCTTATCAACAGGACGCGTCTGCTTCTGGAGTCGTTCTCGTCAGAAACTCTGGATAAAAGGGGAAACTTCAGGACACACACAGACCGTTGAGTCTGTCGCTATAGATTGCGACGGTGATGCCTTGCTTATTAAAGTCGAGCAAAAAGTGGCAGCGTGTCATGTCGGTTATCGTTCCTGCTTCTATCGGGAAGTCTCCCCTGATGGTGAGTCAACCCGTGTGATAGGCAAGAAAATTTTTGATGCAGATACAGTTTATTAATCCTTGATATATTTGACTTAGATGGAAGAGTGGAAGGGGGGATGGAAGAGTGGAAGGGTGGAAGGGTGGAGGGAAGAGTGGATGGGGGGATGGAAGGGTGGAAGAGTGTCCAGGATTATCAGGATTATCAGGATTTGACCAGGATAAGAGAGAAGAGGGAGAATGGAAGGGGGGAAGAGTAGATGGAAATCGACTGAGCACTTTTTGATCCATCTAATCTTCCATGAATTTGAAGATTAAATTGATAATCAGATAATTTTGATTTCAATTAACTTAATCATCATTATCACGAATGCTAAGAATATGAAAAGGAGTCATACAGTGTACTATCCAAACTTGGAGGAATTCCAGGAAAAAGCGGCAGCTAAAAATCGAGGCAACACAATACCTGTATACCGTTCAATTTTAGCGGATATGGAGACGCCGGTGTCCGCATTCTACAAATTAATGCCTGATAATTATGCGTTCTTACTGGAGAGTGTTGAAGGTGGCGAAACCGTTGCACGATACTCATTCTTAGGCAGTCAACCTTCAGTCCTATTCCAAAGTAAAGGACATCAAGTGACAATTGAATATCTGGATAAAGGTGAAAAGAAGTCAGCGGAATACGAAGACCCCTTAACAGCACTTGAAGAACTGATGCAAAACTACAAACCTGTTAGTGTTGAAGGGTTACCGGAATTCCACGGCGGTGCAGTCGGGTATATGAGCTATGATATGGTGCGTTTCGTTGAAGAATTGCCTGATGATAACGCAGATGAACTGCAAATCCCCGATTGCTTTTTCATGATCGCTGAAACACTTCTCATCTTTGATCACGTGAACCATCAGATTAAAGTCGTTGCGAATGCACATATTGATGAAGATGTTGACACCGCTTATGCCGATGCTATCGCTAAAATAGATGAATTGGTCGCCAAACTCACAACTGTTTCAGAACGTATTTCAATCGATAAGCGACAACAAGATTTAGAAAACCCTCCGGAACCTATCCCCGATCCACAATCCAATTTCACGAAGTCTGACTATGAATACGCAGTCCGCCGTGCCAAAGAATACATCGCAGCAGGCGACATCATACAGGTCGTGCCATCACAGCGATTTAGTCGTCCAGTTTCTGTTGACTCGTTTGATATTTATCGCGCATTGCGAGTCGTAAATCCATCACCCTACATGTATTATCTCAAGTTTGATAGTTTTGAGATTGTAGGGGCTTCACCTGAAATGATGGTACGGGTAGAGGACGGTATTGTGCAGACCGTGCCAATTGCTGGCACCCGTCCGCGTGGGAAAACGACTGAAGAGGACCAGGCATTAGAAGCGGAACTTATAAATGATCCGAAGGAACGGGCAGAACATGTGATGCTGGTGGACTTAGGACGGAACGACCTTGGTCGTGTATGTGAATATCATACTGTCAAGGTAACCGATCTGATGATAGTCGAGCGATTCTCACATGTCATGCACATCGTTTCACACGTTGTTGGACGACTACGAGAAGACTTCACAGCTTTTGATGTTATGCGTGCATGTCTGCCAGCGGGAACACTCTCAGGTGCACCGAAGATACGCGCAATGGAGATTATAGATGAACTGGAGCCTACCCGACGTGGAACCTACGGGGGAACAGTCGGGTATTTCAGTTTCTCGGGGAGTGCAGACACAGCGATTACGATACGGACAGCGGTCATCAAAGACGGAACTGCTTATGTGCAAGCAGGCGGTGGTGTCGTTGCTGATTCTATCCCCGAAAATGAGTATTATGAAACCGTCAGTAAAGCCTGGGCGATACTCACTGCTATTGAAATGGCACAACAAGGTCTGGTATTATAGGAGGAAAAAGATGGTTTTAATGATTGACAACTACGACTCTTTTACTTACAATCTTGTGCAGTATTTCGGTGAGTTAGGTGCGGATTTAGAGGTATATCGCAGCCGAAAGATAGGCATAGCAGAATTAGACGCACTGGAACCGGAACGAGTCGTGATTTCACCCGGTCCCTGCACACCACGAGAGGCGGGGATTTCAAACGATACGATCAAACACTTCGCTGGAAAAGTGCCGATTTTAGGCGTATGTCTTGGACATCAGTGTATCGGGGACGTGTTTGGCGGTGAGATTGTCCGTGCCAGTAGATTAATGCATGGTAAAACATCAATGATACATCACAATGGTAACGAACTCTTCACCGATTTAGACAACCCATTTGAAGCCACGCGCTACCATTCTCTTATCGTCAAAAAAGAAACATTGCCTGAGTGTCTTGAAATCACAGCATGGACAGATCAAGATGAAATCATGGGAATTCGACACAAAACCTTACCAATCTGGGGTGTGCAGTTTCACCCAGAATCCATTCTGACTGCATCAGGTAAAGATCTATTAGGGAACTTCTTGACATTATAGTGTTTTGTCAAAAAGTTTTGTAGGTCGCGATTCGGAGATCGCTCCTACCAATACTCAGTTCTGTAGGAGGGAACTCCGATTCCCGACTATTACTTATACCCACAAGTTTAGTCTGGACTATCCAATAGGTGCGAATTGGAGGAAAATCTCAAGCATGACAAATAAGACGAAAGACAAAACACCTATACCCGTTCTCGTTTCCTGGTCATCAGGTAAAGATTCAGCTTGGGCATTGCACACATTACGTCAACAACCAGAAAAATACGATGTACGCGGAATATTTACCACTGTCACAAAGACTTTCGACCGTGTTTCAATCCACTCAACCCCCGCATGGGTATTGAAACAACAAGCGCATAGACTCGGGATCCCGTTGTACGAAATACCGATTCCTTACCCGTGCTCAAATGCGTTATACGAAGCAGCGATGCGGAAATTCCTTGAAGAAATAGAAGTGTTACCGAAGCATTTAACTGCTGCACATTTCGCATTCGGAGACCTGTTCCTTGAAGATATACGTGCATACAGAGAGGAAAAACTCAGCGGTACTGAATTCACCCCGATTTTCCCTGTCTGGGGAGAGGATACGACACGACTCGCGAGAGAGATGATCGATGCTGGTATGCGCGCGATAATAACTGCTCTCAACCCGACAAAGGTTCCTGCTGAGTTTGCTGGAAGATGGTTTGACGCAGAACTCCTTGCAGATTTACCTGACGATGTTGACCCGCTCGGTGAGAATGGCGAATTCCATACATGTGTTATTGATGGTCCTATGTTCAGTTCACCAATTGATGCCAAACCAGGCAGAATCGTCCAGAGAGATATTGTCTCTGCATCCAAAGATGAAAATGACAAGATTCATGCAAGTAATACCAGTCCTCCGACTTATGTGTATGCTGACGTAGTAGCTTTGTAGAGTCTATAACTGTCTAATTTTTCCCGTTCTTATCTAAACGACCTCCTATTTTTGCAGAATTATGCACCCGATTCCCCATTTCGCAGTGTCACTATAGGGTAAAATCGGAGGCAAACCATGAAAAACAACGATACACAATTAATTCATCGGACGCTTGCAGGTGATGATAGTGCCTTTGCGGAGCTTGTGGAAAAATATCAGAAGCAGGTGCATGCATTGGTGTGGCGAAAAATCGGGGATTTCCATATCGCTGAAGAAATTACGCAGGATACTTTCCTGAAAGCGTATAACAAACTCGCTGCACTGAAACAATCGCAAAGTTTCGCAAGTTGGCTCTACGTTATTGCCACAAGTCGCTGTAACTCATGGTTGCATAAAAAGTATAGACGGACACAGTTAATGCAGGATATAGATACCCTGCATCCCCAGAAAACTACCTATTCTGAGCATGTGGTTGAAGAAAACGAACGGATCGCTGAAGAAGCACAACGCGATGTCGTTAAGAAACTACTGGCGAAGCTTGGCGAAAGCGAACGCACTGTCATGACATTGCATTACTTCGGAGAGATGTCGTGTTCAGAGATAGGCAGGTTTATGGGTGTATCTACCAATACAATAAAAAGCAGACTCCGTCGCGCACAGCAACGTCTGCAAAAGGAGGAAACGATGATAAGAGAAGCATTAGACAATTTTCAAATTTCACCATATCTTACTGAGAATGTTATGCGTGAGGTTTCGCGTATCGAACCTGTAACACCATCCAGTAGCAAACCTTTGGTGCCATTAGCAATCTCTGCTGCCTCAGCTATCTTAGTTGTTTTACTGATAGGTTTTGGTGCACAAAATCTACTTAGTTTTCAAAGACCGTATAGTTTAGAGTCAACATCAGAACGAACAATTGAGATCGTTGAATCACAAATTGTATTGAAATCTCCTATTAAACCGGTAATAAACAATCAAGTTGGTAGTTCCAATGTTCTCAGTCAGAATGATGGACTGGGACAGAAAACAGATACACAGTTATTCGCTGCAGAACAGTCGGATGCTGTAAAGAGTCCTACTTCAGGAGCACAATGGAGTCAAACCAACGGTCCGTATGGAGGTGGTATCAACACACTATTTGCTACCCCTGAAGGTATACTCTTAGCAGGAACAGGAGATCAAGGCATTTTTCGTTCAACAGATCTCGGTGATTCTTGGTCTCCAGTAACTGTTGAGATGACTGAATTAAATGAAGTTTATTATGACGGGTATGTTCGGACTTTTGCACAAAAAGAGGATACGATCTACGCGAGTATATCTTCTGGATTATACACATCAACAGATGTCGGAAAGACATGGCATTATGTCTCTACCGAGCCACAGACTGAAGCGATCACCGGTATCATAATTATTGGTAACCGTATATATATTAGCACTTATCCTGGTGGACGTCGTGAAGGAGGGGTATGGTACTCAGATGATGCCAAATCTTGGAAACAGATGAATGAGGGATTGGTTGATGGAAGGATACGTGTATTTGCTAATATTGGTACTACCCTTGTTGTTGGAACTAATGACGGGGGTGCTTATCGGAGAAAAGCAGCAGATAATTCGTGGCATCCAATCAATTCAATATTTGATGTACAGCCTAATAAGGAAGGACAGATTGGTAAATCCCATATCCCCGAATCCGCACCAGATCTGATTCGCAATCTGCATTCATCATCAAGAATTCGTATTGACTCATTTGCTGTTATGGATAATCTACTTTATATGGGTGCTATTTCGAACAAAGTCAAAGGTTTATTCCGGTCTGATGATGAGGGTGATTCTTGGACGCGTGTCACGGCAGAAGAGATGGACCATACCGTTGAAGCTATGGATGTATTTGGATCAACACTGTATGCAAGTACGTTTGGTGGAGGCGTTTTCCGTTCAGATGACAAGGGGGATTCTTGGATACCAGTTAGCGAAGGTATGACAGATCAAGTGGTTACAGCATTAGTGACAGTTGATCGCGATACTGTTCTCGCGGGAACAATGGAAGTCGGCGTTTTCAAAACAGAAGATGGTGGTAATTCATGGAAAGAGGTAAACACAGGCATAATAAGTACTTCTGTGGTCGATTTAGAGGTGCTGGGAGACAGAATCTATGCTTTGACATTAGGTAGACTTCTCTATAGTGCAAACGGTGGTGAATCATGGGAATCTATAGAAATACCAGAAATACCGCCAAAGCCGATTAAATTCAGTTATTCAGAGATATCGGCATTAAATGGAAAACTATACGTTAGTGCCACGAGATACGCGCCTAACAGCCATGGGGGAACAGTTGCTGGTATTTTCCAATTAGATGAACAGAACAATGCATTGACTGAAGTTAAAACAGACAGGGAGATGTACGCTATAGAATGTATGCATATTGAAGGAACAACATTCTATGTTGGCACTCAAGAACAAGGTGTTTTTCTTTGGAATGAAGGGTGGGAGTCGTGGCTTAATATCGGGTTAGAGAGTCATTTTATTACTGATATTTCGCTACATGATGCTAATATTTATGTCAGGACAGACACAGGTGATGTCTATCGTCACAAGCATGATGGAAATACATGGGAACTTACCAGAGATATAAAGGAAAATGTTTTGTTCGCGCAATCAAGACAGATTGACAATAAACTGTATGTCCTGGCTGCTGGAGAAGGATTAATTCGATCAGTAGACGAAGGTAATTCCTGGATACAATTAAACATGGGTATAGAACATGTCTCAATTGAAACTGTAGAGGTTGATACTACTAATTTCTACATCGGTACAACGCAACATGGGGTTTACAAATGGCATCATAAAGATGAGAAGTGGGAACAGTTAGGTTCACTGAATCGACCAGTTCAGACTTTAGCAATTTCAGGAAGTTATCTCTATGCTGGCACCAGTGCAGGTGTGTATCGTATTACGCTTGAGAAATAGGTTCTATGGTTCGTTTTCAATTTGCATTGCTCTATAAGCGTCAATTTAGGGAAAACCACTAATCTGATTCGCCTTCTTACTTGACTTGATATGATTGTATCTGTTATAATAGGTCATACTTAGATGATGTGTCAACGGTATGTGATCTACCTGACATTTCGGAGGGGATGTAGAGTTTTGGATATTAACCCCAAAGTAATTTGTAGAAGGCCTGCTTTAATAGACATCGCAGATTCCCGACAGGTCGCGTTTCAGCTAGGTTTATTAAAACGGGCTCCTACAAATTTTATCTGCATATTTCTACAAAAACGGTACGCAATCCATTTCAGGTTCGTTGACATTTATGAATTCATTTTATTTATAGTTGCTTTTCAACAGGAGTTTTAGATGGCATTTACATTTCATCATATACATCTTAGATGTGAGGACCTTGACGGTGCAGTTGCGTATTACGAGAAAATGTTTGACGGTGTGGTTACTGACACCGTTGAAGTCAGAGGATTAAAAATTGTTCGGATGGAAGTTGGCGGTGAACGCATTTTTCTCTCACCTAAATTTGGTGATATGGAAGTTGAAGCAACCAGCGGTAATCCACGTTGGGGTGTCTATCAACTCGCTTTTACTGTAGAAGACCTTGATGCTGCTGTGGATGAACTACAGAAAAAAGGGGCAGAACTTGAAGACTTGAAGCCTTCTGGTCTGATGATGGCATTTTTCAAGGGACCAGATAACGTTCAGATTGAACTCATTGAACTTTAGGACTTTCTTATAACCGTTTTGTTGGTCGTTGCGGTGAAGGGAAAATACGATAAATGTCATTGATTGCACAGAAAATCAGCGGTTGTTACAGAAGAGTTTTGCTATTTCTGATTATTATCTTAATCGTAGGTATCGGTGCTGGTGCTATTATTTACAATGTGATCGGCGGTACTGAAGGATTGAGATACTGGATGGCATCACGAGCTGTAGTAGGGACAGAAAAACTTATCATCGGAAATCGACCTGATGGGATCGCAAAAGAGACAGTTGAACAACAGTTTGAGGCAGTTTACGAAGCGATAGACAGTAGATCAATTGACCTAAAAGCACTATATGATCTGCTAAAATCGTATCAAGATAATTTCAACAACCCGGGTTTAACGCCAAAAGACAACGAACCATCAACGCCGGATGTAGAAGAGTTTTTACAGAATCTTGAAGGGACAATCTTGAGTTCTGAGAATGACAAGTAGTGAATTGGCGTACTCCTATCGTATAATGGCAGGCAGTCACTCTGTTTGACATTCAGTGATTATTTCGCGTAACTGGTTTGTGAACGGGTCATCGCTGAGTTTCACTTCAACGATCAAGGAAATAGCATGTTTAAATCTTGACTGCAAATTCCCCCATGCTTCCGACAAAACCTTGCTATCAAGTCTCTTCGGTTTTGCTACTGCTTCCAAAATTCTATGGATAACTGAAAGATAGAAAAGCAAATGGTGACTATCTACACGCGCAGCAATTTCTGTAGGAGAACAATTTTCGCGATGTTGCGTTACCCATTCTACATACGTTTCTACTAATTCAGAATTCAACAACGAAATAAAGTTTGCTCCTTCCTTGTAAGCACCGATACTATTAAAATATTGAACCAACCTACGTTCCTGCCAATCCCACCCTATACTTGCATAGTCAATAAAATGGGCAATAAAGTAGGCAATAAAATAGGGTTGCTGATTATCAATCACGATATTGTTTGCCTGGTAGTCAAGGGAACCTAAGGTTGGTTTTGCATTTAGAAGTTGGTTTGCAATAGATTTCCATGCTGCATCAATCTGAGCATTCTGTGATTTTGTAGGTGAAGTCTTCCTTAAATGCTGCAAATAACCCAATGTTTTTCTGCCTTGTTCAAGCAAACGACGAAGGTTCTGTTCCAGATTATGTTGAAATATGTATGGTTGGAAGTGGGAGGCGTTTTCCGCAAAGAAGGCTTCAATTTTACACAGTTCTTTTAGAATTCTCTGTAGTAGGGATTGGGTAACCCAACCCTTAGGTATACGGTTTGTGTTTGATTTCTTTTGTGCCATAGTATCAAGTGTCTCATCTCCACACCAACTCAGCAAGAACGCATTCTGCTGTTCAGACAGCCACACAATTTGCGGCACATTACACCCGCCTTTGTTTAGCATAGACAATACGTCAGTTTCGATTTTGAAAGGTGTGTATCCAGAATCGGTTGCTGCACTACAGATTTCGTGTCTTTTAAGTAAGAATTTTTCATCTTTGATTCTTATCTTGTGGACATTCTGCTTTTCTCGTCTGCCGTGCAGAACCTTTTCGCATGTAATTTCATTTGGATTGATATTAAAATGTGCGGCGATGTGATTAAGTAGATATTTCATTTTATCTTTTTTTCAAGAACGGCACACGGAGTGTGCCTACTACTATGCAGAAGAACGGCAAACGGAATGTACCTACTACTATGCAGAAGAACGGCACACGGAGTGTGCCTACTACTATGCAAAAGAACGGCACATGGAATGTGCCTACTACTATGCAGAAGAACGGCAAACGGAATGTACCTACTACTATGCAAAAGAACGGCACACGGAGTGTGCCTACTACTATGCAGAAGAACGTATCTCAACCGGATATGTCTCGGCATCATACAGATTCTTATGACATTCACGTAACATTGAAAGTTTCACCTTTGTTCTCGCCTGAATGTCTGCCATGTTAGGAAAATTATATACCAATTCTCCATCGCTGATAATAGGGACTAAGAGCGGTTCTCCTTCAGGAATCGGCTCATCCCAGAGCGCGACGATGTCCTTTTCATAGTATCCATCAGCATCAACTTTTCGGTAGACCTGCTTTCTTCCGGGGTGCGTTGCTTTTTCAGGTTCATCAAGGGACAGTTTACCCATAGGCACACCCTCGCGTTCAACTAATTTGAAAACACCACCCAGTGCAGAAACGCCTCTTTCATCCAAATTAGAAGTATTGCCAGTAGCAAGTCGTGTTCCAACCCCAAACGCATCTATCGGTGCCCTTTCACCGAGTAGCGCGTCAATACGGTATTCATCAAGTTCATGGCTCGCGATGATTTGCACATACGCAAGTTTCTCTTTATCAAGTATATGCCGCACCTCTTTACTGAGAGACAAAAGGTCTCCGCTGTCTAATCGTACTGCATTCAATTGTGTACCGCGCGCTTCCATTTCATGTGCGACGATGCAGGCGTTCTTCGCTCCCTCAATCGTGTTATAGGTATCAATCAGGAGTGTGGTATTTTTTGGAAAGACATTTGCATATTCACGAAACGCTTCAATCTCCGTGGAACGTTCTAAAACGAATTTGTGTGCCATTGTGCCAACGTAGGGTATCCCAAAATAACGACCCGCAATTACAAGCGAGGTGCCGCTTGCACCACCAATGAATGCAGCACGAGCCGCAAGGATACCTGCATCTCTACCGTGTGCACGTCTTGCTCCGAAATCATAAACGGGTTTACCTCGTGCAGCATGGACAATTCGAGATGCCTTCGTGGCAATCAACGTCTGAAAATTCATCACACTGAGCAGATACGTCTCAAACAGTTGCACATCCCGAGAACAACCTGTTACATTGATAATCGGTTCATTTGCGAATACGGGTGTACCTTCAGGGGCAGCGAAAATGGAACCTTCAAACCGGAAATCTCTTAGAGAATTGAGGTAGGCATCGCTCAATTCACCACGTTGTGATAACCAATTGAGAACGTCATCCGTAAATCGGAGATTCAGGACATAATGGATGACTTGTTCAAGACCGGCAGCAATCAGATACGCACCTTGCGGTATTTTGCGAACATAATAATTCGCAGTGATTACCGCATCGTTCCCGTTTTGGAAATCTGCTTGTCCCATGGTCAATTGATAGTAATCAACAAAAAGGGATAATTCATCTTCTGTCAATAGGACAGATTGTGGTGAAGTATTAGGATTGATGTTCATAGCCGTAACAGGTTAAGGTTCCTGTGTGATTTTTATCAATTGATTAACTGCAATATCCTTAACCGTTTGTTTTTTACCGTCAGTCCAAATAACTTGTAACATCTGAACTTGATTAGCTTTCCCTAACCCGAATTCAGCGATAAAACTGTTGGATGACATATAACTATCACCCGCATAGATTTCCTGTATCAGTGTTGAATCCGATGTATTCAGAAGTATCTTTGCACCGATAGCATTTCTGTTTTTACCTGTCCCGACCAGCTCCACTTGTAGCCAATTATTGCTATTCTTCAAAGAGGATGCGTTATTACGTAATAACGTTGGTTCATCGTAGTTATTGACGATGAAAATATCCACATCTCCATCATTGTCATAATCACCAAATGCTGTACCACGGCTAACCCGAAGTGGCATGTTCCTAATACCTGTGCTTTTACTGACGTCACTAAAAGTTCCATCACCTTCATTGCGAAACAGTTGATTGTGCTGCGGAATAAGCACTTCTGGTTTGTCCAATTCTTGAAAAGTGCTGCCATTGGCAACGAAGATATCTAAATCTCCATCGTTATCGTAATCAAAAAGAGCAGTCCCCCATCCGATTTCCTTCAAGGTCACTTCAGCGAGCATGGCAGAATAGGATTCATCTACGAAACGGATTCGGTTGGCAGGCGCATCCTCCTTTAATAGATTCCTATAAAGCACATATTCTTGATCAATCCAGTGGCTAATAAACAGGTCTATATCTCCATCTGCGTCATAGTCTCCTGCTGCTAATCCCATTGATCCGCGAAAATCTGCCGCCCACGATTCAGCACTGACATCGGTAAATGTCCCATTCCCATCATTCCGATAGATGTGATTCTCTGAGGTATCATTTGCAATATACAGGTCCATATCGTTGTCATCATCAAAGTCGCTGAATATTGCTTGCATACTCCTTCCCCCGTGTGCAGTGACTCCTGCGTTTTCAGTAACATCAGTAAACGTCTCGTCTCCATTGTTTCTGTATAAGACATTATCTTGAGGTTCAAAGACAGTAGGGTTCAAGGCATTCGGTACTAATTTTCCCGATTGCAAAGACTCCTCTTTCTGCTGCTGAAACTTATCCAGGTCATAGTTGACATAGTTACATACATACAGGTCCAGATCGTTATCCCCATCGTAATCGGCAAAGGCAGCACCTGTACTCCAGAGTGGGCATTTAACCCCTGCACTTTGCGTTACATCTGTAAATGTGCTGTCGCCATTATTCCGATAAAGCACATTTTCACCATAGTTTGTCACATATAGATCAACATATCCATCGCCATTGTAATCGGCAAAGACACATCCCATACCGTATCCTGTGTCCCCGACTTTCGCCGATTTAGTTATATCTGTAAATGTCCCGTTACCATTATTGCGATACAACATATTTTTGGACTTTTCTGTTTTTGCCACTGTTTTTGCCACTGTTTTTGAAAGGGGCTCTGTGAATGGTCCAGGTATATTTACGATATATAGGTCAAGATCACCATCGTTGTCTATATCCGCGAACCCCGCACCTGACCCCATGTCTTCTGGGAGTAGGCTTGTCCGAGCACCGTTTGAATGTAGAAAGTGTATACCAGACTCATCAGTCACATCAGTAAAAGTCGATGCGGTGGCGGTGATTGATATCAGTAGGACTATGAGAAAAACAGCGTGCCACATAGAAGTTAATATCATAAATGATTGATGTTTTCAGGTTTCCAGGAAGTTTGTAAAAATGGTTCGATTGAGAAACCTTTCATCATTGAGGATTTTTTGATGCAGCGGAATAGTGGTCTTGATACCGTCTATCTTGAACTCAGACAGTGCACGTTTCATTCTTGAAATAGCTTCTTCCCGATTTCTACCAGTTGCTATAAGTTTAGCAATAAGCGAATCGTAGTGGGGTGGCACCGTATAACCGTTATATATAAACCCATCTACCCGGATACCGATACCGCCCGGGGGTTGATAATCTGAAACTAACCCAGGCGAAGGCGTAAACTGATTAGCAGGATCTTCCGCGTTGATTCTGCATTCGATGGCGTGTCCGGAAAAATCTATGTCGGACTGATTGTAACCGAGTTCCTCACCCATGGCAATACGTATCTGTTCTTTTATCAGATCCATACCTGTGATACTTTCAGTGATAGTATGTTCAACTTGGATTCGTGTGTTCATCTCAAGAAAATAGAAGTTCTCATTTTTATCAACAACAAATTCGATGGTACCTGCGTTTGCATAACCGATTGATTTCGCAGCTTTTGCTGCGGCTTTACAGATATCATTCCGCGTTTTAGTAGATATGGATGCGGATGGTGCTTCCTCAAGCAGTTTTTGCTGTTTGCGTTGAATTGAACACTCGCGTTCACCAAGGTGTACCACATTCCCGTGTGTATCCCCCAAAATTTGTACTTCTATATGTCGAGCATCTTCAATCCATTTTTCGATATAGACATCACCGTTACCGAAAGCAGCTTCACTTTCAGCTTTGGCAATGTGAAAAAGATTGAACAGACTTGGACGGTTCTGTGCGATGCGAATTCCTCGTCCCCCACCACCTGCGGTTGCCTTAATTCCGATAGGATAACCGATCTTTTCTGCGAGTTCCGCTGCGAGTTCTGCTGTTTCAACGGTGGCTTTTTTGTCTTTTTTTCGTTTTCTGTTGTGGCTGCCGGGAACCAGTTTTAGACCTGCTTTGGCAACAGTTTCAAGTGCTCGCACCTTGTCTCCCATAGTATTTAGGTGTTCAATGGAAGGGCCGATGAATTTTATTTGATGTGCTTCACAGATCTCTGCGAACTGTGCATCTTCAGCAAGAAACCCCGCTCCAGGATGTATTGCGTCAACGTTCGCGAACCCTGCAACAGTCGTAATATTTGCATATTTAAGGTAACTTTCATTAGATGGGGGTGGTCCGATGCAATACGCTTCATCAGCGTGTTCTACATGGAGCGCGTTCTTGTCTGCTGTTGAATAAATTGCCACCGTCCTAATACCCATATCTTTACAGGCGCGGATAATTCGGATAGCGATTTCACCACGATTCGCAATCAGTATTTTTTGAAACATCGTCTTATGTCTGCCTTACTCGGAAAAGGGGTTGATTGTATTCAACGGCTTGCCCATCCTCAACAAGGATTTCAAGGATTTCACAATTAAAGGGTGCTTCAACATCGTTGTATGTTTTCATGACTTCAAGAGTTGCAAGCGATGCGCCGGAAGAAACAGTATCACCGACTTCTACAAAAGGTGGCTCTTCAGGTGCTGGTGATCGATAAAAACGTGCTGGCATTGGCGAGCATATCATATCCTCATCCGCTTGATTTGCAGTAACGACGGTAGGTTCAAAGGGTGTCATATTAGCAGCGGCAGATGCTATGGGTTGCGTTGTTGCGCGTGAGATTTCTATTTCAACTTCACCATCTCGTATCCGAACCGTCGCCAAGTCTGACTGTTCCGCTATCATTATAAGCCGTTCAAGCCGTTTTAGGATAGGATCAGATGTAGCGTCTGTATCAACAGAAGCATCGATCTGTTCACTTTTTTTGTTGTGTTTCATATCTTTAAACCCTCTCAACATATTTCCCTGTCCGCGTATCGACTTTAATTACTGTTTTATTTTTTACAAATAGGGGAACATTAACGACTGCGCCAGTTTCTAATTTAGCAGGTTTTGTTCCGCCGCTTACAGTGTCACCTCGTAAACCGGGGTCAGTTTCAACAATTTGGAGTTGAACAAACGTAGGTAGTTCCGCTGCTAAGGGTGTCCCCGCATCCATTTTTATTGTAACATTTTCTCCCTCTTTCAGGTATTTTATCCCGTCACCAAGCAGGTCTTGATGAAGTGGATGTTGGTCAAAAGTTTCGTTATCCATAAACCAGAGCATTTCACCCTCACTATAAAGAAACTGCATCTCTTGGTCTCTGAGTCGGACGGTCTCTATATTCTCACTTGAGCGAAAAGTCCGGTCGAGTACTGCCCCATCAATAACACGTTTGATTTTTGTCCGTGCGAAAGCCCCCCCTTTACCGGGTTTCACATGTTGGCAATCTACAACCGTGTAAACTACATCGTCAAGTCGGATGACTAATCCGTTTCGCAAATCATTCAGTGCTGCCATTAAATCTCCTTCCTAAAGAGTCAAGTAATTATTTGAATTCGTGTTAAAGTTGATCAAAAAACATGTTTATCTGCAAACCTTAACATCCATCTAATCCAATTCTAATCAGTAATCACTAAACCTTAACTGCTGTTTCGTACATGTCGTTCTGAAGCAGCCACACCGAAACTGCCTGAACGATGATTTGATTCGTCCGTTCAACAATCGGATTTATGGATGGTATGTGTGTAAACATGGTTTGTGCTTTACCTTTGATATTACCTATTATTGGTAACTCAAGTATCTTCATCTCTTTGAGAAATGCTTCAACCTCTGTTTGACCGATACGAGCGCGTTTACGGAGTTCTTCTAATTTTGGTGTATGTTCCCATATTTGTAAAATCGTTTTGCTAATATGTTCAATAGAGAAGCTCGCAGCAAGTTGTTGTGCAGCGTTTTCGACGGTAGTGAGTGACATTCTGCGTTTACCCTCAACAACATGTGCTGGTGGTAAGCGGAGGTCCCATACAATTCTAAATACGGACAATAACTTAAGGATATAGTATGTAATATCAATTTGCCACCAACGAAATCCTTGTGGTGCTGCACTTGGAAAATGGTGGTGGTTATTATGCCATCCTTCACCGAGTGTGATGATTGCAAGAAAAATGTTGTTGCGAGAATTGTCCCCAGTGACATAATCTTGTTTCCCATAAATGTGAGAGAGAGAATTAATTGAAAAAGTTCCGTGATATAGAAGTACTGTGCTTATTATAAAACCCACTACCAGACCGGACCAGCCTGCTATTGCCCAGACAGAAACACCTAATATTACTGCGGGTAGTGAATGGAATTTTCCAAGCCAAACGAGTTCTGGATATTTTCGAAAGTCCTTTATTAAATTGTAATCTACACTCAGGCCGCGTGAGCACAGAATCCAACCTATATGGGAATACCAAAACCCGTGTTTGACTGGTGAATGAACATCTTTTTCTGTATCGGAATACTTGTGATGTTCACGATGCTTAGCGGCCCACCAGAGTGTTGCGCGTTGTGCTGAACACTGTCCGAGAAATGCCAAGAAGAATTGGAAACCGCGGCTTGTTTTGAATGCTCGGTGTGAAAAATAACGATGAAATCCTCCAGTGATACCAAACATACGGATAACGTAAAGGGCTCCGCAAATAATCCAATCCGTGGGTTGAACATCCACCCAAAAAATGGCAAAACATGCGAGATGAATGAGTATAAAAGGTACAGGTTGAGGATGAACAATATCCGCCGCATGGGCGGAACGGGAATCATTTGGTTCTGTAGACACTAATATTGTGCTCCTTCAGCATTTAGCTACATAGCATAACAGTCAAGCCACCCACAGCCTCAAGGCTGGGGCTTGTGCTTCATAGCAGTTAGCGTTTTTTGATAAACGTCTTACATCTGCTCCACAACGGGATAACAAGCAGCCCGTAAAATGTTTATAGCAGCGTTTATGTCTCTATCGTGGTGTGAACCGCATTCAGGACATAG
>JAJDZB010000096.1:0-71988 GCA_022824835.1 Candidatus Poribacteria bacterium | reverse complement strand
GCCGTCTCTTTTTTATTTTGGAGTTGCTTTTTTCTGACAGATTCTGATACAATAATCATATAAGCAAAACCTCAGAAAAAGCAACTCGCTTCTCAACTTTTGTAGAGGATTGGGAGAGTCCTGAGATGAGTATATATGACAACTATGATGAAGAAAAAGCCAAATTAGAAAAGAAGGGCATACTTTGAAATAGGGAAGTGACACGTGAAAAATTTGAGAAGGAAAATACGGAAATATAAGTCCAATGACAAATATTGACAGAACCTTACGACACACATTCCATCTTTGACCTTATGAGTCATTACAGAACTTCTCTGCTAAATGTAAATTAACGTGATTTAAGGGAATAAATGAACCTACAAAAAACAAAACAGTTAACAGAAATCTACAACAACGAAGAAGAGTTCTCAGCCGATCTTGCCAATACACTTGATGCTCTCAATGTTGGTAATTTTGAAGATGTAGAAACGGAAGCCAACGTTGATAATCTTAAAGCAGATATTGTTGCGATTGGTGATGATGGCATACTTGTAGTAGAGAATCAATTCGGAAAAGCAGATTGGGATCATTGGGGGAGACTTGAGGCTTACGCAAGATTTAAAGAAGCTACGGTGGCTGCTCTCGTTGCTGAGAATTTCACTGATCTTATGATTACAACTTGTAGTTTGCGTAATAATGAAAGTGAAATTAATTGGTATCTTATTCAAGTAGAAGGAAATTCACACAATGAAATTGCATTTCGTCACGTGGCTTGGCCGATAACAGATCCAGGAGTTGAATACAGTGAATTCTGGCAGCCGATACGCCAAGGTGAATACGGTGAACTATTTGCGGGAAGACCTGTACCCCTCAATCGTGAACGTTCAATTGGAAAGCAAGTCAAACGGGTACGTTTTACTCTTAATTTACTAAATGACAGTTGTTATATTCAACTTGAACTCAGGGGTTCAGATAGAGTTAACCGAAAAAGTATGGTAATGGAATTATTGTCGGAATACAATTACGAGGATAGAGATACGACATTGCAGGCATCAGTCATATTCCCTGTTCTTGACAAAGGGAAAAATAACCGAGATGATTGGGATAACATCCGAGAGCAATTAGTTACTATGGGAACTGACATCTACAATAAAATTGACGAGTCTGACTTGTAGTTTGTATAAGAGAGGTGAAAGCGAAAATGAAAAATCAAACTTTTACAGCAAGTATCTGGCGAGAGGACAATTGGTTTATTGCACAATGTTTAGAGGTTGACATCGCAAGTCAAGGTGAAAGTGAAAACGAGGCATTAGACAATCTGGTAGAAGCACTGGAACTTTACTTTGAACCTCCTCAGCCAAGTTTCAAACCGACAATCCGAAAATTTGAGGCGAAAGTCAGTGCCGCTTAAGTTATTTCAATGAACACACCCCAACGAACACGGATGGTTAGTATGGAATAATTTTCTTGAACTTATCACGCAACACGAAACAAAGGAATAGACAATGGACAAAAACTATAAGGTTGCAGTCATCGGATGCGGTGGAATTTCACACATGCACGCTGGATGGTATGTCAACGAACCGAGAACTACTATCACAGCAATTGCCGATCTTGACGAGGAAAGGCTAAATTCGTTTGGCGAAAGGTACGAGGTAGAAAAACGATACACAGATTATAACGAAATGCTTGAAACAGAAGATATTGACCTCGTTTCAGTTTGTACCCGTCCGAAACACCATGCACCGATTGTAGTCGGAACTGCAAAGCACGGTGTCAAAGGTATTCTTTCAGAAAAACCGATGGCAGAAAATCTCGGACAAGGCAAGGCGATGCTTGAGGCGTGTGAGCAAAACGGTGTAAAATTGGCAATTGACCATCAAGTGCGATTTAGCACACCCTATCAGCAGGCAAAACAGATGATCGCTGACGGTGCAATCGGTGACATCTTCCGCATCCACGGCATCTGTGGTGGTGGCGACCTAAAAGATAACGCAACCCATACCGTTGACCTTATGCTATATGTTTATGGCGACCGTCCTGTCAGTTGGGTGATAGGTCAGATTGAACGTATCGGCACACCGACAAAATACGACCTGCACTCAGAAGACTTCGCAATCGGATACTTCAAGTTTGAAGATAATGTCCGCGGCATCATAGAATCTGGGAATGATACTGCTCCCGGTTATCATCACATCTACTGTTATGGCACAGAAGGCGAAATAGAACTCGCAGCCCCAGGCGGACCAGGAATCCGTTACCGCAATCAAGAGACGGGCGGTGCATGGGAATCCCCCGAATTACCATCAGGCGTCACACCCGTGCGTGACCTCATAGATGCCATTGAAGAGGACAGAGAACACCGTTCAAGCGGTCATTGTGGATATGCTACCCTTGAACTGCTGATGGCTATTTATGAATCATCACGAAAACGGCAAAGGGTGCGTCTGCCTATGGAAGAGATGGAATCACCATTGACATTGATGATTGAGGATGGATGGGTTTAGAAAAATAAAGACTCCTTCGTCAGTTGTAGGTCGTCTATATTGCATGATACAAATGATTTTTAAGAATTCCTACATAAATAGTAAGAATATACATAGAATAATACTCTTTTGTATTCTGATTACCTCTTTTGTTCTGGTATTACGAAATCTTGGACATAGCAAAATACACTATTGGGACGAAGGTTTCCATGCAATTGTAGCACGAAATTTAACGAAACATCCGTTGAAGTTCACACTTTACGATCAACCGTGGCTGCAATATGATTATAAAAATTGGGGAGGAAACCACATCTGGCTACACAAACCACCTGTAGCGATGTGGCAAATATGTCTATCACACTTTATTTTTGGTATAAACGCCTTTGCGCTACGATTACCATCAGCAATTAGTCTTGTCCTATCGGCGTGGTTAACTTTTAGAATTGCCTCTGATCTTTTTGATAAACGTGCTGGACTTATCGCAGCATTTCTTCAGGCATTCAATCCGTTTCTTTTCGCATCAGTACACGGATATCGCTATTCCGACCATATAGACATTGCGTTGCTATTGTGGGTACAAGTTTCGTGTTGGTTTCTCCTTCGGGCTATACGGACAGGAAAACAGAGGAATTATATTCTGTCGGGGGTGGCAATGGGGATAGCGTATCTCTCAAAAAGCTATCTCGCGTTGATAACTTTCGGGATTGCACTTGTCGTCTGGTTTGTGGCATGGTATAAAAAGAGGATGAAGAATACATCTATTGATGAAGTTAACACAGAGGAGGTAATAGAAACGGGTAATCACCAATTGAAGGAACCAGAGATGCACATCCGATTCAGAGATGTCGCAGTGCAACTGGGTGTCGGAATTGCTACAGTTGCTCCATGGGTGATTTATTGTCTTATAAAATATCCGAGAGAATTTTTATGGGAACACAAACGTGTTATTGACCATCTGAATACGAATGTTGAAAACTGGGCAGCCTCTTGGGATCGTCCACTGTTTGAATATATGCCGTTGTTCTATCCATTCTTCTATGCTGCACTCTTTGCTTTCGTATTATGTCTGATTGTGATATTATTAAGACGTTGGAAGTTACCAGAACTTTATGTATTAGCGTGGGGTATCGGTGTAATTGTTCCGCATACACTGGCAGAAACAAAAACACCTTCAGCGACGATGATTGCCGCGCCAGCTCTGTTAATATGTATGGCTGCAGTCATCAGTAGATCCTGGAGACGAAAGGATTGGTTCTATACATCAATTTGGAATGCATCAATGCTGTCAATTGTTTTTATTTCTATAGGAAGCACACTTATACACAACGGAAAGTGGATATTAGGTCAGGGAGCTGGGAAAGGTATTGGATTAATTCGGTTTGATTTTATAAAAGGATTCGCGCCTTTCATACATAAACATTTCGTTATTGTTGAACAACTGATATGTTTCGGGATACTATTCGCATTTCTGTGTGGATTCTATCAGTTAGTACGAGAAGAAAAATTCAGAAGATGGTTATGGTTGAGTGTGCGTATCGTTGCCCTTGTCATTTCTCTATTTTTCGCAGGACATTATGTCAACGCAGCATACAGGGTTACGGAAAGGAATGCACAAATTCCGTTATATGTAGAGAGTGGGAAACGTATACAGAAGGAATTGCCCGAGAACGCATGTTTTTTCCTTGACGAAGCACGGACCGGCGCACACTTTGATCTGATGTATTATGCAGATAGATCAACATATCTTGTTTCAACTGCAGATACAAATGCCCTACAAAATGTTGTGAGACAAGCAAGGGAAGCGCGGACAGCAGGCGCAATTCCCTATCTTTTCTCAGTATTAGATAAGGAATACGATTTTCAACTCATAATTGATGACGAGATAGATGTTGGAGACGGTAAGAAACAGCGGTATCGCATTTATGAAATTACCGAGTCTGAATGATTAAATTAACTGAATTGTAAACCAACTTTATGGTATAGTAAATTAATGAGAATCATATCACGCCGCACATTGAGAGAGTATTGGCAGACGCATCCTGATGCTAAACAGCCTCTTCAAGCGTGGTATACTAATGTAAAACGGGCAGATTGGAGAACACCTAACGATGTTAAAGTTTCTTATCGAAATGCCAGTTTTGTAGCAAACAACCGAGTGATATTCAATATAAAAGGGAATTCATACCGTTTAGTAGTAGCGATCAATTATGAATACAGAATTGTATACATAAGGTTTATAGGAACACATCAAGAATATGATAGAATACAAGCTTCTACAGTTTAATCCGATATAAGAGGATAATCATGGAAATCAAACCAATTAGAACTGAGGCAGACTATGAGAATGCATTAGCACATATAGAACAATTATGGGATGCTAAGCCTGGTTCACCTGAAAGTAATAGATTAGATGTTCTTGTTACGCTGGTGGAAGACTATGAAGAAAAAACACATCCCATTCCACCAGCAGATCCAATCGAGACTATACTTCATTATATGGAAAGTAAAGGTCTATCAAAAAGTGATCTTGAACCGTACATTGGTTCAAATGTCAGTGTATTAGAAATCTTGAACCGCGAGCGTACACTGTCTTTAGAAATGATTCGCAACTTGCACAAAGGTTTAGGTATTCCAGCTGATATTTTAGTTCAACCTTATGCGTTGAAAACTGCTTCATCATAAAAATTAATTGGGGGATAGCACATCTTATCACAACCCACCCTATAGAGGAGAGACTAAACCATGAGAGTTTTAGGATATAGTCTTATATTATTGGTATTAATGTCAGCTGCAATATCTGTAAATGCAGCTGTAGAATGGAAAGCACTTGATGTTGGCAACTTATCTTCAGCCATTTTTAATACGTCAGTCGTCGGTTATCCCAGTAACCCCACTGCAAATCCATCAGGATGGTGGCCCGCAGGCACAAACGATTCATACATCTATGAAGGAGACATCTGGATCGGTGCAAAAAGAAACGGGGAGGTCGGTGTCGCTGAAGCAGATGGTAGACATAGCGAACTTTGGCCAATTCCAATTGAAGACCCCGAAACAGGAGAAATGGTTGACATCTTCTCTAAAAAACCGGGGATAACTACCAAAGGAACACCTACAAATCAAGCAATAGGATTCAAATGTACTGACACGAATGCCGAGGCAAATAAAGACCTGATACTCGGTTTAGAGGTTGAAGTCAACGGCTTTCAATGGAGTTACGCACCACTCTATGACTTTTTTATCCTTGAATACAAGGTAACGAATGTGGGAAGTGATACGCTTGAAGATGTATTTATGGCGTTTCGGTATGATGTAGATATATCCAGCAATGAAACAGGTACTGCCAGCTACTCCGCAGATGACTTTGTAGCACTGGATCAGACACCAGATAGTCTCAACCCTGACACACATCCAAATCGTTACCTCTCTTATGGCTACTCAAATGCCTCTGCTCCAGGATATATCGGTGTACGCGTTCTGGACGCCTATATGGGTGAAGACGCACAAGATGCCGCAGCAAAAATCCCCTTCATAGCACACAAGCGCATCACAATTGACACGGACCCAACAACCGATGCAGAGATCTATGCACTCATCAGTACTCCCGGTGTTGAACCGCTGCCTGCAAATTATGATGATCAACGTTTTATACAATCTTATGGACCCGTTGAATCCCTTGCCCCAGAAGAGACATTCAATGTCATCATGGCAGTCGCTATTGGAGAAGGACTTGGGGGTCTACAAGCAGCTTCCGACTGGGCACAAAAGTTGTATGACGACGCCTATGTTGCCCCAGCACCACCACCTTCACCAACGGTTACGGCATATCCCGCCGATGGACAGGTTTCACTCCTATGGGAAAGTACAGGACGATGGGTCGATAACGGCGTTAACAAGAGTATTGAAGAGTACGTAGACGTAACTGACCCAGAGAAAATTTTTGAAGGATACAGAGTATACAGACGCGATACCGCTTACGACCAAAATACCGGTAATCCAGTTGAAAATTGGGAACTGTTGATGGAATTCGACAGACCGAGTACTACAGGCAATTTCTTCACAGTGGCGCACGTCGGTAAGCAATCTGATGCGATAATAGAAAGCATTGGAGATGAGCCTTTCTATGCAGACTTCTTCAAAAATGCAACTTACGCTATAAAATTTAACGCAAGTACAAGCTTTGAGGTGATAAACACAACACTTTGGGAAGTCTTGTCGTATAATACTGAATTCCCCAATCCTGGTGCTGGTGATGGATACGTTCTAATAGATGCTGAAACTGGTGAAGCTTATCCAGATGGCACATATCGGTCTGGGGCACATATCTATTTCGGAGGACTCTATGTGAAGATCACAGATGGCCCCACGGGCCCCCCTGTCACAGGAGATATATTCAGGGTTATTTCCACACCATCAATTGCACTTGGTGAAGATGTTGGTATCAAGAACTTTTTTACCGACACAGGATTAACAAACGGACTTCAATATACTTATGCTGTTACCTCCTATGATACTGGTAACCCCAAAAAAGGGTTACCAGCAATGGAAAGCAGTCAGATTGAAACAATGGTTCATGTTGTTCCACGTGCACATCCTTCAGGGTATAGGGAACCAACCGTTGATGTGGATAAAAAGGAAAGTTTGGCGGTAACAATTGAACCGATGGTGTTAGCACCGGACAAAGTCACTGGAAATGAATATAAGATGGTCTGGTACGGGGCAAAACAGACAGGTCCAGGGGCATATATTACAGGTCCAGGCTATCAACCCCCTGCTTACGAAATCATTGACACCACGACGAATCAGACTGTTGTAGAAAAACAGACTTTTGATTGGTACGATGCCAACCATTATGAAGCTTTTGAGGCACGTTCACCTATGTTTGATGGTATCATACTGAAAATCATAGGGGTTGATATCACTTATGATAGTCCGGACGAAAATCCCATCCTCAATGTTGAACTGGCTGCTGGTACTGTTACAGACTGGTCAGTGAACATCGCATCTCCCGGTGCCGGTGAAAACACATGGCCAAACATCTTCTGGGCAACCTATTACCGTCCGCATACCTACTCTATCACTTTTACTGACGACACGCATGTCAAAGTAATGGACGAAACTACAGGGGAAGAAATCATGTTCAACGATCAACGGGCAGATGGATATGCAATCCTGACAGCCGCTGGTTGGAGCGATGAATACATGCCTGCAGACACAGAAGGCTACTTCCGAATTTTCATTCGTGGTGCTTATGTTTACATAATGGATCCTAACGGTGAACTTTCTGCTGGTGATGTATTTACCGTTGAAATGGGAGGCGTAGCTGCACCACAAGACGGTGACGAACTTATCCTGAAAACAGTAGGAGAGACACTTGAAACTGAGGACATCAAAAATGATCTTGAAAAAATTCGTGTCGTTCCAAATCCCTATTTTGTGACAAATAGAGCAGTGACCTCAGAAGGAACCGACAAAATATTCTTCACACATCTGCCACCACGATGCACAATACGTATCTATACGTTGGCAGGTCAATTGGTTCAGAAAATAGATCATGTAAGTAACGATGATTTCAATACAGACGAACGTTTAGCTCAGGGGAACAAAGGAGGTACTGCTGAGTATAACCTCCTCAATCGTTACGATCAAGCTCTTGCCAGTGGGGTTTATATTTACCATGTTGAAGCCGTTGAAATGCAAGGCGATAAGAAAAATGTCATCGGAAATAAGATCGGAAGGTTTGCCGTTATACGATAACACAAAATAGGTCCTAATATGAAACGTATCCTACACATTTAGGAGAATCTCATGCACAACACTAATATCTATAGACATCCTACGAACAACCAGCATAATAACAGAATGGGTAGATTTAACCTGCTTGCCAGGAACGTGGGAGGTCGTTCACCACTGATGCTTATATTGGTTATAACGACAATTATAGTTTTTGTTAATATACCGAGTCATGCAACCACTAATGTAGGAACGGCGGGGGCACAGTTTCTGAAGATCGGTCCAGGCGCACGCGTAGATAGTTTAGGAGGCGCGTTTAGCGCAATCGCAAACGATGTTACCACAATCTACTGGAACCCAGCGGGGTTAAGTCAACTCGAAAAGTTGAGTTTTTCTGATACACATACAATCTGGTTGGCGGATGTCCGCTACAACTATCTCGCATGTGCTATACCTATAGAACATGTCGGCACTTTGGGAACCAGCATCACATTTCTCAACGTGCCCGACACGGAAATAACAACACTTGCACAACCTGATGGAACGGGACTTTGGTATTCAGCCTGGGACACTGCCGTATCCTTAGCTTATGCGAGAGAACTCTATCACGAAGAATCTGGTGCCAGACTCTCTATCGGTATCAATACGAAATACATTCACCAACAGATTCATCGTGAAAGCGCGAACGGTGTTGCAATTGATGTCGGCACTTTATATCATACAGGATGGCGCAGCCTACGGATCGGTATGTCTTTTTCAAACTTCGGTCCTGAGATGCGTTTCAGCGGTCCTGACCTTCAAACAGGTGCAGAAGAAGCCGGAGATGAGCGCAACGCCGATTATCGTCCTTTCCCAGATACAACTAACCCATCACGGAAAGCAGAATTGGCAACCATAGAATACCCACTCCCAACTAATTTCAGGATCGGCATCGCTTATGATCTGATTGATAATGAAACGAACCTGTTGACCATCGCGCTTGATGGAAATCATCCGAATGATAATAGCGAACGGCTCAACTTCGGACTTGAATACTGGTATAGAAAAATGGCAGCAATTCGGGCAGGGTACAAACTACGTTTAGGTCCTGATCGGCTTGATGATGAGGAAGGTATTACACTCGGTTTCGGTACACATCTAAAGTTCAAGCAGACGATGGTATCTCTCGACTATGCCTATGCTGATTTTGGACACCTCCAAAATGCACATCGTCTCAGCTTGGGATTGAAGTTCTAAGGAAAACCATGGCAAACAAACCAAACATCGTTTATCTTCTCTCAGATCAGATCCGTGCCTGTTCACTGCCAGTCTACGGTGACATGAAAATAAATAGGCAGATTGAAACACCGCACATTGACAAACTTGCGCAAGAAGGCACTGTTTTCTCAAATGCCATTGCCACCGCACCTGTCTGCACACCTTACCGTTCTATGCTACTCACAGGACGACACCCGCAAACCACCGGTCATCTCATCAATTTCGTCAAAACCCGACATGATGAAATCGGACTTGGAGATGTCTTCAGTCGAAACGGCTACCGGACAGCGTGGATAGGTAAATGGCATCTCCACACGGGTTCATTTCCAGAGATCGGTGGACGCGACTACGTCCCCGAAGGTCGGGACAGACTCGGATTCCAACACTGGCGTGGTTACAACTTCCACACAGACTATTTCAACGGGACTGTAAACCTCAACAATTGGAGAAACGAAAAATGGAAAGGTTACGAGACAGACGCTCTGAACAGATACGCCTTTCAGTTTATGGATGATGTTGATAACGAAACCCCATTTTGTTTGTTCATCTCACCACATCAAGCACACGGCACACCTTATGAATTTGCACCGCAAAAATATTACGACCAACTACCTGAAAAACTCAATCTGCCTGAAAACGTGCCTGAAAATCAGCAAAAGCAGTCATTAAATGCCTATAGACACTATCTCGCCATGATCTTAGCAGTTGACGAAATGCTCGGAGATTTAATGGCATATCTTGAAAAGACAGGTCGGGCAGAAAACACCTTACTCGTTTTTGGATCGGATCATGGCACACAAGGCGGCGCACACGGAATCAATTTTTGGGCAAAGAAAAAACCTTACGAAGAATCCATCAAAGTTCCACTCATCATGCGGTTACCGGGGGTCTTTGAAGGCAACCGAACTTGCGACACACTCATATCTCCTGTAGACCTATTTCCATCTCTATGCGGTTTATGCGGGATACAACCTCCTCGCACAGTGGAAGGCTATGATCTATCAGATTCTTGGCGGGGTGAAGCAGATGCGTTTGAACAAGAAGCTGTCCTAACGATGAATTTCGGTGCAACCTACGATTACCTCGTTGATGGCGATGAATGGCGTGGTGTCCGTACAAAGACGCATAGTTACGCGCGTTGGCTTGATGGAAAACGTATGCTATATGATATAGGTGCAGACCCATTGCAGATGAACAACCTGATTGACAGTCCCGAAGCGCAATCAATAGCAGACGAAATGGAAAATACGCTATTAAAACTTATGGACGTTCGAAACGACAGACTCCAACCTGCCACAAGTTATACAGATTGGTATGACGCGCAACGTCGCATCGTCCGCAACGCACACGGTCCCCTCGGCAATCCAGAAGATGAACCCGATTGGTCACTATTGAAATGATTGACAATAGCCCTAAAGATGACTCTAATCCTGAAAATCCTCTAATCCTGGAAATCCAGGTTCAGACAACTCGCAGGATATGAGACCTTAGTGACAAAAACTTTACACCCCTTACACATCCAAATGATTTGACAATATACGCTGTAAAAGGTATAATGTTATGAACTGTAATCATTGAGGAAATTCAACAAACACAAACGGAGCAGACAACGAACAGATATGACATTCCAAGAAATAATTTTAGCATTAGAGAAATTTTGGGCAGAACACGGATGTATTATTCAACAACCATGTGATATAGAAGTCGGGGCAGGCACATTTAACCCCGCCACATTCCTGCGATGCCTCGGTCCAGAACCCTGGAACGTAGCCTACGTAGAACCGGTCCGAAGACCAACAGATGGAAGATACGCAGAAAACCCCTTCCGACTTGGCGCATATTACCAGTATCAAGTCATTCTTAAACCAGCACCTTACAATGTGCTACCCCTCTATCTTGAGAGTCTTTATCATCTCGGTATCTCACCGAGAAAAAACGATATCCGTTTCGTAGAAGACGATTGGGAATCACCAACCCTCGGTGCATCAGGACTCGGTTGGGAAGTCTGGTGGAACGGCGCAGAAGTCACACAATTCACATACTTCCAACAGATGGGTAGCATTGATCTGGATCCGATATGTGCTGAAATCACTTATGGACTTGAACGGATTGCACTCTACCTACAAGATGTTGACACCTTTTTTGACATCCGATGGAACGAACATTTCAACTACAGAGATGTACACCATCAAAGCGAGGTTGAATACTCAACCTACAACTTTGAACACGCAAATGTTGATATGCTTTTTGACCAGTTTAACACCTACGAAAATGAAACACAGGCATGTCTAAATGCAGGTTTAGTTCTACCAGCAACTGACCACGTCCTGAAGTGTTCACATACGTTTAATATGCTGGACGCACGCGGTGTTATCAGCGTAACAGAACGCGTGAGCTATATTGAACGCGTCAGACGACTTGCACAACAGATTGCTCGTGCCTATGTAACACAACGCGAAGAAATGGGACACCCGCTACTGGGACGTTTAGAGACCCCATCACCTCCCGGAACTGTAGATGTAATATCACTACACCCCGAACCTGACATAGAGACTTCTGAACTCCTATTTGAAATCGGTACCGAAGAAATTCCTGCAAGTTATATGCCACCTGTGCTTGAACAACTCCGTGAAATCGCATCCGATTCACTATCAGAACACAGAATCCCCTTTGGGGAGATTCAGACCTTTGGAACACCTCGGCGTATCACACTGGCAATCAAAGATATCAACAGACTTCAGGAAAGCCAAGAGACTGAAGTCGTAGGTCCCCCCAAAACTATCGCCTACGATGCCAATGGAGAACCAACAAAAGCAGCAATCGGTTTCGCAAAAACACAAGGTGTTGAAATTTCTGAGCTACATAGCGTTGAAACAGAACGTGGGGAATATATAGCTGTATCCAAACGGGATGAAGGTATCCCGACTTTAGAACTCTTGAAAACACTTATACCAGAGTGGATTGAAACACTCCGATTCCCAAAAACAATGCGATGGGAAACAGATGAAACAGAAGCGCAATCGCGGACGCGTTTCGCAAGACCTATCCGATGGATTGTCGCAATACTTGGCACTGAAATTGTCAAATGTTCTTACGGCAGAGTGAATGCCAGACGGATAACTTACGGACACCGTTCATTGCATCCCGAACCCATTACGTTGTTGACTGCGGACCTACCAAATTATATACAAAAATTGCAAAACGCAGGTGTAATTGTTTGTCCCAATGAACGAAGAGATACAATTGAAGAACAGGTTCAAACCATTTTAGCCAATGAAGAATGTCTTCCAAAATTAGATGAAGAGTTGTTGGACACTGTAAATTATCTCGTTGAAAATCCCCAACCGATTGTGGGAAATTTCAATGAGTCACATCTGCAAATACCCTCCGAAGTCCTGATTACTGCAATGAAAAAACATCAACGTTACTTTCCTATGTGGAAAAGCGAGACAGAACTCGCTCCAAAATTCATCACCATTTCAAACGGCACAGATGGCAATATTGATGGTGTTCGGCATGGGAATGAACGCGTCCTACATGCACGACTCAATGACGCAGAATTCTTCTATAGAGAAGATCAGAAATCCAGTCTGGCAGATAAAGTTGAACGTTTAGGAGCAGTCGTCTTTCACGCTAAACTCGGAACGCTTTTGGATAAGGCAAATCGTATGAAAGCGTTGGTGAAGTTTATTACAACAGAATTGAAGTTATCGGACACTACCACCCATCACGCAGAACGCGCAGCGTTGCTTTGCAAGGCAGATTTAACAACGCAAATGGTGATAGAATTCCCATCGCTACAAGGAATTATAGGAAGATACTACGCGCAAAACTCCGGTGAAACTGTAGAGGTAGCAGCTGCTATCGCTGAACATTATCAACCACTCGGGGCAGATACACCATTGCCCGAAACCGAAGTCGGTGCAATACTTGCTATCGCGGACAAACTTGATACTATCGTCGGATACTTCGGCATAGAGGAACGTCCTACTGGTTCCCAAGACCCTTACTCGCTACGACGGCACGCGCTCGGCACAATCCGTATCTTGCAAGAACGGCAGTTGGCACTCTCCTTAGATGCAGTCGTGCAAAAGGCAATATCTTTATACGAAGTGGAATTGGTTGACGACACAGAGACAAGTGTACTTAGTTTTATCAAAGAACGTTTACGCGGCATCTTGCAAACATTGGAATATGCCCCCGACATTGCCGATGCAGTCTTGGCAGTTGGTGATGTTGATATTACGGATATACTGAAACGTGTCCATGCCCTCGCTGAATTTCGCTTGACATCCAATTTTGAGGACGTATATAATGCACTCAATCGGGTACTTAGAATCTTGCCAGAAAATGCATCGGAAACGTTCGATGAAGATCTGCTAAAGGATGATGCTGAAAAAGCGTTAAACGCACATATCACCGAAGTAGAACCTAATTTCAAGAAAAGTATCCAAGAGAGAGATTATTTAGCACTTTTAAATCAGTTAGCTGAACTGCAACCTACAATAGACAATTTTTTTGACGATGTGCTTGTGATGGCAGAAGATGATGACCTCCGCAGAAATAGATTAGCACTCTTAAACCGTATAGCAAAATTTATCTATGCTGTAGCCGATCTGACGAAATTGGTTATTGCGGGGGAATAGTCGCAATTTTATTATGAATATCAAAAGATATCTCCGTTATTTCACAGATTTTGGAATATTAAGCTCTTTTGAAAACGCTATTACTAAGATCGTAGATCGGAGTAGACCGGCTGTTGTTAGTCTTACCATAAAAAAAGATCAACAAAAAAACAATACGACAGGCTCCGGTTTTATTTTTCAAAAAGATGGTCATATTTTAACAAATGCACACGTAGTGAATGGCGCAAAAAGCATCAGCGTGAGATTATTTGATGGTATGACGTTTGATGCAAAAGTGGTTGGAAGCGACCCGAACACTGACATAGCGGTTATAAAAATTGAACGAGACAAAAAGTTTCCGTTTCTCTCTATTGCGGATTCCAAAAGGGTTCGGGTTGGACAATTTGCTATTACTATCGGGGATCCAATAGGTTATAGGCATACCGTGACTGCTGGTATCGTCGGCGGTAAAGATCGTTGTTATCACCCGAAAAAAACAGAACTCTTCCAATATCACAATAATTATATTCAAACAGATGCTTGGATTAACCCCGGCAGTAGCGGTGGTCCCTTACTGAATATTCAAGGTGAAGTTATCGGTATCACCTCCTTAAACCCTGGAGAAGGATCAACCTTAGCGGTTAATAGTGATCTCGCGAAAACAATTGGACATCAGTTGATTGCGCATGGGAGAGTTATCCGTGGTTACATTGACGCGGATATGCAAAATGTCCCACAAGGTATCAAAATTACAAAAATCTCACCTGGCGCGTCCGCATCCCAATGCGGTTTAAAACCTGACGACATCATTGTTGAATTTGATGAGGAGAAGGTACCAAAACATTACGGATTCAGATTGATGGTTGCAGAGTGTCAGATCGGTCAGCAATATCCCCTAAAGGTGCTACGACAAGAACAGGAAATAGCACTCGATGTGACTATTGATGAGATGCCGCCCGAATTAGTCGGACGCGCTGTGGACACCGAGTCTGTTTCTTGGAAAACGCTCGGATTAGCCGTGCGAAAATTAGAAAATGGAACTTTTCAAAGATATACCTACCTAAGTGAGGAAGATCGCGGTATAATCATTGAAAAAGTTAAGGAAGGTTCTCCAGGATTTAATGTGAATATTCCACGTAACGCACTCCTCATTGCCATTAATGGACAAGAAATAATTGATGTTCAAACGTTTGAAACGTTTCTGCAGGATAAACAAGACATATCAGACTTGACACTTGATATTAAAAGTATCCAGGGCATAGAAAAGGTAACGGTGGCGTTAAGTAATAATTAGCCTATAACGGATGTCAGTAAGAATCTCGTCCATCTGACATCCTCAATCCCACTTGAGATTGTTGAGGAAATATACTTATGAAACAGTGTTCTATTATCTGTATCTATCTCGTTCTCTCTTTCAGCTTTCTCATCGGTTGTGCTGAGAAAGAAGACAAGGGAATTCTATCTGCAAGGAAAGCAATTGTTCAAGGTGATTATGCTTCCGCCGCATCTTCTGTAGAAAGCACGCTTTCTAATGATGCAGATAATCAGGAAGCGCGCTATCTCAAACGTTTGCTGCAGTTGCGAGAAAGCACAGATACTGAAAATTGGCACCAAGCCATCGCACAGATCATCCGCCATCTTGAAACGTTAAACACCGAGATACATTCAATCCAACTCCTTGACGACCCCGATTCTGACGATCTGAACCGACAGGAGCGACTCAGACGTTCACGCAATTCAATTTCAGGTCTCATCGCGACTACGCTCGCTATAGCTTATGAAAAGCAACCATCCCTGTTAACGAACTTAGCGAATAAGCCAGACGCTGTTGTCGTTACTGCACTCTTAGAAGCACAGAAATGCTACCAACCTGCAGTTCACACAGTCGTTGATGAACTGCTGCAAAAACTGCATAATACACTTAAGGGAACTGAATCTGACTTCACACGACTTCTAATCAAGTCCACACAGAACCGAGACCCGCATATTCGTAGCGCGGCAATCCAAGAATTAGGTAAACTAAAAAACGCCGACCTTATACCCACATACAGATCAATACTGACTAAACCGGATGAAGCACCTGAAGTAGCATATAGCGCAATAGTTGCTGTTGCTGCACTCTGCCAACCCGATGAGGGGTCAAGAGATATCCCCCCGAATGCTGCCCCGTATGTTAAAATAGCGTCAACCCTCCAACTTGCAGCAAGAAACAACAACGCACAAGTCCGAATGCATGCGGCAAAACTACTTGGCAAACTGCAATCCGAAGATGCTGTTGACGCACTCATCAAACTCTTAGCAGACTCTAATGGATATGTGAAAGAAGCCGCTATCGTTGCGCTTGAAAGAATTGGAGAACCTGCCATACCATCACTTTTAACAGTCATTGAAACCGGCGCGAGGAACATCATTCCAGATGTGGATGAGGACCAGATGTTATTGCTGTCTGAGCAATACCAATACATAGCAACTGCGTTTATTGATGATACCTGGACGAAAAAATATCGTTTAAGAGCACAAGCTGCAGCCATTGATACGTTAGGGAGAATTAGAGCAGAAGAAGCGGTCATTCCCCTAATACAACTATTGGGGAACGAGGATTTGAAAGGAGCCGCCCTTGGGGCACTCATCGCAATGAGAGGCACTGCAGTACCAGCACTTATAGAAGCACTCCAAACGGGTGAATATCTCGTACAGCTTGAATCGGCAAAGGCACTCAATAGTATCGGTGATAGACGCGCAATTCAACCATTTATCAACATTCTAACAGGAACGACAAACAAAGAGGTGAAAGCAATTGCAGCGACAGCACTCGGTAATATGAGAGCACGCGGTCCCGATAATACCGCAGTCTCCGCATTGACAGACGCACTTAATCTTGATGACACCACTGTCACACAAGCAGCCGAAGCACTCGGTAAAATAAATGTGACTTCTGATGAAACAACCCGCAAATTAATCGCCATATCTATGGATAAACTCCGACGCGAAACTGTCCGAATCGCTGCAATCAACGCACTCTGGCAGTTGAAACCACCGAATGCAACCCAACCCATGCTATTGCTTATGCTCAGTGATGAAACAAGTGCCGTCATCAGATCAAACGCTGTGAAAGTCCTCAGCAGAATCAAGGATACTGAAACGCTTCCAGCTCTTTCCTGGGTGCTATCCATGCAATATGATGAAATCTCCGACTTCCAACGACACATGAAACGCGAATACAAAACACTTGATGCACTCAGAGAACAACTTAATTCCTTGAATATTGAATGGACAGCAGATTATCCTCAGCAGGAATACCGTGTTTGGGGTGAACTTAAGCCAATACCAAGCCTCGTCCGAAGCGAAGTCGCACGAGCACTCGGAATCTTTAAAGGTGAAACTGTTGTTGAACCTTTAGTCGATGCTTTAGCAGACGACCAGCGAGCCACTGTGAGACGCAGTGCCGCATGGGCACTCGGTAGGGTCGGCGGTGATGCCGCAGTTGAAGCACTCATGACTGCACTCAAAAAGGACAAACAGGGCGTCGTCCGGCAAGAAGCAGCAATCGCATTAGGTACAATCAAATCGGAAAAAAGTGCTGTTCCTTTGCTTGATATTATCAGAACAGATAAGTACGAAACCGCACGACTGGAGGCAGCAAAAGCTCTCAGAGAAATTAATCCCACTGTGGTTGATAAAGGACTTGTTGACATCGTGAAAAAAGGAAAAGGCAGTTTTGAAGACGGGCATGAAGTTCAGGCTGTACAAAATGAGGTGATCGGCGCATTATTGACAAACGGGAATGAAACGACAACAGGATTCTTACTTGACGCACTCAAAACTGCAGACGACGAATGGACCCGTTGGGCACTTGTATATATGCTCGGTGTCATTCACAGCAGTTCAGCGTTAGACACAATGCTGGCTGAGTTGGAAAGTCCCAGTTATGTTATTCGCAAAGAGGTCGTTACCCGACTCGGTGGCTTCAAAGACAGAAAGACGGTAGACACTCTGATCGAGATTCTTGAGAACAGCGAAGAGATGGTATCTATCCGTGCTGCTGCAGTCGCATCTCTAAACGCACTCCGTGATGAACGCGCAGCACCCGCACTCCGAACAGCTCTTAACGATGAAAACAGTGCTATCCGTCTACAAGCCATCGCCGCGCTTAGCAGTATAAAGGATGCAAAATCAGTCGCAAAACTAAGCGAAATGGTCGAAAACCGGTTAGAAACGGATGCAATCCGTGCTGCAGCCGTTACTGCAATCGGTAATATTGGCGATAAGCGTTCTGAATCTCTACTCATACGCGCGCTTGACAATAGAATCGGCAACATCAGAAATAACGCTATACTTGCACTTGGCAAACTTGAAAGCACAACTGCTGTCCCGTTGTTAATTTCAATATTAGAAGACAAGAGAATTCCATTAGATGCAAGCACTGCCGCCTTAGCAAATGCCTCACCACGTATGAAAGCTGCGATAGCACTCGGTCAAATCGGGGGAGAAGAAGCAGTAACAGCGCTCTCTCAGCGTCTCATTGACGATACTGAATACATCATTGCATTGGAAGATGCCGGCAACAGACGCAATTTAGCATTGAATGATCGGAAACGCAACTGGAGTTGGCGAATCATTGTCAATGCTGCGAAAAAACATAACCTACCACTGTCTGGCATCGCAGAAAAAATGCAGGCACGTGTTGACGACACATGGGAAGGTACCCCAATAAGAAACGCTGCATCAATTATACTGGGACGGACGCGTTCTCTTGATGTTAATGAACTCAGGGAAGCACTTGCCGATTCAAATGTAGACACTCGCAAAGATACTGCACGCAAAATTGGAGAAACTGGAACGACCGCATTAATACCTGATCTTGTCCTCGTGGCAAATGGAGAAAATGAAGACAATAAAGACGTTCGAAGATTAGCAACGCAGGCATTAGGTGAACTATCGGATGCTTCTACAACCGATGATCTAATCCAGATAATGAACAACGATGAGAATCACATTGAAATTCGCAGAGATGCATCCCGTTCACTCGGAAAAATCGGGAATGAAAAAGCTGTAACCGCACTTGCTGCTAAACTCACTGAGTTGCATGCTGACCAAACAGAACGCGCATTCCGAATCAATATTATACAAGCGTTAGGAGACGCAAAAAGTGATAGTCCGATCAAGTTGCTTGAAACGCTTTTGGAAGACTCAGATGCGGATATACATTTCCAAGCCGCTGCCGCACTCTATGAGATCACTGGAAAAGGTTACGGCTATGATCGGTTGTAAAAAATGGTAAAATTAACGTTAATGAACATTAAAAAGGAGACTTATATGGCATTTTTTGAACTACGTCAATATAGAACACAACCGGGACAACACGAAAACTGGGTCAAATACATGGAAGAAACGGTCATCCCGTTCCAAATTTCTAAAGGTATGGTTGTCATTGGTAGTTTCATCGGTGAAGAAGAGGACGATCTTTACGTCTGGATCCGTCGGTTTGAAAGTGAGGAACAGCGAGAACGACTCTACGCTGCTGTCTATGAGGATGACCGATGGGTAAATGAAATCTCAGCACGAGTCGGTGAACTCATCGACCGATCCAAGATCGTTGTTACACGTTTAGAACCAACCTCGCGCTCACCACATCAATAAGCGTAATAACACAAACTGGGGAGATACTGTATGAACGCTGAAGAAAAATATCTGTTTGACCTATGGGGATATGTCAATATTGAAGGTGTTTTACAAAATGATGAGCTCGCGGAACTGAATGCGTTGATTGACGCACAAGACTATCCTGCACCGGCTAATGATAACATCCATTCACAACGGTTCGGTGGTTTCTTAAGTTGGGAAAACGATGCTTTTCGAAAACTTCTCAATCATCCCCGCATCATGCCGTGTTTAGCAGAGATTGTCGGTCCAAAATTCCGACTTGATCATGTCTACGGAATCTTGATGATAGATGGGAATCCAGGCGGCACACTTCACGGTGGCGGTACACCTTACGATCCATCACAATACTATGTCTTTCGTAATGACAGGATGTATAACGGTTTGACCGTTGTCTCGTGGGCATTAACAGATATGCTTCCTGGACATGGTGGATTCTGTTGTATCCCTGGTAGCCATAAAAGCAACTATCCGTGTCCACCGCAGTTCCGACCCGTAGTGGAAAACAAGACGTGCATGGCACCGGTGCATCAGAAAGCAGGAGATGCCGTCATCTTCACAGAAGCGTTGACGCACGGCACTTTGCCGTGGACAGCAACACATCAACGTCGTTCAATTCTGTTCAAGTATTCTCCAGGACATGCCTCTTGGGGACGAGGAAGATATGACGATGCACTTCGTGAGTTGATGAAAGAAGAAGATCAGAAGTTAATGCTTGAACCGCCTTATGTTTCAAATCGTAAACCGGTTGTTTAGAAAGATTTCTGGTGGAACATCCTACAATTGTGTTTACCAGAATCTACAAGAATAGGTTCAATAGAATAAGGTATAAAATAAAAATGAAACAAGTGTATACAACACAACCGCCAAGTGGCAAAGGCTCTTGGTGGGTTTGGATCATACTAATATTCATCGGTATAGTAGTGTTTTCAGTGCTGCAAGAAGATTATTCGGAGGATAAATTAAAATACCTCGCTCCCCAAGGAGAAATTTCAGTGGATGAAACATTACACACCGATCACCAAGAAGAAATACCCATCTTCAATGAATTACCGATGTCCTTACCTGTGAATGGTGACAAAGTGAGTTTCCACAATAGAGAGGAAGTTGCTCCATTGCGAATTAAGACACCAGTCAACAGTGTAGAACATTACTTTATTAAAGTCGTGGATGTTCTTGAAGAAAACACTGTAAAAACTATCTTTATACGATCAGGGAATACGATAGATACAAAAATGCCCCTCGGTTCCTACAGAATAAAATATGCAACTGGTAAAACATGGTATGGAACGGAGCATTTATTTGGTCCTGAAACTATATATTCAAAAGCAAATAAAACCTTTATCTTTACAAGAGAAGCAAATGGTTATTCAGGATATACTATTGAATTGATCCTTCAACAACGTGGTAACTTAAGAACTCAAAGGATTCCAAAAAGTGATTGGTAAACTATTTCTTCATATCAGAACCCACCCCTTTCGGATAACATATTAAACAACCTAAGTTACTGTCTATAGTACCTTAGACAAAGATGGACATTTTCTTGGATTGTGCCACTTTGTAGTCGATCAAAGCCATATCATGATCCAGAAACCCCTTCTGTGCCCTCCGCACCAGCTATATAATTGGCGCGATTCAGGCAAATAGAGTAGCAAAACATTTACACACCCCTGATTACCTATCTGTTGAGCAAAAACGCTTATCCTACGAATACATCATTGCATTCCCAAGTCAATAATCCGCGCAATCCGTGTCATCCACGACAATCCGCGATTCTGACAAAAAAGGTGACAAAAAGTTTACACACCCGATGAAGGTAAAGTAATTGAGAGGTGTGCATAATTATTTCAATGTCATAATATGTTCTTAAAGGTAGTAGGCACACTCCGTGTGCCGTTCCCAAGTTCAATCCTCACAATGCCTTGTGCTACTACAAACGGCATTTCTATAAATCAAACATCCCCTGATACCTTTCGTTGTCTGTGTTGATGTGTCATCTATTTATGCCCACCCTCCACACACCTCAAGTAATTGACTCATTTGAAAAAATGTGTTAAACTTATCTTGTCTTGATAAATCTTATCTTGATAAATAAGTTTTCGTTTATTAAAGTCAAGTTGAGGTTGAACTTATAATATTAAGCTGCGGTCTTTTATAAGTTTCCCGTATACTTTCAGTCATACTTACAAATAGGAGAGTTAGGCATGGCATATAGTATTGACGAATCTATCAGTACATCAAATCCTTGTTGTATTATAATATTAATTGACCAATCTTGGTCTATGGAAGAATCTTTTGATAATGGAACAAAGGCTGAGGAAGCAACACAAGCTGTCAATCGCGTTATTGAAGAAATCGTATTAGCATGTCGACGCGGGGAGAAGATCAGGGACCGGTGTTATATTTCTGTGATTGGCTATGGTGAGCGTGTTGATTGTCTCGTTGATGGTGCAATATCAGATATTGCCTCAGCCAAAATCAAGGAAGAAGAAGTGAAAAAACTAATTCCTGATGGAGCAGGGGGTGTACTTGAAATTGATGTTGAAATGCCGATATGGTTAGAACCTGTGGCGAGTAATGGTACACCAATGCATGAGGCATTTGAACGTGCTGCTGATATTGTAGAAGACTGGATCTCCAATAAACCAGAAGGTTTCCCTCCCATGGTTATTAACATTACAGACGGTGCTGCTACGGATCCAGATTCAACAGCAGATGCCGCAAGGAAAATCATGAACTTACATACCACTGAAGGAAACGCTGTGGTTTTTAACTTTCATATTGCAAACAACGTTGATAATAAAGCTGCCCTGCCACATAATACAAGTCAATTTGCGGGCGATTCCTTAGCAGAATACCTCTTTAGTATCTCAAGTTCTTTGCCACAAGAATTTTTTAAATTAGCAGAAGATGCGGGATTTTCACCCAAAAAAGGCGCAAAATGTTTTGGGTATAACGCGGATGCACCTTTAATGATTCAGCTTCTACATTTTGGATCTTTAGATGTTACGCGGGTGCGTCCTGCTCTACCACCACCACTTGATTGATTTTCGTGATAAATTTAATAGTACGTTCTCTTATTACACACAAAGAAGCAGAAACAGAAGACGACTGCCAAGATGCTGTACAGGTGAATCACGACATTTCTCGTTTTGCCGTTGCAGATGGTGCTACTCGCTCTTTCTTCCCGAAGCGGTGGGCGGAACTACTCGTCAATCACTTCTGTGAAACATCTGATTTTTCTTTAGAAGATGGTGATTGGGAGCGGTGGTTAGTCCCTATTCAACAAAAATGGTACGGATGGGTAGAAGAAAAAGTTAAAATACTTAACCAATATTATCTCACGAATTCGTTTAGAGCGAAAGATCCTGCCGTTTCTACCTTCGTCGGGCTTGAAGTTAACAAAACGAAAAGGGAATGGCAAGCAATAATAATAGGTGATAGTTGTCTTTTTCATAAAAGTAGTAATGAATTCAAAAGTTATCTTATAGAAAAATCCGTAGACTTTACGAGTTGTCCTGATGTTTTCACCAGTTATGCTGATAAAAATTATTATGATCCAAAGTTCATTCGTGATAAATTCCAAACGGGAGATATATTTATTTTAGCGACTGATGCTTTAGCAAAATGGATTTTAAAACATAAGGAAGCCGGTTATTTAGAAGATATTTTAGACCGACTCAGAAAACTGGAAAGTCAAGAACAGTTCAATGAATTTGTAAATCAAGCTCGTAATGATGCAAACATCCGATTGGTTAATGACGACGTAACTTTTATGATCATTTCAGTTGAAGAAAATGAGTATCAGGGGTTATCTGGAACACAAACACAAAATGTAACGGATGAGAAAAATCGGGAAAATATTGTAGAGATTATCTTTTGGGGAACATTCCTGGGATTTCTTGGTTTTTTTGCTTGTCGGGGGATTTTTCGTTTTTTACGAGATATTATTCTAACACTTGTAAATAGAAAGTAACTAAGTAGTAGGAGCACAGAATGCCTTGGCCCACCCGTACCGAATACACTCACGCTGTGCGTGATTACCCTCATATTAGTATCAAAGATCCGAAACTCAAAGGGGGAACCCCACAGCTTTCAGTAGACGGTTCTTTGAAAAGTTTTGCTGGCGGTTTTTCAATCGTTTTTCCGATTGACACAACCTCCAAAACCTATGCATTGCGGTGTTGGTTTCAAGATGTTGGTGATAATGCTGAAGTCCGATATAAAGAAATATCCAAATATTTGAAACAAGTAAGACTACCATACTTTGTTGACTTTGACTATCTTCCTAAAGAAAAAGGGATCTTTGTTGAGGGGAACAATTATTCCATAACACGAATGGAATGGGTAAAAGGTGAAACACTTCGCGGTTTTATTGAACAAAATATACAAAGCCCTCATATTTTTAAAACTGTAGCATCTGAATTTCAAAAAATGGTTGTTTCACTGCATAAACATGAAATTGCACACGGAGACCTTCAAGATGGAAATATCTTACTCAAGCGAAATGGAACTAACGTTGATATAAAATTGATAGACTACGATACTTTGTTCGTCCCAACGCTTAAGGGACTGCCAGACGATATTCGCGGACTAAACGAATATCAACATCCAAAAAGAATACAAAGAATAGATGGACAAGCAAATGAGAAGCTTGACTATTTCTCTGAATTAGTTATCTACCTTTCGTTTTTGAGTTTAGCTGAAAAGCCCTCGCTTTGGTCACAGTTTGGAAACGAAAAACGTGTCAATAGCGGTTTATTGTTCGCAAAGAAAGATTTGGAGAATCCTAACCAATCAGATATTTTCCAAGAACTAAAAAAACTATCACCTGAGATTCAACAGTTGACTGCAACTTTGAAGGATTACTGCGCGAAGACATCTACTGATCATCTACAACCTCTTGAAGCGATATTACCAAAATCTAATGCTAGAAAATCTAATGCTAGTACACATACCAATCAAGGGTTTATATTTTTAAACGATAAACAGTTTGACAAAGCACTTTCAGAATTCCAAAAGGCGATTTTTATGAATCCGAATCATAAAAAGGCTTGTTACGGTATAGGTCTTGCTCACCTACACGCCAAAAAATATTCGGAAGCGATCCGTGCGTTTGGGCAAGCAATTGGTATAGATCCAAAATATAAAGACGCATACTACGGAAAAGGACTTGCTCATTTCAAATTAGGTGATAATAATAAAGCGAAATTAGCATTAAATGAAGCTTTAAAGATTGATCCACATTATCAGCTTGCCAAACAACTTCTAGTTGATATCCCAAATCCACCCATTCCTCCACCCGGTCCCTCTCCTACTGTATCCGATTTCTTGAATCGTATTGTTAAACAACTAACAAACTACAAGCGTATTACTATAGGTGTTTTAGCGGTTGGTTTAATCATTTGTTTTCTCGCATTCCTAACACAGATGGATGCAAAGGAAAAAGCTCTGTCTCAAAATACGGAGTTGAATAGTCAACTTACCAAAAACAATTCGGATATTCGTCAAAAGGAATCAGAAATCCTTGAATTGAATTCTTCAATAAAAAAACTGAAAAATGATAACGAAACACTAAATGAAAAATATAATACTTTGCAAGATGAATTAAAAACTAAGGAAAAACCTGATAAAAAAACATCACAAAATGTGAGTATTCTACGGAGACGACTAAATGAACAGACAAACAAAAACCAAGATCTTCAAGAGCAACTGGATCAGAAAACATCTGAGATCAAAAAGTTGGAAAATGAAAAGTTGTCCAGCAATAACCAAAAAACACAGGATACTTTAGTTAAAAAAAGTGATGGATCGGCTGAACAACAGCAAACTTTACAGCAGTTACAAAACAAAAACCATAATTTGCAAACACAATTGACAACTCAGGCGTCGGAAATTAAAGACTTGACGACTCAGGTAAAGCAGTTGCAAAGTGAAAAAGTAGAAATGAAAAGTAGAAATGAAGAGTTGCAGAGTGAGATTCAACTTCTCACTGCCCAAAAAACAACATCTGATCAACAAAAGACTGTACCAGAACAACAGGAACCAAAAGAAAAAACTTTTAACAAAATTGTGCAACAAGAACTACCTAAAAAGATAAATTATAGTAAAGATTATAGGGATGCTATCATGCAAGCTAAGATTAGTAGCAATTTTGGTTTTATTGCCTTTGAAAAAAAGGAATACGATAAAGCAATTTCACATTTTAAACAAGCGATTGAGAAAGACGTAAAATTCCCTGTAGCACATTACAATCTTGGATGCACTTACCTTCAGAAGAAAGATTTTCACAAAGCAATAAGTGCTTTCAATACCGCGGTTTCTCTCAACCCAAAGTTTAAAGAAGCGTTCTATAACCGCAGCTTGGCATACATTAGAACAAGTCGGTTCAAAGAAGCACAACAAGATCTACAGAAATCTTTGAAAATTGATACTAATTATCAACCTGCTAATAATCTTTTGAAAGAAATAAGCAATCGTTGATTGTTGTATGTGTATATAAGATGATTTGCAACGAATTAGCAATATGAATGGATAGTTACATGACGATTGACGCTACGCTATCATGACGTGACTGTAAGTGATACTAAGTTAATTCAAGTTATTTTTACCAATCTTTTTTAAAGGAGAAACAAAATGACTAACAAGGAACATGAAAAAGGAAGAAAAGCACGTAGAGAGGGAAAACGTAGACGCTCGCCGTATGACCCGAGAGACAAATGGTTTCCAACCGAAAGTGAACGACGCAAAGATGTTGACTGGCTAAGAGGATACGATGATGAGGATAAAGTTCTTAGCGATCAAGTCAAGAAGAAGAAGTAACTCAATGAACGGCATGCGTTTATCGTGCGACTGAATGTGGCGCGTTACGATTTCAAAAGTTCTGGGAACTTTTTGTAGCATCCTTTGATTTGATACACTTCGGTTCTGATAGCATTTCTAAGAAATAATGTCGTATTAAGCAGTCTAACCGTTTGTATTCGCGCAATTCATTGCGTCTCTTACATTTGATTTCAATTGAACTTGAAACTACTTACCAATCCGCTACACTGCCATCGGTATCATAATAGTATTCGCCACCGAGTTCTTCTGGATAAGTATCAAGCGTCTGTTCAGCCTCTTTCTCATCAATCTCAAAACCGAGTCCGGGTTTCGTTGGTAATTCAATGTGTCCGTCTTTCACTTGCCAATCTTCTTTGAATAAACCTGCCCCTAAACCGGCATCAATCTGTTCTTGAATTAGAAAGTTTGGCACAACAGCATCAACATGAAGGGAGGCAGAAAAAGCAATCGGTCCAATCGCGCAATGCGGGGCAATATGCATATAGTAAACCTCAGCCATATTAGCGATTTTCTTCAGTTCGGTTATACCGCCAGCATGGGAGGTATCAGGTTGTAGATAAGCGACTGCTTGTTTCTCAAAAACTTCACGAAAACCCCAGCGTGTCAGCAGACGTTCACCTGTGGCAATCGGAAACGGAACATGGTCAGAAACTATCTTTAACGCATCAACGTTCTCTTGTGGGACAGGTTCTTCAACGAACATTGGACGCATGCCTTTAAGTTCGTGACAGATTTCAATAGCAAGCGCAGGTGTCATCTTACCGTGAAAATCAAAGGCGAGTTCAACATCCGGACCGACCCATTCGCGCATCAGATAGGCACGTTCAACAAAAGCATCAATCACAGCAGGAGGTTCATGACCACGCCATTTGCCACCGGGACCGCTCTTAAACGCTGTGTAGCCGCCTTTCTGCTGTAAAGATTCAAGCCGTTCCTTTGCAGCGGCTTTGCCTTCGTCAGTTAAACTGCCGATTCCCCAATGTGCATAAACGCGGATTCGGTCACGCACAGCACCACCTAAGAGTTGATACGTCGGCACATTGTAAAATTTACCCGCAATATCCCATAGTGCTTGATCAATTCCGGACAAGGCAGACATCAAGATATTGCCACCTCGGAAGAATGCGGATCGGTAGACATGCTGCCAATGGTGTTCAATACGTAACGGATCTTTACCGATAAAATACTCGGATAGTTCTTCCACTGCCGACCAGGTACTCTTCGGTTTACCTTCAAGTGTTGTTTCACCCCAACCAACGATGCCGGTGTCCGTTGTAATCTTTACAAACCGCATCCGACTACGTGGATAGAATTGTTCAATAGTTGCAATCTTCATTAGAATTTTTCCTTTACAAGTTTTTATAAAATCGCTAAATTAACTGATAACTAAAAACTGACAACTCATCATAGGAGGAATCATGTCATCACAACCTAATGTGCTATTTATTATCGCTGACGACCACAGATGGGATGCCATCGGTGGGATGGGCGACCCAACTGTCAAAACACCAACAATGGATTCACTTATGGAACGCGGCACAACCTTCCGACAGACACATATTATGGGGTCTCTTGTCGGGGCAGTCTGTGTCCCAAGTCGTGCCGCTGTCCTTACAAGTGCAAACCTATTCCGTAGCGGAGGAAACCAACTTAACCCTGATTTAGCTGTTTGGCCTCAAACCATGCGTGAATCTGGATACAACACATTCTTTGCCGGCAAATGGCACAATGACAGAAATTCGTTTTCAAACAGTTTTGATGGTGCTGCCAAAATCTTCTTCGGCGGTATGGGTAATCAATATAAAGTCAATGTCTTTGATTTTGACCCGACAGGCAAATACCCAGCTGATGCCAGATACGTTGGAGATAAGTTTTCTACGACACTTTTCACAGACCCCGTTGTTGAGTATATAGAAACATACGACCGAGAAGACCCGTTTTTCGCTTATCTCTCCTTTACTTCACCGCACGATCCCAGAACACCACCTGGTGAATACGCAACAATGTATCCACCAGAAGACATTCCACTCCCAGAGAATTTTCTTCCCGAACATCCGTTCGACAACGGAGAGATGCGGATTCGTGATGAAGTATTGGCACCGTTCCCACGCACACCAGAAGTCGTACAGCAACACATCGCGGATTACTACGGTATGATTTCACATCAAGATTATGAAATGGGACGCGTCATACAGACACTAAAAGACCAAGGACATTTTGATAACACCATCGTCATCTATACCTCTGACCATGGACTCGCTGTAGGACAACACGGTCTGTTTGGCAAGCAGAACGTCTACGATCACAGTATCCGTGTCCCCTCAATATTCGCTGGACCTGGTATTCCTGAAGGTCAAACCGTAGAAGCTTTAACCTATCTATACGACCTATTTCCAACAGTATGTGATCTGACAAACGTTGACTGTCCAGATACAGTTGAAGGTATCAGCTTAGTTCCGTTGATGGAAGGATGCGTAGACAAAGTTCGCGATTCAGTTTTCGCTGCCTACAAAGACATCCATCGCACTGTCAGCAACGGAAAATGGAAACTCATCCGACACTATGTTTCTAAAGACAATGGTAAAGGAACTGACTATATCCAACTTTTCGATTTAGAAGCAGACCCGTGGGAAATGAACAACCTCGCAGAACAACCTGAACATGCGGATCGCATTCAATCCTTAGCCGATGAACTCAAGAGATGGCAGAACGAAACTGATGATTTCATGAAGGATGTCGCAGTATTGTTGTAAACAGGAAATTATATCTTCTTGTGGGTTAGGATACGTTTTATGGTGAAGTTTAAAAATAATTACACACTTTCGGACCACGGTAGGTGCGGTTTCCCAACCGCACTGGTACAGACTGTATAATTAATTCAGAATTTTACCATAGGCGAAATCCAACCCACACTATCTCTGTTGAAGATGTTTTCCAATCAGGACTAATCTCGCAGCTTGCTCAGCAGTATCAGCAATTAATTGCAAAGCATCTTCAACCGCATCTTCAAGAGACATCGGTGCGTGGACGATACCTAACATGCTATCAATACCTTTTGCATAAACAGCTTCGGCACCTTCCCCGATTCCCCCTGCAATTGCTATTACAGGAATATTGGCTTCTTTTGCGACCTTAGCGACACCTATAGGTGTCTTCCCAAACGCCGTCTGAAAATCTATCTGTCCCTCTCCTGTAATCACCAACGATGCATCCTTCATCCGTTCCCTCAGATTAACAGCATCAATCATAATATCAACGCCAAGTCTTAATCTGGCATTGAGGAACGCCATAAGACCAGCACCCAAACCACCCGCAGCCCCTGCCCCGGGAATACTATCGTAAGATTGACCAAACGTTTGTGTTAGGATAACATCAAAGTGGGATAGATTGTCATCAAGTATCCTCACCATCTCCGGTGTTGCCCCCTTCTGCGGTCCATAGACGTGAGATGCTCCATCTGGACCTGTCAAAGGATTGTTGACATCACAGGCAACAACTGTCTCAGTTTCAGATATTGCTGAATGGATACCCTCCATATCTATAGATGTTATTTCCCTCAGTCCTCCTCCGCCGCGTTCTATCATGTTTATTGGATTGCCATCTGCATTCAAGAAACGTACACCGAGTGCTTCAGCCATGCCAGCACCAGCATCGTTTGTTGCACTGCCACCGATCCCGATAATCAGTTTTTTACATCCTTGTTCTAATGCGGAGCGTATGAGTTGTCCAGTACCGTAAGTTGTTGTAAGTAGCGGGTTTCGTTTTTCGGAAGGAACGAGCGTTAAACCGGAAGCAGCTGCCATCTCAATGACAGCACAGTTATATGCGCTGTCACCATCAGATAGCAATCCGTATTGTGCTTCAATTTCGTTGCCGAGGGGATCAAGAACATGTTCAGTGCGGAATTGTCCACCAGTTGCATCAACAAGGGATTGAACAGTGCCTTCACCCCCATCAGCCATTGGGATTTTATCTATGATCGCATCTGGAAGTACCCGTCGAAGTCCTTTCTCAATAGACTTCGCTGCCTCCAGTGCCGTGACGCTTCCTTTGAATGAATCAGGGGCAACGATTATTTTCATAAGGTCAGATTCTATCACAATTACGCCACTCCGTCAATTTCTTATAATTGCTCTTAATAGTAGTAGGCACGCTCCGAGTGCCGTCTCTTCTTAATAGTAGTAGGCACGCTCCGAGTGCCGTCTCTTATGAAAAAGGTGACAAAATACATACACACCCCAAATGGACACTATCCTTGTCTTATGATTATTCGTAATGTATAATCAAAGAGTGGTCTATTTATTGTGGGGTTAAGAATAAATGCTACTCAACTGAATAATTACTATTTTTGATGTTTTCAAATTTGGAGAATCATAATGCACATCGGTCTTATGGAAGGTACTATTCGCAGAGAGACTTTAGAAAAAACGCTTGATGCTGTGGTAGAACAAGAGGTATATTTCTTACAGTACCATGTTTCAAAAGGTGGAACATCTACTGACAAGATTCGTCAAGCGATAGATGATAGACAAATCAAAATCGTTGCGCTTTCTGGAACATACAATATGATTGACCCGGATGTGCAAAAACGGGCAACGGGATTAGATAAATTACGTTATGTTGCAGGTCAGTGTAAACCACTTGGAACATCAGTGATAACCTTATGTACTGGTTCACGCGACCCACACAGTATGTGGCGAGCTCATCCTGATAACAACTCAATAGACGCATGGCATGATCTTGTCCAGTCAATGGAGAAAGCGTTAGAGATTGCTGAGGAATATGGGGTTACGTTGGCAATGGAACCGGAAGTTGCCAATGTGATTGACTCCGCAAAGAAGGCACGCCGTCTTCTTGATGAAATGCAATCACCTTATCTGAAGGTAGTTATGGATGGTGCAAACATATTCCATAAAGGTGAATTACCACAGATGCGAGATATTCTTGACGAGGCTTTTACGCTCTTAGGAGAAGACATTGTCCTGGCACACGCGAAAGATTTGGATCGGGATGGTGAAGCGGGACATCTTGCTGCAGGAACAGGATTGTTGGATTACGATCAATACATCCGGTTGCTAAAGGAGTGCGGTTATGATGGTGCTGTTGTTCTGCATGGACTTACCGAAGAACAGGTTCCATACTGTGTAAAGTTTTTGCAAGAAAAGATTGATAAACTGTAGGTCGGGTAGAGCGAAGCGAAACCCGACATGCAAACCCTGTCTAACACTACATGTCGGGTTTCGCTTCGCTCTACCCGACCTACGAAATAATGCTACATCATCATTTAGAAATGGTATAATATCCACAGTAGTTATTACTTTTCGTGCACTTAATCATCGGTTGCGTAATGGGAACAGATCACAACAAAAATTCATAAGCAAGCCTCAATGTCTATGATTGCTTCAGTTTTTCAATGTCTACTTCCGGGATACCTGTTGCTCTTGCGATGATTTCGGTGCTTACCCCTTCGCTAATTAGTGCGCGAGCAATCGTCTCTTTTTCCCGCTGTGTTTCCCGCTGCGTTACATCAATTAAGGTATCTTCCCAGGACTCTTCATCCTTAAGTATCCTACGCTCCGCTGGCGAAATGTTGTCAAGTTTAACCGCATCAATCACCTTTTCAAAAATCGGTGAGTTGTAGCGACTCTCGTCCATCTCTCCATCCAGAGAATCCAGTACAAGTTCCAACCACGCTTTTATACCGGTTGGTGTCTTATCGTTGAGCATACGAGGCACCACAAATACAAGTTGATGCGGATATACATCAACTTTACGGTTAAATTCGTTGATAGGGTTGAAATCCATGATAGCCACATTAAAGTCAATTTCGTTTTCACTATAAGGACTCGTTAAGACAACAATCGTATAAACCGTCCGATCGAACTGGTATGCCTTGCTGCTTTTTACCTGTTCCACGAGATTGATGAGATGATAATATAGGAAACGATCATAGAAGTGGTGTTCTTTGACGTGTTGTATCTCAACCACAATACGAGATTCCAGATCCTCGGCAAACAGATCGTATTCAATATCAACCTGCCCGATGGGTTCAAGAAATTTGTAACCGCGATGTACCTCATCGGTATGGAATTTGATACCTAAGACATCTTCGGCAAATTGACAGAAGATCTCTGGTTGGCTGAACGCTTTTTTAAAAGCGGTGTCGTATCGTAAGGGAACAACTTGCGCCATTCTGTTTGTCCTCCTTTTCATGAAATTTGCATGATCTGAATTATGATTGTTGATTCAACTCCATACCAAAAATGTCCGTTGTGTCATCAAGTCCGTTATTTTCAAAAGAAACCCATTCAGTTTCTGCTTTATGAATTAAATACTTTCCTGATTCAACTCTCTTACAAGCAAATTCATAATATGCGGGGACTATCTCAAAACCTATATAATGCCGACCCTTCATTTTGCTGATAACTGCAACTTGTCCAGAACCTAAGAACGGATCCAAAACAACATCACCTTTTTGACTGGAATAATCAAGTATTTTTTCAATGAGTTCAGCTGGCAGTTTAGTCGGTGTTTTTATAGCACCTTGCCAGTACTCTCTCTTGATTTCCCAGACATCTTCCTTGTCTTTATAGTGTGCGGATCCACCAGTTTCAGTCTTTATATCTTTATCAAAACGGCAGTATGGGTAAAATTGTCGTTTTTTGTCGTTTTTACATAAGAAAAGGCAATGATAGTGAGACGTCACGTACTTTCGCTTGGTAACAACCCCAAACTGATATTTCCAAATGAGATGGTTGACTGTTATAAGTTGACATTCATCAATAGCAATCAAGAGGTCTTTCAGATAATTCCAACCTGAGAAGATATACATACTCCCAGATTCTTTTAACACTCTTGTTGCTTCTGAAAGCCAATCAAGTGTAAAAGTTAAGTAGTCACTTCCCTCAATTTCATTGTAACCTTGAAGAACGCGGTCTCCTGTACGATTATAGTTGTGCCGAGTAGCTTTAAAGTCAATAGCAAAAGGTGGATCTGTTATGACAAGATCAACACATGCAGGTGGCATTTCTGACATCAAATCAATGCAGTCACCTTGTTTGATTGTATTAATGTACTCAGAATGTTCCATTTTATGTTTTGTGTCTTAGAGCCTTGCTCCTGTTTGGTTCAAAACTGCTTATCACTATCCAATAGAATTGTAACCGGTCCATCGTTAATCAATTCCACATCCATCATCGCTTGAAAAGTACCGCCATAAGTTTCTATGTTCTGCTGTTTTAGGGCGGCGATAAAATCCTCATAAAGTGCATTTGCGACTTCAGGACGTGCAGCATGGATAAAACTCGGACGTCTACCTTTGCGGCAATCTCCATATAACGTAAATTGGGATACGACAAGGGCTGACCCACCTGTTTCAAGAAGCGAACAGTTCATTTTCCCATCAGCATCTTCAAAGATACGCAGATTTGCTGCTTTGTTTGCAATATAATCTATCTCTGCTTGACTGTCATCATGTGCAATGCCAAGAAAAATAAGTAAACCCGCTCCAATTTCAGAAACGAGTTCACCATCTACCTTCACACTTGCTGATTTGACACGTTGTATAACTGCTCTCATATTAAAATTTAGTGGTTTGTCGAGTGCTATTTTGTAGGTCGCCAGTTAATATTTATTGGCGCTTCGCTCTACCTATAGGCGTCGAATTAGTGATGTTCCCAGGCCGGTAGGTTCGGTTTCCTAACCGAACCGGATCCTACGCGAAAACCTTTATGAACGCAAGTGGCACAAAGCCGGTTCGGTTAGGAAACCGAACCTACCGGCCTGAAATTTGCACCTACGGGTTTCGCTTCGCTCTACCCAACCTACAAGTTTAACGCCTACAGAGGTTGTTACGCTTAACTTTAAAAGAGTAATTTATTACCCTCAACTTCTTGTGCTTTTTCTCCACCTAACGTCAGACTGAAATGAAATCCTGGTTGGTTGTTAAGCCCAATTTGGAATGCCAATGATTTGGACGTTTGATAACGGAATGCCAGACCGATAATATTTGATATATGTATTCCCACATGGTGAATGATATTTGTGTAATCAGCAGTAAACCACATGTTGTCCGAAATTGCGATTTCGCCTCCCAACTGATAAGTCAGCGGAAAAGAATCTGTCGTTCTAACGGATTTAGAAGATAAGTATACACCGGCACCAGCATGGAATTTGAAATACTTTCGAAACCTTTGAGTACCTACACAATAGGCGTTCATAGCAGCATAAGGATAACCATCAATTGGACTATGATCAAGAAAATCCCTGTCAGAATTAAGTCTGTCATCTGCGGTAAATCCAGAGAAAAAATTTCCGCCAACAGATATGCTCGGAAACCCATCATTTCGTTCAGGTTTTAAGTTATACTTTAGTCCAATCATACCATCATAGACATGTTGGTCGTAAACGCGGTCGGAAGCGAGTTCGGGATTTACATTATCATAGAAATTGTGTACTATTTTATGCACATCGCCAATAGAGACGGTCGCCCCGAGATTTAAATCAAGTTGGTCGCTTAATCCGTAAGTAAACCGGACAGGTAGAAGATATGTCTCAACTTCAAGTGAAACGTGATGAGATTTCTCAAAACCTCCAATTACAACATCTTGGATAGAATCGGGCCGCACTCTTGAAGGAGAATGTTGAAAGAACCCAATTGAGGTGTTTGAACCCCCTTTGCCTACCGGTTCCGCTGTCTGCATCGTCGTTAGCTGCGAAACGGGAACAGTCTGGGCAGAAAAATAACACTTTGGCGGTGAACTTGCTAATAGTATAACGATCACTAATCCAAATAAAAGGCGAAAATTTAGGTGCATTTTATATCCTCCACGCATCCTCTTTATTGATCTAATCTCACAAAGCAATTATAAATACTATTCTGCCATTACCATCTCGCTATGGTCGCGTTTCCCATCAGGTTTAGGCGTATTGTCATACGCAGTGATATAATAGGTTCGAACAGGCACCTCACCTCCTGGCGGTGGGTCTTCGCCGGGGAAAGTGATTTCAGTCTCAAAACGGTTCGCTGTTCCGCGGACGAACAAATTACCCTCTGCATCTTCGGTGAAGATTTGGTATCCTGCAAGATCTGACTCTGTATTTGCAGTCCAATAAATCGTAGCATCATACTTGTTGTTAAACAGTGAACGTGAAATATATACTGCCCTAACATCTGATGGAGGGGCAGGCGGCAGATTAGGGGATGTCGCAGAAATAGTGGTAATGCCTTCAACACCAAATATATCCACAGCAGCAACACGATATATCTTTGTTACACCATCCTCCTGGAAATTTTCGTCAGCGTACCCCTTATCAATGACACCCTGCTCATCTCGTGCTATTTCAGCGATCTGCCTAAAGACGGGATACTCAGTATTTCCATCATCTATTGCAGCGTATACACGGAAAGTGGCAAAATCATTAGGAAATTCGTAGTCGCTCCAAAATAGATGCACGGCAAGGTCTACCGGATCACCCAGTGTGACAACGGGCGCAGGTGGGGCAATACTTGGTTTTACAGTGGCTGTCTGCCAATGTCGAAGCGGTTCTTGATTCGGGTCCGGAGGATTAGTTGGATCAGGGGTTTCAACATCGTTAGTGTCAATGTATGAGATACGATACTCATACGCAAGTGGTCGTCCGAACTCATCAAGACGGTCATTTTCTATGTTATCTGTGTCAATAAACTCGTTAGCTGGCGCATCCACCGTAGCAATTAACACAAACGGTTCATCTGAGTTGCTTCTTGAACGCCTATATATCTTATATGCCTTTATTCCCTCTTGTTCCGTATCTATCCACGTTACTCTAACCTCTCTATCTCCCGCATAAAGTTCCAATTCAGGTGCACCTGCTGTTTTTAAGTTATCAGCATCCAATGGGTTAGCAAAGTCTTCACTATTGGTACAACCAGCAGATACAACAACGATAAGAAAAAAAGAAAGGTATATCAGTGATGCGGTTTTCAGACTCAAGTTTTGAGATAGTGTTTGAGCAATAGTACGGCGTGAATTCATCCTAATGTCCTCTTTGAGAATCTCTCGTAATATTCATATATTTGGTTGACCTAAAAACGGAACGTGAACTTTAGGTTTGTCCTCTGCTCTTCACCGTCATAAGAAATGGCATAAGAGGGATACAAACCAACACCCTTTGCATATTGAGAAGGTGAATGGGGAAAAGATGTGTTTAAGTGTGCCATTAAATATGAAAGGCTTGAAGAACTAAAGGTATTCTGCCTGATTCTTCCTGACAAGGTGTTCATATCTTGTTGTGGTATAGACTCCGTGTCTATTGAACTCTCGCTTATTTGGTCAAGAATAGATATGACCACGGCGAGTCCGATAAATCCGTAACCTACACGAGACATTGATACACTGGCATTTTTGTAAGCGACAACATCGCTCTTTTGACTCTGAATATCGGATTGGATCACAGCAGAGAGATAGTCTTCATACCTATTTTCAGCAGAGGCATTTAGGAACGTGCTACCGACTTGTAAACCTAATCCCGATACAAGCAGTGTAATTGCAAAAGTTCGATTACCTTTACCCGCATCAGCAGGTTGGATACTCGTAATTAGTATAAAGATACAACATAATAGCAGTGCAAGTGGTTTCTGATATGAAATGTGATGTCTCATGCGTCTTCTATTCCCCAAGAATTACATTATGGTGAATTTTGAAAAAAATATACACTCTCATACTCGGCGCTTCTCCAAATCATCATATACAATACGGGCGATTTCGGGACCAATCTTCTGAAGTTTTTCTTCCAACCCCGCCTCTTGGATAGGGACAGTGGCAACAAATGCGCCTTTGTGTAGATCGATGGGGAAGCCGTTTTCTTGTTCAACACCGTCACGGGCGTACCGAACCCGTGCCATGAAAAGTGGTCCATACTCTCCATCATAGTGGAGTTCCACCCGCAGCAATTCAATAGAAGCAGGACCCGGCACACGTCCAGCCAGGTCAAGTGTCTTAATTCTAAGGTTCATCTTGTTAACATTGTCAACGATATGTTTCATGAGAGTATCTCCTCTTCATTCCGAAAGTCACGACTATGGATAAACATCAAAACTGTTCTTTAACGTGAGTTTGATAAATCAGATTTTCCCAGGACGGTAGGTTCTGTTTCCTAACCGAACCGGCTTTGTGCCAATGCGTTCATAAAGGTTTTCGCGAAGGATCCGGTTCGGTTAGGAAACCGAACCTACCGGGTCTATGCAAGTAATATTTTTGGCAAAATGAAGTCCATACTCCTATTATCCAACTCACGTTATTTATTAAGTTTACATCTTGTTGGACGTAAAAGTCAAGAGAAAAGTCAACTTGGGTGTGTATAGTTTTTGTCACTAAACATTCAATACCTTCACCAATAACAGACATTCTATTAGATTATGCCTATATTCGTAGCACATTCTGTTAGATTGTGCTTCTTTGTAGCTGAATCAAGGCATATAATGATCCAAAATCCCCTTCCGCGCCTTCCGAGCCCTCCGCGCCTTCCGCGATTCTGACAAAAAACAGAAACACCCACCCTAATCACAAACATTCAATCCACCAAGAACCCCTTCCGCGTAATCCGCGATTCTGACAAATAGAGTGACAAAATATTTACACACCCTTTCATCGGGTATGTAAAGTTATTGTCACTTAAGAAAAAGGATCGCTGACCCCTTGCTCCAGCGGAGCAATATGTCTATAGAAATAGGATTGTCAACGGGCTGCACTCCAGCGGAGTGCTATGTACGTAAACGAACGCGTAAAGTTATTATCACTATAAGTGTCATTTTTGGAATTTCATAAGCTCTTAATAGTAGTAGGCACTCTCCGAGTACCGTCTCTTATGAAAAAAGGTGATAAAATACCTACACACCCGTCAACTTTCTTGCTAAATAGTATACACAATTTCACAAAAATGCGTAAGTCCTGATTGTGCTTCTTTGTAACACACTCATCAATGCCACCCGTTATAGTTGTCTTATTGGTTATGCGGAATAAATGTGATGATAAAAACTTTAAAAAATGCTATAATTTCTAACATAGGATTCTGTCCATTTTTGATGTTTTTCTAGTGTAAAACTATAATACAAAAACCCATTTTTTTCAACTATTTTTGGCGAAGGTATTGATATAACGATTTCATATTGAATAAAACATAAGGATGTAGTAAGATAGGGAAAATAAAGAAGATGATTTGTGTTTTTTTGTTTCAGGTTCCCCATTACTTTGGACTATTAGATATTACTTGCTATAAGTTCAAATTTTAAAGAGGTTTATGAATGGAAATAAAAGATGAAGTTCAAACTGTAGATATGTTATTCACAGGGCGTAGTCGGCAATATAAAGTTCCTATATATCAACGGCGTTACGTTTGGGAAGATAAAAATTGGAATACTCTATGGACTGATATTGAAAAAATGTCAAATCCACATTTTACGGGTATTATCGTCACACGTCGGCATGATGACACAGGTGATCTGGAAAAGTATGATGTAATTGATGGACAGCAACGCCTCACAACTTTTCAGATTATCCTTTGCGTTATTAGGGATGTTTGCCTATCAAAATCGTATACGGGCAAAGCAAAAGAGGCAGATCTACTTATAAAAAATGAAGGACGAAGTAAAGGAGATGAAGAGCGGTATAAACTTCTTTTAAAAGAAGGATCAGATGATGAATCTGCATTTCGTGCGTTAGTTGAATCTGAACCACGCGGTAAGCATATCATTCATCGTGCCTACGATCATTTTAAAGGACTGATTAAGGATTACGATCTTCCACAAATAGAAAAAATCTATACTGATATCATATTAGGTGTCAATGTTGCTCAGATTGACCTCGTTCAGGGTGATACATCTGAAAAAATATTTGCATCACTCAATGCAACAGGTAGAATGCTTAATGAATTTGATTATCTCAGAAACGATCTATTCTTAAGAGCTGGAGAAGACAGTGAAGGATACTACAAATCTAAAAATCACTGGCACCCCAGTTTTGAAGATGACGATACTTCAGACTTAGACACATTTTTGCGTGATTTTCTTAAAGCAAATCTGGGACCGTCTTGTTTTCAAAGCAGCTTGAAACCATTTGAATTATACCAACAGGATTATAGAATTCAGCTAGATCTTAGCATTGAAGAAGAATTCACGCGATTAAGTGCCTTCGCGCAGTTTAATAAAGATATGAATAATCCTACTTCAGACATTGGTAGACACATGCAGTTTTATGAAAACCTCGGAATTTCACCTTTGGATTCATTTATATTGTTCATAAAACATAAGGCTGTAAAGGCTGATATTGAATTACCTAAAATCTATCAAATACTGGAGTCTTATATAATACGGCACCTGCTGTGTGAAGGGCAATGCGACTATAAAAGTATAAATGAATTCTTTTCTGAGGCAATTCGAGACTCAGACGAATTCAGTGTGAGCAAATTTGCAGAGTTTTTGTCTAATACATGGCCAGGTCGCGAACCAGTTCTGGATGCTTTAGAACAAGTCTCAATACATGGAAACAGTAACCTTATTCTTTATATCTTGTATCGAATTGAATTGAGCATCCGGGAAAACCGATCAATGCAACTACTCAGTTTTAAGGACTTAAAAACTATAGAGCGATTAGTCCTACCAGAGGATTTAATACCTAATTTACCTTATGACAACCAACTAACCGAACGTGTAGCCGAAATATACGAAGCAACCGACAGTATAGGAAATATAGTGGTAACGACGACATTAGATATCCCCCCAGATTGGTCAGATCTTTTGTTTACAAAGAAAAAAAATGTATTAGTAACACAAGCTGCTCCAGAACTTATGCTGACTCAAAATATATGTGAGTTTACTAACTTTGGTGTAACCGAAATTCAGGAAAGAATCCACAAAGAGTTATTACCTGCATTTAATGAAATATGGCCACCTGCAAGTGAGTTTTAGTTCAATGTCTTCGAGTTGCAAAATCACCTGAGACTGAGCATACCTTTCTAATCTTACTGAGAAAACGAATACGGAGAGTTTTAAATATGGCAAAAGGTAGAGGTGACACTGTAGAGAAATTATTCTCTCCTAAGAGACAATACGAAATCCCTATCTATCAACGTCGTTATGTCTGGGGTATAGAAAATTGGGATGCCCTTTGGGCAGATATACAAGAAAAGTTTGATAGTAGATTCAACGGTGAGCAACCAACAAGCCACTTTACGGGCATTATAATTACACGCAAGGATGAGAAAGGACAAGGGTTACCAAAATATCAAATTCTTGATGGACAGCAACGTCTCACAACTTTTCAAATCCTCCTTTGTGTGATTAGAGATATCTGTAAGTCAAAAAACTATACTCTCAGAGCCGATTCCGCAGATTTACTCGTAAAGAATGAAGGATACAGTGAAGAATATAAACTTTATCCTAAAGAAGGGTTTGATGAAAAGGCGTTCTGTGCTTTAGTTGATTCAGAACCACGGGGGGATCATGTCATTCATCGTGCGTATAACCATTTTATGGACGCAATTACGAACGATATTGGAACAGACTCTCCAACCATAGATCACCTCTATAACGCTATTACAAATGATTTTCACATGGTTCAAATAGATCTCAAAAAAGGAGATGAACCAGAGAAAATATTCGCCTCTCTCAATGCTACTGGTAGGATGCTTGACGAATTCGATCACCTCAGAAATGACCTCTTTCTTAAAGCAGGAGAGGCAGGAACTAACCTTTATAATACTTGTTGGAGTCATTTTGATGTTGATAGTTTTTGGGAGGATCCAGAAAACCTTGATCGGTTTTTGAAACATTTTCTTCAGGCAACAGTGAATCCAGAATGTTTCCAAACACAAGAAGGAGAAGAGGTAAAAGCATACGATGTCTATCTGAAGAGGTACAGATCAAATCTACAAACTGATCAAGACATTAAATATGAATTCCGTAAATTAAAAAAGTATTCAAAAGTCTATCAAGAAATGAACGACCCGGATTCAAGAATTGGTTATCGAATGAAGTTCTATAAAGAATTTGATATTGAAGACATGTTTCCATTTATATTATTCATAATAAGTGAATTTAGTGAGTTTGCCATCTCTGAAGATGAACCTGAAATAGAATTTTTTCTCTCCGAATCCGATCTTGAATTAATCTTTGATATTTTGGAATCCTATATGATGCGGCGCATGTTACGCTGGGGTAGAGACTATCATTATAAATCAATTGATATGATAAAAAAGTTTCATAATATTTGTCTGAATAAGAAATCTTTTAGTTTATCAAAGTTTATAGCACACCTAGCTAACAGTGGACTGGACAGACAACACCAAGACAAATGGTCTACTGATATAGAAGTGGATAGATCGTTAACTGAGGAGTGGCATGTTCATATAGAAAAAGGTATTCGTTATATATTATATCGTATTGAAGCAAAGATCAGAAAAGAAAAAAACATTCCAGCTATAGATTTCACAGATACACTTCGTTTAGAACGTATAATGCCTATGAAATGGGAATACAGTTTGAACTGGCAATTACCACTTGAAGAAGGTTCTGATAGGTGTGTCCCTTATGATGACATGTTTTCTGAGGAACATAAAAAAAATAACAAATCATGGCGTAAAGCAGACCCTTCTGAAGAGGGGTTAGTCGATCAATCGTATTCTTATGCGCTTGACTTAGCGAAAAAGAGAAGAAAACACCAAAAAAGCATAGGAAATTTAACACTCGTTGATGTGGAAATTGATACAGATGAGTTTACTGAGAAAAGACCTTATTTTGAAGATTTTCCTCTTGAGATAAACGAAGTTATATACGAATCTGATAATTGGGATGCATCTCAAATTGAGAAGAGATCTGAAAAACTGCTTCCATATTTTCATAAACTGTGGCCAGCTGCAAAATACTTTGTGGAAACGTATCTAGTGCCGTATCTGTCAACGAAATACCCTATAGATTCAACAGTTCAAGGAAAAATCGTGAGAGTCGTAGATAACTTAGGGGGCGGTATTCATCTTGAATTGGAAAACGGAATTGAAGGATGGATTCCTATACACGAGACATGGACCCCCTATGCTGATCTATCTCGCATTGTTAATATAGGTGATGATGTAAGAGCGACCGTGATCAAGATAGGTACGACTAAAAATGTGATGCGAATTTTACTAAGTATGAAGCCATGTCAACCAAATCCCTGGCCTAGTTTGGAACAGAATTACCCTATGGGAGCGGAGGTTCCTGGCATAATTCAGAAAATAACTAATTTGGGGGTGTTTGTTGAAATTGAGGAAGGCATTACTGGTAAGATTGACTATTCTGAGTTTTCTTGGCTGAATGATAGAATAGCACGGACTATTCTTAACGAAGGGGACAAGATTGATGTTGTTGTTCAAAAAATTGACGTGTCTAAGGGTAAAATCTCTTTAAACTTTAAACAATTACCAAAAAACCCTTGGGAACAGATTGAACAAAAATATCCCATAGGTGCTGAAGGTAAGGGACGTATACGGAACATAACTGATTATGGTGCTTTTATTGAGATTGAGGATGGCATTGATGGGTTACTTCATAACACTGAACTTTCCTGGACAAAACAGTGTTTGACTGCAAAAGACTGTTTTGAAGTAGGTGAGGAAGTGGAAATAGTTATCAAAGAAATTGATTTTAGTAAACAACGTATTACACTAAGCCGTAAACTGGAACCGAATCCGTGGGAGTCAATTGAAAAAGAGTACTCCGTTGGCAGTAGAATTACCGGTCATATTCGAAAACTGACTAAGTCTGGTGCGTATATAGAGACTAAAGATTTTGATGGACTAATTCGCAATTCGGATATCTCTTGGACTAGCCGAAAAGTAGATGCACGCGACTTCTTTAAGGTAGATGATGAAGTAAAGGTGGTTATCCTTGAAATTGATACTTCTAAGCAACGTGTACATTTGGGTTTCAAACAACTGCAACCGAACCCGTGGGAACAGATAGAAAAGAAGCATCCTATTGGCACTGAAGTTAAAGGACGTGTTCAAAGTATAACTAATTTTGGTGTGTTTGTTGAAATTGAAGAAGGCACTGATGGTCTCATTCGCAATTCGGATATCTCTTGGACTAGCCGAAAAGTAGATGCACGCGACTTCTTTAAGGTAGATGATGAAGTAAAGACGGTTATCCTAAATATTGATACTTCGGAGCAACGTGTACATTTGGGTTTCAAACAACTGCAACCGAATACGTGGGAACAGATAGAAAAGAAGTATCCCATTGGCACTGAAGTTAAAGGACGTGTTCAAAATATAACCAATTTTGGTGTGTTTGTTGAAATTGAAGAGGGTTTTGATGGACTCATCCATATTTCTGAACTAACTGATCAAGATGTTGAAAATCCTGAAGATATAGTATCGATTGATGATAAGTTAGATATGAAAGTAATTGGTGTATCTTCAAAAGATCAACAAATTAGGTTAAGTCTTAAAGCGATGAATACTGATGAACCAAAAAATCAGTCACGATGGATATCATTGATTAAATCGCAAACAATTTGGTTTACTACAGATAAAGGTAGAAAACAACTTTCAAATGTTGAAGTTCGTGAGTCTGATGTAATTGGATTAGACATGAATAAAAATAAATCAATTTTTAACATCCAAAAAGATATCCTTTTTGCATATTCGGAGAAAGCATATCCAAACTTATTATACTGTATCACAAAACGAATTTCAACTCAAGAACAGAAATCTGAGCAGGTTCAAATTGAGGACATAGAACTAAAGAAGGCACAAAACGCTCAGTCTGTTGTAACAGTAATCGTCCATTCAGGACACGAACTCACAGGTATAATAGAGGGATCGGATAAAGACACAATCTATATGCGAATTAACGACCAAACTGTAATTGTTTTCAGGCATAGTCTATGTAAGTTTGAAATAGTAAACTGATAACGAGTAAGGTCTAAGTATAAAGCAATTGTGAATCCTAAGTGGAAAGAGAAGAACATCAATCATCTCACTTACTTTTTCTATCTTACCTACATCTATGTTTATTCAATATGAGTTCAACTTTAGGACATCTGCCCAATTTTCTTAACTATTTTTTGCGAAGGTATTGCGATCTATTATGAAATTGGTAACTTTCAAACACCCATCGTTTGGCAAATCTGCTACACTTGATGATGCACATATCGGCGTGTGGATTGACACAGGCAATATTCTCGATCTCAATCTAAGTGCGCGAAATATGATTGCGTTTTTTGTTGATGATTGTAAGGACGAAACATCAAACTATATTGCACGCATCCAAGAATCACGCAAACAGGATGAACCAAATATACATTCTGATGAGTCTAAGGGCATTTTTCCCATTTCAGAAGTAGAATTACTGGCACCAATTCCACAACCGACAAGTCTACGCGATTTCGGTGTATTCAAAGAACACATGGATGCTGCAATGCGTATTACCGGTAAGGAAATGCCTCCAGAATGGTACAAACTACCAAACTACTATCGCGGCAGCACAAGTCCTGCCTCTATTGCTGGGCACGAAGCAGTCGTTACGTGGCCCAACTACACAGAAAAACTTGATTTTGAACTTGAATGGGGAATATACATCGGGAAACAGGGAAAAAACATCTCAATAGATGAAGCACCAGAATACATCGCTGGATACACAATTTATAACGATATTAGCGCACGAGACATTCAATTCCGACACATGACATTGTCACTTGGTCCCGCAAAGGGAAAGGATTTTGATAATAGTAACATAATGGGTCCCTGTCTCGTAACACCTGATGAAATCGGGGATCCGTATAATCTCAATATGATCGCACGTGTAAACGGAGAAATCTGGTCAGAAGGAAATACTTCGGATATGTATTACTCTTTCGCTGAGATGATATCTTTTGTCTCACAGTCAGAAACCCTCTTTCCAGGAGATTTCTTAGGATCCGGTACGGTCGGAAAAGGATGTGGATGGGAGCTTGACAGATGGATACAACCGGGTGATGTCATTGAACTTGAAGTTGAAAATATCGGGGTGTTGAGAAACAGAATCGGTGAACCAGAACAGAATCCCGCTGCTTGGAAGGAAAAATCTAACTGTGCGACTCAAAGGTAAGGTGGCAATCATCACAGGTGCAGCATCTGGAATTGGCAAAGCGACTGCCATGCTTTTTGCACGACACGGAGCAAAGGTAGTTGTAGCAGACATAGATATACAGGGTGGAAACCAAACCGTCGCTAACATCAAAGAGAACAACAACGCAGCTGCTTTCATTCACACCGATGTGACAATAAAAGATAACACTGAACAGATGGTAGAGCATACCGTCCGAATATTCGGAAAGCTTGATATTCTACTAAACAATGCCGGTATTGCTATGCGTCTACCTGTCGCTGATTTATCAGAAGCGGATTGGCACCGTTGTCTAAATGTAAACTTGCACGGTGTTTTTCTCTGTTCAAAGGCAGCTATACCTGCTATGAAGGAGAACGGTGGTGGATCAATCATCAATATGTCCTCAATTTATGGATTGGTAGGTGCTGATGTTCGCGCAGCTTATGTAGCATCAAAAGGTGCAGTCACAAACTTGACCCGCGGCATGGCACTTGACTATGCGGAAGATAATATCCGTGTCAACTGTATCTGTCCAGGTTTTGTAGAAACCCCTTTAGTTGCTGGAGTCGTCAGAACCCCGGAAGAATATCAGAAACTCGCCAATAAACATCCGATGCGGAGACTCGGACAACCCGATGAAATTGCGTATGGTGCCTTATACCTTGCCTCCGATGAATCCGCATTCGTCACCGGTATCGCCTTGCCAATTGATGGAGGATATACCGCAGGATAAAGTTACAATTTGTTAACGGGTAAGTGTATGCGAAAATTTATCATATCTGTTTTTCTCCTATTGCTCTTAAACAGCGCATATCTTTTCAGTTTCGGTGAACCGACCCTCTTCTATATATCCAACATCCTGTTACACTTAGTTCTCGGTATTCTATTAGTCATACCATTTAGTGTATATCTCTATAAGACACTAAAAAGAATAACGTCCCTCGGTCGCGTCAGTGTTATCTGTATAATCGTCGGTATCGTTACAGGTGTGTGTCTAATGATTGTCGGTGCCACTACCCCTTACCGTTGGATTCTTTATATACATATCGTCAGCATCAGCATAGGTAGTTTTCTTTTTTGCATGCATCTGTTACGAGACAATAGCTACCTCACACCGATATTCAAGAAAATCGTTATTGGTGTTTTAATTGGTATTGTATTTTTCCCGATTGGTGCTAAGTTATCTCAACGCTTTTTTCCAGAAGAGAACTATCTTGTCAAGAACCCCGCTTTTCCACCTGCAAGTATGTATGACGAAGGTGGTGGAGCAACAGGACACTTTTTTCCAGCTTCTGTTGAAACAGAAACCGGCAATCTCATTCCAACCGATTTTTTTCTAACTTCTGAAACATGTGCTACTGCAGGATGTCATCCCGATATATATAAACAGTGGAACGAATCAGCACATCACTTCTCCTCGTTCAATAACCAGTGGTACAGAAAATCTATCATCTATATGCAGGAAGTCAACGGTATTCAACCCTCAAAATGGTGCGGCGGTTGCCATGATCCTGCAATACTGCTCAATGGGGTGATGGACAAACCGATACGAGAGAATCTGCATACCCCCGCAGCACAAGCAGGATTAGCATGCACTGCCTGTCACTCTATGGAAACCGTAAAGGATACGATGGGAAACAGTGGATACATAATAAAGTATCCACCCTTACACGATTTAGCATCAAGCAACAATCGCCTTATCCGAAGTTTGCATAACTATCTCATCCGTCTTGATCCGGAACCGCATAAGAAGAGTTTCCTCAAACCCTTTCATCGCAACAATACTGCAGAATTCTGCTCAACTTGTCATAAGGCACATCTGGATTTTCCTGTCAACAATTTTCGCTGGGTCCGCGGTTTCAACGACTACGATCAATGGCAAAAAAGCGGCGTTTCCCATCAAGGGGCTTTGTCATTCTATTATCCCGATACTGCACAGAAATGTGTTGATTGTCACATGCCGCTTGTAGATTCTAAAGATGCTGGAAATATAGATGGTAAGGTTCATAGCCATCGCTTTCCCGCTGCGAATACTGCTCTCCCTTATGTCAATAAACATGAGGAACAACTCCAAGCTGTGATAGACTTTTTACAGAATGATGTTATAACTTTAGACCTGTTTGCTAACGGTAAACCGATACCCAAAGATGGGGTTCAGGTCGCACGTGGTGAAACCCTTATTGAGGTCGTCGTGCGCACACGCGGTGTTGGTCATCATTTCCCGACAGGAACCATTGATGCATTTGACATCTGGCTTGAGCTAAAGATCAGTGATGAAAATGGAAAAATCGTATTCTGGAATGGTCGTATTGCAGAGCCGGATGGCAACGGACCTGTTGATCCGGGGGCACATTTTTACCACAGTTATATGCTTGATGCACACGGCAACCCTATCAACAAACGGAATGTGTGGGCAATGCGAACTGTACTCTATTCCCGCACAATACCTCCCGGTGCTGCCGATACCGTCCGATACCGTTTGGAAATCCCACCCGATTGTAACGGAACGCTTTCTGTTGAAGCAAAACTAAACTACCGTAAGTTCAATTGGTGGCATACGCAGTGGGCTTATGCAGGTGTTCGAGACCCTGAACATACAGACTTACAGGTAGGTAAAGGTTATGACAACGGGAAATGGGTTTGGACAGGTGATACATCAGATGTTGCAGGAGAAATCAAAGCAATTCCAAACCTACCAATTACCGTCATGGCAGATGCCAAAGCAACTCTTCATGTTAAAACGGTTGTCAAACCGACAACGCAAGATGTTACGACGAGCCACGAACAACAAGACTATACAAAGATAGCAAATGCGCGCGAAAGATGGAATGACTACGGAATAGGACTGTTTCTACAAGGAGACCTCAGAAGAGCACAGACTGCTTTTCGGGAAGTAACAAAAATTGAACCGGATTATTTAGATGGATGGGTGAATCTGGCACGATGTAGCATAAAAGAGGGTGACATGAAAACTGCTGAAGCGATGCTCAATAAAGCCTTTGAAATTCAGCGAAACATGCTGCCGACTAATCCACATCGTGCAAAGGTTCACTACTTTTTCGCCCTCGTTCAAGAATCCTATGGCAATTACGACACAGCAATTCAGCATCTTCAAAGTGCAGTAGCACAGTTCCCACGTGACACCCGTGTGCTAAACCAATTAGGAAGAATGCACTTTCTAAAACGTGAGTATGAAACGGCTTTGACACAGTTTCAGAAAACACTCGCGGTTGATCCTGAAGATTTAGATGCACATTACAATATGATGCGTTGTTATCGCGCCTTGAAGAATCCATCTATGGCTGCAAAGTCGCATAAACTCTATCAACGCTTTAAGGCAGATGAATCTGTAGATGCAATTACAGGCATTGCTCGCCGCGCAGACCCAGATGCTAACCGAGAACGCCAACCTATTCATGAACATACAAATAGTTACGGGGTAGATTAACTTTTTATTACCAATCTTCAACCAGTTGCACTAATAGGCGCACACCGTACCCGGTTGCACCTTCAGGGATATAGGTAGACCCCTTCATACCCCAGGCCGTGCCAGCGATGTCAAGATGAACCCACGGGTAACCCTCAGCGAACTTCTTCAGAAACGCTGCACCTGCAAGAGTCCCTGCAGTACCATCTCCGATATTCTGAACATCAGCAACTTTGCTTTTGACACCTTCATCATAATCATCCCATAACGGTAATTCCCAAACGCGCTCGTGCGTTTTCTCGGCTGCTTTTCTGATTTTTTCCATAAGCGTATCATCAGTACCCATAGCACCCGCTGCGATATGTCCAAGACAAGTAATCACTGCACCTGTCAATGTTGCTAAATCAACCACGCCATTCGGTTCATACTGGGCAGTCCACCCGAGCGCATCAGCCAAAATTAGTCTACCTTCTGCATCTGTATTCATAATCTCAATCGTTTTTCCACCATAAGAGGTGACGACATCTCCCGGTTTGATAGCGGTTGACCCAGGCATATTCTCTGAGGCAGCTACAATACCAATAACCCGCACATCAGGTTTCAGGTTGCCGATGGCTTGCATCGCACCTAATACAGCTGCAGCACCCGACATGTCGTGTTTCATCTCGTCCATACCCTTACCTGATTTGAGTGAAATCCCACCCGTATCAAAGGTAATCCCTTTTCCAACAAGTGCAACAGTATCCTGTGCGTCACCTTCAGGGGTATATTCTAAGATGATAAACCGTGGCTCCTCAGCACTCCCTTGTGAAACTGCTAAGAGGGTGCGAAATCCTTTCTCCTCAAGTGTTGCCTTATCAAAAATCGTGCAGCTAAGTCCCGTAGATTCTGCCACCCTTTCTGCTTTCTCAGCAAGTAAAGTCGGAGTAAGATAATTGCTGGGTTGGTTGCTAAGATTACGAGCAAGGATGGTGCCGTTCGCTATCGTTTCCCCACGAGCAACAAGTCGTTCAATGCTGTTTTTCTCTATATCACTACCGACAAGAATCGTCAAAGAGTCAAGGGATTTACTTTCACCATCATCGTCTTCCTTTACGGTTTTGTGCTGTTTGAATTCGTAGAGAGAAAGTAGGCTTGCTTCAACTGCTGCCTGTGTCCAATCGTCTTGTGTTTCAGGGGGTAGCGGGACCGCGATAGATTTGAGCCCCATGTCGCGGGCCATCCGAGCGGTGTGTCCCGAGACCTGACGCACCTTTTCAGCGTTGAGTTCCGCGTACATCCCAAGTCCTACCAAAATGACACGAGGAGCCGTTATCCCACCATCTGTATAAAGAACACTCGTCGTTTTCGGTTTACCTTTGAAGTCTCCGAGATTCAAGAACGACTGAATCTGTCCTTCCAAAGCAGCGTCGGCAGCGAGTAGTAACTCGTTATGAAGGTCATCCTCAAGTATCGGGATAACAATCGCATCCGTCTCAAATTGACGAAAATCTCCAATTTCAACAGTAATGTTCATATCTTTTCCTTTCTATTCTGATTTACGCATTCCCGTCAATACGACGAGGGGTTCTGTGCTTGTAACAGTCAGTGAATGGTATGTGTTCGCTGGCACATCAACACGGTCACCACGTTTGACTATGTCAGTTTCATCTGCAACTTTTACATCTGCCGTACCCGACAATACACAAACAACTTCATCATCACTGTGAATATAATCAAGATAGGCACCACCAGGACGACCCGACCACTGATATGGGTCATACCCCTCGGATCGCAGCTGCTTTTTAAGTCCTTCAACACTATCATTCTCTTCTAACCAACATGTTTTCCATGCCATCATTATGCTCCTTATATAGGTTCTAATCTAACCGGACACACTTTCAACTCGGCAGTGTGAGTAACAGGGTCATATCCTGAACCGGTTAGAAGGTTCACCGGCACATCCCCGAAACTGAAACTGGCAAACACCGTACCACTCGGTGATCGTTTTGTCGCCTTTACTTTTATATTGATGCTGCCACGGGCACTACTCATTTTACACCATTCACCATCAGTCAGTTGCCATTTTTCAAGGTCTGCGGGGTTAACTTCAAGTGATTCTTCTGGCAAGAAATAATCTATACCTTGCGCTCTCCCCGTCTGTGTGCGTGTATGATACGACTGTAGACGTCTTCCGGTCGTTAACCAAACTGGAAATTCTTCACTTATTGTCTCAGCAGGGTCCCGATAGTGAACATTAGAAAAGATACCTTTACCGTTGACAAATGTCTCCTCATGCAAGCGAGGTGTACCGGGATGCTCTCTGTTCGGAACAGGCCACTGATTGTTAAATTCATCTGTCACACCGATGTCAATCCGATCCCAATCTAATCCCGCGTAAATAGGGGATAGGTTACACAATTCGTTGAAAATCGGTTTCGGTGAATCATAGTCAAATCCGTTAAAGTCAAGCCGTTTAGCAATTTCGCTGATAATCCACCAATCCGGTTTCGCTTGTCCGGCAGGGGGAACAGCAGCACGCATGCGTTGCACGCGTCTTTCTGTATTTGTGCAGACACCATCGGTTTCTCCCCATGCTGCCGCTGGGAGTACAACATCTGCAAGTTCAGCAGTTTCAGTCAAAAAGATGTCAATCACAACGAGATGTTCTAAAGAACGTAAGGCATGTTCGCAATGTTCACGATCCGGATCAGATATCAGTGTGTTTTCGCCATCAATCAACATCGCATGAATGCTGTCACCACAAAGTTCCAGCGCGGTAACTTTTGTTATCCCTTTTTCAAGGTCAATTTCCTTTCCATAAGCAACCTTGAACTTCTGCTGATTCTTAGGGTCGGTAACGGATTGAAAACCGGGATAGTTATTCGGCAAAGCACCGCTATCACCTGCCCCCTGAATGTTATTCTGTCCACGCATAGGGTTAATCCCTGTCCCCTCGCGTCCCACATGTCCTGTCATCAGAGCAAGGTTGCACAGACTCTGAACATTTTCCACACCGCAGATGTGTTCTGTGATACCGAGTGTATAGTAGATCGCACCCTTGTCCGCACTGCCATACCAAATGGCAGCAGTTTCAATATCTTTTGCGGGTACACCTGTAATCGTTTCTGCCCATTCAGGTGTCCATTTGTTAATATGTTCAAAGAAATCCTCAAATCCTGTTGTTCTATTTTTGACGAATTCTTCATCAACCAGATCTTCACGAACAATCACATGCGCCATGCCGAGAAGTAAAGCAGTATCTGAACCGACACGAAGCGGTAGGTACAGGTGAGACAGATCCGCTAATCCGATCCGTCTCGGATCAGCAACGATCAATTTTGCCCCGCGTGCAATCGCTTTCTTCAAACCTGTCGCTGCAACGGGATGGCATTCAGTCATGTTCGTGCCGATGCAGAAAATGACATCCGGTTTCTGCATGTCAACAAGTGGGTTAGACATTGCCCCGCGTCCGATTGTCGCTGCCAGACCGGCAACGGTAGGAGCATGTCAGGCACGGCTGCAATTGTCAATATAGTTTGTACCAAATCCTGCGCGGATAAACTTTTGCATCAGATATGCCGCTTCACTCGGCGCACGTCCAGATGCAATGCCATAAACACTATATTTCCCATGCTTCGCTTGCACGTTTTTAAAACCTGCAGCGGCTTTATCAAGGGCATTATCCCATGACGTTTCGTGAAGCTCACCATCAGCATCCCGCACAAGGGGTGCCTTTAAACGATCAGGATGTTGAACAAAGTCATAAGCAAACTGTCCCTTCACACAGAGTGCACCCTGGTTAGCAGGACCATCCATTGCGGGGTGAATACCGATTATCTTTTCGTCATGTGTGAGGATGTCTACAGAGCAACCAACACCACAATAAGGACAGATAGTGCGTGTCTTATCAATCTGTGCTTCAGGTACCGTATCGGCTGCGCGAAGTGCCTTCTTGTCTGCCAAAGCACCAGTGGGGCATGTTTGGATACATTGTCCACAGAATGTACAGGCAGAGTCCTTGAGCAGTCCATCAAATTCAGTCGTTATCTGTGTATGAAACCCGCGATTCATCACGTTAATCGCATGATCACCCTCCTGTTCAGCACAGACTCGCACACACCGATAGCAAGAGATACAAAGATCGTAATCTCTGAGGATAAATGGATTGTCATCCGCTTTGCTTCTACCCGACTTTGTCCCATCAATGTTTGATGAATATATTTCGTACTTGTCTCGAAGGGAAGCAAGTTCGTGTGAGGCATAGCCTCTTAACGAATGAACATCTACTTCACGATTCTCACTAATTACCATCTCAAGTAAAGTTCTACGGTACGCCTCTATCGCGTCTGTAGACGTGCGGATTACCATGTCTGATGTCGCTTTTGTTGTGCAGGATGCTACAGGATTCCGTGCTCCCTCTAATGCAACAATACATAGACGACATCCACCAAATGGTTCCAGTCGTGGATCATAACAGAGCGTAGGTATGTCTTTCTGATGTCGTTGTGCCACTTCAAGGATAGTTTCACCATCCGAAAAAGTGACTTCAAGACCATCAATCTGCATTTTATGCACTTCTTTCACTTATGTCCCGCCTATTCATTTACGAAATCATCCTGTGGCACCTCAAACTCCGCTGCCAAGATTTTTGCTTTTACCTCTTCTACTTTCTTCAGCACCTCATCCGGTATCTTATCCTTCATTACCGGATTGTAGTTAAAAGTTATTGCATTTTCTGTCAGCATATTGAAGGTATATCTCTGTTTTTCGAACTTGCCATCTTTGACTATCCTTGCTATTTGAACAAAAGCATCCGGTGTGATAACAGCATTTGCTAAGACAGTGTCTGGCGAAATATCACTCTTATCTCTATTGACACCGAACGTGTAAACAGTTTTGCCATCTTTTTTGGCTTCATCTGCAGCGTGATAAGCACCGAGACCTGCTGCATCAGCATTCGGAAATAAAAAGTCGGCACCCGCATTGATAAGTGCTTTTGACTGTATTTTTCCAGCACTCATATCATCCCAATTTCCAGTATATGCATCTTCCACTTCTACATCTGGATTGACACTCTTTGCCCCTTCTTCAAATGCCCAAAAGGTGCTTTTGATAGATGGTATTCTATCCCCACCGAGTACACCAAGTTTATTGCTCTTAGTCATCATACCCGCAATTATACCCATCAGATAAGCAGGTTGTTCAACACGAAAATTTATCGGTGCTAAATTCTCTGCTATCTCTCCACCTGAAGAGTTTATAAATATAGTTTCAGGAAAATCGGGGGCAACCTGTTTAGCAGGTTCTTGAAATTCATAACCGTGACCAAAGATCAAGTCATATCCCTCACTTGCATAATGACGGAAGTGCTGCTCTTGATCTGTCGGTGTTTTACTGACAACATGCTTTATCTTGGCACCGAGCTCCTTCTCAATCGCCAATAGACCTTCATACGCTAATTGATTCCAACCCGCATCCGTAACCTCACCCGGTAAAAGCATGGCGACCTTAAATTCATCTTCTGCGTTTTTATCTGCACATCCTGCAAGTATGATTCCTGCCAAAAATACTGTACACACCGCAGCTATCATAATATAACGATTTGACCAAAAATTCTGAGTAATCATAATATTCTCCTCTCAATGTTTGACGATGAGAATATTATAGCATACATAATATATCTTGTAAAATGTAAAATGGTTTATGGGGTGTCAATACCTTCGCCAAAATAACGCTTAATATTATTAGTCAAGAAACCTTTTTGAATAATGTCCAACAGTCCCAGCAAAACGAATTATACTGAGTTATTAAATCAATTTTCTTGCTACATAGGTCCCCGCGTGGTATAATACTAGCAGTTTTGAGGGGCAGATCTAAATTAAGATAGCATAATTTTATCTTCACAGAGGGAACGGATCCTCTGCTGGTATCCACAGAATAAATATAGACCTTAAATATAACAAACACACTACACGACTCTTTATATGCAAATTGTTAGAGAAAATGAGTTGGCAAAATTTGCAGAGCAACATCCGAATACTCGTGCATCCCTCAACCATTGGGCGCAATTAATGAGAGAAGGAAGTTTCAAATCAATTATTGACTTACGAGAAACGTTCGGACGCGTTTCTCCAGTGAAGGTCCGACCCAGAAGATTTAATCGTGATTCAATAACATTAACAGTTTTCAACATTAGTGGCAACGATGCCCGCCTTATTGCCATTGTCCAATACTCAAAGCAAACCGTTATTATTGATCAGGTGCTAACGCACAACGAATACGATACAGGAAATTGGAGAAAGTGACCTATGTTAACTGAAAAACAACCTACACAGCATATATCGTCAACACCAATTTCTCTGGAACTTAATACCTTATTTGAGAAAACAAATGTTAACGCGCTTCTTCAAGAACAAGCAATTGCTGAGTTCAGTTTCAAGCATCTACAAACACTGATGTGGGAAATCGCTCCTGAAGGTCCGCCTACTAAAACCAGGGAAACATCGACACAGCAACAAGTTGAATCCGGTCCGTACCCAGAAAGTGATTTCCAATGGCTTATAGAGGTGCTTGAAACATTAACCAATATAGTAGAGCGAAACGTAAACAACAACTTTGCTGCACTGCCCAAAGTCGACTATGAACAACTTGATGCAGTGTTAAAAGAATTAATCTATACTGTTGGTGATAATGAAAAACATCCCTTGGCACCATTGATGGATTTCATTGGTGTCCTTATCTCACAGTATGAAGACGAACACTTTCCAAAATTGCCAGACCTATTCCCCGAACTAAAGGAAGGTGTAGAACCAAACGACACAAAAAATGAAAATCAACAAGATAATCCTACCAAGGAGTCGGAAAAAACTACAATAGCACTTGCAGCTGAGGCTTTTTTTCCTATCGGTAACCTACTTTCGAATGGAGGTAAGACAGAAGAAGCGATCTCCGCTTATGACCAGGTAATACAACTAAATCCTGAATATATAAATGCTTACTACAATCGTGGGAGAGCGAAAGGGACATTAGGTCAGTATGAGGATGGGATCGCTGACCTTGATGAGGCACTTCGACTCGAACCGAATTATGCAGAAATTTACCTCTTACGTGGCAACGCCAAGATCGCACTGAATCATTATGAGTCTGCAATTGCAGATATAGATAAAAGCATCCAATTAAATCTTGACAAGTCCATTGTTTATCTGGCAAGAATCTTGCGTGGTTGTGCTAATGTTGTGTTGACGTACCATAAATCTGCAATTACCGATTTTGATGAGACTCTCCGCTTGAATATAGACCATTCCCGTGTATATTCAGTCTATTACCTACGAGGTTATTCAAAATATGAATTAGGGCTTCATGAGGCTGCAATTGCTGATTTAGATGAAGCCATCCGTCTCAACTCAAATTTTTTCGTAGCTCACTTTTTGAGAGGCAATATAAAATTTTTGCTTAATCAATATGAAATGGCAATTGCTGATTTTGACGAGACAATTAGACTTGATCCAGATGATGCTGAAACTTACTTCATGCGTGGTTTCGCAAAATACGAACTGAGTCAATATGATTCTGCAATTACTGATTTTGATGAAACTATAAAACTTGTACCAGATAACGCTGACGCGTATAACAACCGGGGACATCTGAAAAACAAACTCGAACAATTTGAATCTGCAATTACTGACTGCAATGAATGCATTCGTTTAGACCCAGATCACGCGTGGGCACACACAAATCGTGGATATGCAAAAATTAAGTTAGGTCAACTTGAGGATGCCCTGATAGACTGTGATAAGGCGATAAGTTTAGATCCAACTTTAGCTGAAGCGCATGAAACGCGAGGTAAAGCACAAACCCTCTTAGGCAGAACTCAGGAAGCAAAAGCAGATTTTCAGAAAGCTTTAGAATTTGCAGAACAAGTGGGCAACCAAAAACTCAAATTCCAAATTGAGCAATCACTCCAAGAACTTGAGAGTACCAAGTAGAACTGAATTTGTGAACTATACAAAATCTGAGAACAGTGTAAATACGTTGAAGTATCCCTTCTAAAACTCCCACTTCAACAAGGTCAATCGGTTGTGCCAAACCAATACTCCCATTGTTGTTCCAATAGCAGCACCCGCTAATACATCTGACGCATAATGCCGTCCAAGATAAATACGCGAGAAACCGACCAATCCTGCCCCAACATACAGTGGGATTCGCCACTTTGGATAACGATACCCAAGAATTGTCGCTGCACTAAACGCAATAGATGCATGTCCTGAAGGCATAGATGGATTTCCAAGGGTGACATCAAGTGGTCGTTTCCTGCGGACCAATTGTTTTACACCGTACGTCAAAATCCCTGTGCTTAAGTAGGCTGTGGACAACAGTTTACCTGTATTCTGATGTTCCTCATCTCCATAAGCCATCATTAGAATAGACAATCCCATGATGGATCGGTAATGACCAAACTCTGTAGTTACCTCAAAAACTGTCCACATCGGTTCATTAGGCGGCGGTGTATCATAGAAACGGTCAAAGAGTTGCTGATCCCACTGTGTTATGAGACTGTCAGCGTTTGCCTCTATGTTTATTGTCAACAAGGCAAAAAACAGTGTGTAGAATAGTGCCATCTGTTTTAAACGGGATGGGATATATAAGTTCAATTTGATTGTCCCTGTTTTATTTCTTGAGATTACCACGGTGCTTGTCGTTCAGGTAATGGATCCACTGTCCATGCCATCCGATGGATAAGCCGTTCTTGCATCTCCAGTTTAACATCCTTGTAATCCGAATGATCCCAAAGGTTGTGTGTTTCTTGTGGGTCTTTAACCAGATTGTAGAGTTCCCCACCATCTGTACCGTGTGCTACGACTAACTTATACTGTTCACTCCTCACCATCGTAGCATTGGCAGCAGGTTCACGATGCCAACCCATCGCGTTATAATACTCACAGTAAACATCATCACGATGCGAATCCAAACTCTCTTCTCCTGTCAGCAATGGCAGAAGACTTTGACCTTGCATACCAGCGTAACCTTCTGAATCACTTGCCTCCAAAAGTGTCGGAGCTAAATCAACTAATTCCACGAGCGCGCTTGAACGTTCTCCGCTATTTAGCATTCCGGGTCCAGAGATAATCAGCGGCACTCGGATGGCAGGTTCATAGAAATAGGGACCCTTTAGATAGATACCGTGATCCCCAAGCATCTCCCCGTGATCAGATGTAAAGATAACGATAGTGTTTTCGCGCTGTCCTATTTCATCTAAAAAATCAAATAATCTTCCAACCTGTCTGTCAATAACATCAATCATTGCCCAATATGCAGCGGTTACCCACCGATGGTCTGATTCGCGCATTTTTTGGTATGGAAATCCGGATTTTCCCCCGTAAGCACCACCGTGGTCAATCTGTTGCCAAATCGGTTTATCTTCAAGTTCACCTTCAACATAGTTTGGCAATGGGATGTTATCTAACATACCTCGGTATCGTTCTAACGCTTCAACGGGTGGATCAAAGGCATGGTGTGGGTCAAACATATTCAATGAAAAAAGCCACGGTTGTTTAAACCTTGATGCGTTGCCAATAAAAGACATGGCGCGTTCAACACTCCATGTGGTTTGACTATGTTCTTCTGATGGAATCACGCGTACATATTTTGAGTCGGGGAATGCCGTACCATCTCTCCGTATACCTTTTTCTGTGAGCCACTGAATATAGTCGTGTGTTTGCCATGCATCCGCCGGATCGTGTGACCAGAAGAATTGGTCATAGCCATCGTCAATCCGTTGTTCAGTGCCTTTGCAGACTCGCGGGTTGCACGGTGCAAGATGGAGTTTTCCTGCTAAACCGCAAACATAACCAGCATCTTGCAGAAGTTTAGTTACAAGGACTTCATCTGGGGGGATTGCCTGTCCATTTTGTCTACATCTTGTTGTACGGGGATATCGTCCTGTCAGAAAACTGGCTCTACTCGGTGTGCAGACAGGACTTTGGCAGTAAGCGTGATTGAAAAGTATACCCTCTTGTGCAAGTTTATCCAAATTCGGAGTTTGCACAAAAGAATTCCCGTAGCAACCGAGGGTGTCAAATCTTTGTTGATCGGTACATATCCATAAAATATTTGGACGATTTTCCTTCATTATAATGCATTCTCTCGTTTTTCTCCATTATAGACGTTTATGGGAAAGATGTCAACAGATCAAATTTCACATCGCACCATTTAATTTGCGTTTAACATCTCTATTCTGGTATACTGATATACAACGCATTTCTATATTACAGATATAACCAATCTGTATCTTTTTTCTAACCGAGGTATTTGCCAACAATGATTCAGATTAGAAAGGTCATATCACTGCTTCTGTGTGGTCTTTTAGTAACCACCGTTGCCAGCTGCTTTCCAGACAAGCCACCTCCCCCACAGAAAACAGAAAGATTTGAGAACCGACGTCCTATTAGAGCCAGACAAGGTTCTTATAGTCGTCCAATGGCAAGCACCCCACTGCGTGGTCCTTGGAAACATAAATCCAATTTACCACTTGTCATAATTGATACAAATGGCAGATGGATTCCTGACGATCCTAAAGTACCAGCACAATTGAAAATCATCTACGATGAGTCTGGCGGAAAAAACGATTTACACAGTTCTCATATCCATTTTGAAGGTAAAATCGGCATAGAGCTTAGAGGAAAAACATCACAAGGATTTCCGAAAAGACAATACGGCTTTGAGTTTCAGGACAAACAGGGAAACGATAAAGATGTATCTATCTTCGGTTTACCCGCAGAATCGGATTGGATACTCCACGGTCCATATTCCGACAAGACATTGATGCGGAACTACCTTGCATTCGAATTTAGCAACCGAATCGGTAGATATGCAAGTAGAACTAAATTTGTTGAGGTGTTCCTTAACGATAGAAGAGATAAGCAAATTCAAGCCAATCATTATGTAGGTGTCTATCTGCTCTTAGAAAAAATTAAACGCGGGACACACCGTGTCGATATTAAATCGCTGAAACCTACCCACAATGAACCACCTGAAATCACTGGTGGTTACATCATCAAAATTGACAAAATAGATCATTACGATTCCTACTTCTTTACGCAACGTGGAACACAACTGACCCTTGTTTATCCGAAAAAGAATGAAATTACGTTTGCTCAGAGGACCTGGATTCGCAACTATATGAACAATTTTGAAAATGTGTTAGCGGGAGCAAACTTTAAAAACCCAGAGAAAGGATATGCAAAATACATTGACATAGATTCGCATATAGATCATTTTATTATCAATGAACTTTTCAAGAATACGGATGGATTTCGGTTCAGCGCGTATATGTATATAGATCGAAATGGCAAATTGCAGGCTGGACCTGTCTGGGATTTTAATCTATCCATGGGAAATACGGTCTTCCACAACTCTTGGACGACTTATGACTGGTTGATATATACGAACCCTGTTCCATTCTGGTGGCACCGCTTAGTATCTGATGAAAAATTCAAGCAGAAACTTGTCAAACGGTGGAAAGAACTCAGGAAAAACGAACTCGCTACATCAGAAATCATCGGGGAAGTCGATCGGACCGTTAACCTCCTCTCTGAAGCACAGAAACGCAACTTCGATAGATGGAGCGTTTTAGGTCGAACAACATTTGGCAACCCAGGACCAGGATATCCAACATATCATCAGGAAGTAGAAAAAATGAAAATTTGGTTAAAAACACGTATCGAATGGATGAATAAGAATATAGAACGCCTGCCACAAAAGTATAGTTACGCAAGAAGATATCGTTAACGTGAGTTTGATAAATCAGAACAAATATCTACGTAGGTTGGGTTGAGGAACGAAACCCAACATCTTGACTATATTAATTTGACTAAATAAGTCAGGTATGTTATAATGGAACGTTGTTAGAAAATTTGCCTATAAAGATATAGTCGCCATTGATTATTCTATCTCTAATCTAATGTAAAGGAATAAAGATGCAAACACCACAACACATTGACCAAATGGATGCCGATGATGTAGCAGCAATTGACGAATTAGGTGATGTCTATGACCAATTAAAAACTGCACTCGCAAAGATTATTATCGGTCAAGAGCAAGTGATTGAACACTTATCAATTTGCCTTTTCTCACAAGGACACGCATTGTTGATGGGTGTTCCGGGTTTAGCAAAAACACTCTTGGTAAGAAAATTTGCCGAAACCATGGCACTGGATTTCAGCCGAATTCAATTTACACCTGACCTGATGCCGATGGACATCACCGGCACGGACATCCTTCAAGAAATACCAGGGGGTAAACGGGAGTTTGAGTTCGTAAGAGGTCCCCTATTTGCCAACCTCATCCTCGCTGACGAGATAAACCGCGCACCTTCAAAAACACAAGCAGCAATGCTTGAGGCAATGCAGGAACATAAGATCACTGTCATCGGAAGAACTTACCAGTTAGACCCACCATTCTTCGTATTAGCAACACAGAACCCTATCGAACAGGAAGGAACATACCCGTTACCTGAAGCACAATTAGACCGGTTTATGTTCAGAATTGAAGTGGATTATCCCAACCGTTCAGAAGAAATTGAAATTGCACGCACAACCACAGGGATGTCGCTTCCGACATTGGACCACGTGTTGACAGGTGAACGGGTCATAGCGTTTCAAAATCTTGTTCGCCGCGTACCAGTACCCGAACACATCTATGAATTTGCCGTTGATTTAGTCCGAAGTACACGTCCAAAGGATGAATCAACACCTGAGTGGTTGAAACCTCTCGTCGCCTGGGGAGCTGGACCGCGTGCTGTTCAATACTTAATTCTGGGTGCTAAAGCACGTGCTGCACTCAGTGGTAGTTATATGGCACGTCTTGAAGATTTGGTTGCTGTCGCGAGCCCGGTATTGGCACATCGTGTCATTACCTCCTTCGCCGCTGAATCCGAAAACATCACCAGTCAAGACATCGTAGAACGACTCGTCGAAGAATTATCAGAGCAAGGGTAAGCTATGGCACTGCAACTCAAGCGCGATTACCTGAATCAGAAGGTATTGGAACGGCTTTCAACCCTTGAACTACATGCCCGTTTACCTATGATAGGCAGCGTATCCGGGAAACATCGCAGTCCAATACGCGGCTCAAGCCTTGAATTCGCTGAGTATAGGAAGTATGTTCCAGGAGATGACACGCGCCGTCTCGATTGGCGGGCTTATGCACGGAATGACCGATACTATATTAAGGAATTTGAGGCGGATACAAATCTCAGACTGTGCCTAATCGTCGACACCAGTGGATCCATGGGATTTGCTCAAAACGGAATGAGTAAACTTGACTATGCACGAAGAATCGGCGGAACATTAGCCTATATTGCAGCACTACAAGGGGATGCAGTTGGCTTATACTGCTCCGGAACAGAATTCCACAGAGAAATACCACCAAAGCGCAGCGCAACACATCTCAGTACTGTACTTGATGAACTCGGTACAGTAGAACCCTCCGGTGAAACAGGTTTAGCAGAATCCCTACACGAGATCGCTGAACGTGTACCACAACGCGCAATGGTTGTCATCATATCTGATCTCTTCATTGATCCTGAAGTTGTCCGGAACTGTTTTGAGCACCTTCGATTTCGTAAACACGACGTAGCAGTGTTTCATCTTATAGAACAAAACGAACTGGATTTCGAGTTTGACCGTCCAATACGATTTGTGGATATGGAAGGCGGAGAACCTGTTTTAGCAGACCCAACTATCATCGGCGTTCAGTACCGACGGGCACTTGAAGACTATCTTGAAAGTATGAACGAAGTCATCCGTAGCACCGAAATTGATTACCATCGTGTACGTATCCATGAAGATTTCGGTGATGTACTGGCAAAATTCCTATTAGGTCGCACACCCAAAAAAGTATAATCAGCAAACAGTGTTAGTATTCAGTTATTAAAATTAAGAATTTTATAGGAAATGCGTAAATCCTGAACAATTTACAATAAGGAGAAAACTGATGAAGAGGTACACACTTTCGTATGTTGCCATTATCATTTTTTGTGCCGTTTTTGTCGCGATGATTAATTCAGGCACAACAGCAGCACATCAACCCAGTGATTATGAAATACTCAGCTCTTTTGAAAACGCTTTAATAAATGTCGTAAAAGAGAGTATGCCTGCTATCGTTAGCATATCAACTCAAAAAACGCATATCAAAGAGGGAAAACCTATAACGCGTCCATCAGGGGCATCAGGTTTTCTCTTTCGTGAAGATGGATACATCTTAACAAATGAACATGTTGTGGAAGACGCACATAACATCAAGGTGAGACTCCATAACGGCACCTCTTATGATGCAAAAATAATCGGGGCCGATAAGAATACAGATGTTGCCGTCATAAAAATTGATACACATGACGCATGTCCTATACTTACGATGGCGGACCCAAGGAACATTCGCGTCGGACAACTCGCTATCGCTATCGGTGACCCACTACAATATCGGTACACGGTAACATCCGGAATCGTTAGTGGAAAAAGCCGTTGTTTCCATCCGCATGAAGACAAAGATCTATTTCAATACCATCACAATTACATCCAAACAGATGCATGGATCCATCCAGGAAGTAGCGGTGGTCCATTACTAAATATACACGGTGAAGTCATCGGTATCAATACACTTAAACAGGGGGAAGGATCAACTTTTGCTGTTAACTGCGACATCGCTGAAACAATAGGACAGAAACTGATCGCACACGGAAGCGTGATCCGCGGCTATATTGATGCTGATATCAGAAACGATTCAGAAGGTCTCAGCGTTAGGAGCGTCAAACTAAACTCAGTCGCATACAATAGCGGATTAAGACGAAATGACATCATTCTTCAATACGATGGTGAAAAAGTGCCAGACATTTCTGAATTTGAGAAAATCATCATGGAATATCCCATCGGTAAAACATGTGTCTTAAGAGTCCTACGTGCTTCAAAAGAAAAAATACTCAATATCCCTATTGAAGAGATGCCTCTTAAGTTGGTAGGACGGACCATAGATACCGAGGCTGCTTCTTGGAAAAAACTGGGATTAGCACTGCGCAAATTGGAAAATGGCAGCTATCTAAGGTATGATTACCTAACCAATCAAGATCGCGGGGTGATCGTGGAAAAAGTTAAATGGCACTCCTCCGGATTTAAAGCAAAAATCCTGAAAGGGATGCTTATCGTTGCTATTGATGGTCAAGATGTCGGTGATGTTAAATCACTTGAGACTATTCTGCACCAGAAACAGGATGGAACACAAGTTATCCTTGATGTTAAAGGGATAAATGGCTCAGAAAAAATCACAATTAAGCCATAAGTGTATAAACTATGAATTTCCTTCAACCCCTGACCCTAATAGCACTTCCATTAGTCCTACTGCCGGTTATTATTCACTTAATCAATCAGCAGCGACACCGCACCGTTCCTTGGGCTGCGATGATGTTCCTAATGACAGCAAAACGCATGAGCAAAGGGATGGCACGCATACGTCATATTCTGATATTGCTGATGCGAGTTCTCGCTATCGCCGCATTGATTTTTGCAATCAGCCGACCACTTTCTGGCGGTTGGTTAGGGAGTATCGGGTTTGCAAAACCGGATGTTACAATGATATTACTCGACCGATCCGCCAGTATGGAAGCACAAGATTTGCAAGCCGGTGAATCAAAAAGGTCTACCGCACTCAAGAGATTAGCACATCTATTAGAACAGGGAGATTACGGAACATACTTGCTCTTAATTGATAGTGCCACTGGACGCATGCAGAAAGTAGATTCACCAAAGGCATTATTAAGCTTACCGATGACTGAGGCAAGTGCTACCAGCGCAAATATTCCCAGTATGCTCGAAACTGCTCTAACATATCTAAAAGCGAACAATACAGGACGCGCGGATATATGGATCTGCTCTGACCTTCGTGAAAACGATTGGGCAGTTGACAGCGGACGATGGGAAGCCATAACCGAGGAATTTGCCCAATTAGAAGGCGTAAATCATTTCCTGCTGGCATATTCAGAAACAGCATCAAGCAACTTATCTGTAAGAGTAGAAAATGTACAACGGTGGCAGCAAGGAAACAACGCAGAACTACTACTTGATGTGATTGTCCGTTCCGAAGGTAATAACACTGCAATTCAAAGAGTACCAATTGCGTTCGAAGTTAATAAGGTCAGTTCCGTCGTTGAAGTTGAACTTGATGTGCTGGGGGCTTCTATTCAAGGACACCGCATTCCCATTGATGGAACACTCACTTCAGGATGGGGATCAGTCGGTTTACCCGGCGACGCGAATCCTTTGGATAACAGATTCTTCTTCGTATTTTCCGAACCACCGATACGCCAATCGGTCATCGTAAGTGATGATGCAAGGATTGGTGAAGCATTTCGTCGTGCACTTGCTATTCCAACAGATAATCGTCTTCAACATCAAACAGATGTGATTTCTGTCAACAAAGCAGGAGAAATTGATTGGGAAAATACAGGACTCTTGATCTGGCAGGCAACTTTACCGACAGGAGTGGTTGCTGAACAGATACAAAACTTTGTCAATAGTGGACGAGTCGTAATCTTCTTCCCACCTAATCAGCACGCAGGGGGACGCTTCTTTGACTCACAATGGAACGACTGGCAAACCGCTGAGGAGCAACCCTACAAAATCTCATGGTGGCGTGGAGATGCAGACCTCTTTGCACATGTTGAAAGTGGTAATGCTTTGCCATTAAACGATCTACGGTTTTTCAAGTATCGCGCATTTGAAAGCACGGGAACCACCTTAGCAAGATTCGATGACGATGCACCGTTGTTAGCTCGCGTAAATTCTGACCGAGGGGCCGTTTATTTCTGTAGCACTTTACCTACAGCACAGTATTCTTCGCTTGAACGGGACGGCGTAGTCTTTTATGTCGCATTGCAGCGGGCTTTAGCGGAAGGCACTTATGTTCTCATGGATGCATCCCAACGTATTGCAGCCCCAGATTCACTCGCTGATCGTGAACAGTGGAAGACAGTTGCACCTGAAGAAAACGCATCCTCTCTTTCTGAACGCGGATTGCATGCTGGTGTCTATCAAGATGAAACGTATTGGGCAGCTGTGAACCGCAGTACTATTGAAGATACTGCTAAAGCAGCACTTGTTGAGACAGTGGACGCATTATTTGAAGGGTTGTCGTATCGGAGAATTGATGTTGAAGTAGGCGATACATCAGCATTAGCCAACGAACTCTGGCGAATTTTTCTTATCGGAATGATTATTGCACTTATTGTGGAGGCAGTGTTGAGTTTACCCGGTAAGAAGGTTGAAAGTAGTTCTTAGCGATGAGATCCACAGCGCGCTGCTACTTTTCCCATAGCTGATGAATAGATGTGGTATTGTGAATCATGAACGACACAGAAACCTTCAAAATCCTTACATTAGATGGCGGGGGCACACGCGGAATCTATTCTGCTCAACTTCTCGCTTTAGTTGAACAGGAATTAGATGCACCTATTAAGGAGAGTTTCGACCTTATTGCAGGAACAAGCACAGGTGCGATCATCGCAGGGGCAATTGCTGCGGACATCTCTATGAACGATATCGTCTCACTATTTGAGACTGAGTCACCAGATATTTTCAAAAAGAAGTGGTACCGTAATTTACTCTTCTCAAGCAAGTATTCAGAGGATGTATTTGCACAAGTCATCGCTAAACACATTCCCGCAAAACCACTGTCTGAAATATCAACACCTCTGATCATAACAAGCTCAGAGATAACAACAAGTGAACGGTATCTATTTAGATCAAATTACGCAGAAACACTGAATAATGGCGAGTATACCGATAGTGATGTGTGTATACGGGATGCAGTCGTTGCCTCATGTTCTGCACCAACTTTTTTCGCGCCTAAGAGTATAAACAATCTACTTTTTGCTGATGGAGGTCTATGGGCAAATAATCCATCAATCGCAGCATATACGGAAGCCTTGACAGTATTCGGGAAAGATGTCAATCAAGTTAAAATACTCTCAGTTGGTACAGGACACGCACCTAATATGTACCGAAAAAAACGGAGGTGGGGTTTTCTTATAGGGTGGGGTGGTCCAAAATTAGTCTCTTTTGTCATGATGTTACAAGCGCAAGCATCGGCAAAGATGATAAAACAGTTGCTCAAAGATAATTATATGCGTATCTGTCCTTCCATTGACTTTTGGGATATTGATTCTGCTAAACCTCTAAAAAAACTCAAATCTATGGCAGCACGCGATTTTGATAACCTTTCTGCAGAAATAAAGGTATTCCTGAACATACTATAGTCATCCAGGTTGCTGCCTATAGTGTGCTGAGAATAACATCTCTGAATATCTTCTCTAACGCCTTAACACGCTGTTGTTTGTCAGAAATAGTTTGATGTGGGAAATAGTTCTCAAACCCTTTTTCATAATTCTGAAGCATAGACTCTATAAAATCGTCGAGTGGCTTTATCGGTAACCCAACACCGAGTTCATGTCCTTTCTGTTTCTTCTGCACCAACGCCATTATGTCAGGGTAAATGTTTTCTACCTCTTTTGAGAGTTCACGTGTATCTTCCAACAACTCTAAGAAGTTGACAGCCGGCAGTTTCCCTGTCTTCACTATATACTCTGCACAAATTAAAGAACGGACAGCATAGAGATATTTTTTGTGGCCAACTGACTCGCGATCTAAATAAATCCGTTTATGATTTTTCGCCATTGCATAATAGTGATGACACAGTGCAATTGGATTAAATGAAGTCTCTGCCAATTCCTTTAGATTGTTTATCTCTGGTGATGCTTCCACATAGCTGATCGGACTACGTAACCACTCAATCAGATTCCCATTAGATTTCTCAAAGAGTTTACACACCTTCCGAATATCCCAACCGACAATATCCCAATCTTTGTCTGTGTTCTGGCGTTCAATGATATCCTTTTTCGTCTCCACGTTGTAGGTCAAGTAATAGCACATCGGTTTCCTGTAAATGAAACGGATGTCGTAATCAGAGTTATCACTATGAAATCCCCACGCCCGACTTCCCATTTCAACAGCTAAGATAATATCTACGTTTAATGATCCCGCCAATTGTTCGAGATGTTGTCTAATCTCTTTTTTTGTTTCTTTTGCTACCATCATTAACTCCAATTCCCTTCGCTTGCGTGGGGTTAGTGGACTTCTGTAAGATTTATTGATTTAGTCGTTCACAACTTGTCAATGCCAGAAACCCTCTTCAGTCCCGTAGGGACGCTATGTTTATAGAAAACGTGTTCAACCGCGATCTATACACATTGTGTCCCTACGGGACTAAAGAGAGTCCCTCACCCTCAGAATTTCTACCTATTAAAATGCTTTTCAATGTCCCAAATCAATATAGTTCCGTCTTTACTTCCACTGACGAGCGTTTTACCATCTGATGAATATGCAAGACTATCAATCACATCTGTATGTCCCTTCAACATTGTAATGGTGTTTTCTGTGTCAATGTCAAAAAAGTATATTGTATCATCGTTAGCGTAAACAAGCATGGATCCATCCGGAGAAAACGTGGTTGCTGCAACAGTCTCATGTTTAAGGGATAATAGAAGTTCACCAGTTTGTGGATTCCACAAACAGACTTTGCCATCCCAATTTCCGCTCCAACAACACCCACTCACGAGGTATTTGCCATCAGGTGAAAACCTTACCGTCTGAACATCTCCGTTGTGACCAACCAGTGTATTCAATAAGATTCCTGACTTTACTTCCCACAATCGAACTGTTCTATCCTTACTTCCACTGGCAAGCACCTTACCATCAGGTGAAAAGGTGACAGCAGAGACACCATTGGTATGTCCTTCAAACGTATGCAATAGATCACCAGTAAGGATCTGTTCACCTTTACGAATTTCCCACGTACGTATACTGTTATCACTACTTCCACTGGCAATCATGCTATCATCTGGTGAAAAAGCTACTGCAGAAATAGAGCTTGTATGCCCCAAATACGTACCGAGGAACCTTCCATTTTGGGCATCCCATAACCTCACCTTATGAGAATCACCCCCACTTGCAAGGATATTACCATCCGATGAAAAGCAAACAGAATGAATAGTATCCTGTGGCGCGAAAATCGTGTTTAGAAGTTTTCCAGTGTCTAAATTCCAGAAGCAGATATCCGTGTCATTCCCACTTGCCATTATATTTTCATTTGGTGAACATACCACAGAAGAAATATGCGGTATCCTACTTGGAATAGCCTTTTGAAGTTTACCTGTTGAAACATCCCAAAATTGGATAACGCCATTTTCCATTGCACTCGCAAGGACACTTCCATCTGGTGAATATGATATTGATACGACCGAATCTTCATGCTCAATAGTTTTTTGGATTCTACCAGTGGTGGCATCCCAAAAACACATCGCCTCTCCATCAAATCCACCTGCAAGTGTGCGTCCATCTGGAGAAAACGCCAAAGCGTTACCGTAATTCATCCAACCTTCTGTCTCGCATGTTCTCAGGAGTTTAGCAGTAACGACATCCCACAAACGAATCTCTCCTTGCCAAGTTGCACTTGCAAGCGTGCTGCTGTCTGGAGAGAACGCAATAGATACGATATCTGCATCTTCCGTAATTGCTCGTAAAAGGTTGCCAGTTTGTGCGTCCCAGAGAAGAATGGTATCATCTCCCTCTTCTGCACAACTGGCAAGAAGTTTCCCATCCGGTGAGAACAATACTGAGGAAACATCCTCTGTATGTCTTCTTAATTCTTTAATCCGCCATCCTTGGTGAAAATCAAACAGATGGATTGCTTTATAACAACCAATAGCCATAACCTTACCATCAGCACTAATATCTAACGCATCTGCATCACCTGGAAGTTCAAAGACAGTATCTTTGCGTTGGCCTGTGTTTGCCTCCCATAACCTTGCTGTATTATCATCGCTTGCAGATGCAAACGTATTTCCATCTGGCGTAAATGCTATTGAATTGACAGGTCCTGTATGAGCCGTTAGCAGATCAATTGCTTCACCCGTTTGAACATCATAAACCCATATTCCGATGGTGCTGCCAACTGCCAGTTTCGATCCATCAGGAAAAAACTTTATTGTCTTTATTCCACCTTTTCCTATACGTGCTATTACACCTTCAGGTAAACTCAATTGTGGGTCTAATTGAGCAGTGGACTTTGGTAGACCGATTATTGATATCAAGGGTAGAATTATAAAAATAAGGATTAGTTTGTTCATTTAAGAATGCTCCATTTTTCTGTTTTTCGGTGATTGTTGCTATATCTAAAATTTTGACATGAATTCTGAAATCTGCTTTTTATTTTCTAATCGGTCAAATCCCACAATATCACTGTGCTGTCCCTGCAGCTACTCACAAGCTTTGTGCTGTCTGATGAGAAGACCATTGAATTTATAGCAGATACATGTCCTTCCAAGGTTTTCCTAAGTTCACCTGTTTCAATATCCCATAGTGATATTTTGTCTGAATATTCAACCGCCACTGTTTTATTATCTGGTGAGAAAGCTACATCATATCCTTTGGCATTTGGAATGAAGATATCTTTGCGTTTACCTGTTGCCACATTCCAAAAATGTATATTGAATTGGTCATCAGTAGTGACAATAGTCAATCCATCATAAGAGAAGTCCAAAGAGAGATATTCATCAACCTCTATCTCAGTATCAGTCGAGGTGATTAATTCACCTGCTACTATGTCCCAAGTGCATATTTTTGTGACATCCTCTACTTTCACAATTCCCATCAGATATCTTCCATCAGGTGAAAACAACAGTTTCCTTGAATCTGATATATCCGCGTTAAATGTGTATTGTAGATCACCAGTTTGGACATCCCATATTTTTATTGTGTCTTCATAGCTTGCACTGGCTATCACTTTTCCATTTGGACTAAAAACAACTAAGAATACTGTATTTGTGTGACCTTCAAGAGTCCTACTGTGTTTCCAATTAATTGCATCCCACAAGAGAATTGTATCATCAGAAGTTCCAATTGCTAAGTTTTTACCATCCGATGAAAGGGCAATTGCTATGGCATTGCCTTGTGCTTCTATTCTTCTTTGTAGTATATTTTCTTCTATGTCCCAAATACGTACAATGTCATCAACACTGACCAGTATTTTATCATTTGGACCGAAAATTGCGCCACCAACTACATCTGAATAATCTGTGATTGTTGAATGAATTTCAAAACTATTTAAATCCCAGAAAAATATCTCAGATCCATCGTAAACTGCAAGTGTTTTGCTGTCTGGTGAATACTTAAAATCACTGACATAATTGCTTACCCCAGGCATTTTAAACTGATGTAATAACGTTCCAGTAGCTGCCTCAAATAAAAGCATAGTTCCATTATCAGCATCACATGCAAAAGTTGTTCCATCTGGCGAGAACCGTACATCGTATAATTCTAATTCATTATTGATAGTTTGTGTTTTCTCTCCAGTATGTGTATTCCACAGAATGATAGTATTATCTGAACCTAATACGACAAGGGATTTACCATCTCTCGAATAGTCTACGGATGAAATCTCTTTCATATTTGACTTATATATGCTCAAAAACGCACCTGTTTCAGCATCCCATATAATTACATTGCTATCCGACCCATGACTTATAATCGTTTTGGCATCTGCTGAGTAATTAAGGGTCTTTACACTAATCGCATGTGCTGCAAATTCTGTCTGTAACTCACCTGTAGCAACATTCAACAATCGGATCATTTCACCACTACCACCAACAAGCGTTTTGCTGTCTGGACTGAACATCAATACTTGATATCTATGTCCTTTGATGGTTGACTTAGGTTCACCAGTAATGCCATCAAATAGCCGAATAGTAGAATCGTTAAGTGCAATTGCAACCGTTTTACCGTCTGGACTAAAAAC